>NZ_JAAFKG010000028.1 GCF_013299185.1 Microcoleus sp. bin48.metabat.b7b8b9.023 | reverse complement strand
TCGCAAGACTCTTTGTTATTCTAAATGTGAGGAAATGCTCAAGCATTCTATTAAATTATTAATACATTACTTGAAGTTTGACGATATTCCCATTCCTGGAGCATTCATACCTTGATTCAGCAACGCCAATGAGGCTTTGCGCCAATACATTCAGCAACGTCGGGAATCGTTAGAGGAAATTTTGCGACGAGTCCTCAGGGAAGAACTTGAACGCATTGAAAAGTAGTCGGAAATTGTCTGGGTTAAAAGTATCAGGTATGGACTATGTTTGAGAAATAATTTATCAATATCTGCTCGCATCAAATTTTTGTTACAATACGTTTATAGTTTATTATTCTGCGAGGAGCTATGCGGTCGATCGAGCAACTGACAAAGGAAATATTATCTTTACCTCATGAATCAAGGGCACTTCTTGCAGACAAATTGGTAGAAAGCTTAGAATTCGACACCGACTCAGCAATTCAGGCAGTTTGGATTACTGAAGCAAAAAGACGCAGAGACGAAGTTCGGGATGGTGCAGTCCAACCGATTGCAGGCGAAGAAGCTTTGGCTCAAGTTAGGCGGCTTTTTCCATGGCTATTTGCTCAGTAAATCCCCGATCGCCCCAACCAATAGATTTGGCTCGACCGGCTTGGAAATGTGCCTCTGAAAGCCTGCTGCCAGAGCTTGTTGGTGGTTGATTTCTCCAGCATAGGCAGTCAGTGCGATCGCCGGGATCAATCCCCCCCGCTCAGGTGATAGAGAACGCACATATCCGATCAAGCTGTAGCCATCCATTTCTGGCATTCCAATATCGCTCACCAAAACATCCGGCACAAACGACTCTAGCGCTACGATAAATTCAGCCGCAGATGCAACTGTCATCACCTGTGCTCCAGCCATAACCAGGAATGCGCCGATTACTTCCCGGCTGTCTGCCTCGTCATCAATTGCCAACACTCGGATGCCTCTGAGATCCTGTTCTGCTTCTAATAACTTGTCCGGATTTTCCCCTGTTTTGACGTTCAGCAGCGGCAGAGTGACTCTAAAAGTGGCTCCTTTTCCTTCCCCAAAACTGTCAGCTTTGATTGTTCCGCCGTGGGCTTCTACCAGTTGATAAACGATCGCCAGTCCCAACCCTAGCCCCCCGTGTTTGCGAGTAACAGAAGCATCTTCTTGGCGGAAAGACTCAAAGATGTAGGGCAAAAAGTCTCGATTGATGCCTTTGCCAGTATCTGTTACCACAATCTGCGCTTGGTTGTCTGCTTCGTCTAGTTTAATGTCTACTCGTCCACCCTTGGGAGTGAACTTGACAGCGTTGGAAAGCAAATTCCAGACAATTTGCTGGAGGCGAACTCCATCCCCAGACACTTGCCCGATATTGGATAGCACCGGATGAATCACAATTGACTTGGCGGTGGCGGCAGTCTGCACTGTTTCGATCGCACATTCAATCGTAGATAACAAATTGACGGCAGTCACGTTCAAACTCAGTTTTCCCCGCAGCACGCTAGCCATATCGAGCAAGTCGTCAATCAATTGAGCCTGTGCCAGGGCATTCCGTTCGATCGTCGCTAACGCTGCTACAGTTTTGGTTTGATCCAGCCTGCCAGTTTGCAGCAACTTCGTCCAGCCTAAGATCGGGTTGAGGGGCGATCGCAACTCGTGAGAAAGCACCGCCAGAAACTCGTCTTTGATCCGGTTAACTCTTTCCGACTCCGCCAGGGCAGCTTGTTTTAATTGCAGAATGCGATCGCGTTCGATTTCCGCTTGTTTGCGATCGGTGATATCCCGCGAAGTCGATAAGATTTGTACAACTTGGCCTGCCACATCCCGGATCGGTGCTAACACGACATCCCACCATTTTGGCGTGCCTTTGGCGGTGGCACAAAAGCCCTGAAATCTAGCCACTTCTCCTGCCTTCGCCACCGCGATCGCAGCTTCCACCTCTTCCCGAGCTTCATCTTGCCAAAAACAGAGCCATTCCGCGTTCAGGTAGGGGGTGAGATCGTCGATCTCCAACAGGCACAGCCCTCCTGCATTCATGTATAACAGCCGTGCATCCAGATCCAGCACTTTGATGCAGTCGCTGCTGCTGTCTAACACCCGTTTTCTAAACTCTTCACTGTGACGCAGCGCTTCCTCGGTGTGCTTGCGAGGGGTAATATCCAAATCTACGCCCGACATCCGTATCGCTTGCCCGAGCTCATTATAAAACACTTTCCCCAGGCTCAGCGCCCACCTGATTCTGCCGTTGGGATAGATCACCCGAAATTCAATCTCATAGTTGGCTCCCGTAGCGATCGCAGCATCGATCGCTTCTAGCACGCGATCGCGGTCTTCTGGATGCAGCCTTTCCACAAACTGGTAGTAAGAGCCCTCAAACTCTCCAGGCGCCAACCCAAACAAGTCTTCCATGTTAGAAGACCAGGTAATATGGTTGTCTGGAATATTCCAGTCCCAGGTTCCCATGCGGGCGGCATCTAGCCCCAACCGCAGTCTTTCTTCGCTGCCTCCCAACGCTTCCTCAGTGCGTTTGCGTTCGGCGATTTCGCGTTGTGCTTGCTCGTAAAGCTCCGCCTGTCTGATCGCAATGCTCACCTGAATTGACAGTTCCTGGAGCAAGTCAATTTCCAACGGTTGCCACTCGCGGGGGGAGGCGCAGTGATGAGCAATCAGCACTCCCCAAAACTGGTCTTCGTGCAAAATGGGAACCACTAGATTCGCCTTAACTTGGTACTGACTCAAGAGTTCCACGTGGCACGGGGAAATGCTGCCGTCGTGAATATCTGCTTTTGTACTCACCATTCCCAGACGGTAGCGATCGACATAGCTCTCGACAAAACAAGGATCGTAGATCTGGGCTGACAGAATCGATATCCATCGATCCCCAACGGATTCTGCCATCACAGTTCCTATACCGTCTGGTTCTAACCGAAACACGATCGCGCGATCGGTATGCAGGAACTGTCGCACTTCTTCGACAGTGATGTATAAAATTTCTTCTAGGTTGAGCGTTCCATGCACTTTCTGTGCTATCCGCGCGATCGCCCGCTCTCGATCGATCCGCTGTTGCAGTTGCTGGCGTAACTCCACGGCTGCGATCGTCCTGTGCACGGCCAATTGCAAACTCTCTGGGGTGATTTGCCCTTTCACGAGATAGTCTTGGGCGCCTGCTTTGATTGCCTGGACTGCGATTGCCTCATTCCCCTGCCCCGTCACCATAATCACGGGTAAATTTGGTTGCTGTGCTTCGGTTTCCCAGGCTGCCAGAAATTCTAGCCCATCCAAATCTGGCAGTCGGTAGTCGAGCAACACCACATCTGGCTGGTGCTGCTGCCACAGAGCCAGCCCTTGCTGTCCAGACTTTGCAGCCACGATCGTATAGTTATACTCGCGATCGCGCAGCAAATACCGCCGGTACATTTCAGTGTCTTCCGGGTTATCCTCCACAATCAAAACAGTGCGCTCAACTTTACTCATAAAAATTTATACCGGAAGCGGGAAACGAGCGTGGCTTTAGCCCGCTCGTGGGAAGTGAGTCGGGGGACTTCAGTCCCCGTCTTTTTCTTTCTTATTGCGTGGTAGAAACAATTTATTGTATACTAGATTTGTGAGTAAGAAAAGAACTATCTACGTGTTGAAACATCCTAGTACGGAGAAATCCCGACCCCCGCGAAACAACGGTTAAGTGTACTTAACGGCAGTATGACAAGAAAGGGTAAATAATGGCAGGTTGTAGAGCGTACCACAACTGGCAAGCGCGATAGACTGAAAACAAAGGTAAAAGTAAGCACAATTGCAACATCGTTTGATAGTTGTCTTGAGTGTCTAGAAGGATCTTTGACTATCCTTTCTAAGCTTGTCTTAGAGAATCGAGCGTGTCTTTAGACCTGAGAATGTCAAAACTGGTCTTCCTCGGGAGACTGAACAGGGAGCATCGTGATTTCAAACCAGTAGCTCAACAACGTCTGAATAGTTTGCTTCAATAATTTGAAGTCCATAGGTTTGATGATATAGCTGTTCGCCCCTTGTTCGTAGCAGGCTGCGATGTCTTTGGGATTGTTAGAGGTGGTGAAAACAACCACCGGAATCTGTTTCAAATTCCGATCCTGTTTTATTTTATATAGTACCTCTCGCCCATCCGTTCCCGGTAAGTTGAGGTCTAGCAGAATCAGTCCCGGACGCGGAGCAGTGTTAGGATTGGCGTAGGGATCCGTGCGGTAGAGAAACGCCAGAACCCGATCGCCATCAGTGCAGCGATAGACGGGGATATCCGAAAAAGATTGGTTTAAATAACGTTGGAGTGCTTCAAAGTCTTCGTTGCTGTCTTCAACGATCAGCAAGGGAGGGAGTTGCATAGCACGCATCGCTGAATATCCGGTCATGGTTTGACCGCCGCTGACAATGTGAAGTAAAACGTGCTGCCCTCACCGGGCGTCGATTCTACCCAAATTTTTCCCCCGTGTCGATCGACAATTTTTTGGACGATCGTCAAACCTGCTCCTGTACCGCCACCATATTCGTCTTGTGCGTGGAGTCGCTTGAATATCTGAAAAACTCGCTCCAAATGCTTTTGGGCGATGCCAATGCCGTTATCTCGCACATAAAACGTATATAAACTTGGGTCGTTACTGCTCCCGGGTTCTGATTCGATCGAACCAATTTCCACCCATTTCTCGGTTTTATTATTATATTTAATCGCGTTACTCATCAGGTTGAGGAATAACTCGCTAACTAGAGTGCGATCGCAGGCAACTGTCGGCAACGATTGAGTCCGAAACTCGATCGCTTGCGGAGGCCCGCCGATCTTTAAAATGTCGATCGACTGTCGCACTAAATCGTTGAGATTTGTCGGTTGGCGCGAAAGTTCGGTGCGTCCCAGCCGAGAATAGTGTAGCAGAGAGTTAATCAGATCCTCCATGCGTTGGGTTAGGCGCACCAGCGTTTGCAATTTAGCGATGCCGTCAGAATCCAACACATCCCCGTAATCTTCTATCAAGAAATTGGAATAGTTATGAATGCCGCGCAGCGGTTCTTTGAGATCGTGGGATGCGACGTAGGCGAAGGCATCTAATTCAGTGTTACTGCGTTCCAATTCTAGATTGATCTTTGCCATTTCATCTGCCTGACTGAGGATAATCCCGACGATCAGGCTGCACAGTTCGGTGGCGACTTCGATCTCGCAGGACTTCCAGGGTAACGAGCAGCCCTGCACCGTTTGTTGCCAGAGTTCAAAGGATTTGCGAGGAGACAACCGCATCTCGCGATCGATTGTGACTTCGACAGGTTTGTTCGGGTTGCCGCCCCAGTTGACTGTTTGAATCACTTCTGGACGGAACCAGAGTATATAATTTTGGTTGACTTTGGAAATTTCTAATGCTAACAGTCCACTCGCAACGCTCTTAAATGACTCTGCGGTTGGATAAATTTCAGATAGCGATCGGGTTTGAAACAGGTTGTGTTGAATTTGGCTTTTAATCCATTCCCGCAGGGCAGGAATTTCAGCTTCTGCGGGCGTTTCACCAATACAAATAACTTGTTCTCCCGCGCAAACCGCCACTCCCGTCGCACCCACTAGCTCTAGCAGGTTCGAGTTGAGTTGAACTAATCCATCCCAGAAGCTTTTTGACTGAGCTAACGATTCTACAAACTTGCTTTGCAGCGACTTCAGTGTCATTTTGTAGTCTAAGTCTTCACGATCTTTTTTGTTTGCCAGTTCGATCGACATTACCTGCCCCACAAACTCGCACATGGTTCGCACGCTATAGGGGACGTAGTTCGGCGTCGAATGATGGCAAGCAATCAGCCCCCATAATTTTTGGTCTTGGATCAGTGAAATAGACATGGAGGCTGATACACCCATATTTTTGAGGTATTCTAAGTGTACGGGAGACACGCTCCGCAGCACCGATAAACTCAAATCCGTCGGGCGCGAGTCTAACGGATTGTCCGGTGGCACTAACGCCACAGGCTCATAGGAGGAGTCGGGAATTAATCGCAACCAGTTGAGGGTATAAAGCTCTCTCGCTTGCTGGGGAATGTCGCTGGGCGGATAGTGCAAGCCCAGATAAGGCGTTAGCGTTTCTACCCGATCTTCTGCAATCACCCGTCCCGCTCCTGCGGCATCAAATTGATATACCATAACGCGATCGAATCCAGTGATTTTTCGCACTTCTTTAACTACAACCTCGCACATCTCCAGCAAGGTTGGAGCCTTTTGAATTTTAGTAATCGTTCCTTTTAATCGCTGGTAAAAATTGAAAAAGTCTGTTTTTTGTCTTTTCTTTTTGGGTTCCAATTCTAAAAAGATTATGGTATTGCAGCGATGAACAATGCCATCAAACAGAAGTAATTTTGTTTTAGCTTTCAGAGAAATATCTAACGGATTTACATACTCAAAGTCTTCGCTTAAGCACTGCCGAATTGCATTAATCTGCTGGGGAGCCAGTAAGTTTAATAGCGGTTTGCCCAACAGATCTTGAGGCTGTTTACCTAGCAAAGCCAACGTGTTATTGCTGACCTG
Organism: Microcoleus sp. bin48.metabat.b7b8b9.023; assembly: GCF_013299185.1. Classification (GTDB taxonomy): domain Bacteria; phylum Cyanobacteriota; class Cyanobacteriia; order Cyanobacteriales; family Microcoleaceae; genus Microcoleus. Next base: position 86,157 of record NZ_JAAFKG010000028.1, on the reverse strand, counting down.
GACAATCTTCAAGTCAGGTTCCTGCAAAACCAACAGCACCCCGTGGGGCTGAATCAGCCCTGGAATTTGAATCGGTTCGCGATCGCAGTTGGTTAAATCGACAGTTTGGGTGAAATCAACAACTTCATCTATCATGAATCGTGCGTAGAACTCCGGCTAAAAATGATTGCTATTTCTATTCATTAAAGCACTTTTCTAAGAGCGGGAAACGAGCTGGTAAATTCGCCTCCAAAGCCGGACAACTCTCCAGGGAAGTCTTGCATATCATTACTGGCATTGCTTCGTAACCCACAAAGGCGGTTGCGATACTCGGTATCGCCCCGCCCCGCACGACTAAACTAAGAAATAGCTGCCGCTTCCTGATAAGTTGGAAAGTCAATATAACCTTCAGGCCCAAAAGAATACCAGACGCCGACGACCGCAGGCGGATTGAGAGGCCAACCCCCAGCAAAACGCTCTACCAAATCTGGATTGCTGATAAAATCCCGACCAAAAGCAATTAAATCCGCCACGTGGCTGCTCAAAGCGCTTTCGGCGAGTTCTTGAGTATATCCGCAGTTACCAATCAGCGGCTGGGAAAATACATCGCGAAACTCTCCTATCACCATCGGCGTTCCCAATTCGTGAAAGCCAAAAGCTAAACCATCAAAAAGGTGAAGGTAAGCTAAACCGTAGGTATTTAACTGACTTGCGATATACAGAAAAGTTTCGCGATAATCTGGAGAACCCATATCATTGTAAACACCGTTGGGAGAAAGTCGAACTCCAACTCGGTTGGCAGGAAACACTGTCAGAATTGCCTCCACAATTTCCTTGAGAAAACGATAGCGATTTTCGACTGAACCGCCATAGGAATCTGTGCGGTGATTGGTTTTGGATTGCAGGAACGTGTCAATTAAATAGCCGTTAGCACCGTGAATTTCTACACCGTCAAAACCTGCCATTTTTGCTTTTTCTGCCGCCTTGCGATAATCTTCCACAACGATCGAGATTTCATCTGTTTCTAGAGCGCGCGGAGTTTCGTAGGGTTGTTTGCCCGCAGGGGTATGAATGCCTTCTCCGTTGATTTTGATAGCAGACGCTGCAACTGGCAATTGATTGTTTTCTTGAAAACTGCTGTGAGAAGCCCGCCCGCAGTGCCAAAGCTGCATGAAAATTGGTGTTTCGCGGCCGTGCACCGCATTTACAACTTGTTTCCAAGCTTCGGCTTGCTCGTCTGAATAAATACCGGGCGTATTCAGCCAACCGTTAGCTTGAGAAGAAATCACCGTAGCTTCTGTCAGGATCAAACCAGCACTGGCCCGCTGAGCGTAATACTCTGCCATCCAAGCGTTGGGCATCCGCGTTTCACCAGCCCTGGCCCGCGTCATGGGTGCCATGACTACCCGGTTTTTTAAGGATAAATCTCCCAATTTGAAGGGGCTCAGCAGGAGTGAAGATGTTGTTTGAGCTGTCATAATCTCGCTATGTCCTTTACTGAATAATTTGAGCAATTGGAGTTCAATCGCTTTTCAAGATAACTGAAACAGAACTTGTGTGCTAATCTTTGTCAGCATATCTATATATAGCACTCCTTGATTTTCAAGTAGTAGGGTGCGTCGCTCTCAAAAATCACTAAAAAAATCGACAATCTGGTAGCGACGCACCTATGCGATTGCGGTTCGAGTAAACAACCCTCCGTTTTATTCCGCCCAACAATTATGTTGTTTGGTTTTTTTGTTAACTATTGAATATCCAGGTGCGTCGCTCGGTTGATTGTCAATTTTATCCCAGGGATTTTTGAAAGCGACACACCCTACAACTGGTGCGTCACTCGCTTGATTGTCCATTTTATCCCAGGGATTTGTGAAAGCGACACACCCTACGACTACTGTTGTCAAAGTTTTGAAAATTAGTATTACTCAATCAGCCAACTAAATAAACCTTTAACTGTCAGATTGAATTCTCTGGCAAATTCTGGCACTGGTAACAGTACATCTGGTTCGTCAAAAAATGCTGTTGGTCGATCGCGCAAATAAACAAATACACATTGCTCAGATGGGTCAATCAGCCAGCCCATTTGCGTTCCGCAAGCCAAGCAATGTAGAATATTTTTAGTTACCTTTGTTTGGCTTTGGTCGGGCGAAAGAATTTCTATCGTCCAATCTGGAGCAATTGAGAAAACATTAGCCACTGCACCATTTTCCTGGCGAGGAATCCTGTTCCACAAGAATATCGAAACATCGGGTATAATCGATCGCCCACCAAAAGTGCAACGGAGTTCTGAGAAAGCTCGGGCAATCTTCTGGGATCTTAGCACCGAGTTAATTGCAGGTGGCAATTCTGTCTGAATTGCGCTGTCTTCTCCTTGTGGCATTGGTTTTTGGATGATACGTCCATTAATGTATTCGCTGGGGGGTTCCGTTTCCGGCAGCTTCAGAAACTCTTCTAGGGTAAGGGTTTTCGTGGGAGTCTGTAGCATTTTCAGGTTTCCTAAACAGAGGCGAGTTGAAATTCCTATGCTTGTTATTTTACTTGCAGGCGATCGCACTATCGGACTTGCGATCGCCCGCGCGATCAAAATGGCGTCGCCACCTGTAAGCTGAGTCTTGAACCCAACTGCGGATGCTCAAAGGAGAGTTCCCGCGCGTGCAAGTGCAGTCGGTTCGCAGCGGCGCGACATCCGTAAAGTCGATCGCCCAAAATCGGCATTCCCAGCCCTCGAACATCCGCTGCATGAACCCTCAATTGATGCGTGCGCCCCGTCAGCGGCAAAAACTCAACGCGAGTACAATTTCCCTCCTTCGCCATTACCTGAAACCGAGTAACGCTGGGTTTTCCATACTCCCAATTAACTTGCTGAACCAGGGAATTTTTCGGGTCTTCTTTTACCGGGAGTTCGATCGTCCCCGCCTCTATGTTGACAGTCCCCGAAAGCACTGCTTCATAAACTTTGTGAACCCGCCGTTTCTCAAATTGCAGGCTTAGTTGACTGCTCGTTTCTTTGTCCCGCGCCAGCAACAAAATCCCAGATGTTGCTAAATCTAACCGATGCACCGCCGTCAGTTCTAACCCGTCCTGTAACAAGTTTTGCAAGCGACTCAAAACGCTATCTTGATTTTCCAAATAACGACCTGGAACTGACAGCAAACCTGAGGGTTTATTGACGGCAATCAACCATTTGTCTTCATAAACAATTGGCAGCATTTCCTGGGGATTGGTGACTGGCAAGATGCTCGTTCCAGCAAATCTTTTGAGATTTGTGGGGAGTAGGGGTTGGGCATCTTGCGTGCCCCAAGAGCGATCGGTAACGGGCAAGATGCCCGTTCCACCATGATTGTTTTGATGATTTGTGGGGAGTAGGGGTTGGGTATCTTGCCCGCCCCTAAAAGTCTGACTTGTCGGGCGGGCTTCGATGCCACCATTAAAAGACTGATTTACACTTTTTTTAAATGGGGCTTTTGACAGATTTTTACTATTAGCTGGCGATGTAAAAGCCGGGTAAGCTTTCGGCCCCGAAACAATTGGATTTTGTGGCAATCCTGACAGCAAAAAACCCATCAACGGCTGACACCGATCGCTACAAGCACCATAAAACTCTCCCGGAACTTTGTCACCCGATGGCGGCCCCCACCAAAACTCAGCCATTGCTAGCGGTTTCAGATTGTGTACAGCCGCGCAGTGCAGCAATTTTGGCGCGCAGCAGTCGCCGGTGCCAGTGGGAATAGAATTAGTTGGCATCAATTCCTGGATCGATCGCGATTTACCCAAAAAATTCACCAGACTGTAAGCTGCGTGCATCTCGGCCTGAAGTTGGCGGGAAAGTTCTTTTCGCGCTTGTTTCAGCACCCGCATCCGCTCATCGGCAGCTTCAACGATCTTTTTTATAGGCTGCAATATTGCATCCCGCTGCCGTTTTAATTGCCTGCATTCAATTCCCTCCAAACGGCTTTCTTGATTTAGTTTTTCCAGGGCTATTAAGAGTGTGTCTCCTGCGAGAGTTTGACACAGTAATTGACGTTGTTCGTCTCGCTGCTGCTTGCAATTGCGGTGCCGCGCATTCAAAACTTGCAATTGCAATTCAAATTCGCTCAATAAGGCTGCATATTCCTGTCGCTGCGGGAGTTGATTCAGTGCAATCAGTTCCTGTTTCATCGCCTCCAATTGGGCCAGCGTGCGGGCTTCTGTCAAAGCAACTCGCGATCGCCCCGGAATCGGCGGCACCCAGCCGTCAACAACGCAGCAACCGTTCAACAACCCAGAAAATGCTTTGAGAATTCGCTGTTCCCCCGAAGGCATTTCCACCAGCAAGATGCCGTACATCTTCCCCTCGCGATTGTAGGAATCGTCAGCAGCAAGGTACTCCATCAAACCCCTGGCGATCTCTTCAGACATTCGAGTACGCGGCAATCTCAGCAGATCCGCACTTTGAGGGCAATGCCCTTCGTACCAATAACTGGGGCTAGAGTCGATCGACTCGCGATCGGAGTCCGTAAAGCAGTCCGTGAAATCTAAAAATGCGTGCAAAAGTAACATCTTAAATTTGATTTAAAATCTCGATCGGGACATATTGGTTTGTGTCTTGACCGTATTGTACAGCGGTATCTACCAAGTAGGATCGCTGCATAATTGTATAAATACACACTTAAGTAAATATAATTAGTAGCAGCAGACTTGGTATGCTAAGGTCTGTAGGGTGCGTCGCTGCTAGATATTGGATATAACTTGCTGATGTACGGGTGGCGACGCACCTTACACGGGAGATCGGATTGTGTGTACCAAATATATAGCGCTTATCAGAAAGATGAGGTACGTTGTTGGGCTTCAGCCCTATACGTCTAAGCGGTTATACAAGCTGTCAGCTATACCTCATCTTTCTGAGAAAGGCTATATATGGAATATGCTGTATCAGTTAAAAATCAAGGCTCTTTCAGGACAGCAAAACTTTTTTCATAGCTAGCTGTCCCTACTTCCAAATAGACTGCTAGAGGATAGTAATTGTCTGACCAGCAGTCAAACTGCTGAAGTCATACGTTGTGCCACCAGCTATGAGTTTTTCAAACTCGGAAGTTATCATGAGTTGGTCACCTTGGGTGAAAGTCCTCGATGTGCCCCATATCCCAACGGTATAACTTCCTGGCGTTAATTCTAGTGTGTCATTACCGTTTCCGCCGTAAAAATCACCACTCCCAAAACCCTTGATATAGTCTTCTCCCTCTCCTAAAAACACACTTCCACTGCTATTGGCGGCTGACTTAAAGCCTTTATTAGCAATGATGGAGTCGTTACCATCACCAGTATTAATGTTACCGCCGTTGTTATAAATGCCATATCCGGTACAAGTGCAACCATCAACAAAGATATAGTCATCACCACTGCCAGTATTAATGATACCCTCGTTGTAAAGGATGCCAGTGCTAGTGATTGTGTCGTTACCATCACCAGTTCCAATAAAGTTGAAGTTCTCAATCGCACGGTTGGGAGAGTCTACATCGGCGCTGATAGAGTCGTTACCATCTCCTAATAACACTGCATTCCTGTTAATAAGCGTTCTTTTCCCATTCCCTGCATTAAGGCGATCGTCTCCTGGTGTTCCTGTTAGTCCATCTGTCCCGTTACTGCCGTCCAGGTCAACGCCCACTTCAACAAAAACTGAAGCCGTAGCTGTACCAGTTCCATCGCTAATCGTATAAGTGAAACTGTCACTGCCACTAAAGGTCGTTAAAGGAGTGTAAACTAATCGATCGTCAGTAAAGTTATTAGGCGTACCGCGATTATCAAGAGCAATGCTACCTCCTTTCGTAGAAACGCTGTCAAATGCCTTTATGGTTATGACATCTTTATTAGGGTCGCTGTCGTTAGCCAAGACATTTATACTAACAGCGAGGTTCTGGTTCGTTGTGACCTTATCATTTACCGCTGTGGGAGGAGTATTCACAGACCCAGGCGGTAAATTGATGATGTTGAGCAAGATGTTCACCAAGTCCTGATCCGTCGAGGCCTTAAGGAACTCGCCTCCGGTGGTGTTTGCTATGCCTTCAAGGGCAGACGTATCAACACCATTAGGGCCAGTAAATATTGTAAATATCTGGACTTGTGCAGTCGTCGGGTCAGGAGTGATGGGGTTGTTGGATGGCACAAATGGGAAAGGGGGATTAGCGTTGGGGTCTCCTGGGTTACTTCGTTGTTGCGTACTGCTCGAACTATCATTTCCCAATGTCAGGTTAAAGGTATCGACTGAGCCGCCCGCTCCCGCTACGGAGGAACGCGCTCCTATCGTGGCTCCAATGCTGCTAGCAAGGGCGTTTATTTGGCCGGCTAGGGCGCCGTCTTTCGCTGCGGCGTCTGTAAATAGAGCGATCCGAAGCACGCCTGCGCCAAACCTCCATTTCCCCATAGACCCGTCTAGCGCAACACGAAGCCCGTCAAAGGCTGTCTCGGGCAGGTCGCCGCCACCGCCTACAGTAATGCTATTTATTGCTGCAAGTGCGGCGGATTTTCTGGCTGCAAAGTCATCTTGATCTGTAAATGGGAGAATAACCGATGACGGTTCCCCATTCGCAGTGTCCTTATAGCCGACTATCCCAATACGACCATCCTTTTCGCCGCCAGCAAATACTGCATCAATAAGTGAGGATGCCTGCGCTTTCACTCTTCCTATCGATGAACCCATGCTGCCTGTAGTGTCAATCACAAGAGCGAAATCGGTTTGGAAGGTAAGACCACTTTGTGCAAGTTTGTATGTCTGACCGCCGTCAAACTGCACGAATTCGACGTTTTTCAGCGTATCTGAACCAGCATCCTTTGCACCCCGTGCATGGCGAACTGACCAAGAACCGTCTGAATTTTTCTTGATGTCGTAGTCAGCTTTCGTCCCAAAATAAACTCCGGTGTCTGTACCAGCGTCTCCGTTCAACGTATCATCACCACCACCGCCGAACAAAAAGTCATTGCCGTCACCAGACTCAAGAGTGTTGGGGGATGTCCCTCCGATCAGCAGGTCGTTCGATGCACCGAGTGCGGCCGAATTCCAGTTGTTGTCATCACTGTTGGCAGCATCGATCGCCGCGCCGTTTGTATACTCATAATTGAGTTTATGAAGGGTTCCGTAACGATCGTATCCAATGTAAGAAAGCTGTTCGGGAAGACCAAGCTCCTTGTAAATCTGATTTACAAACCTAACATTATCTCCTTTGTAATCTGTGGGCGTCAGATTATCTTTTTTTGGGGTCAGCGCATGACCAAGCTCGTGCACTAAACTCGTGAGTAACGTATCTTTTACGGCTTTGCCAGTCGGAGTGATGTAACTTGCATTGCTCAACTCTGCCAAATCAATTTGCAGTATGCCAATAGGAGGACCACTCCTAGTAGTTAAAGCCTTAAACTGGCCCGGCTGGAATTGTATGTTTATTATGTTCCCGCCATTAATCCAAGTGTCGAACATAGTCTTAGCTGTGGGCGAACGGTCGTATGCTGTCTGCATAGTGTCCAGGATCTGTTGCTCGTCGGCGGCAATAAAACCCGTGAAGTTTGTCTTTTCACGAAATGTCCAAGCCATAATTTTTTTCCTTAATGAAGGTCGTTAATCCGGTATCGATCGAGAGTGAATATGTCTTTGAGATCGAGCACGCTTTCGTAGCGGATCTCAGTCGTTTCTGACGCGAAAAATTGGTCAACGAGGGTCTTGGTAAGATCGGTATATTCGATCGCTCCCCGCGTAACGGCGGATTTCAGAGCGAGGTCCAGCCACGTGTAGAAAGGACCGCGTTGCCCCGACGCATAGCGAAACAGCCAAAGAATATCTGGTGGCAAACGCTTTGAAATACTGGCTTCGGCGGCAGGCAGGGCTTCTGGAGACGGTGCAAGCAGCACAGAGTCCTTGTAATCTTGTATAAATTGCCTGAAGATGCCGTTATCAATCGGAAGCAGAGGATTGGTGGGCGAGGCACGTATGCCCGACATCAGTGCTTGATCGAACAGAAACTGTCGTTCGTTCCACAGGAACACCGCACGCACAACGAGCCTGGGCGAACGGCTGAACGTGAGTTTTACCCAAGGACTATCCAAATACCTGGCATCATTGGATTGTGTACGCTCTAAGTCGAACGGTGCTACGATTGGCGCAGTTGTGGATTTGACCAGCGGACGGTAAACGAAAAAAAGCTTGACTTCTGGAGAACTTTTCAAATCTCCGTGGCACTGCGATATTTCGTCAATCTTGGCAGAGACGTGTTTGGAAATGGTAGTGACATAGTTCTTGAAAGGTGAATCCTGCAAAGTGTCAACGGAGGTGCCAGAAATCTGCCTCCCGCCCGTTTCGTCGATAATCTGAATTGAAGTTTGCACTTTTGGGCAGCTCTGCTGAGAGTACGTGCTTTTCATCGCGAGTACGTTGATCAGTAAGGAGGCAATGAATATTAGGGCGATCGTTTTGTGCGATCGAATTCTTAAATTGAGTGGCATAATGAAACCCTTCCCTCAACTTTCTTGTCCAAATCAACGTCTGACACAAATTAACGTCGTCTTTTAAGAAAAAGTCCAAGCCATAATTTTTTTCCTTAACGAAGAAGGTTGTTAACCCGGTATCGATCGAGGGTGAATATGTCTTTGAGATCGAGAACGCTTTCGTAGCGGCTCTGGGTCGTTTCTGACGCGAAAAATTGGTCAACGAGGGTCTTGGTAAGATCGGTATATCCGCTTGCTCCCCGCTCAAGGACGGATACAAGAGCGGATTTCGCATGCCTAGAGAAAGGAATGCGTGTGCTTTGAAACGCATGGCGAAACAGCCAAAGGATTTCTGGTGGCAAGCGCTTTGAAATACTGGCTTGGGCAGCAGGCCGGGCTTGAGACGGTACAACCAGCACAGAGTCCGTATAATCTTTTACAAATTGCTCGAACATGGGCTCATCAATTGGAACCATAGGATTGGTGGGTGAGGCACGTATGCCCGACATCAGTGTTTGATCGAGCAGAAACTGTCGTTCGCTCCAGAGGAACACGGCACGCACAACGAGCCTGGGCGATCGGCCCAACGTGAGTTTTACCCAAGGACTATCCAAATACCTGGTATCATTAGATTGTGTACGCTCTAAGTTGAACGGCCCTTCAATTGGCGGACTCACGGATGTGACCAGCCGACGATAAACGAAAAAAAGCTTGACTTCTGGAGAACTTTTCAAATCCCCGTGGCACTGAGCCATTCCGTCAATCTTGGCCCTGACGTGTTGGGAAATTGTAGTTGCATAGTTCTTGAAAGGTGAATCCGGCAAACTGTCAACGGACGTGCCAGAAAACTGCCTCCCGCCCGTTTCGTCGATACTCTGAATTGAAGTTTGCACATTTTGGCAGTTCTGCTGAGAGTACGTGCTTTTGATAGCAAGTACGTTGATTAGTAAGGAGGCCATAAGTATTATGGCGATCTTGTGAGATCGAATTCTTAAATTGAGTGGCATCATGAAACTCTTCCCTCAACTTTCTTGTCCAAATCAACGTCTAACACGTCTTAACTTAGCTATTTGAGAAAAAGAAGTGTTGCAATGAACTAATTTAAGGATCGCTGCTTCTTCGGCAGGAATAAAACCAGTTAACGTCGTCTTTTGAGAAAAAGTCCAAACCATGATTTTTTTCCTTAGTGAAGTCGGTTAACCCGGTATCGATCGAGGGTGAATATGTCTTTGAGATCGAGAACGCTTTCGTAGCGGATCTCTGTTTGTGCTGATGTAAAAAATTGGTCAACGAGAGCCTTGGTAAGATCGGTATATCCGATCGCTGCCTGCGTAAGGATGGAGTTAAGAGCGGAGGTTACTTCCACCTGGAACGCAGACAAGCTGCTTTGCCGCGCATTACGAAACAGCCAAAATATTTCTGGTGGCAAGCGCTTTGAAATACTGGCTTGGCCGGCAGATTTGGCTTCTGGAGACCTTACATCCACCACAGAGTCCGTGTAATCTTCTACAAATTTCTCGAAGATCGCCTGATCGATCGGAACCAGAGGATTGGTGGGCGAGGCACGTATGCCCGACATCAGTGATTGGTCGAGCAGAAACTGTTGTTCGTTCCATAGGAACACGGCACGCACAACCAGCCTGGGCGAACGGCCCAACGTGAGTTTTACCCAAGGACTATCCAAATACCCGGTACCATTAGATTGTGTACGCTCTAAGTTGAACGGTGCTACGATTGGCGTGGATGTGACCAGCCGACGGTAAACGAAAAAAAGCTTGACTTCTGGAGAACTTTTCAAATCCCCGTGGCACTGAGCCATTCCGTCAATCTTGGCCCTGACGTGTTTGGAAATGGTAGTTACATAGTTCTTGAAAGGTGAATCGTACAGGGACGTGTCAGAAATCCACCTCCCGCCCGTTTCGTCGATAATCTGAATTGAAGTTTGCACTTTTGGGCAGCTTTGCTGAGAGTACGTGCTTTCGATCGCGAACACGTTGATCAGTAAGGAGGCAATGAATATTAGGGCGATCGTCTTGTGCGATCGACTTAAATTGAGTTGCATCATGAAACTCTTCCCTCAACTTAACTTGTCCAAATCAACGTCTGACACCAATTGATTTTGATTTTTGCCAAACCAACTCCTTTTAAATTTTTGGAAAAAAAAGTGTCGCAATGAAATGAATTGATTGGTTTTTATTGCCTAATATTTAGCAACTACTATTTATTGCCATCCCGAGCAACTCGATATAAAGAACAACATACCTCTTAATTAAACGATGTATAGCCATCGCAATAAAAGTTAACACACTACCTTTTTAATGACAGACTCTATTAACTCAGATATCGCAGCGCAGAGATTTGAAGGATTCTGGGAAAATTAACACCGTTTATAGAACCCATTTGACATCTATTGCCGTTGCCACAAGCTTTATGCAAGAAGGATTTCAGCTTTTTTGCTTCGTCGCTACATGATTTCTCATGTTGTGGCTATTGAGTTATATCGCAATCCTAAATGATTCAGATAAATTTGTAGGTAGTGCCCCCGTGCCTACCCCATACCTATCGGGCAACCACGAGGCAAAGAGCCCCTAAAATAATTATGCAAATGATTTAGGATTGCTATATGAGACGGCTTGTTTGTCCGACTTATTGTTGAATAAAAAATATAAAATAGGTTCTATAGAAGCACTTTTGGAGATGATGGGAAGGTAAACCCAGCCCAAAAACGGATACAAGTTTCAGACATTCGTAGTGGAGAGATCAAAATTTTAGACTCTGGTTCAAGCTCCCAGATTCATCTGTGGAGTCAATCGAAAATCGAACAGTGAAAATCGAAAATCGACTGACGGTATTGTACAGCTCTGTACGGAAAGTGAGAAGAGTGCATAATTTTATACAAATACAGCCACTGAGTTATGGCTAAGTAAAGATCGTGAGTGCTAGTAGACCTGATATGCTAAGTTGGTCTCAAAACAGCAGCGATTTAACAAAATCATAAGTTAATATATAAGACCGCCAGCTTGTTATCCCACTAACTTTTTTACGTGCAAGGCGTATGCCAGACCTTTCGACTTCTACCACGGAAAACTCCTCAAACCCCCAACCAGCTCTGCTGCCCCCGATTTTAAGAATTTTTGCAGCATTTCCAGATTACGATCGGGGCAACAGACACTACGCATCGGGAAGGTACGAAGCGGCAATCATTTGCTACGGAAAAGCGGTGCAAATTAAGCCGGATTGGGCCCGCGCGTGGCTGAATCTGGGCAAAGCTTACAAGCAACTGTCCTCTTGGGCAGAATCCGTAGCCTGTTGCGATCGAGCGATCGCCATTAATCCCGAGGAATATTGGGCCTGGATGCTGCGCGGGACAGCATTGTTCAGTTTGCAAAATTACTCCGAGGCGATCGCGACTTTTGACAAAGCAATTGAAATCAATCCAGAAAAGCACGAAGCTTGGTATCAGCAGGGCAGAGTTTTAGAAGAAATGCAGGAGTGGGACAAAGCAGCAACCTGTTACAAAAAAGCAACCCAACTTCATCCAAATTTGCCCGCGATGTGGTGCAGGCAAGGCAGCGTGTTGCTGCAAGCCTCGCGCTACGCTGAGGCTGTAGCGGCCTACGAGCGCGCTCTCAAACTCGTCCCGACTAATTGGGAAGCTTGGCTGAACCGAGGTTTGGCTTTGATGAAGGCGGAACGCTACGCTGAAGCTGTAACTTCTTACGATCGCGCCATTCAACTGCAACCACAAAACACTTTGGCTTGGTTCAATCGGGGCATTGCTTCGGCAAAATTGCACAAATATGGAGAAGCAGTCACAGCTTACGATCGCGTCTTGCTACTCCAACCCAACGACTCCGAAGCTTGGCTGTACAAAGGAATGGCCCTGAAACACCAGTGGCGCGATGGGGCAATTGCTTGTTTCGATCGGGCAATTCAAATGAATCCCGCTTATCCCGAAGCATGGATCGGGCGGGGGCAAACACTGTCAGAATCAAGAGATTATGAAAGTGCGATCGATGCTTTCGATCGAGCGATTCAAATTAATCCGAATTTCCCCGAAGCTTGGCTGGGCAGAGGTATGGCCCTAGCAGAATTGGAACGCTACAAAGATGCGATTATCGCTTACAGCAATGCCCTCCAAATTGAAGGAAATTTTCTAGAAGCTTGGAATTTGCGAGGCGAAGCCCTAGAAAAATTAGAGCAATACGAAGAAGCGATCGCCTGTTTTGATAAAGTAATCTCTCTAAGTTCTGAAACAGACGTTACATCAAAAGTAGGATTGCAGCAAGGCGCAGCCCTGGAAAAATTGCAGCGTTACGAAGAAGCCGTCGCAGCTTACAACCGCGTCATTCAAAACGTGCCAGACAATTTTGAAGCTTGGTTGAAACGTGGCAACGCCCTGTCAAATTTGGAACAATACGAACAAAGTCTAGCATCATACGATCGAGCAATTACTATCTGGCCCGACAGCTATCAAGGCTGGGTGCAGCGAGGCCTGGTGCTGGGGAAAATGCAGCGCTATTCCGAATCACTTGTCGCTTTCGATCGAGTGATTCAACTCAAGCCCCACAACTGGGAAGCTTGGGCGCAGCGCGGCGACGTTTTGCAAAAATTGCAGCGGACTCAAGATGCAATTAGTTCTTACGGAGTCGCCCTAGAAATCAAACCAGATTACTACGAAGCTCTAGTCAGTCGAGAAGAATTGAGACTCAAAGATGCAATGTCAGGAAAATGGTAAGACAGTTGATAGTTGACAGTTGACAGTTGACGGTTGACAGTTGACAGTTGACAGTTGACAGTTGACAGTTGACAGTTGACCAAAGCTAGTAAGGAAGAAGGAATAGTAACGTTTCCGTTAGCATCGGAATTATATATTTGAATCGTTGAGCGTGCGAGCGTCCATAGCGAACCGCCTGAATCGCGAGCGAGACGCTCGCACTACAGTAATTCCGATGAAATTGGAAATGATATAAGGAAAAACTTACCGAGATATAGGGGTTCTCGAAAAAATGAGATATGGCCTATGCCCAATGCCCAATGCCCAATGCCCTATCTTTCTGACAAAGGCTATAGCGGATCAAGCTCTCATATGAGGTACGTTGTTGGGCTTGGGCCCTCTTTGTCTGGGTGGTTATATAACCTGTAAGTCATACCTCACCTTTTTGAGAAAGGCTATATATCTCTTCTTCTTCTCTTCCTGTGGATTATCTGCGGTCTACAAAAAAATCTAATTAAACCCTAAAATAATATTGATCGATCCCGATCGATCGCGATCGCACAAGCAATCAAATATAGGCAAATATTAACAGCTCCGACTTATCCTAAAAATGACACAATCAGACAACTCGATCGCAATTGCGAGTTCCACTTCCCAACTGTCAAACCAAAATTCGCTACAGCAAGCAGATGAGGCAATTTCCGAATTTGAACGCTCGAACCTGCTCAGCTTTTGGCCGGCTCTCAACAAAAGTCAAATTATCGCCGAAATGCGATCGCGCATCCACGATCCGTTTCAAATAAATCAAGGCGGACAGCCTTTTTGCGGCCCCGCAGCCGTCACCTTTACACTCTTGACGCGCAGCCCCCTCCGCTACGTCGAAATCTGCCGCCGTCTTTGGGAAACCGGCAGTTTTCGCACTCAATCCATGCGATCGATTTCTCCCTCAATGACGCTGCGGCAAAGCAAAGGCAATTTGCGGATGCCCCAAGCAGACTGGATGGTTTTATCGGCGTTGCGCGAATCAGAAAATTTGATATTTCCCATCGAAGCCAACGCCCCAGAAATTGTCCGCAACATCAGCGGGATGACCAAATCTTGGGAAATGGCTGGGTGGGCGCGAGAAATTTTGGGAAGCCCGGATGTAAAATCTCACTACGCTTATTTCAGCGGCGATATTCCAGCGCTGCGGGCCGCCGACGAGGCGATAAAAGCTGGGGGATTTGCTTTTGCTTTGATTACTGCTGAGGGAATGCTGCAAAACAAACCGCCGCTGATTCCTTATCCGAGTCACTGGGTGGCGCTGTTGGGAAATGTCGCAATTGATGAGGGAAGTGCCCGAAAGGGCGATCGATCTCGCGTTAGTTTTGATGTTTATACTTGGGGCAGAAAAATTCGCGTAGATATTCCTAAGAACTCTTTTGAGAATTATTTTTGGGTCGCCATTACAGGGCGCTAAATCCGATGCGATCCGAGACTGGAGATCGGAGATTAGAAATTCATCTAACACATGAAATAGACTTCTTTTCAAAATACTTATGATGCTTCTGAGAGCAACATCCCACAATTTTCTTTAAATTGTGAGATTGCTTTGAGCAGCTTCCCAAAATTTGATTAAAAGGACTGAGGCAAGAAGTCTAATCAACTGTCAACTGTCAACTGTCAACTGTCAACTGTCAACTGGACGCTGCTGAGAGCAACATCCCACAATTTTTTTTAATTGTGAGATTGCTTTGAGCAGCTTCCCAAAATTTGATTAAAAGGACTGAGGCAAGAAGTCTAATCAACTGTCAACTGTCAACTGTCAACTGTCAACTGTCAACATCCACCTGCTAACAGCAATCAAAAAAATCAGCCCTCAGCTCGATCGCACAGCAAAAAACCAAGGTGATGAGGCTAACAGTGCAATATGTCAGTTATCAAGAATACTTTCCGTGGGAGATTGCCCGACGGCACCCTAAATTGAAAATTAAGACAGGCAATTGCTGATTCTGCTGGCTTCATGTTATAGTAGTTTTTCAAGAATTAAATTCGGTTGCGTAGTTTGTTGGTGTTTATTTACAAGCGTCTCTCCGAATCTAAGTCTCTGCACCCTAATTAGATTCTGGAGATTTTATGTCGATTTACGTGGGTAATCTTTCTTATGAGGTCACATCAGACGACCTCAACGAAGTATTTGCCGAGTACGGTACTGTAAGCCGCGTCCAAGTGCCAGTGGATCGGGAAACAGGCAGAATGCGGGGTTTTGCTTTTGTCGAAATGGCCAGCGAAGCAGAAGAAGCAGCAGCCATTGCAGCCCTCGACGGTGCTGAGTGGATGGGCCGTGACTTGAAAGTCAACAAAGCCAAACCTCGGGAAAACAACAACAAACGCTCCTCGGGTGGCGGCGGCGGCTGGGGCGACAACAATCGCTCTTCACGACGCTACTAAGCTTGGAAACTAAAAATTTGAGTTTTGGTAGTTGACAGCAAGCGCGAATGCTGCTTTTTTTTCGGGTTGTTGGACTCGCTAAATACAACTGCCAAATCTTTAACTCAGTTTAGCCCCCTCCTTCGAGTGAGGGGGCTTTGTTGTTCGCGAAAAATTCCACGAGGTACGCCCGCCGCGCAGCGGACAGCTTAAATCGCAATTCTGTATCGCGATTAACTGCTTTTTTCAAAAAGCTTTCGGGATTTATGGGCCCAACTCGTGTAAACTATCAAACTAGAATTAACTACACAGAAAAGTTACAATAACTGCAAAAGTGATATTGCTCAAAAAAACAAATAATCTTTACTGAAAATTAGCAGATCGAACCAGCCAGACCCGCAAATCAATAGATTTTGCCTGAATTAAAGATGCCCAAGATCTACAGCACGGCGGAACTCATTAAAATCCTCGCTCAAGAGCGCCAAGCCTGCTTGCACGGGCGGCGCCTCAATTTGACTGAAACTCCTGCTACAGGAAACCCCGTGATCGATCGCTTTCTCAAATCTGAGGGCGTTCAAAAGTTCACTGCTTATCAAAATTTTAAGGCAGCCGTGCACGAATACCAGCGGGAACATCAAGTTTCTGGGATTGTCTGGCGGGAAATGACGGTTAAAGGCAATACTCTACGCTACCCGGCAGTGGATGACGAATTAATCGCTCTACCAGTTGATTTGATGACGCTGAAGGCTGCTAAGACTGCGATTTTGGAATTCTGGGAGCGGGTAACTGCGGGCATGGATTTGTATTTGAGTATTAATAGTGGGAAGGATTTTCGATCGATCGAGCCGATCGACGTAGAAGCTCTAGCCCAGCGTACAGAATGGGCGAGTCTCTCGAAGTGGGAAAAGTTGGATTTTCTCGAAATTTTGTTGCAGTTGGGCTGGGGGAAGCCCGAGGAAGCCTATTACAAGCGGGGATGGCCGACATCCGGCAGCGAGTACATTCACGCCGTAAAACCCGGACAGCGGCCGATTTGTTAATTAGTTATTAGTCATTAGTTATTAGTCATTAGTCAGTAGTTATATTATGTCCGATCGAGCGCGATAATATCCGTTCGTAGTGCGGACTTCAGTCCGTAGCATATTGCGGACTGAAGTCCGCACTACGAACCGTTTTTTGTTATGGTAATCGACCGGACATGATATTAGTAGTCATTAGTCATTAGTTACTGATTATTTGGAGATATTCAAAAATAACAAATAACAAATAACAAATAACAACTATCAAAACAGTCAACTGTCAACTGCCAACTGCCAACTGCCAACTGTCAACTGTCAACTGTCAACTGACAAAGCATCAAGCCAAACCACTGATTTGGGTCTGTCCAAACTTGCACCGGCTTTAAACCGCGCTGCGAAAGATCTGCCTTGACAGTATTGAGATTAAACTTGCGCGAAATTTCGCTGCGGATAGTTTCTCCGGCGGCAAATTCAACCGTTAAATCGAGCGCGCGCAAGTTCACTGTTTGCGCTTTCTTACTTTTCAAGTGCATTTCAATTTGACATTGTTCTTGATTGTAAAAAGCCCAATGCTCGAACTGCGCTAAATCAAAATTTCCCTGATACTTCCGATTTAAATGTCGCAGCATATTCAAGTTAAATGCTGCGGTCACTCCTTGACTGTCATCGTAGGCCGGCTCTAAAATATCCTTAGATTTGTCTAAGTCAATTCCCAGCAAAAAATACTCTCCCGGCTGCAATGCACCGACAACTTGCGAGAAGAATACATCGCATTCTTGATGGTTTAGATTGCCGAGGGTGCTGCCTAGAAAGCAAATCATTCGGGTTGGCAATGGCGACGGGGCAATTTTAGCTAAGGCTAATTCGTAAGTGCTGACAAGTCCGTGAATTTGGAGCGATGGATAATCTGCTAACAGTTGACAAGCGCTGCTTTCTAGGATAGTAGGGCTGATGTCGATCGGCAAATAGTGCAGCGGATATTCCAATTTGCTGTAAGCATCAAGGAGAATCCGGGTTTTCGTGGAACTGCCGCTGCCAAGTTCGACGATTTCGCACGGGCCCGTCAAATGGGCGATCGCCCCTGCACACTCTTGCAAAATTGCCGTCTCAGTGCGCGTTAAGTAGTATTCCGGCAACTGACAAATCAACTCGAAGAGGTTCGAGCCGCGATCGTCGTAGAAATACTTGGGAGGCAGGGTTTTGGGGTTTTGAGTCAACCCGGTAATTGCATCGCTGCCAGCGTTGATTTCTGCGGGTGTCGGTGCCACAGCGCTCACCAGCCGCTCTAAGTACAGCCGGTTTTCTTTGGTTGACGCTGGGTTTGTCTTGTCGGAAAGTCTTGAGGATTTCATAAAGTAAAATTAGGATGCACAAATGGGTATAGCACACAGTCGCGTTACTGAAGATCGCACTCCAGCTAGATTTTTTAAGCCGCTCTCTGTTCTGTATTTTCTCACCCGATGGCGAGTCGCGTCCACAAATTAAAATTCAACAAATATCAACCTAAATTATTAAATCATTAACAAACATTTTTTAATCTACTATTTTTAAGTGGAAAAAGTTTTGGTGTTTGACAAGCAAATATTGTCTAAAATTAACTATTTATGTTTTAAAAAATAAATTTTACCAAAAAGAATTGATTAAAAGCCTCTTCCTTTGAGGGAGAAATTAAAATCAGACTATTCATTACTCCAATCCTCTTCTTTTTAGGTAGAGGTCGCTTTCAAACTGTCAACTGTCAACTGTCAACTGTCAACTGTTGAACGGTTCGTAGTGAGGACTTCAGTCCGCATAAAATTAGAGGACTCGCATTCCTCACTACGAACCTATGCGATCGTAGTTATAGCGCAGCGAAAACCCGCGATAATTTGCCGCACGCCCGGATAGTACCAATTCCGAAAAGTCGATCGCATTGCCTGAGGAAAAGTTGCCCAACTCCCGCCTTTCAAAACCCGGTGTTCTCCATCAAAATAGAGTTCAGAGTATCCCCGATAAGGATAACTTTCAAATCCTGGATAGGCGTCAAAGGTTGAAGCTGTCCACTCCCAGACATTGCCCAACATATCGCAGCAGCCTGCTGGACTTGCTCCCGTTGGAAAAGCATCAACGGGGGAAGTATTGGCAAGATGATTGCCGTGATTGCACAGGCTGGCATTTGGCTGTGCTTCTCCCCAAGGATAGGTAAGTTTTGTCCCAGTTGTGGGATCCCAACTGGCTGCTTTTTCCCATTCGGCTTCCGATGGTAAGCGCTTCCCGACGAAGTTGCAGTAAGCTTCGGCTTCGTACCAACTGACGCCGCAAACTGGATGGTTGTTGAAAGCAGGGTTTTCTGACCAGTAAAGCGGGCGATCGACTAAATGAACTTTTTGCCATTCCCAGCCCTGGGCAGACCACCAATCGCGGTTCTGATAGCCGCCGGATGTCATAAAATCTCGGTATTGACCGCAAGTGACCGGATAGCGATCGATCGCGTATGCTTCTAGATCGCACAGATGGCGCGATCGCTCGTTATCCAAAGTTTCAGCAGCATCGCTTCCCATATAAAATTCCCCGCCGGGAATCTCAATCTCTAAATTGGCGATCGGTAATGGGGCATCGGGAATCGTGAATTGGTAATTGGGAATTGGTAATTGGTAATTGGTAATTAATCCTTGTTTTTCCAGATTTCTTCTATCAATTACATCCCGCACATTGCTCGTTGCCGAACTTCCTTGTTCCTGATGCCTTCTATCCGCTACATCCCGCACATTGCTCGTTGCCGAACTTCCTTCTTCCTTCTCCTGCATTTGCAGCACGAAAGCAACTGTTTCGCAGTGCTGACTTTCGTGCTGAATAATAAACCGCCAGAGACGTTCCTGTTGTGCGATCGGCGCTATTTCCAAATAATCTAACACCTTTTTTCGCACCGCATCCAGATATAATTCAACTTCTGGAAAAGTTGGCAAAAAAACCCGTTGTTTTTTCGGCAAAATATCCGCAGCAAACAGTTGGTGATACTCAGGAAAAACTGGCTTGAACCCACCACATTTTTGCAACAGCCACAAATCCTCAGTATAAGCAATGTGACCTAAATGCCAACCAACCGGACTAAAATCTGGATGGGCTTGACGGCAGAAAGTATTGTAATCGATGTCTGCAAATAGTTGAAAAGTGCCGCGGCGACACTGCTGCAAATCCTGATAAATTGCCTCTCTACAAGATTGGATTGATTTCGATCTCACCGTCTACTCCCGTATTGATCGTGCTCTGGACTGGACACTCGTGCCAATTGCCACCAAATAAAGGCTCAGAAGCAATGATGACAGAATTGGGGAAATTTAAATCGTCCCGCAGCCAATACAGGGAAGGAGGGACTTTTGGGAAAGCAAAACGAGAGGCAACGAGCTGCTGTCCGTCGCTGATAATAATATTTGCTGAAAATTCAACTTGGTGAGCGTTTGCTAGTTCAGCCAAAGTTTTCAGGCAGTTTTGCAAAGCAGCTTCTAGGCTCAGGTTGCCGGCTGTTAATTCATTGACAAATAAGCCGAAGATGTGCTCTGAATCTGTAGTACCGTTAATTGATTGATAAACGGTATCGTTGAGCCGATCGCGAATTGGTCTGTAAAGACTTTTGCGAAAATTCTGCACAAAGCCGTTGTGTACGAACAACAGGCGATCGTGTTGAAACGGCTGACAGTTGCTCAAATCTATAGCTTGTCCTGAAGTTGCACTGCGAACATAGGCGATCGCACAGCCGGATTCAACATATCGGCTGATACTCGGCAGATTGATGTCGTTCCAAATTGGCTGTACATTTTTATAAGTAAACGGATCGGTATCGAGGTGCGGGTGATACCAACCGATACCAAAACCGTCAGCATTGAGCAAGCCCGAAGTCATTTCGCGGGGCTGGTAACTCTGCACAATTAGCGAATGTTCCGGCTTGTACAGAATAGAATCGAGTAAAATCGGCTCGCCGAGGTAGCCAAGCAAACGGCACATAAAATTTTGTAAACAAACAGATTAGCATTGTAAATCATTTGCCGACAATTTTCCGGCAAGCGTTTTTTGCAGCATGAGCTTGCCCATCTTTAACAGGCTCGATCGCCCTTTTTTTGCAGTCTGCTGCCAGCATCTCCGTACAAACGGTACAGTAAAGATAGAACCCCAGCAGCACAAGGAGACTCTTGAATGTTCCTCGACGAACTCATCCCAGTGGTCAAAGAATTGATCCAACAGCCTATAGCCTTTGCGGGCGGATTTTTTTCTGGCCTGCTTCGACTCAACCTTCACGAAGATCCCGTTAGAAGCTGGATCGATGAGCAAGCCGGTTCAACTTCCTACACTCCTCCCGCAGCCGAAGCCACCAATGCTAAAAGCACCGGGCCTCAGTCGATCTCGATCGACTAAGCAAAAGGACTAACTATTGCAGTCAGTAGAAAGGGTTTGTCGGTGCGGCAAACCCTTTTAGTTCAAAGGCGATCCTTCAACAGTTGACAGTTGACAGTTGACAGTTGACAGTTGACCCCCAGAGAGCGACCTCTCCCGGTCAGTCCGAGTATTGGAGTAATGAATAGTCTGATTTTAATTTCTCCCGAAAAAGCTTGGGGATTTCAACCAATTCTTTCTGGTCAGTTTTAAGCTTGATGGCACTTGAGAGTCAAATGAACCGGTTATTATATGTAGCAACAACAAGTTTAGTTCGATCGACATGACTATCTATATTGGAAATTTGTCCTACCGCGCCACCGAAGAAGACCTGAAATCAGTATTTGCAGAGTACGGCACAGTCAAGCGAGTTGTCTTACCTACCGACAGGGAAACCGGTCGGATGCGCGGCTTTGCATTTGTCGAGATGATGGAAGATGCCCAAGAAGACGCTGCAATTACCGAATTAGACGGTGCAGAGTGGATGGGGCGTCCCTTGCGAGTGAACAAAGCTAAACCGAAAGAAGAGGGCAATCGAGGCGGAGGTATGAACAGGAACAGCGGATATTAGTTCGCGATGCGGCGGTTGACATCCTCTCGGAACTCACCTGATGCGCCAGCGTGCAAGTAGCGCCGAATTGCTAGCATCAGTTGATTTGGGAGATGCGATGTCAAATCCGCTGCATAAAAAAAACATGGACTTTTTCCAGACAGAATTTACGCACCGGAGGCGTAAAACCCGATTTCTTACCAGAAATAATTGGTTGAAAGCCTCTGAGTTTTAGGGATAAATTAAAAAAAGACGATTCATTACTCCAATCCTCGGACTTTCAAGTAGATGTTGCTGTCAACTGTCAACTGTCAACTGTCAACTGTCAACTGTTGAACGGACACCTAGCTGGTCTAAGCAAGATTTATCAGCAGAAACCGGGTTGATTAGCGTCAGTCTTAGAAAGAGTAAATTCGCCCTTTTTCATCAATATAAACTGACCGATCTTGCCTAGTGCGGCCGTCTGATGTGCTGATGCGAACCGTCACAATGTTTTCCTTGGCATCAACGTTATAGTCGTATTTCAAAGTTGTGGTTCCTCCTTTGACATTAATCGGAATATTGGCAATGTCTCCGGTGCGGTTGCTGACGCGAACCAGGATGTTTTTGCTAGCTCCAACTGGCAAGGATGACAAGCCGACACCTGATTGACCGTACTCTAGATTTAATCCGGTTTCATTTAACAGTCTCAGGGTAATGTTGCGAGTATTGTCAACCTGTGCTTGAGGTTGCCAGAATCCTGGTTTTGTCCCGCCGTCAGTTGCGGGTTGAGATAATGCTGGATGGGGATGCAGACAGCCGAGGGCCGCAAGTATTGCTGCGGTTGCAATAATTTTTGATTTCACTGTTTCTACCTCCAGTTAAAGTGTGGGTAATATTTCTATCATAGCTTGAAAATCGGATGTTTTTAAATGATCGCTGAGGTTTCTTAAGGCGCGATCGCAGAAAAACTCAGTGAGGAAGCGCGATATATTTATGCAAAAACTAGATTTTTGTAATAATGGTTAATTTTTAACGATCGCGCGCGCGGCATCTAGCAACAGGCGCTGTTCGGCGCGGGCGATCGCCCTGTAAGTCTGTTCTGTAGTATCGACATTCACCGAAATAGACGAAATCCCCCACCGCACCAAGGATTCAACTATCTCGGGATACAAAGCTGGAGCATCGCCGCAGATAGAACAAGGAATTCCCGCAGCCCTGGCTTGTCGGATTAATTGCTCGATCGCCCTCATCACTGCTCGATCGCGTCCGTTGAAACCAGCTCCTACCTTTTGGGACTTGCGGTGAATTCCTAACAGAAACTGAGTTAAATCGTTGGTGCCGATGGAAATTCCTTGAACTCCTGCTTTTACGTAATCTGGCAATAAAAATAATACCGAAGGAACTTCCGCCATAATCCACATTTGAAACTGGTCTGGTCGATTTTTCAAAATAGTTTCTAAGCGCTGGTGGCAGTAGACAAACTCGTCTACAGAACGCATGAAAGGCAAAATTAAATTGATATTTGTATGACCTGACTCGCAGACTTTTTGAAGTACGGACAACTCCCAATCAAATAACTCCGGTTCAAAGGTATCGCCGAAACTGCCGTCGGCTCCTGACTCGCGCAAGTCGAGAGATCGATAAAATATTGGTCGCGGTGCTACCGCAGCGGCAAATAAGCTGAGGCAATCTGCCATGCGATCGACAAATTCCGATTGGCGACCATCTTGCAGCCAAATTTTGGGGTTTTGACAGTCCAAAGCTTCCAATGCCATTAATTCGGAGCGCAATAATCCGATGCCGTCGATGGGCAGATTTCTGAGGCGATCGATCGAACTTGTTTGGCTGACATTAACCAGCAGTTGAGTTGCCGTTGGCGCGCCCCAAACTGATTCGAGAGATTCTGCCCGTCGAGGTTTAGATGCGGGATTGGACGATCGCTCTGATGTTGAAGATTGATAATTGGCTATTGACATTTTTGCTGCTGTACTGTAATTATCCGCATTGTTTGGCGTTTCCTGAAGGGGGTTGCTGTCTGCTGTGTCGATCGCCGGATGCGGGGCGAGGGCAAAAACTTCTCCGCTATCGCCATCTACCAACACCACATCGCCCGAGGCGATCGCCCGAGTCGCCCCCACAACTCCCACAACCGCAGGGATTCCCAATTCTCTCGCTAAAATGGCGCCGTGGCCTGTCATGCCTCCTTGTTCGGCAACTATCCCAGCAGCAACTTTCAACCAAGGCAGCCAATTCGGATCGATTGTGCGGGCTACCAAAATGCCTCCGGCTAAGAAGTCGGCGTTTTCTGGGTGGGAATTAGTCATAACTTGGGCAATTGCTTCGGCTTTTCCTGAGGCGGCGCCCAAACCTTTGAGGATAGCAGGAGTTCGGATTTGGGCGATCGCTTTTTCCAGGGAGGGCGCCACTTGTTCCCGTGGCAAAAGACGAAGTTGAGTAAAATAAAACTGCGGTTCGCTACTGTTTGCTGTATGGTTTAGCGTCCACTCCAAGATTACATTACAGTCAAATTCGGCGATTACTTTTTGGCTCAATTCAATGAGTTTTTGCAATTGCGATTCCTCTAAAACGTATTCACTTTGCCATTTCTCTCCCAGCGTCAAAAGTTCCACGCAACTGCCAGCAAAATCGGGAATTAACAATGTAGAATTGGTGATTTTTCGGCTTTCCCAATTCCCGAGCAGCGGTTTTTTTTTCGGCTTCCCCTCCCCGGTTTTGAGATTGTATGCTAATGTTTTGTAACCGAGCCGCTGGAAGTTAACAGCCCCTGTTTCGGGCTGCACTTGATAGTAATCGGGGATGGTTTCTCCCCGAGCGAGGGACAGTCCCAAACCGCTGGTGGCTTGGATTTCCCAGGCTGCACCGCAGTTAGTTTTTACCTCGCCCGCGGCGATGGCTGCGGCGAGGGGCTGCACCAAAACTGCGGGATTGATTTGCTGTATTTTCATGCCGCACCGCTGCCAGTAAAATAGACTTCTGGCTCTGAACAATTCTGCCCAAGCGCGTTTGAGTCCGGCTTCAATGGCTTCTGGTTCGGCACGTACTGCGTGAGATTCCAGGATTCCGGCTGTTTTCGGGTTCCAGGAAGTCAGGGAAGGGCGAAAAATTAAGGCTTGGGAGTTGAGAGCGCCAACAGCAGACTCTAGGCTGGAGAGCAGTGCATCTGGCAGTTTGGCGGTGAGGATTTGGTGGCGGATGCTGCGAGCGATAGATTGCAGTTGTCTGGGTTCATCGACATTCAAGTGTAGCGAAGAGTGGGGCCAGTCAGCCAACAGCGGTTCTAGCCAGTCGATCGACTCTAAAAACTGCGAAAATGTTGTAGCCGGCACGACAAAACCCGGTACAGCGGGGTGATTTTGGGCGAGCAAACAGCTCAAGTAAAATGCTTTTTCTCCCACTGCATCTCGGTCTGAAGGTTGAATTTTGTCTAGCCAGTAGAGGTTTGTCACGCTGGGAGCCTGTCCTTGGAAACTGATTTAATTTTGATAGTTTTTCCAATTAATCACATAGTTACAGGTTTTCTAGACAAATATTACACTTGCCTCGGACAACCATTTTGTAAGGTGTGACCCTTACTGGACGTACTACTACGCCCTGTATTCCCTCGGCAAAAGCGTTGGGAAATGCTTTTTTGACAATGTTAGCGCTGCCATTCACATCCGCATTGATCAGTCTGCCATCACCAGCACGAAACAAACCTCGCTTAATTCGCTTACCTTTGTACTCTGAATGCTTGACACAAGCTTCATTATCTAAAAAAGAACACTTAGAAGTGTAACTTTCTTCAATAACCTTCACAACGATTCCTGCTAACTGCGCTTTATAAGTTAGGATTTGAATAAATCTTGCATGAGGTATTGCTACGAAGTTCTGATTGTTCCGCTTGCCGAGATTTATTCCCTGTTTCCAGTTATCATTTTTACCAATCACCAGTGTCCCGATTCGGTTAGCTGCCAGATGATTGACGATAAATCTACTAGCGTTATGCAGGTAATTATCTACTTTTACATTACGCTTGTGAGTTAATTGTTCAATTTTGATTGATGTTTGTCTCTCTTTTTTCAAGTATGACTGCAACTGTGCCTTTTTTTTGTGATAGTAGGCATTGATTGATTTGAGAGGTTTACCATTTATTATCAGCGGCCCGAACCCTTTTTGATTGGATGTAATAGTCGCTAAGTTATTCAGACCAATATCAATTCCTGCTATCCCTTCAACATCTGATGATAAGCCAGTTACAGCCTTGGATTCATAAACTACCTCCATCGAGTAATGGTAAGTTTTCGGAACAATTCTGACTTGATTTATAACCCGAACTTTAGTAGTTAGAAATATCTGGGTTTTCGAGAAATTGATTATTCCTTTTTTGAGCCATTCTTGACTGATGGCTTGAGCGGTGTAAGTCAGGACATTTCTGCCTAATGTTTTGTGTTTGTATCTGGGTATTTTGGGTCGGGCTTTGAATTTATCTGGATGGAGGTTATATTCCTTGCTAGCTGCAAAAAATGATTTCCAGCTTTCATGTAATCTCAACAATACTTGCTGAGATACTTTGGCTGGTAATGCTAGATAGTCAGTCTTTCCCTGACATATTTTCTGTATTTTATAATAATCTAGGTATTCTCCCGAGGTAATAAATTTTTGTCGAATTAGGTAGTTAGCGTAGTTGAAAAGATTCTTAGAAAGAAAGCACAAATTATCTAGCTGCTTGTATAGCCAGTGGTTTCGATCGATAATGTGCTTGGAAACGAGCTGCATTGTTTTGCCCTCATTTTTGACTATATTATAGTATACATGGCTATTAATGGCTATAAAGTCAATGAAGTTTTACAATACCACAATTTTAGGATGAACCAGCGAAAATGGACGGGATTAGTCCAATCTTTTCTCAATCTATTTCTTAAGTCTAACTGTGCTCTTTGTCAGCGACCGGCCGCCGAGGAGTTTTGCGGGTACTGCCACAAGCAACTTCAGCACTGTCAGTTAGCCGATCCGGGTCGATTTTGGGGATCGGAACAGCGTGTTTTTGTTTGGGGGGAGTACGGCGGGACTCTCAAACGGGCGATCGCAGCTTTAAAATATGAAGGAAATCCACAATTAGCGAAACCTCTTGGCGGCTGGCTGGCAGAATCTTGGCTGAGTTTTCCCGAATTAGCTATTGACAATTTAACAGTTGTACCGATTCCCATGCACAAATCAAAGGTCAAGGAACGGGGTTTCAATCAGGCGGAACTTTTGGCGGAAAGTTTTTGCGAGCTGACTGGTTTGCCTTTGCAGCGGCACGGTTTGGAGCGGGTGAAAAATACTCAGGCTTTATTCGCTCTGACAGCACAGCAGCGGCAAGCGGAAATGAAAGATGCTTTAATTTTGGGGAAAGATTTTCGGCGCCGTCTCCCGCGCGATCGAGTTTTGTTGGTTGATGATATTTACACTAGCGGTACTACTGTCAAGTCGGCAATTAAAACATTGAAAGAGTCGGGAATTGCGGTTTATGGAACTGTGGCACTTGCCAGTCCCCCTCGGCGCGATCGCTAATCTACTTTACTTTCAATTTTAAACAGGTTTGTAGTGGATGCACTTGCAACCTCAGAAACCGGGTTTCTCTGAATATTTGTCGTCACTAAATGCAAAAACTCGTAGAAACCCAGTTTCTCGCCCCCGCTTGCAACCTCAGAAACCGGGTTTCTATGAATATTTCTCGTCACTAAATGCAAAAACTCGTAGAAACCCGGTTTCTCGCCCCCGCTTGCGTAAACAAGTTTTTTTGGGAAAACGAACCGCGAAGACGCGAAGTCCGCGAAGGAAGAGAGAGTTCAGTCTGAAAGCGGAAATTGCTGGCTGATGTTCCAGCGGCTGCCGTCGTGAAGCAGTAAGGTTAACGCAGCAGCGATAAACTCAAAGTGGAGTTCGCGCGCTGCGAATTCCAGCCAAGCCGTTTGAAAATTATCCTCAGTTAAATCGCGAAACGCTACAGTCATGTGCGGTACAAATGGGCGAGTCTGAGAAATGCGATCGACAATTCCTAAATTTGCCGCGACATAACTCATCAAATCTGTTTGAATCTCCAGCAATTGGGGCGATTTGACAACATCCGCATAAATGACGCGGGGTGCGAAAGCGGCAAAACCGGATAGCGTAACGGGAATTGGGAGCCGATTTGCAGTAAAGGCCCTGAGACTTTCCTCTAATTGCGCCACATCCGCCGCAGGCCATTCAAAGGGAGGTTGCAGTGTGATGTGGGGTGGCGAATTTAAGGCACCACGGCTGTTGTAGCGATCGGCAAAATACAGTTTAATCTCGGTAATCTGCTCTTGAATATCGTCCGGCGCCAGTAAAGCTATAAAAAATCTTTGTTTTGACAGGTGCATGGGATAGCATCGGATTAAGGAAGGAATGGCCGAGTACGGGCGATCGAGTATTTCCTCAATGCCCCGCACCAAAACACCCATTCCCAATCTACAATCCAAAATCCAAAATCTATAATCTAAAATTTAATATGCCTTGGTTTGTCAAAATTGAGAAAGGAATTGTCGAAAAGCCTGTGTTTGACCAGTACGTGCCAGCTCACAGAGCTTATGTCCGAGATTTGATTTCTAAAGGACACCGAGCGAAAACTGGCTACTGGGCGAGGCGGGGCGGCGGTATGTTGATGTTTGAGGCGGCTTCGATGGATGAGGCAAAGGCGATCGTCGCTGAAGACCCTCTGGTGAAGAACGGTTGCGTTATTTATGAAATTTATCACTGGTGTGTGGTTGAAGAATAAATAACTGTGCTATACTCATAAATGAACTGGCCCCACGCGATTCCAACGCCCAAATCTTGTCAGGACCGGAAGGTAGCAGCAACACGGGATGCTTGTAATAGGCGTGGTCTCCGGTTCACCCAGTTTTATGAGGTGTAGTTCCTATGCCTGGTTTCGGAGATATTTTACAAAAAGCAGTTTACCTTGGTGTCGGGCTAGCTTCCTACGCTGGTGAAAAAGCTGGCAGCAAGTTAACTGAATTACGCACTGAAGCCCAAAAGCTGGCAGATGAATTGGTGAAGCGCGGTGAGATGTCAACAGAAGAAGCTCGTCGCTTTGTTGATGATATGGTGCAACAAGCTCAGCAGCAGCAACCACCTGTAGAAGCTGCTGGGGACAAAAAAACCGCTGAACCTCGGCGGATTGAAATTGTTTCTGAGGAAGAAGAAGTTTCTACAAAAGAAACTAAAGAAACCGGCGGCGTAGACAAGCTCCGCGAACAGGTACAGAATTTACAAGACGAATTGCGGCGGCTCAAGCGCGATTAAGCGAAAAAAGCTCGCGCAGCAAAGCATGAAGGGAACTCAGGATAATAATCTTGAGTTCCCTTTTTGAATATCTTCTCTGTCAGATGTGGGTGGATATACCGCAATAGGTAATAGAATTGAGATTAGGTGCGATCGCTTCGCTGGAGGCAGGCTGCTTTCGTATAGTAAACGATTTCTTGTAAATTCCTTGAAGATAGCGGTAGACATTGATACTATGTAATCAACAAAAAACCACCGTGTATGATGAATTCCAATACATTGGATACGGACTCAACTTCACGCGCCAAGAAATTCTTGCCTTTTTGGGACAAGTCATGTCAGGAGATATCGAGACAGTTGTGGTCGTCGATCGCTTTGACCTACTCGCGCCCAGGAGTTGACAGATCCATATTATCAAGTGGATCTGTCAACAGCAAAATTGCTAACTCCTGGTTCTGTGCCGAACAGACTTATCTCCCCAACCAGAAATGGTTGAAGATATCCTATGAATCATCCAGGCTGACGATTGCGGACTCTACTCCCAGCGTCAAGACAAATCTACTATCCAAAAAGATCCGAGTCTACCCGGAAACAAAACTAGCTCAGAAATGGCGGACATGGATAGCCGCAAGCAGATGGTGTTACAATCAAGCAATTGCCATTCTCAAAAATGAAAAAATCGGTAAATATGAATTGCGTAAACGCATCATGGATTCAGCGCCTGAATGGGTGTCTCAACAGCCATACAACCCGCGTCAACTAGCAGTATTTCAAGCCTGTGAAGCACACAAAGCAGCTTGTAAATCCCAAGGTACAGCCAAATTTAGAAGTTGTAAAGCTCCTACTCAAACTATTAGGTTTCAAACAGCAAACTGGAAATCAAACACATTCTATCCGCGCGAAACCAAAGGCTTGTCTTTTAAAGCGTCTGAAGCAATAGTGGAGGTAATGCAACACGAACCAACCCTTAGTATTATCAACGATCAATGGTTTATCTGCTATGCGGTTGACACTGTTGCACCGCCTCCGACTCAATCCGAATTAGCGATTGCCTTAGACCCGGGAATCAGAACATTTATGACAGGATTTGACGGTCATAATATACTGAAATTAGGCAAAAGTGATATCGGTCGCATTTATCGGTTAGCCAGACATTTAGACAAGTTAATGTCTCGGCTCGGAAAAAGCAAAGGTAGTCAGTTTAAGCGGCTGCGGTATCGATCGAGAAAAGTAGCAGCCAGGATTCGTGTTAAGATTAAGAACTTAGTTTCGGAATTGCACAATAAGGCGGCTAATTACCTAGTTAGCAAGTATAAGTTAATTTTCTTGCCAACATTTGAAACGCAGCAAATGGTAAAAAAGGGTAAGCGAAAACTTGCCACGAAGACAGCTAGAGCGATGGTAACTTTGAGTCATTATCGTTTTAAACAAACGTTGAAGCATCAAGCATCCAAGTACGGTTGTGTTGTAGTAGACGTGACAGAAGAGTACACCAGTAAGACTTGCTCAAAATGCGGTCATATCCATAGTAAGTTGGGCGGCTTAAAAACGTTTAAATGTCCCGAATGCGGACACACTCTGGACAGGGATTTAAACGGCGCTTTCAATATTCTGTTGAAAGCTTTGAGGGATACCTCCATGTCTGGTAAGCTGCAAGCTTTCCAGATTATGCCATACACAGTAGATTTGGGTGGATTCCTAGATTTACCGGGTTAAATGTATCTGTACTTATCTGTTAAATATTTTGCAATATAGCCTTTTTCAGTAACATGAGGTGCTCTTATGGGCATAGGGCATAGGGCATAGGGCATAGGGCATAGGGCATGGGGTTCCGCGGGCATAAGCCATTGGATTGGAACCTGCGTACCTCACCACGCTTGAGAACCGCTATAGTTTAGCCGTCAAATTTATGGAAGATTGGTCTAAAGATTTTTTTGAAGTCATGGAAAATGCTGTTTCTGAAGTAGAGCATTTTTTCACCGACATCGGCGAAGAGTTTGTCGAAATGCTGGACGTTTTGGTAAAAATTTCGGAAGAGTTTACTGAACAAGTACAAAATAACCTGATTGTTGAAGTTGATGGTTATTTAAATGAATTTGATGGTTATTTAAATGAATTTCTCGAACCAATAATTGAAATTTGCCGGGACTTTGAGCCGGATTTTGATGAGATAGATTCGTCGTTTGTGACTTATGTAGACCCTTCGCCGACGCAGCATCCGGTTTGTCGCGGTTGCATGAACTATCACGGTCAAGTTTACGGCGGAAATTTGTTGGTTTGTGCGATGCACCCTACTGGTGTGGAATCGGACAGTTGTCCTGATTGGGAAACTGACGGCGATGTGAATTTTTAAGAGTTTTTGAGGGTTGAATCGCTTATGCTAACGTCAATTCAGTCTCCGTCCAAGATTTCTCTGGAAGAGTTTTTGCTGATTCCAGAAACTAAGCCTGCTAGCGAGTATGTTGACGGTCAAATTTATCAAAAATCTATGCCGCAAGGAAAACACAGCACGTTGCAAACCCGTTTTGGGAATAGAATTAATCAGGTGGGAGAACCGCAAAAGTTAGCTTTTGCTTTTTCAGAATTGCGCTGCACTTTTGGAGGACGTTCTATTGTTCCAGATATAGCCGTGTTTGAGTGGTCGCGCATTCTTCTCAATGCTAATGGAGAAATAGAAAATAGGTTTAAAATTGTGCCGGATTGGACAATTGAGATTTTATTGCCGGATCAAAATCCAACTCGGGTTATTAATAATATTTTGTTTTGCTTAAATCACGGTGCTAAATTAGGTTGGTTGATTGACCCGGAAGAAAAATTAGTTCTGGTTTTTAAGCCGCAGCAGCAACCAGAGGGGAAGGAGGGTGAGGATATTTTACCTGTACTCGATGTGCTGTCTGATTTGCAACTGTCCGCGGATGACTTGTTTGGGTTGTTAAGTTTTAATTAGAAATGAGTTACAGTTGAATCAGGGAAGTTTGCATCTAACTACATTTTACAGTGAATCGATCGACCTTTAATCATTCGGAATTTGGGTTCCCGAGGATGCCGCCATCGCTGCAATTGCGACAGTATCAGCAACAGGCGGTTGATAATTGGTTTGCAAATCGGGGACGCGGTACGCTGAAGATGGCGACGGGTAGCGGCAAGACGATTACTGCGCTGGCGATCGCCACTGAATTATACAATAAAATTAACCTTCAAGTCCTGCTCGTAATTTGCCCGTACTGCCATCTGGTGAATCAGTGGGCGCGCGAATCGGAGAAATTTGGTTTAAAACCTATTTTAGCGTTTGATAACGCCCGCACTTGGCAAAAAAAGCTGGCTTCTGGTTTGTATGAAGTGCGATCTGGCGATTCCCTAGGGGATAGCTGCGCTTCACGGCTATTTCTGACAATCATCACAACTAACGCTACATTAATGTTGGATAGCTTGCGATCGCAAATCCGGTATTTCCCCGAAAAAACCCTAATTATTGGAGACGAAGTACACAACCTAGGCGCGCCTCGTTTAGGAGAAAGTTTACCCCGCAACATTGGACTCCGCCTCGCCCTTTCCGCCACTCCAGAAAGACACTTCGACGAACAGGGAACTGAAGCTATCTTAGATTATTTCGGCCCAGTTTTGCAGCCGGAACTCACCTTAGCCGACGCCATCCGCCAAAAAGCATTAGTACATTATTTATACTATCCGATTTTAGTCGAATTGACCGAATCCGAAACCCGCAAATATTCCTACTTAACTAAAAAAATTGGTTGGGCGCTGTCGGGCGAGGAAAAAATAGAACCAAATGATGCTTTAACAACCTTATTAATGCAGCGGGCTAGATTGATTGGGGCGGCGGCTAATAAATTAACAGCGTTGCGAGAACTAATGATGCACCGTCTCGACACATCCCATACATTATTTTACTGCGGCGACGGTGCGATCGAAGCAGGTGCGCGCCGCAGCAACCACCGCCAACTCACAGAAACCGCCAAATTATTAGGTTCAGAATTAGGTTATCGGATTAACACCTATACGGCGGCGACTCCCTTAGCAGAAAGAGAAAGATTGCGCCAACAATTTGAGAGTGGAGAATTGCAAGGTTTAGTCGCGATTCGCTGTTTGGATGAAGGCGTTGATATTCCAGCAATTCGCCATGCTGTAATTTTAGCAAGCAGCAGCAATCCGCGCCAGTTTGTTCAGCGCCGGGGACGAATCTTGCGGCCGCATCCAGGGAAAGAAAGGGCAACTTTATTTGATATGATAGTTTTGCCTCCAGATTTGGGTCGAAAAAGTTTAGAAGTCGAGCGTAACTTGCTGCGAAAAGAGTTAAAGCGCTTCCTGGAATTTGCCGATTTAGCTGACAATGCTGGGGAAGCTAGGGTCAAATTGGTGCAAATTCAAAAACGTTACGGATTGTTGGATATTTGACATTTATTCAGGTTCGGTTTATCTTAAAAAGATATAATTATTCGATCGCAGTTTGACCAGTTAGTTTAGTTTGGTGGCACGCACAGACCTCAGAAACCTGCTTTTTTCCTAAATTTCTCGTTTCTCGTCAAAATCGTAGAAACCGGGTTTCTTTGCAGATTTCTCGTGACACGACAGCAAAACTCGTAGAAACCCGGTTTCTCACCCCACGCG
Source organism: Microcoleus sp. bin48.metabat.b7b8b9.023 (assembly GCF_013299185.1). Lineage (GTDB taxonomy): Bacteria > Cyanobacteriota > Cyanobacteriia > Cyanobacteriales > Microcoleaceae > Microcoleus. Next base: position 52,736 of record NZ_JAAFKG010000028.1, on the reverse strand, counting down.
TCACTCTGAATGTTTTGATTTTGGCAACAAAACAACTAAGTTAACTTAATTAAATATCCAATAAAGATGACTCAAAAGCAAGCTGCCATAAGCCTTATTCCTTCTTCCTTATTTTTACCCCCTAGCCTGGCCTTATAGCCTTCTTCCATCGGACTGAATCCGTTACATCCGTTACATCGGTTGAGCGAATCCGTTGCCCAACTTCCTTCTTCCATCGGACTGAATCCGTTACATCCGTTACATCCGTTACATCCGTTACAGAATCCGTTGCCGAACTTCCTTCTTCTACTTATGACTGAAAATCTGGTTAGGGCTTTTAGATATGGAGATAGTGCGATCGCACCCGTACCGATCGCTATTTTAGCAGAAAAGCGTTCCAGCTATCATACTGACAAAGACTTGAGCGACGTACAGCAACCAATTACCACCGCGCCGCCGGAAGTCAGACAAATTATCGAGCGCGTATTGGAACTGGAAAAAGATAAACTATATATGAGAGTTCCCCGCTATATTAGCGATGACATTTTGAAAATAATTAAGGAAGCGGTTCTATGAAATTAATGTCAATTGTTCTGTGCAATTTTCGGCAATTTTACGGCCAAACTCCCGAAATCAAGCTAGCTTGGGGCGAACAAAACATCACGGTAATTCATGGCAATAACGGCGCCGGAAAAACAGCTTTAATGAACGGCTTTACTTGGGTGCTGTATGAAAAATTCAGCGCAGCTTTTGCGGTGGGAGAACAATTAGTCAATAAACGCGCCCTTGCGGAAGCCAAATCTGGCAAAAAAGTAGATTGTTGGGTAGAGATTATTTTTGAACATGACACAAGTCACTATAAAGTAAGACGTGCTTGCCGCGTTTATAAAGGTGAAAATAATGTAGAACATGGCAAGAACGAATTATTCTTGCAAATATCAAAAGATGACGGGCGCTGGATGCCGTCGGCGCAGCATCCAGACGATATTATCGGGCGGATTTTGCCGGAAAGTCTGCATCAATATTTCTTTTTTGATGGAGAACGAATCGAGCAAATTGTCCGTCACGACAAGAAAGAAGAAATTGCTGAAGCTACAAAGGAATTGCTGGGAGTAGAGGTATTGAGTCGATCTATCCGACATTTGGGAGAAGCCAAAAAGTCTCTAGAAAATGATTTAAAAACGATTGGCGGTTCCGAAATCAAGAAACTTTTAAAAGAAAAGCAAAAGCTTCAAGAAGAAAAAGATAAACTTTTACAAAAGCAAGTAGAAGTTGAGAAAGAATTGACCAACCAAGGTGAATTAAAAAAAGTAGTAAATGCTAGTTTGCTGGAACTCAGTGGTTCTGCTGAGTTGCAAAAATTGCGGAATGAATTAGAAATGCAGCAAACTTTGCTTAAACAACAAAATGCTACCCATTTAGATGCTATAAAAAGAGAAATCTCTGTGCGCGGTTATACGATATTTATGTCGGATGTGGCGGCTGAATTTGAAACGCTGATCGCTGATTTGCGGGAAAAAGGCGAGTTGCTTTCGGGGATTCAACGGCCATTTTTGGAACAGTTATTAGTACAGCAGCGGTGTATCTGCGGTGCCCAATTGGTGGAGGGTTCAGAAGCTTGCAAAAATGTCACGGGTTGGATGAATAAAGCCGGTGCTGGGGATGTGGAAGAAACTACGATCCGAATTAGCGATCGCATAAATGAGATCGATCGCCAAATAGCTGATTTTTGGGACGAAATCGATCGCCAACAAAGCAATATCAGTCGCGGTAGATCCGAACTTTCTCGCGTGGAAAGCCAGTTAGACGACATTCACACCAAGCTAAAAAACTTCCCTAACGGCGATGTCAGCCGCTTGCAAAAGCGCTTGGATGAGATTGAGGCAAAAATTGGCGATTTGCACCGAGAAACAGGCTCTAACCAGCAGCAGATTGAGAGTTTGACTGCCCAGATAGTGGCTTTGGACAAGCAAATCGACAAGCAGCAACTGAATGAGGAAAAGCAAGTGTTGGCCCAGCGCCGGATTGCTGCGTCTCAGGATGCGATCGATCGCCTGACAGAAGTGCGATCGCGTTTAGAAAAACAGTTTTGTTCTCATTTAGAAAAGCGAGTGCAAGATATTTTCAGTCAAATTTCTTTTACTCCTTACATCCCCAAATTGAGCGATAAATACGAACTAACCCTAGTAGAAAACACCTCAGGAAAAGAATCTCTAGTCGCCGCTTCTACCGGAGAAAATCAAATCCTCAGCTTGTCGTTTATCGGCGGGATTATTGAGGGCGTGCGCGAGTGGAGTCAAAAAAATACTTTGATGGGCCCGGATAGCAGTACGTTTCCCATTGTCATGGATTCTCCCTTTGGCAGTTTAGACGAAATTTATCGCAAACAAATTGCGAATAAACTGCCAAAGTTAGCAAATCAACTCATAGTTTTGGTAACAAAAACTCAGTGGCGCGGAGAAGTAGCCCAAGAGATGGAAAGTGCGATCGGTAAGGAATACGTGCTGGAGTACAATTCTCCTAAAGCTGATTGTCAAGAAGATTCGATCTACCTGGGAGGGACGCGCTATGCTTTAGTTAAGCGCAGTCCCGACGAATTTGAATATACAAAAATTGTAGAGGTAGATTATGGCTTCTAGTTCGGCAATTACACAGGTTTTGGAAACGGATATTTGGACAAAAGCAACTTGGGAAGAGTTTCTGGCGTTTGCTGATGACTCAACGTGGGAAAAAGGCAAATTTTATTATTACGAACAATACGTGAGGGTAGAAATATCACCAGTCGGGCCATTGCACGGGCGTCACAATTCAATTATCCCGTATGTAGTTATTCTGTTTGCTGCATTTAGAAATATCCGAGTAGTTCAATTTGCTAATGCCAGTTTCCGCAAAACAGGTATTCGTGAGTTTCAACCCGATCTAGCTTACTACATCGGTTCGGATTTGAGGGTTCCTCCTAATGACAGCAATTCACCTGTTAATTTGAATGAATACGATCCGCCTAATTTGGTAATAGAAATTGGCGCATCTTCTTTTAGTGATGATTTGGGTAACAAGCGGTTGCTTTATGAAGACGCAGGAATTAGCGAATATTGGGTTGAACGTGCAAACACGCGGGAAGTTTTTGCCTTTGCGATTAATGGCGGAGGTAGTGGCCGAATTCAACAGTCGCGGGTTTTACCTGGGCTAGAAATCGCGTTAGTTGAGGAAGCTTTGAATCAAAGTCAAACTCAAGATGATGGAGAAATTAATCGCTGGTTGATTCAAAATTTTAGTCAAGGTTGAAGGAAGTTTGATATGGAAAAAAAGTATTATAAGTTGGTGCGCGATCGCATTCCTGACATTATTCGCGAAAGCGGGAATGAATGCGAAACTGCTGTTTTGTCAGATGCCGAATACTGTCAAGCTTTGCGACAGAAATTGATTGAGGAAGCTGGGGAAGTGGCGGAGGCTTACGGGGACGAGTTGGTGGCTGAATTGGCTGATTTGTATGAGGTGATAGATGCGCTGATGCTGAGTTATGGCATTTCGGGCGATCGCATTTTAAACGCACAAGCCAAGCGCCGGGAAAACAGGGGCGGTTTTGCACAAAAAATCATGCTGTTGCGGACATTCTAAACAGTTGACAGTTGACAGTTGACAGTTGACAGTTGACAGTTGACAATTGACAGTTGACAGTTACCAATTCCAATTACCAAATGGCTGCCAACAGAATTAGAATTGCTAAAGACAAAGCCGATTTAGTTAAATCCTTAACTTTATCCGACAACAAAACCGGGCCTTTCCAGACTTACGCCGATGTCATCGCCTTCGCCGCCTCCTTAGGAAATAAGCGGAAAAAACGATCGCCCTTAGGGGAAATTTCCAAACGCGAACCCGGTTCAATCGATGTTGATATTTTTGTATCGAGGGGCTACGATATGGCAATTAAGCTAATTGCGATCGGCGAAACCAAAAATCCGCAAATTCTCTCCCATCTCGACGAAAAATCAGAGGCAGAACGCTTGCAAATTTTTGAAGAATATGCTAACGGTGGCTTGGAAATTTTGCGAGAAGAATTTCGGGGTGCCGCCGATTATACCGATCGCCTTTTGTTGTTCTTAATTTCTGAAAGGGACAATAAACATCGGTCAAATGAAGAATTCGATTTAAGCAAGTTCTTATTCTGAATTAACTATAATTATGATTCATAGATACTTCAAACAAGCTGTAATTTTTTTCGCTTACAGCTACTCAGCCTTCATTATCGGCTACTTCATTCTCAGACTAATCTTTTGGGATCGGCTGTGGATTGTTGCTTTTATTGGCACTTTCAGTCCCTTAATTTTATTGCCAATTTTATTTTTACCCATACTAGCATTTTCAATTATCAAAAACCGCTGGTTCTCTATTATTTCATCAATTGCCTGCATTCTACTCCTAAGCTGGCTGCATCTCAAATACTTTTCCCCCGAATCAACAACAAGCATCGCCAATTCCCATCCCAGCCTCAAAATATTATCGCATAACGTCGGTTGGTATACAACTAAGTCGCCAACTCTAGTTAAACTAATCGAGCGAGAACAACCGGATATTGTATTTTTACAAGAAACTGTTCGCCCGCATAGGAAAAGAGTTTTTAATGTGTTAAAAACAAACTATCCCTATCAAGTAGACACTCCGCCTGTAGGAATTCTCAGTAAGTATCCGATTTCATCCAGCGAAATATTGCACTTAGCCGATCATCCAGAAACGCAGCAGCGGGCAATTGTTAATTTCAAGCAGCAAGAGATAGTCATTTACAATATGCAAGCAACCGGCCCGTGGGTTAAAATCTATAAAATATGGCCTTTTCTAAAAATTCCTGTTTACAAATACAAACAACGCTTTCCCGAAATTCAAGATTTAGTAGAGCGAATTCAGCAAGAAACTTTGCCAGTAATTGTCGCGGGCGATTTTAACATGACAGACGAATCTCAAGACTACTACAGCGTGCAGAAAGTTTTGCAAGATGCTTTCCTAAAATCTGGGTTTGGGTTTGGTTTTACCTGGCCTCGCGGTTTCTTTGCGAAAAGAATTAACTTGCACTTAACTTATCCGGTTTGCCGCATTGATTATATTTGGCATTCAAAGCATTGGGGTGCTAAATCGAGTTCTGTTTTAGAAGCAACAGAATCCGATCATTTACCCGTAGCAGCGGAACTAATTTTGTTACAATGAATTAGTATGCAGAACTTTGGCGTGGTATTGACACCTGAACTACCGATTATCATAATTTAGCTCAGCACGGGCGGCAATCCCACCTCTTTTGGATGCACAAACCTGCTATTAAAACTAACAGCTTTATCCTCAAAAGTCCTCGCTTGGGCCACCGCTTGCCGCAAATGAGCCCGATCCATATCGTCCTCAATTCCCGCAACCAAATATACAATTAACTTCGTGGCTAAATCCCTTCCAGAAACTAGCATTCGCTTTTTATTCGGATCGTACAAAATCCCGTACCACGCAGACTCAGGATTCTCCATGTAGCTAAATCCTTCATCCACATCATACCTGCGGAGTTTGTCGAAAACAGATGTCAGCGACAATTTCTTTCTAAATACTAGAATTCCCAAAGCATTAGCTAAAGCAATTTGACCGACTGGACGAAACAAAATATTGCCCTCGCCACCAGGCTTCTCAAAACTAAATCGGCGCAATTCTGCTGTTTCTTCGCTGCTTTCAATTCTTTGATAGCTGGGCAAAGTTGCTAAATGATCGAACAATTTATGAAACTCTTCTATTCCCTCTTTCAGTTCTTCATCTTCCGGACGCATGGGAATTAAACCTTTTCTTTCCGGCTTCCAATGCGGGAATTTGTGTTCTAAATACCGCCCGGCCATATCTTGCAGCGCTTGCAATGTGGTTAACACAGTTGATTTGGCTGCGACTGTCGCACTATCCCAATTAACGCGGGGGTTTCTATCATCTTGTTCTTTTAATAAGGGATGGGTGACGGCAATTTTGCGGGCGCAGATGGCAAATCCATTATCTTCGTTCAATAATGCTAGCTGTCCCTGACTCAGAGTTACCGCCATCAGGTTAACGTGCACAAAGATCGATCGCACTCGCCGCTGTGCTTGCTGTCGGGTTTCCCCCGCCACAGCCGCCGGGACAAACTCAATTCCGATTTTTTCGTGAGCTAATTTATACACTGTTTCGGGGTCAATTTGATACTCTTGGGCTAAATCTTCGAGAGTAATTGCATCGCCGACAGGTTTTTTGTTTTTGTTGTATCTTTGCAGAATTCCGGTTTTAATTAAACTCATTAAACCTTGAACTCCCATCAGCCGGTGCTGACCGTCTAAGGCAAAAATCGAGACTTTTTGAGAGACATCCAACAGCCCTAAATTCCCATTTTTATCAAAGGATATGAATTCAGCCGCGGATTTAGTCGCGACGCCGTTTTCATCCCATTCTTGGGCGTGAGGATTGTCTACCCACGGGGGACTGACAACTACTAAAACTGCGGGGAATTTGTGGGATTTTCTGGCTGCTAAATATTGAGTGAGGGCTGCTTGGCGCGACCAATCTAAGGGGCGCTGGATAATTTCGTCAATGGTTTCGTCGTCGCGGACGATGTTGTTAGTTTGGAGGTCGAACTTTTGCCGGAAAAGCGGCATTTGCGAGGCGAAGCGGACGCGGGAGTCCAACCATTCTAGGGTGACTGAACCGATGTAGGCTTCGCTGTTTCCCATCTGGGTTTTTTGGACGAAAATGCGATCGTCCTTTCCTAAATAATTATCTAATAACAGTGCGATTTGTTGTCTTTCGCGATTTTCTTTTTCCAAAAATTGGTTAGCGAGGTCATCCGCTGGCTTGGTAGTCATTGGTAGTTTTTATATTATTTGGGTATTTTTTCAAAAATATCATGAGTTAAATTTTATGTCAACAGTTGTTTTTTAAAAATATTTGTGAAATACTTAACTTATCTTGCGATAGCCCGGACACATACCACAAGCCAGACAAAAAGTCAATAAATGTTAATTCCCATTCCCGATGCCCAATTCCCAATTCTAAATTATGTCTACTCCTTCTTTTGAATACATTTTGCCGGTAATTCGGGGCATTCAAGCGGGCCGTGAATATTACGTGTCGATGTGTCCTGTGCGTTTTTTACCGAAATTGTTCCCCTTAGAATCAGAAGATTTGCCACCGGAAATGCGGGCAAAACGCACGCTGAATCAAACTCGGATTCCTGAAATTGCTGATTATTTTGTCAAAAGTTCTGGGAATTATACTTGTGGGGCGATCGCTGCTTCAATCGATGCGGATATTACTTTTGAAGCGGTGGGAAACGAAGCCGAAGAACGAAAAATCGGTCGTTTGCGAGTGCCGATGGATGCTAAGTTTACTATTAATGACGGACAGCACCGGCGCGCGGCTTTTGAGATGGCTTTGAGGGAAAATCCGCAGTTGGGATACGAGACGGTGGCGCTGATTTTGTTTCTTGATATTGGGTTGGAAAAATCGCAGCAAAAGTTTGCCGATTTGAACAATTTTCAAGTTCCTTTGGAGTCGTCGCTAAGTGTACTTTACAACCACCGGGGCGATCGGGCTTTGGTTGTAAAAGCGGTTGTTAAGCAGGTTGAGGTGTTCCGCTGTTTGACGGAGATGGAGAAGGGGAGTTTGAACGGGCGATCGCCCAAATTGTTTGCGCTAAGTGCGATCGACCGTGCTATCATGGCTTTGCTGCGTCATATTGAGGCAAACAAACACGCGAAACCCTCTCGTTACCGCGCCACAAAACAGGAAAAAGAGGAAGAACTCGCTCAAAAAATAGAACTGGCGGTTAGTTATTGGAATGCGGTTTGCAGTTTTATTCCAGATTGGCAATTAGTGCTGCACAAGCAAGTGGCGGCGGGGGAAATCCGCCGGAATTGCGTGCACTGTCACAGTGTTGTGCTGGAGAGTTTGGGCGAAGTTGGGGCGAGTTTGCGATCGGTTTTTCCCGATCGTTGGGAGGAACGTTTAACTGCTTTGCGCGAGGTTGATTGGTCGTTTTCTAATCCTGATTGGGAGGGTGGGATTTTGGCGAAAGGGGGGATTTCGCGATCGAGGGCGAGTGTTACTTGGATGACTGATTATTTGAGAAAGCGCCTGGGTTTGGAAACCGCAGATGGATCGCGGGCGGGGCGCGCGTGCCACAATCCAGGCGGATAATATGGCTTAAATCCATTCTAGATGGGCTTTTACTTTGTTGACTGCCATTTTTACAGCATTAACACTAGCTGTTATTCTATAGTTACGGACAAGATTATTTGGCTTATTGTCCGACAAAACCACATTTCCCTCCCAAAGATGGCTTTTTCTTGACCAATCAAGCTGAGCAAGTTCTGATACTCGTTCTGGATCGAAGCAATAGCTATCAGCATCATAAGTGCAGTAGAGTAACTTTCCTAATATTTCTATTCCCACACTTCTGCCCAGTAAACAATTTTCTTTAAAGTCATCAATTTCATCAACTGTCAAATCATCAGATTCTGTCTCATAAATGTATTGAGTTAGACTGCATTCAGTAAATAATTGATTGAGGCAACTAATTATAGCTGCCGAGCATTCTGATAGATCGTAATCTTTCAGCTCGTTATTGGGATCGTTAGCAAAAGCGCAACTGACAGCCTTGGCTACATAATTCATTGTATATATTCGCTTTTCTTTAGAGGATGGAGAACCTTTAACTTTCTCTGTTTTGCCCTTAAAAATTGGCACTTGTTCAATTAACTGTTTGGAAATACCTATTCTACCTTCCATTTCGCCAAAGGACAAGAGTAACGATTTATCCAGCGCTTTTGTTTGCGCCATATCTCTAAAGTCTCTTTGACACTGATTAAAGTTGCCTTCTAAAACAAGCGTAATTGGGAAATCATTATCTCCTATTAACTCGCCGTTAGCACTCTCAATCAATTCGTGAATCGCTCGCTTGCGGTGCTGTCCATCGGTAATATCTAACTTAACACCACGAGGGATAACTACTAAGCAAATTCCCCGACTTAGTTCGATAATTTCAATCTTTTCTGGATCGACATTTGCAGTGAGTGTACCCACAATCCAGGGTTGGTCTTTTTTAACGCGCTTGAGAATGTACTCCTTGACTTCCTCAGCATGGCCCTTAATCTCTGGACGATTTTTGCCAGACTCAGGCTCGTTATTTGTAGAAGGTTTTGCTTGAAGGAGAGTAGGCAAATCATCAGCAGGCACGTTGAATTGTACCATTTTTCGCTTTCCATGCTGAAAGATTAAGCCCGGATAGCACTTCTGACGGTGGTATCTGGCGAAGTACGGCTCAAGGAATTCATCTAGTCGCGGGTTGAGTTCTGGCTGATTCGAGCTGTCATTAGCCATAGCTTGTAAATTAATTTAAAGGTTAATATTTAATTGTAAATCATCACGGGTTATAGTAGTCAAGCAGACTATTATGCTCAAAGCTCAACGATCGAGGGCAAACAATTATGTTGCGTCACCGGGTGGAATTCACAGCACAACTGTTGCTCCTTGGCAAGGGGAGATTAGTAAAATGACACAAGCTCAACAGATTCAACTATTCCCACCGCGCAGCGTTAAGCAGTTAGTGGATGATGTAGAAAAGTTAACTCAAGAAATTCAGGATTTGTATTGTAGCGATGAAATTCCCTGGGTTTTAGGCGTATCTTTTGGAAAAGATTCGAGCGCAGTATTGCAGTTAATATGGAATGCGATCGCAGCACTGCCACTAGAAAAACGCACAAAAACAATTCATTTAATTTCAACAGATACGCTGGTAGAAAATCCGATTATTTCTACCTGGGTTCGCAATTGCATTAAACAGGTCAAGCTAGCAGCTAACCAGCAAAAAATGCCTGTAGAACCCCATCTGCTTCATCCTTCCGTTCAAGAAACATTCTGGGTATGCTTAATTGGCAAAGGCTATCCAGCACCTCGAAATGGATTTCGGTGGTGTACCGATCGCATGAAAATTCAACCTGTTAACGATTTTATACGCGAAATGGTGAGATCCCACGGTGAAACTATTGTTGTCTTAGGTACTCGCAAGGCTGAAAGCAGCAAACGCGCTGCAACAATGAAAAAGCATGAAGTAGGTAGATTGCGCGATCGATTGAGTCCTAATTCTCGTTTGATTAACTCTCTAATCTACACTCCTGTTGAAGATTGGCGTGATGATGAAGTTTGGCTTTATCTAATGCAGTATCCTAACCCTTGGGGAGGTGACAATAAAGACTTGTTTACCATGTATCGTGGTGCAACAGCAGATAATGAATGCCCTCTAGTTGTTGATACTTCTACCCCAAGTTGTGGAGACTCTCGATTTGGCTGCTGGGTTTGTACAATGGTAGACCAAGATAAGTCTATGCAGGCAATGATCTTGAATGATGAAGAGAAAGAATGGATGCAGCCTCTACTTGATATTCGCAACGAATTAGACATTAAAGACGATCGCCCAAAAAGAGACTTCCGTCGCATCTACGGTAGAGTAGAACTGTTTGAACGCAACATGGGCGACGACACAACCTCCGTCGAACCCATTCCAGGGCCCTACACCAAATTCTGGCGAGAACACTGGCTGAGACGAGTCTTGGAAGCACAAACCCACATCCGCAAAACCGCCCCCTTAGAAATGCGCGACATCACCTTAATTACCCCGGAAGAACTTAGCGAAATCCGCCGCATTTGGCTGGAACAAAAGCACGAATTTGATGACAGTTTGCCCCGTATTTATCAAGAAGTCACGGGGGAACCCTTTGAAGATTCCCGCCCCGCCGCCGAAAGAAAACTCCTCGGTAGCGATGAATGGACTGTACTCGAAGAAATGTGCGAGGACAAAATGCACTTGGAATTGATGGCAAAACTCCTGGATACGGAACGCCAATACTACACCAAACCCCGCCGTACAGGCATTTACGCCGATTTGGACAAATGTTTTGAAACCAGTTCGCGATCGCAGGAAGAAGCCATTAGCAACGCCCACTATCAACGGAATCTCAAAAAAGCGGTGGAAGATGTCAAGGCAAATCCGGCCCTGAATATTCAGCAAGTCAAAAATGCGATCGCCCAAACTAACACTTCCGCAAAATCCGATACCGTCGATATTGCCAAACTCAAACAAGAACTTGAAAGCAGCAGCAACGAAGACAAGCAGTTATCTTGGGCGGATATCAAATATTCAACTCCAGATATCGGAGGGGGAAAAGAGGAAAAATTAGGATAATGTCGATAATTGGCGATCGGGCTTATCCACAAACCCGCCGGGAATTGAAATCCCCGTCTCATAGCGAAAGTCGGTTAAAACCGACTGAATAGCTCAATTCGATAATTGGCGATCGGGCTTACTTACAAGTCCGCCGGGGATTGAAATCCCCGTCTCATAGCGAAAGTCGGTTAAAACCGACTGAAGGGCCAAATTCCACAATTACCGACTTCAGTCCTCTTTAAGAGGACTTTCGCTATGAGACAGGGATTTCAATCCCTGTCGGACTGTCGGACTGACAAAAAGCGCGATTGACCCCGATCGCCCCCGATCGAACTTTGAGTATTCGCTGATATCTACCTAAAAAAAGGAAAAATGCTTATGGCAATGTGGCGGCTGTACTATCATTTAGTTTGGGCAACAAAAGAGCGACAGCCTCTCATATCTCCCGCAAAAGAAACAGAACTTTACTCTTATATCATCGGCAAAGCAGACACTCTCAATTGCATCCTCCATGCGATCGGCGGCACAGAAAATCACATCCATTTAATAGTTTCTATTCCTCCGACACAATCGATCGCTGAATTCGTTAAAAATATTAAAGGTAGTAGCAGCCGTTATCTCAATCAAACTTTACAAAATTCCAATAAATTTGCGTGGCAAGAGGGATACGGAGTATTTTCTTTAGGACAAAGACAACTCGAACAAGCAGTCGCTTATGTTATTAATCAAAAGGAACATCACTTGCAAAAAACCACAAACTCACATCTCGAACAAATGACTCATCAAGACGATTCACCCACCCGGTGGCACCCAAATTCACCAGAGAATTAATTGAAAAATATTGGCAGACTCCCCGATTTTTGGCATCTCCTGCTATCCGGACTCTTACGGGCGATCGGTTTTACCCGCAGTCCGCCGGGGATTGAAATCCCCGTCTCATAGCGAAAGTCGGTTAAAACCGACTGAAGAACCAAATCAAACGATCGCCGACTTCAGTCCTCTTTAAGAGGACTTTCGCTATGAGACAGGGATTTCAATCCCTGTCGGATTATGAGACTCACCGATCGACCCCGATCGCACCCACCAACTCTCATCCCACCAACCAACAACATCTACATCTACATCTACAATGCAATTCCTCGAACTCGTCCTCAAAAACTTCGGCCCCTACGCAGGCATCCAAACCATCAATCTCCGCCCCGAAAAAGACGGAAATCCCTGCCCGATCGTCCTATTTGGCGGCATGAATGGCGGCGGCAAAACCACCCTCATAGACGGCATTCGCCTCGCCCTTTACGGCGGCAGAGCCCAATGTTCCACCAGAGGAAATTTAAGCTACAGCGACTTTCTGAATCAATCAGTCAACCGCCACACTCCACCATTAGACGATACCCGCGTCGAATTAATATTTGAACAAGTCCAAGACGACAAATTAACCCAATACAAAATAGTCAGATACTGGACAAAAAATGACACCAAAGATAACTTAAGCATTCTCATATATAGTGAAGTAGTCAATGATTGGTGGTCAGATAAAGCCATTACTAAAACCTGGGATGAATATATCGAAACCCTTTTACCAGTCGGCATATCCAACCTATTTCTGTTTGATGGCGAACAAGTCAAAGAATTAGCAGAACTTGAAACCCCCCCCGAGTTTGTCGTTGGGGCAATTAAATCTCTTTTAGGTTTAGAATTAGCAGAACGCCTCGCCGTTGATTTAGAAATATTAGCTAGTCGAAAACGCAAAGCAATTGCGGACAAAAAAGACTTGGCCGCTTTAGAAAAAATCGAACAAACTTTTCAGGATATTACTCAAAAAACCGCCGATGCAAAAGAAAAACAAGCCAGCTTTAAAACCAAATTAGAGAAAGCTCAAAAAAATCAGCAACAAGCATCCGAGAAATTTATTTATCAAGGTGGTAAAATAGCAGCCGATCGCAGTCAACTAGACAGACAACTAGATGACTACAAAAATCAGGCAGAAAAAACCCGTAAAACCATGATGGAATTAGCCTCAAATACGCTACCACTAGCGCTAATTCCTTCCCTACTAACCGCAGCCAAAACCCAAGCAGAAACAGAAGCCAGCCAGCAGCAAGCAAAAATCGCTCAAAATGTAATCAAACAAAGAAGCGATCGCCTGCTGAACTATATCGCCGAAATCTCATTAAATGCTCAACAACTAGATAAAATTCAAGACTTTATCCGCCAAGAAGACCAAGAACTCGAACAGCAAGCAGGAACAGACATTCCGCCCTGGATGAACGCCGATGAAAATAGCATCCAGCAACTAGAAAACCTGCTTAGCTACCAAATCCCAGCCCAGCAAACCGCCACCGCCGAACAAATAGCAGAAATCAAAAACATCGAAGCAGAAATCGACTTCACAGATAGACAAATCGCAGGTGCAGCTTCCCCCGAAGCCTACGAGAAACTAGAATTGGCAGTGAAAAATGCTCAACAAGTAGTTGCTGATGCAGCCGCCGACTTGGAATCAGCCAACCGCCGCATCGATGAATTAGAGAAAGAATTAGCCAAAACCCAAAAAGAACTGGAAACCTACAGCAGCGAATATATCACCATCAGAAACAGCCAACACGTCATCGCCTCCATCGCCAAAGCCCAAGCTACCCTGAAACAGTTCAAAGAAAAACTCACCCTCAAAAAACTCAACAAACTCGAAGTAGAAATTACCGACTGTTTCCGCTATTTGCTGCACAAAACCGATTTAGTGCACAGAGTTGCGATCGACACTGACACATTTAGCCTGTCAATTTACGATCCAGAAGGCAAACCAGTACCCAAACACAGACTTTCGGCTGGGGAAAAACAACTGCTGGCGATCGCCTTTTTGTGGGGATTGGCCAGAGTATCGGGTAGATTGTTACCAGTGGCGATCGACACTCCCCTGGGCCGCCTCGACTCATCTCACAGAAACCACCTAGTTGAAAAGTATTTCCCCTCAGCCAGCCACCAAGTTATCCTGCTTTCTACGGACACAGAGATTACCAAATTAGAATATGATAAGCTGCAAGAATTGGAGGCGATCGCCCACAGCTACATCCTGAAATACGACTCTGCCAAACGCCAAACCACTGTGGAAGAAGGTTATTTTTGGTAAAATCTATGGTAAATATCCTACAAGCACAAGCCGTAAACCTCCGCGATCTAATCGATCAATTTGGCATTCAGTTAGTCGAAGATGAGCAATTTTTTCGCGAATGGCAAGACAACCTCCCCGAACTGACTGACTTAGACAAGCAACTTCTAGACAAAGTAAAAGCAGGTTATATTAACTTGCTCAATTACCCGCCTTTGCTAGAAAATGTGATTCGGATGTCTGTACTAGATCCGATGCTTTTTATCGGAGATTTTTACTTGACCCCATTTTATGTAAAAGCGGAAACATCTGTAGAAATTGTTAGCGAAGATGAGGGAACTATCATCCGAGGAAAGATGGATACCTTAGTATTAAGAGACCAATTCTGGGTGATGGTGATCGAATCCAAAAAAGCAGGATTTTCTATTGAAGAAGGACTTGCACAAATCCTTGCTTATATGCTATGTAACCCTTACCCAGATAAACCCAGCTACGGTCTGATTAATGCTGGAGGAAGTTTCATATTTGTTAAATTGGTGAAGGCAGAAGTACCTCTATATGCTTTGTCTGACCCTTTTGATATTCGCAGACGGGGTAATGATTTGTACACTGTTCTCAGAATTATGAAGCGTTTGAGTCAATTAGTAGTCTTATCAACCTAGGGTTAAAAATATGGAACCACCAGTCGATCGCATCTGCCTCTCTCAAACAGCCAAAGAGCAACTATCTAAACTCAAACGATCGACTAAAATCGATCGGTGGAACGTCCTGTGCAGGTGGGGATTTTGCCGATCGCTCGCCGAGCCCAGCATACCATCCCCAGTACCGATTCCCAGCGACAGCAACGTAGAGTTAAGCTGGGATGTTTTCGGCGGCGACATGGCTGATATTCTGATAATTGCTCTCAAGCAGCGGTGTCATCAAGATAATTTGGGTACGTCCAAGGAAACTCTCGCCCAACAGTTTCGCCTGCACTTGCATCGAGGTATTGGCTATTTAGCTGGCGATCCGAATATTAAGAAGATTGAAGATTTGGTGGCGATCGCTCTAGAGCCTGAGAAATTGAGAAATTAAACGAACCGCGAAGGCGCAAAGAACGCGAAGGAAGAAAGAGAAGGGAAGAGTTTACAATTTATTTGGGAGTGCTATCAGTGCCAATGTTTGGCTGTCGCGGTGGAGGATTTTATACCAAATTACAAATTTTACCTGATAGAATAAGGGTTGGAAGGAAGTAGATGTTTGAAAGTAGTAGTTGAGGAGTTCCATGGGGCTATTGTTAAATTCGATGATTTAACAATAGGGAATTCCTGGCGATCGCAGTTACAGCAAACTGTCACTTCCTGCGCTGACTCGCTCGCCTTCACTGCCCAAAACCCCCAAACCCTCACCAAATCAAACTTTCTTGCGATCGACATCCTGCATTCCCCAGCTTAAAAGCAGACAATTCAACAACTGTACCAGTAATAACAACGGTTCGTAGTGAGGACTTTAGTCCTTCTTCTTGCGGACTGAAGTCCTCACTACGAACCTATTTGATTGCGATCTTTCTTTTGGGTAATGAGATGACTAATGACTACTGACTATTGACTTCTTCCTTCCGCAAAAGCGGGAAAAAATGCCCCACAGGCCCTTGCCCTTCCCCAATATCTAAAGCATATTTTAGAGCAGTAGTAACATAATTCTTAGCTAATGTCACTGCTGTAAACAAATCTTTACCTAATGCTAGATTAGCAGCGATCGCAGCACTCAACGTGCAACCAGTCCCGTGAGTATTCCTAGTATCAACCGTCTCAGTTTTCAACACATCCAGCCGCGTACCGTCAAACCAAACATCAATGCCTCGCAAATCTCCCGCCATCCCGCCACCTTTGACTAAAACAGCTTTCGCGCCCGATCGATAAATCTCCTGCGCTGCCGATCGCATATCATCTAAAGAAACAATCTCTCTTGAGCTCAAAATCTCAGCCTCAAAGCGATTCGGAGTTACGACAGCCGCCAAAGGAATCAAATTATCGCGCAAAAATGCGATCGCACCCTCGTCAATCAACTTAACTCCCGCCCGCGAAACCATCACCGGATCGACAACCAAATTCCCTATATTTAAATTCTGTACCTGTGCAGCCACCGCCACCATAATCTCCCGGTTTAGCAGCATCCCAGTCTTCGCTGCCTGCACCCCAATATCTCCAACTACCGCCTGGATTTGAGCTGCTACAGACTCCGCAGACAAAGCATCCACCCGCGTCACCCCTAAAGTATTTTGAGCTGTCACGCAAGTCAGAGCGCTCGTACCGTGCACGCAGTGAAATGCAAACGTTCGCAAATCCGCCTGAATCCCGGCCCCGCCGCCGCTATCAGATCCTGCGATCGTCATTGCAACTGGTATCATTGATTTTTTAATTTCTGGCATAATTACAGCAGTTTTCAGGTAATTTCACGTCCGGTCGATCTACTGCGATAAGATTTGTTCGTAGTGTGGACTTTAGTCCGCAGCTTGAGAGCGGACTAAAGTCCACACTACGAACCGTTAATCAGATTTTATGGTTGCGGTTTGATTTCAACGATCGCTTCAGTCATTCCCAGAAATTTTTGTGCTTGTTGGGTAATACCAAATAGTCGATCGCCATGACAAAAAATTTCCCAGGCGCGAATTCCCATAAAACCAACACCTGCAACCGCCAAAGGCACCGCTGCGGCACCTAAAACCCCAGCAATTGGGGGAAATATCATACAAAGTGTTAACAAAATTCCCGTGATTGCACCGCCAGCAATACCAGCTTTAGCAGTGGCGGCGGCGACTTTTTCGACTAATTCTGACTGGGTAATTTTGCCTTCGACGCACAATAGCGAGTTTTCTAAGATCGAAAATACTAACTCAATTACGGCTGCTGCGATCGCCCCTTTAACTGCGGCCCCAACAATTTCCGCAACGGCTGCTTTAAAAGCAGCATCCGCTAAAACTTGTTTAGCGACTGCTAATTCTTCGACAGTCATGTCTGCACCACCACGGGCGCGATTCACCCAAAAATATTCAAAAATCCCGTTAGCAGCTTCGCTTCCGCCTCCATTCACGTGGGCTTGGATGTGACTCCAATCTTTGTCTTGACAGAAGTTGCGAATTGCTTCCGGGCCTTGGGCGCGAATTTGGGCGGGGATGGATTCAAATACTTTTGCTGCTTCTTCCACATTCCGCATTCCGTCACGCACGCCAGCCCTAGCAAATTTGAATTGCAGATTTTTTGGCAGATTCTCAAAACTGATGTTGTGGGCGACTTGAAAAGCTGCTTCAGTTGCGATCGCCCCTGCGCTCACAATTGAACTTGGTGCCGATTGTACCCATGCCGTTACTAAAGTTGCATTTTCTTGAACTTTAGCAGCCATTTCGTTCGCTAAGTTTTGGGTTTCAGCAACAGTTTCTTGTACTTTTATCGTTAAAAAATCGAGCGGATTCTGGTTGATTTCCATTTCGATCCAGCTTGCATCGTTAATAATTCAATTATTCTGAACTATAACATTTTTCTGCCGTAGTTATTCTTCGGAATCTTCCTGTCTCGCGTTGCGCGGACGAAAGTTTGTGTAGACCCGAATGACCTTCGGCGGTTATCTTCGCAACACAGGTTATCATTAAAATAAATGTAAATAATTATTGCAAACACTTATGAAACTCACCCGTATCGACCTCAACTCCTGGATCTTCCACATCGCAGGCCAAACCATCTTAGTCGATCCCTGGCTAGTCGATCCCCTGGTATTTTACGGTCAACCCTGGCTGTTCACCGCCTACCACAATACGCCTGTCGCCTTTACGCCCAGTACCTTACCGCCGATCGATCTTATCCTCATTTCCCAAGGCTTAGACGACCACTGTCACAGACCAACACTCGAAAAGCTCGATCGGACAATTCCCGCGATCGCCTCACCCACCGCCGCCAAAGTCCTCAACAGTTTAGGCTACACCAATATCACATCTTTAGCAAATTGGCAAGAGTCTAAATTTAAAGAAATATTACAAATCACCGCCGTACCCGGAGCCGAAATCCAGCCCGGACAAGAAGAAAACGGCTATTTACTCAAAGATTTAAACAGCGGCGAAACACTTTATTACGAACCGCATCTGCCGCCCTTAGAAAAAGTTAAACAGAAAATAGACACCGTAGACGTAGCCATCGCCCCCGTCATCGGTCAAATCTTCCCCTTCCTCGGACAAATCATCATCGGCCCTGCTGAGGCCCTGAAACTTGCCCAAACCCTAAAACCTCGGTTTTTTGTACCTACAACGACGGGAGATATCCGAGCCACGGGTATTTTACCGATGTTAGTAAAGTCGATCGGCAGCATCCCCGAATTTCGCGATTTACTTGCCAATTCGGGACTGTCCACCCAGCTACTCGAACCCGAACCCGGACAAACCCTAGAGATTTGAGATTTGAGATTTGAGATTTGAGATTTTTTAGATTGGAGATTGCCGATTGTAGATTTTAGATCTAATCAGCCATCCCCAATCCCTAATCTCTAATATATCTACATAGATTAGAGATTTTTTAGATGGGAGATTTTAGAGCGAATCCGCCTTCCTAATCCCCAATCCAAAATCCAAAATCATTTTGGGCGACGGTTTCGCAAAAACTCAGGAATATCCAATCCGAAATCCTGCGGTTTTGCTTTCGCATCCTGCGGCTGTTGAGCAGGAGTCACCGGCACAGTCGCAGCCCGCCAAGGAGCATTAACATTTTGCGTGCGCGAAGCCTGAGACGATGAGATCATTTCCCCCGAAAAACCAGTAGCGATCACAGTAATCTTAATTTCGCCCTGAAGCCGCTCATCAATCACCGCTCCAAAAATAATATTGGCATTCGGATCGACAACTTCGTAAATCGTCTCAGCCGCCGCATTAACTTCATGCAGCGTCATATCTGTACCGCCAGTGATGTTAAACACTACACCTCTAGCGCCCTCGATCGAGGAAGCTTCCAGCAAAGGCGAAGAAATCGCCTGCATTGCAGCTTCCCTAGCCCGCGACTTGCCCGATCCCACACCGATACCCATCAAAGCCGAACCCGCATCCGCCATTACAGCGCGCACGTCAGCAAAGTCAACATTCACCAAACCGGGAATGGTAATAATGTCAGAAATACCCTGAACCCCTTGGCGCAGGATATCGTCAGCCACTCGGAAAGCCTCTTGTACGGGCATTTGTTCCGAAATCACCGACAGCAGCTTGTCGTTGGGAATCACGATCAGCGTATCCACCCGGCTTTGCAAAGCGGCGATTCCTTCTTCAGCTTGGCTGGTGCGCCGCCGTCCCTCAAACGTGAAAGGCCGGGTTACGATGCCCACAGTCAAAGCGCCCATTTCTTTAGCCACTTCCGCGACAATCGGAGCCGCGCCCGTGCCCGTACCGCCACCCATGCCGGCCGTGATAAACACCAAATCGGCGTGATTCAAAGCATTAGCAACTTCGTCGCGAGACTCTTCAGCAGCCTTTTGTCCGATCGCCGGATTGCCGCCCGCGCCCAAACCGCGCGTCAACTTTTGTCCGACTTGCAAGCGTTTCGGAGCATTAGAGAGCACCAGAGCTTGGGAATCCGTATTCACGCACCAAAACTCGACACCAGAAACCTCGCTAGCAATCATCCGGTTAACGGCATTGCCGCCACCACCGCCAACGCCAATTACTTTGATTTTGGCGGCACTGCTGGGCATTATGTCTTTGGGATTGACCATAGGATCGATATCAATACTATCTACATTTACATAACCAGACTTGCGTCTAAACGGATTGGCGGAATCTAAGGCCACCGGAAAATTTTTTACTTCTTCCGAAGGGGGACTGTCTTGGTCAGACCCCTGACTATTATTAAGGTTCATGAGAGTCTGGGATAGTAGATTACAGCTTTTTAACTAAACTAAACGCCAATTCACCATCAACTATATGCTAATGTTGCGCGAAAAACTAACACTGGTCGAGGCTCAATGTTAGCAATCTCGGATTTGGCCGCTGTTGCTCGCCCATAGCTTGCATACCCCATCTAGGTGCTTGTGCACAAGGCACTTCTACGCAAGGCAAAATGAAAAAAATGGATACCAGCCCTTAACGCATCGGATCGAACCCAAAGTTATGAATTTTTTTTCCGATGCGGATCGGTATCAAAAAAGTGTCCCTATTTCCAGTCTTGCGTATTGATACCCAGAGCTAAAAATTCTGATTGTCGATCGACGACGATACCTTTTACCTTTGGCAGACACAGGCTCAATTCTGAGCCGGAGTTGGTGCGGGAGTTGAACTCTCCAAACTAGGAGGGGGTTCTGGCAAGTGGACGATCGGGGCAGCAGGATTTCTCAAGTCAATGTAGGCTATTTTGCTTGAATCTAGCTGTTTTGGCAATTGTCGCATTCGGTCTAAAACTTTAAGCTGCTCGATAGTCTTGGAACTGTACGGCCCTAAGTGTACCGTACCGATCTCTGTTTTCAAGATCAAGTTATTTGGGTTTTGCCAGTCTATCTCAAACACTTTCACAGTCAAGCCGCTGAGTCCTTGGTAAAACTTCGGCCACGAGGCTCGATACTGTTCCAAAGGCCCGATGACTTTTAAAGTTGGCAAAGAATGCTGGGGCCCGGTTCCCTGAGGGCTGACCGGTGCGATCGAACTATTGTCCGATCGCACAGCAGTATAACTCTCCGACGGCATCCAACCTCCGCGAGCATCCAGCCACCCCACCTTGTCCTTGTCGCTAGATTTCAACACCGCAGTCGGCTGCGCCACCGCCACCGGCAGCCTTTCTGAGACTTCTATTGTCAAAGAAGGTGGAAACAAGTTGCGAGTCACCTTCGCTTTGGCGATCGGCCCCGTTGATTCCAGCTTTTCGGCCAGGGCCTGCGGTTGAATTCCCCACAGCGACTGCGGGTAAGACAGCGGCACCAAAGAGCGCACCGCCTTGTCCGACAGCCACTGATTGCCCTCCACCTTCACTTGTTCCGATCGAGCAATCAACCAAGCCGGCTGTGCAATCCACCACAGCAAACCCCCGGCCATCGCGCTCGCTGCCAGCATTTGCCACAGCAGGGCTGCCGATCGAGCGCGACGCTGCCGCCGCAACTCTTCGCGCCTGCGCCCTAACTCTTTTTGAGAAACCACTCCAAAACTAGCCATCTACCTCTTGACAATTTAACTAGACAGACGGGAATTCCCCCACTATACCGTAGTCAGTTAATAGGGGATGAAAGGCGCGTGAGTTGTACCCAGCGAAACCTTCGGCGGAGTTTATCTGCTTGCCCTTCGACTAGGCGAGCGGATAAACGCAGTCGTTGGGTTCAGGGTATCGCAAATTTCTTGTATTTTCCTAGCATCTCTGATATATTAGCAGAGATGTGGATTGCCGATAATGTATCAAAACTATAAATTCCGAATCTACCCAACAGCCGAGCAGCAGACGTATTTTGCGGGTGCTTTCGGTTGTTGTCGTTGGTTCTGGAATTACAGCTTGAATCTATGCCAGCAAACCTATAAAGATACTGGCAAAGGACTGAGTAGAGGTGCAATACAAGGATTGCTTCCAAGCCTCAAAAAAGAATATACTTGGTTAAAGTCAGCTTATTCTCAATCACTTCAAGTAGTGGCGCTAAATCTATCTACTGCCTACAAAAACTTCTTTGATAAGCGAGCAGGTTTTCCGAGCTTCAAATCTAAGCATGGAAGACAGTCTGTTAGTTACCCTCAGAATGTTAAAGTAGGCGATAGTTTCATCAAGCTGCCGATCGTC
This sequence comes from Microcoleus sp. bin48.metabat.b7b8b9.023, assembly GCF_013299185.1. GTDB lineage: Bacteria > Cyanobacteriota > Cyanobacteriia > Cyanobacteriales > Microcoleaceae > Microcoleus. The sequence goes on along the minus strand of NZ_JAAFKG010000028.1, from coordinate 30,688 downwards.
GGTGAGGTACATTGTCGGATTCATCGACCGCTAGAGGGCACCATCAAAACCGTTACTATTTCTCAAAATACTGATGGTAAATACTATGCCTCAATCTCAGTAGATCGTGGACAAGAAACCCCTGAAAGTGATGCGTCGGGCAAGGCCATAGGTTTAGACGTTGGGCTGAACGATTTCTGTGTTACCAGTGATGGCAGCAAGTATGTCAACCCCAAACATCTCAAGAAGCATAGCCGGAATCTGAAGCGTAAACAACAGAAACTAAATCAAAAACAAAAGGGGAGTAACACCAGACAAAAGGCTAAAAAATTAGTAGCCAAAGTTCATTCAAAAATCAAAAGAGTGCGCGAAGATTTTCTGCACAAGCTGTCCCGCAAGATAGTAGACGAAAACCAAGTTATTGCAGTAGAAAATCTCAACATCAAAGGTATGGTATGCAATCACTGTCTAGCAAAAGCTATTAGCGATGCTGGATGGGGAATGTTTGGAACAATGTTAAAGTACAAGGCCCAGATACTAGGTAAGGTCTACATCGAGGTAGACCGCTTTTTTCCTAGCTCTAAGACTTGCAATAATTGTCTCCACAAGGTATCATCCATGCCTTTGAATGTTCGTCATTGGGATTGTCCTAAGTGTCATAGCCGTAACGATAGAGACGTGAACGCGGCGAAGAATATTAGAGATGAAGCCTTGCGGATTTTGGCATTGGGAACCAGTGCTACTGCCAATGGACGGAATGTAAGTCAACCTGGTAAGATTTCGGTCTTGCTGGATGCTGTTCCGCTTGAAGTTGGAAGCTCCCGTCATAGCGGTATCCCGCCTGACGATGAGTAGTTCACCCAGATCCCCGCGAAATTACCCATAAGCAGGGCAAATATCCGTAAATTCACTGGTTCAGTTAGATAATTAAAATTTCTTAATTAAAAATTCCAAATTCCCGCGCCGTCCGGTTCATTAGCAGATAGAGGTTGTTTAGGTATTTAGGGCATTACCCCACACGGCAAAGTGTGATAAATCAAACTAAACTCAACGAAAGAAAGTTTAGACTTTCGATTAACTCTTTTAACTTTTAGCCGGCTTCAATTGTGATCGCACTCGAATTAGACAGATTTTATAAAGCCTGCAACCCGAGCAAGACCCTTGTCGCGGGAGACCCAGGAGATTATCAATACTACATCGATTTTGGTTCTGTGCGGGGTGGCAAAATCATTGAATCTTTACAGCGAACCATCACCCGCATCTCCCCCGACGAGCCAACCTGTCAGCTATTTACAGGGCATATCGGCTGTGGCAAATCTACCGAATTGTTTCGACTCAAAGCTGAGCTAGAGCAAGATGGTTTTTGCGTCGTCTACTTCGAGTCTTCCCAAGACTTAGACATGGGCGATGTAGACATCAGCGATATTTTGCTGAGCATTGCCCGCCAAGTCAGCGAAACGATGGAATCCGCCAAAATTAAACTCAGACCGAGCTACTTTACCAATCTGTTTGCAGAAGTGGCAGAATTTTTGCAGACTCCCATAGATTTGTCAGCGGAAGCGGAGTTATCTATAGGCATTGCTCGAGTTACTGCTAAAACTAAAGATTCTCCCAAACTGCGATCGCAACTCAGGCAATATCTCGAACCCCGCACCAACAGTATCTTGCAGTCGATCAACGAAGAACTCCTCGACAGAGCTAATGCCGAACTCAAGCAACAAGGCAAAAAAGGCCTCGCAGTCATCGTTGACAATCTCGATCGCCTCGACGCCTCCCTCAAACCCAGCGGACGCACCCAGCCAGAATACCTGTTTTTAGACCGCGGCGAACAGTTGAAAAAACTCAATTGCCACGTCGTCTATACCATTCCCCTGACTTTGATTTTTTCTAACGACTTTGGCCGTCTCGCCAGTCGATTTGGAGTCAAACCCAAGGTGATGCCGATGGTACCCGTGCTGAGGCGATCGGGCGACGATCATATCGAAGGAATGGCACTGCTGCGCCAGCTCGTATTGGCTAGAGCTTTCCCCACAGTCGCTCCCGCCCAACGCATCGATTTGATTTCCAAAGTCTTTGACTCTCCCGAAACTTTAGACAGGCTTTGCCGGATTAGCGGTGGCCATGTTCGCAATCTACTGATGCTTTTGTATAGCTGTTTGCAACATGAAGATCCCCCCTTCTCTCGCGAATGCCTCGAAAGCGTCATTCAAGAATATCGCGATGACCTTTTGGGAGCCATCAATGACACGGAATGGGAATTGTTGTTTCAAGTCGTCAACCGACAAAGTGTAACCGGCGAAGAAGAATCTCAAATCTTGTTGCGAAGTATGTTTGTCTTTGAATACCGGGATCAAGAAGGTCGCTGGTTTGGCATCAATCCAGCCCTAGCAGAAACCAGAAAATATCAGGAGTGGCAGCAACGAAATCACCAAGAATAGTTGGGATTTTTGAGATCGCATTCTTCGACTCTAAGATCCGTTAGCGGCGAGTAAATTGGAAACTATTTAACTTAAAATTTACCGTTCAAAACTCCCAATTTCTACAATCCAATAAGCACGCAGTCAGCGGTTTTTCCCACTGGCTGATTTCTCTTAAATGCGGTCTTTACGCCGCGCATATAATTGCCCCATAAATATTTGTCACCACACAATACATTTCCCCAACCTCAACTGTCATATCTCCCATGCCAGACCATGTAGGTAGGTATGTATTGATCCGTTGCTCCTAGTCTGGAGCGAGCATCCATGACGAGTTTTTTTCTTTTTTCCAAATATATGCTACAGATATACCTATTGTTTACTAATAGCTAGTCGCTGGTATTATCGATACATTTAGCTGTCTGATATTTATGAATGGAGGATTTTATCTGTAGCTGACTAAAAAATATTTGATCTAGGTTTAATTTTTATTGTCAAGTTTCCCATTCTCTGAGATTGGGAGCTATGATGTTTTTAGATTAAACCTGATGACTATGTAAGTATTCATAGGAGAAGTACGAAAAACTACGTATTCCTACAGATATAAAGCGCCAGACAGATACGGGCATCTCTAGGTAGATACTGTTTCCGTCACGATCGGCAATCGTTAGGTAATTGATTTCTGCAAAAGGGGTGCACGCATGACCGATCTACTTAAACAACAAGAAACCGCCAGCTACAACGAGCGATCGCTCAAAACTCTGGTAAGATCCATCGCCATGTCTCAGCAGCAATTTTCGCTAATTTTGGTGCGCTGCAACTACGAGCAGTTGCGGCAGCACATAGCGCAGCGGCTGCGAGAAATGTCCGCAGTTCCAATTCAAGATCTCGTCCTGCCAGCATCCGTCAAAACCCTTTACACTACCCTCCAGGCAAACACGCTTCAGAACGGGGCTTCGGCTGTAGGTTCTGCCTCAGCTTTGATGGTATTTGGTTTAGAAACAGTAGTAGCGATCGACGAATTGATGGCCTCTACCAATCAAGTGCGAGATGAATTTCGCAAAAATTTTTCCTGTCCGGTGATTTTGTGGGTAACAGATGACATTGTGACCAAAATGATTCGTCTGGCCCCGGATTTCAAAAGTTGGGCCGCCGCCACCATTAAATTTGAAATGGCTGTTGACGAATTAATTAATTTCTTGGCACAGCAAGCCGATACTATATTTAAAGTAGGCGAAATAAATCAAGAACTCGGCAGCAGTACAGCAGGCACCCGACCAGGTTTTTGCACCTGCGAAACCGACTGGGAAAAACCAGCCCAGGAGCATCAAATTAGCTCCGGAGAACGCTTTCTCACCTTTAACTCTCAACTCCAAAACGGACGACAATTAGATGTCCACTCGTATTCGCCTTTGAGTCCGGGCAATACCCTCGATTTGGCGATCGGCTCTTTGTCGCGCCGAGAACTAGAATTAGCTTTAAGAGATTTACACAATCGCGGTCAAGAATTAGAACCCGCCCTGAAAGCCAGCCTGCAATTCGTTCTGGGTCGAGATTACTATGTCAGCGACCAAACCGAAACAGCATTAATTCATTACCAAGAAAGCTTAATATTTTGGCAGCAGCAAACCGGCAACTGGGAACTGGCAAACTGGGAATATGCCGAAAATCGATCGACCCTCTGCTCATCATTGTCGAATCCTGTCCCCAACATCCTATTTTTAGAGAGAGAAGGCATAGTGCTATTTCACATAGCCCTGTGTCACAGATTGCAAGCAGCCAGAAATCCGGTAGCCAACCGCCACCACTGGGAACAAGCTTGGATTAGCCTGGAACAATCTAGAAACGCTTTCTCCCTTGCCGATCGCCCAGAATTGGTAGCTGAGGTGACAGCACACCTCGGAGAGGTACTGCAACGCCTCAAAGCTTGGGGAGAGTTGCAAGCATTAGCTGAAAATTCTTTGCAGTTGCACTTCACCTACGGTACTCCCAGCCAATTAGCTCAAGATTACGGGTTTTTGGCTGAAGTTGCCCTGCAAGAGTCCAGGTGGACTCAAGCCCGCCAGCTAGCCGAGTTGGCTTTGGCGATTTTGGATCAAACACCTAACGATTTAAGATTGTTGATTGAAGATTTGAGATTGGGATTTGCGGGAAATTATCCAGAATTCGTGGGTACTAACGAGTTCAGTAACGATCCCAAATCTAAAATCCAACATCCCAAATCCGATCGCAGTTCGTATCTTTTACTGTTAGCTCGCAGTTTGCGGGAGCTAGGCCAGTGGGAAGCCGCGGTTCATTCTTTGGAGTTAGCTCAAAATCAAAGCGAACCCAAGTACGATCCCCGACTTTACATCGATATTTTGACAGAACTCCAAGCGGTTTATTTCGAGCAGGGAGAGTATCTCAAAGCTTTCCGGATTAAAAAAACCCAGCGATCGATCGAGTATCAATACGGATTTAGAGCTTTTATCGGAGCCAGCCAATTGCAACAGCAGCGTCAAGCTGTCAATCCTTCGAGCCCCTCAGCTCAAAATCAAGCTGCGATCGCAGCGGAAATGACAGCTTATTCCCGCCAAAAAGATATCAATAAATTGCTCGAAAGAATTAGCAGGGACGATCATAAATTAACTATTATTCACGGGCCCAGCGGAGTCGGAAAAAGTTCTCTAGTCAACGCCGGCTTAGTACCTGCTTTGAAAAATATTACTCCGGGCGCACGCGATGCCTTGCCAGTAGTTATCAAAGTTTACACCGACTGGCTGGTGGAATTAGAAAACGCTTTGAACGGAGCGCTGTACGACAAACAAGCCGAAGATGAAACGCAATTAATCGCTCAAGGACTAAAGGAAATCCACAAAAGCAGTTGCTCTATTTCTCCAGAACGCGGCTCGGAAACTTCTTCTTTTATTATAGAGCAGTTACGCGAAAATGCCACAAATAATTTGTTAACTGTGCTGATTTTCGACCAATTTGAAGAATTTTTCTTTGTTTCGACTTCGGTGGCACAAAGACAACTTTTTTATAACTTTTTGCGATTGTTTTTGAACCTACCTTATGTCAAGATAATTCTGTGCTTGCGCGAAGATTACTTGCACTATTTACTCGACTGCGATCGCTTCCCCGATCTCGACGCCATTAACAATAATATTCTCGACAAAAGCATCCGCTACCAACTACGCAGTTTTTCAATGAAAGACGCGCGGGCTGTGATCGGACACTTAACGAAACGGGCAGAATATTATTTAGAACCGGCACTGATCGATGCCTTCGTGGAAGATTTAGCAGACGAACTGCAAGAAGTGAGACCGATCGAATTGCAGGTAGTGGGAGCGCAACTGCAAGAAGAAGGTATTACAACTCTAGCACAATACCAGCAATTGGGCGCCAATCCCAAAGCAGAATTAGTGAAGCGATCGCTCGAAGGAGTGATCTCTGACTGCGGCCTGGTTAACGAAGACGCAGCTTGGAAAATATTGTTTTCCCTGACGGATGAAAGAGGCGTTCGGCTGATTAAAACCAAACACGAACTGTCCTTAGTGACAGGCCAGCAGCCGGCAGATGGGGGCGAAAGTGAATTATTGGCGATCGGCAGCAGAGGAAGAATTTCCCTACAGCGACAGTTCGCAAAAGAACCAGAAAGCGGACAAAAGAAAACCGACAACCTCGACTTGATTTTAGACATTTTAGTCGGTCACGGTTTGCTATTTCTGCTGCGGGAATCGCCCGAAGACCGCTATCAATTGGTACACGACTATTTAGTGCGGCCGATCCGCCAAAGATTTGGCTTAGAAGCCAGACTCCACAAAGCAGAAGCCGACAAAAAGATGAGTCAAGCACAGCTCTACCGAGCCAATACTTTTCTCAAACAAATGCTAGGAGTAGCAGTGATCGGCGTCCTATTGCTAACGAGTTCCACGATCGCCGCCGTCAACTTTTGGTGGCGGGCAGTCGGTCAAAAACAGCTAGCTGTCGCTCAAACTCAGCGAGCCGAAATTAGTACCCTCACAGCAGCTTCTGAAGCTCTTTATTTCTCAAACAACAAATTTGACGCCATGCTAGAAAGTTTGAGAGCGGGTAAAAAGTGGAGACAGATAGAACGCTCCAAAGAAATGCACACTCTCAAAGACACGGAAATTCTGATTGCTGCTGCCCTCCAGCAAGCAGTTTATGGCGTCAAAGAACGCAACCGTTTGGAGGGACACGGTGACGTAGTTTGGGGTTTGGCTTTCAGTCCAGACGGTCAAACAATAGCTTCTGCTAGCGTAGATAAAACCGTGAAACTTTGGCGGCGCGACGGCAGTTTGCTGGCTACTTTCAAAGGACACACTAACAGCGTCTCCTGTGTCACTTTCAGTCCCGACAATAAAACGATCGCCTCGGCAAGTTTAGATAAAACTGTCAAAATTTGGCAAACAGACGGCACTTTGCTGACCACTTTAACGGGACATACTAATAGCGTTACCACCGTTGCTTTTAGCCCGGACGGCCAAACGATCGCCAGCGCATCCACAGACAAAACTATCAAAATTTGGAAAACCGACGGTACGTTGCTGCAAACGATCGCACAACCAGCTCCCATAAATTGGATCAGCTTCAGCCGCGATGGTAAAATCATCGCTGCGGCGAGCGATGACGGCACTGTAAAACTGTGGAATGCTGACGGCAGGTTAATCGCTAATTTGTGGCACAGCGAAAACAAAAAACCCTCCAAAGTTTACACGGTCAGTTTTTCCCCCGACGGTGAAACGCTCGCCAGTGCCGGTGAAGACAAAACGGTCAAAATCTGGAGCATCGCTGCCATAAAATACCCAGCCCGAAAAAAATCAGCCAAGGCAAATAAGGGCGAACTGCTAACAACTTTGCGGGGACACAGCAAGTGGGTATTTGGTGTCAGTTACTCCCCCGACGGTAAAACACTTGCTTCTGGAAGCGCAGACGGGACTGTCAAACTCTGGAGTCTGGCTGGTGTTGGCGACAAACGCCCAACGGATGCTAGCAATATTAAACCGGACAGTCGTTTGCTCAGAACTTTTGAGGGACACGCCGATCGAGTTACTCAGGTAAGTTTTAGCCCGGATGGCAAAACTTTGGCTTCAGCAAGTTTTGACAAAACAGTCCGACTTTGGCGGCTCGATGATGTGCCGCTCAAAACCCTCGACGGACACCAAAACCGGGTGCAAAGCGTTATTTTCAGCCCCGACGGTCAAAAGCTGGCTTCTGCTTCTACGGACAAAACTATCAAACTCTGGAGCCGCACGGGGATTTTGCTCGAAACCTTGGAAGGACACACTCAGAGAGTCGCCAGCGTCAATTTCAGCCCCGACGGACAGCTACTGGTTTCTGGGAGTTACGACAAAACGGTGAAAGTCTGGAGTCTGAACAAAGATGCGACGAGTAATAGTCTCCCTTGTCCTTCGGCGCCGCTATTCCCGTGTTCGCCTTCTGTGCTGTTTACCCTCGAAGGACACGGCGACAGCGTGATGAGCGTGAATTTTAGCCCTGACAGCGAGATTATTGCTTCGGCGAGCAAGGACAAGACTGTGAAACTCTGGACGAGACACGGCAGGTTGATTAAGACTTTGACGGGACACAAAGGCTGGGTGACTGGGGTGACATTCAGTCCTGACGGTACGATGTTGGCTTCTGCAAGCGATGACGGTACTGTCAAAGTGTGGAATCGGGACGGTGGTTTGCTGAGGACTTTTGAAGGGGCTCACAATAGTTTTGTGTTGGGGGTTGCTTTTAGCCCTGATAGCAAAATGCTGGCTTCGGCTGGTTACGACAATTCGGTGAAGCTGTGGAAGGTGGACGGAACTTTGGTAGCGACGCTGCTGAAGGGTTCTAGCGACAGCGTGACTAGCGTGGGTTTTAGCCCGGACGGTTTGTTGGTTGCTTCGGGCAGTTACGATCATAAGGTGAAGTTGTGGAGCCGCAGCGGGACGTTGCTGAAAACTTTGACCGGTCACAAGGATAGTGTGATGGGCTTGAGTTTTAGCCCGGATGGGAAAATTCTGGCTTCTGCTAGCAAGGATAACCGGGTAATTTTGTGGAATTTGGATCTTGATGATTTGCTGGTGAGGGGCTGCGATTGGGTGGGGGATTATCTCAGAACTAATCCTAATGTGAGCGATCGCGATCGGCGTCTGTGCGACGGAGTAGCGCCTAAATCTCAGTTTTAGTCAGTTGATTGTTGATGGTTGGCGGTTGACGGTTGACTGTTAAGCAACGGAGGAGACGGCAATGCCGTTTCTTGCGCCGCAAAATAATCTATCGCGATCGCACCAGATGTAACGATCGCCCGATTAATTGTAGGGAAACGGCACTGCCGTGTCCTGACTTTGGGTAATATTAATTTATTGGTGCGATCGTGGACGAAACTTCCTTTGATAGTTCAAATCTCACCCACGCTAATCTAATGAGGGTTCAACCAGAGCCTAGTCTGATGACAAACAGAGTTAGGCTCATGGGAAAAGGGTTTGAAGATGCGATTTTATGCAAAACTATCATGCCAGATGGAACTATCCGAAATGATAATTGTACAGCTTGATGAATGCTAAACATTGCTGAAAACAGATATACCCTCCGTTTGAATATCCATCATATTTCTGTTTCGTTCGGAGTCAGGTCAGAGGATGATTGTACTATAATTCAGAAGTTAAATTAATTAAATAGATAATTTATGAACGCTGAAGAATTACTTAGAAGATATACCAGTGGAGAAAGAGACTTTGCTGGGGTTGATTTGAGCGGTGTCGATTTGAACAAGGCAAATCTCCTTGAGATCAATCTCGCCAATGCCAATCTGATTAATGCTAACTTGAGTTATGCTGACTTGAGTGGTGCTGACTTGAGCAATGCTAACTCGATCAATGCTAACTTGCGTTGTATTGACTTGATTAATGCTAACTTGAGTAATGCTAACTTGAGCGAGGCTAACTTGGATGGTGCTCAGTTGATGAATGCTAACTTGAGTGGTGCTAACTTGAAAGGAGCTTGGTTGGAAGGGGCTGACTTGAGTGGAGCCAATCTAAGTAATGCCTGCTTAGAAAATGCAACTTTGCACTATGTTGACGCGACTGATGCCAACCGAGCGTGGAGCTAATTTGAAAAATGGTTTTTTATCTCGCCTCAACTGTGAAAACACAAATCTCACTGGAGCCGACCTCAGCGATGCAGATATCACTGAAGCTAGTTTTCATAAAGCAACTCTAATTGGCGCGAATCTAAGTAACACCCAGTTGCATCAAACAGGGTTTACTAATTCAGATCTTACTGGAGCAAACCTCACTGGTGCGATTCTAGAGGAAACTTGGTTTGACGGCTCAAATCTTAGCAATGCTAATCTGATGGGAGCTAGAGGAGAGCCTGAATATGGCCCAAATACAACAATCAATCTTTGCGGAGAATGGGAAGACGCTACCTTGTGCAATACTGTCATGCCAGATGGAACGATCCGAAACGATAATTGCCCAGAGCGATAAATGCTAAACATTGCTGAAAACATATCTACCCTCCGTTTGAATATTCATCATATTTCTGTGTCGATAGGCGTCAGATAAATTAATACAAATCCGCGTTAAATATCCCCTTGATAATTAACCGCACCAGCGCGACTAGGAGGTGGAGTGCGATCGGATAGGACTAGCAAAACAAAGGATAATTGTACTATAATTCAGAAGTTAAACTAATTAAATAGATAATTTATGAACGCTGAAGAATTGCTCGAACGGTATGCCAATGGCGAGAGAGACTTTGCTGAGGTTGACTTGAGCAATGCCAATTTGAAGAAAAGCAAGCTTATTGATATCAATCTCACCAAGACCAATTTAACAGATGCTGACTTGAGTGGTGCTGAGTTGATGAATGCTAACTTGAGTGGTGCTAACTTGATTTCTGCTGAGTTGATGAATGCTAACTTGAGTGGTGCTAACTTGAGCGATGCTAACATGGATTGTATTGACTTGAGCGACGCTAACTTGAGCAATGCTAACTTGAGCGAGGCTCACTTGGATGGTGCTCAGTTGATTAATGCTAACTTCAGTGATGCTAACTTGAAAGGAGCTTGGTTGGAAGGGGCTGACTTGAGTGGAGCCAATCTAAGTAATGCCTGCTTAGAAAAAGCCAACTTAGGTCATACTGACTTAACTGATGCCAACCTCAGTGGAGTCAATTTAAAAAGTGGTTTTTTATCAGGAATAAACTGTGAAAATACTAACCTCAATGGAGCAGACCTCAGCGATACAGATATCACTGAAGCCTACTTTGAAAAAGCGACTCTAATTGGCACGAATCTAAGTAATACCAAGTTGCATCAAACTGGGTTTTGGAATTCTGACCTAACTGGAGCCAATTTCAGCGGTGCAGTTCTCGATGAAACTTCGTTTGAAGGAGCCAATCTCAGCAATGCTAATCTAAAGGGGGCTCAACCAGAACCTACTCTCCTCACACAGAGGATTAGGTTGATGGGGAAAGGGTTTGAAGAAGCTATCTTATGTAAGACTATCATGCCCGATGGCAGTATCCGCAATGATAATTGTATGCCTGAACAATCCAATGAGCTAATATAAAAATTTTCAGATCCAGACAATACAAAGTGGGGATAAAAAATCAGGCTTCTTGGAGAAGCCTGGTTTTTTGCTACATTACACTCATCGGAAAACCTCTATCAATTATTCACTCTCAAGTTCCTCAGATTCCTCTTCTGGATCTGTAGGGTCTTCTGGAGGTGGCGGTGGATTTGATTTCCAAGGAAGGCTATCCCAAGTATCTCCAATAGATTTTTGCTTTGGAAAAATGTACTTGATATCTTTGATATTTTTTTTGATTTCTTGAGGAAGAAGAGGGAATAGATCGTAGCCGATCTCGTTTTCTATTTCTTCCAAAGACCAGACAGGACGTTGAGTGCGATCGTCAATCTTACTCCAATCCTTGTTTCTCCAGCCTGTGGCAATGTTACCGGGTTTTTCATTTGGCTCTTGAAGATGGGACTGCGATCGAGTTTTGCGACCATGATTGGTGAAGGGGGTAGGGGTGTTTTTAGAGCATTTGCTATAATTAAAATCCTCGGATAATTATCCTTTTTAAATCCTTGAAAAATATGGATGCAGAAGAATTAATGAAACGATATGCTGCGGGAGAAAGAGACTTTGTAGGTCTTGACCTAAGTGGCATTCTCTTGGGTAGACGTTACGCTGACGAGTTAATCAAACGATATCAAACTGAAGAAAACACCAGAATTGGAGGAGTCAACCTGCGCGGTATAAATCTCAGTGGCGCTAATCTTGAAAAGGCTAACCTAGAAGCCGTTGATTTTATGGGGGCCAATTTGAGTGAAGCCAACTTGACTGGAGCTATATTGCAGGTGGCGAGGCTCAATGAAGCTAACCTGAGCAGAGCTAACCTGAGAGAAGTTATCCTTAGCTCGGCTCGACTGCATCAAACTAACTTGAGTGGGGCTATTTTGGAAAGAGCAGTCTCCTATGATGCCAAATTCATAGGGACGATTCTGAGGCGAGCAAAGCTCAGGGGGGCTGGTTTGGAAACTTCTAGCTTTATTGACGTTGACTTTACCAGTGCGGACTTAAGAGAGGTCGGTATGGGACCAGCTACCATCGAGCAATGCAACTTTACCAAAGCCAACTGGAACAGAGGAAATATTTATCAATGTCATTTCTTTGACTGCAATTTTACGAACATCTCCTTTAGCAAAGCCAAGATGGATGGAATAAGATTTGTTCGTTGTGATTTTACCAACGCTAAATTGACAGGAATTCATCCTTTTGAGGCCGGTTTTGAGGAGAGCGTTGGACTTTAGAAGATGAGTAAAAAGTGCTATTATCAAAGGTGTAAATAGATACAGGATTTGAATTGTGGAAAAGGAAAGGATTACTATAGAAGAATTACTTAGACGCTATGCTGCTGGCGATTGAGATTTTAGAAACATCATTTTGGAGTACGCTGACTTGAGCGGGGTTGAACTGCAAAATATTGACCTGACTGGTGCTCAATTTAACTACGTTAATTTGAGCCGACTCAATTTGCATAGGTGCGAGTTAGGGTCGGCTCAATTTTGGTACTGTAACTTCAGGGAAGCTAAAATCACCTCAAGTCATTTGGAATACAGTAGGTTTTTTGACTGTGACTTGAGAGGATTTAACAGCAGTAGATGCGACATAAGCTCGGTTAATTTTACTAGAGTCAATTTACAAGGTGCGAAGCTTGGGGGCTTTGGCGAAGACCCTTCCCTTGTAACTACTGGGACGTTATTCGCCATGACGGAGTTTTTATTTCTGGTTTCACTTCCAATCTGTATCGCTCTTCCTGCAGCAATACTAACAGGGAAGTATGAGATTATAAGAATATCCTAAAAAGTTATGAGAGTATGATTACTTCTGGGCTAAACGGAACTTCCTCCTGTAAGACCAAGTTCCGTTTAGCCCAGAAGTAAAATGTCAAGAAGGAGGAGAATATCTCCCTTGATTCTTCAGAGCTTACTGAATATCTTCTGGCAGATTTGACAGGAAATCAAACTTAAAGTCATAGTTACGAACTTTGTTGCGTTCGTTAAGAATATTTGTGAGTTCTGGAAGAGTAACTCTCCAAGTATCAGGATTTTTCCAAACCGTTGTGTGAGTTATGCGGTCGATATATAAAGCCTTAAAAAAGTGCTATTGTTGATTGTGTAAATAGATATAGGAGTTGAGTTATGGAAAAAGAAAGAATAACTGTAGAAGAATTGCTCAGGCGCTATGCTGCTGGTGAGAGAGGTTTTAGACACATCATTTTGGAGTATGCAGACTTGAGCGGGGTTGAACTGCAAAATATTGACCTGACTGAAGCTCAATTTAATTATGTTAACTTGAGCGAGCTTAATTTGCATAGGTGTGAGCTAGGGGGGGCTAATTTTTTGAACTGTAACTTAAGAGAAGCCAAATTCTTTGGTTGTCATTTGGAATACACTAGGTTTTTTGACTGTGATTTTAGAGGGGTTAATACGAGTCGTTGCAACCTGACTTGCACTCATTTTATCAGAGTTAATTTTCAAGACGCTAAGATTGGGGGTTTTGGCGAAGATCCTTGCCGGTGCTGGGATATTACTCGAGAAGATGGGGTTTTCATCCCGGGTTTCACCTTCAATCCCTTTATCTCCTCTGACAATACTGACAGGGGAGTATGAAATTTTGACCAGTGTCCAAAAAAAATTATTGTAGTTGGAGGATTTAAGTAGGTTAACCCTTACAAATCTGAAATGCCGGACGATTCGGTGAAATCTGGTTCTTTTTTAAAATCGGGGTTCTCAGGTTTCTGTTTTTGAGGTGGAGCTACTTACCTCTACCATCAAGGAAATACAAGGTCAAGAGGGAGGAGAATATCTCCCTTGATTCTTCAGAGCTTACTGAATATCTTCTGGCAGATTTGACAGGAAATCAAACTTAAAGTCATAGTTACGAACTTTGTTGCGTTCGTTAAGAATCTTTGTGAGTTCTGGAAGAGTAACTCGCCAAGTATCTGGGTTCCTCCAATCCGTTTTCTTTATGTTACTGCGAACGCTGTCCAAAAAGGGAGAAAACATATCATTGTTAAGCGGATTAGCAATCCCATCTAAGGATACATTATTCCAATTTGGTTCTGCTATGTTAGGCGTCATATATGCGAAAGCTTCTATGTTTGACGAAGTAACATCAACTCCTGGTTGTTCCACAGCCATGATTGTTTTCCACGTCCATCTAGGGATGTGAATTTGTCGGTTTGACAAATTGCTAGGGCTTGTATTTCCCTGATTGATCAACTCTCCATTGAAACGGTCATCAAGCAACTCAGGAACATTCGTTTTCTTTTGAGTATTTGGATTGTTACCAACTGCGCCGGCAAAAATGTAAAGTTCTTGCCCCTGTTGAGCCGCTCGTTGAGCTAATCTATTTTCTATATTTGACCAAGCAGAAGCATCTTTTTCCAAAAAATTAGGGATGAAAAATCGATTATTATCCATCGACTGGGCAATCACATTAGTTGTTAAGTAGGTGGCTAACTCATCTTTGGGATGTCTCAATCTATCTCTATCAGGAGACAAATGACCTCGATCCATTCCTAAGCCAGTAAAGATATTTCCATCATAGGTAAACAAGCCACTAGCCAATAAATCTGGATCGGTTATAAATTCAGGTCTTTGTATTAACCCATTTGGTGATTCTCCTTGTTGTGGCGTTGTCACCCATGTCTTATCTACTTTCCAACCAACCCAGTTGGCAATTTTGGTATCAGCATTGTAAGACACAACGTACTGTGGCTTTTCAAGCAGCAAGTTGTTTTGATATGTGCTGCTGTTGCCAGTCTGCCATCTAGCTTCAGTGGGATTGCCAAATTTGAGATGGTCGCTCTTGAAGAAAACATTATCTATGTAAACGGAATTACCACCCTCTAAAGAAAAGGTTATTTTCGCTGGCTTACCTCGAAACTCTGCGATTTCTGAATCAGTGAGGTTTAACTTAAGTTGGAAGGTTTCAAACCCTTTTCTGCCAAACCCAATCTTATTTTCAATGTCTGAATAGATGTTCTTAATAGACTCAGTATTATTTTTGTTGGTTGCATCAATTTGAAAGTTTGCATCTTGTGCCAGATTGATGGTTACATTTTTACTTTGTCCATCTATCGTTTCAAGCTTGGCATTTAGTGTTCCTCCTTTAGTGGGAGCAAAAACATCAAATCGTAAATTTCCCCAATCCGGTACGACAAAGGGATTGTGCGTGATGCTGTCGCCTGTACCTAATTTTAGAGCATAATTGGTTGAACCCGAATTAGCCCCTACTACAGGGCTAGATAAAGTAGTAATACTGTTCCGATTCACCAAGGAGCTTTGCAACACAGACTTATTATCACCATTGTACAAAGACCAACCAGGAATGGGTTGTGAATCTAGTTGAGCCGCTACAGCATCAAAATTCCCATTAAACAAAGTAGGAACCGCATAATCACCCCGCATCCTAGCCAAGTAGGTATTATCTTCTAACACCGAAACCCGATTATTCTTCAAATAATTCTCAAAGTTAGCCAACTCATTTTTAGTCTTCTTCCCACCATCAAAATAAGGTCGTAATTGAGAACCTCCACCTAAAACAGAGTTGAACCAACCCGTACCAATTCCTTCCCAAGGAGCTTTAGTATCTCCCTGAGTAAAACTAGCATTAGTATGGTCAGGAGTATACCAAGTCTTAGTAGCATCAGCAATATTATTTTGCTCCAAATCGCCCAAGCGACGGTAAATTGTGTCACCGTTTTCCGATGGCAGTTTGCTACCCGTGAGATTAGCAGTTCCCGCATACCAAGCCAAAGCCTCCCGATGGGAAGCACCTGCCCCGTCATCCGGCGTAAATCCAGCCCGGTTTCCTAAAGAAACATTCCAATCAGATTTCCAGTTTGTTCCAGAAAGTTCTCGCCCGTTAATTGTATTCCCAATACCATTTGTTTGGTAGTAATTGTCAGCATAAGTGACATTATTCCACACCTTAATTTCCGGGTCAAGAATGTTAAGGTAAGGCCCAGAAAAAGAATTATCATCGTAATCGTAAGGGTCAATAGTCGTCATTTGCAGGTCGCGATTTGCCCGACTGGTACCTCCAGCATTAGGTAAAAACGTACCCAAACGCTGGACAATTTCACTATTAACCACAGCCCCCTGCCCGAAACCGACAAAATGTAGCGGTGAATTGAAAACAGCTCCTTGAGTGCGGATTAATTTACCCGTACTATCATAAAGCTGACCTGGGCTACCGACACCACCACCCTTATTTAAATCCAATTGCACCATTGAAGCAAATAAAGTATCAGCCGCCGCCTCAGCAAAACCAGAATTATAAAGTTGCTTCGGCTCAATCCCATCCATCCCGTTCATCCCATCCATCCAATTAGCTAACAGCACTAAGGGTTTGCCATAAGCAGGCTGAAGGCTATTATTAGATATCCAACTATTTCCTTGAGGAGTAACAGACTGCCACTTACCAGTTGCCGACTGATATTTCATGACCGTACCGCCAGCATCAAAAATGTGTTTAGCAACTCCATTAATTTGCCCATCAATCAACTGGCTATTTTCGGGATTTCCGGGTTCTAATCCTCGCGTTAAAACAGTAACGCTGCTGAAAGTATTACCACTAGAAATGGGAGTCGGCAGTAAAGTCTTAAACTTATTGGTAACAACTTTTCTTGTCCCTTTCTTCGTCGTAGCTTCCACAGCCCAATGATATTCCTGACCCGCCGTCAACATTCGATCGCTAGAAAGAGTAAACTCCTCTGAAGAACCAGCCTTAGTTTTCCCATCCCAAGTCCACGTACCGTTTTCCCATTGAGCAGTCAGAACCCGATTCGGATTGTAATCTTTGTCGCCAGCCGAATTTAACCCATCCCACCTATCATCGGGCAACAAGCCCTTCCCTTGCGGAAAAACGCTTACATAAAGATTGACCTTATCGACATCAGTATCGGGCTTAAAACCAGGAAGACCGCAGGGTTCATTCTCACCCTTCAAATCCCACTTAAAAGTAGGAGTTAAAGGATTGCTATCATTCTTGCTATCCCCGATCAGTCCTTTTAATTCCAACCAGTTTTTAGCATTCGCTATCGCCAAACCTTTAGGATTTCCACCGATACCAATGGGAGCCCGGTTCGTACCTGACGGCACGCTAAAGGTAAAGTTATTAATCCAATTTCCCCCGGTAATTTCGTAGTCAGCCGCAATACTTACCAGAGGGTTGATATCATCAATCGGTACGCGGGCGAGGTCAGCAACAGTCGCATTTCGCTCAGTGTTAGTCACGAAACCAACGCTACCCACACCCCTGTCGCGGGCGTCAAGCTTGTAATTCCCCGGATTCTCTGTTGCCTTAATCATTTCCTCCACATCGAAAATGTAGGCACTGCCTCCCAAATTTAAAGTGGGATAGGAAGCAATCAAATGTTTACCATCGCTAGAGAGCGCTACGTTGTTAGGTAAACTGCCCGGAATTGGTCGAGTTGCAGCCACCAATCGAGGATTCGTCAGCGGGTTTTTGATAATGCCAATATTGCCACCCTCGCGCGCATCGCTAGGGTTGGTGTTTCCCCTATTGTTGCGCCCTGCAACAAACGCATACTGCCCGTCTTTCGTTATCGTTACAGCCGCTCCCTCATTGACATCGAAGTAATCGGAATCGCTACCCAGCGACAAGTTCGCGTAGCGTGCCTCCGCCGCAAAACTCAGGGGGTCGCTGTTGGTAATTTCCAAGACACCAAAACCGCTGCCGTCTGTAGCAGTATTGCCACTGGTAAAAGTTATCTTCTCGAAGTCAGAAGTTGCAGTTATTCCCATTGCTCCGTTTGGAGTTAATATTTTGCCAATCTGTTCGCGCCACTTGCGGGGATTAGAACTCGAATTAGTCGGTCGATCGCTCGGGTCGATGTTAACAACGTGAATGTTTCTGTCGGAACCAGTTACAAAAAGTTTGCGTTCGTCGCTGTTAATTGTTAACTGTTGCAATCCCGAGGGCGAATCGATCGCAATTGTCTCGACGACGGTATGATAAGTTGCCGAATTCGGATTGATGTCGAGGACGTAGATGTTAGGGCGACTCTGGTCAGCAATGTAAGCGTAATTATCCCTCTTGTCGATCGCAATAGCTTGTGGTCTGGCTCCAGAGGGCAAGCTAATCGCATCGACAGTCTCCGTTTCCTTAGTAGTGTCTATTTCTCGCAGCGCTATCAAATCCACTACCGAAACGCGACCGGTGTCGCGCAGAGTCACGTAGGCGCGGGTAGCACTGTTAGTAGCCGCGATCGACTCAGGTCGGTCTGATGTATTGGGATTGCCTACAGGAATGTTAATCGCAACCGCCAATTTATCGCTGTTCTGGGTTTCAACAGTTGATAAAGGGTCTTTGAGGTTAATAACGTTGATTTTGTCGCCCGTGCGTTCTGTTACCAGCGCCAATTCAACGCAGGTAGGAGCGAGACGGATATTTTCTTTACTTTCTAGTTCGACAGTCTCGTAATCTCCAATACCCTGCCCGAAGCGCTTTTTCTGCTTTCTCGACACTACAATGCTGGATTCGCCGACGGGTACGGTAATCGGAATTTTGACCGCAATTCTGTAGCTATTTTCTCCCAAATCGGTGTTTTTATCCGGTATCAATGTGCCTGGATAAGTTTTGTCGCCGACGCGGAAGCTGACTGTTAAGTCTTTAAATTCACCGCCTAAATCATTGGAGTTATTCAGGAAGTTGCTGCCTGTCAGGACGACGGTTGGTTCGCCATTTTCCAACTTATATTCAGCGGATTGAAGCACTGGAGGTGCGAAGGGGTCTGCTGGGAATAGTGTGGGTATGTTTAGAGTGGCTGTGACGCGGGGAATCCCTTCTGGATCGAGTTCAACACCCGCCGGAGTGACTACAGGTAAACCGACTTCAGGAATGGCAATAATTTTCAATCCAGATTTCAGGTATTTAGCCAAGTAAGCCAGCAGTAAAATTGTAGCGGCGAATTGAGCTGTGGTGACGGTGGCTATACCGATTAAACCGGCATTGGCTGCTAAAAAGCTGTTTTGGAGACCGACATTTGTTGAGAGAAGGGAACCATTTGGGAGACCGACATTTGTTGAGAGAAGGGAACCATTTATATTGGAGGTGGTGAGCAACTTTTCCAATGCCAACTTCTGTAACTCCAGGTCCGGCATTGCTATCATCGCTATTTCGGCAGTCTCCAAAATACCGGTAAATGGTGGAGAATTAGTGCGAATAGTACCGCTGGCATCGACTACACCGGATTCTTGAATCAGCCAAATTGGGGAATAAATATTGTTAGCATCCGGCAGCGAACCTTTTCGCAGGAATAAAATTTCGGTACCAGGAGATAAGCCGGCAGGGGCAGGAATTGCTAATTGAGCGGGAATTTTCAAGGAGTTGTCACCCAAGTCTAAATTGAAGCCTCCGGCAAACTGCAAACCGTCGGGAAGTTGTAGGGATAGAGCATTGCTGGTTAGAGATGTCAAGCTAATAGCTGTATTTTCGGCAAGAGCACCGGGTGGCACCATCACAATTGAACCGTCACTGCCAGTAACTGCACCGCCATTTACTCCTAAAATTGTTCCGGCGA
The DNA here is from genome assembly GCF_013299185.1 of Microcoleus sp. bin48.metabat.b7b8b9.023. Lineage (GTDB taxonomy): Bacteria > Cyanobacteriota > Cyanobacteriia > Cyanobacteriales > Microcoleaceae > Microcoleus. The sequence goes on along the minus strand of NZ_JAAFKG010000028.1, from coordinate 11,174 downwards.
CGGCGGGAAGGGAGACTCGTACTGGCACGACTTGTTCGGCGGCTCCGTGAATGACAGTGACGTTAGTAACTCCTTCTTTTATAGCGGTAATAACGCCGTCTGAATTCACTTGCAACAGGTTAGAGTTTCCGGGGAAATAGCGAGTTCCTGTAGAGCCGAATTTCAGATCGGGGGATTTGATGATATTTTCAATTCCTACTAAAAGCGAACGTCCCATTCCGGCTGTCATCGTGACTGCTTTGGGATAGACATTCAAACCGTTAATCTCAGCTAGTGCTCCATTAAATTCTGCATCGTTGGTTGGGGCTGGCAATTTTCCGACTCGCACCGCTGTTACTGCTTGCAGGTTGTTGCGACTTGCACTCAAAATTGAAGTGCCGTTGACCAAACCTGTCACTTTACCAGTTGGATCAATTGGTGCTACTTCTGGATTGAATGAAGTGTAAGTTAGATAAGAATCTGGCAGCACTACACCTTTTTGGTCGGCAAAATCTCCGAGCACAATCAATTCCGTATTTTCTCCTGCATTGAGGATCGGATTTCGCTTCACAAAATCTAGATTCAGCAGGGGAACATCGCTGACATTGACTGTTACGCGCGCGGGCGTTGAACTCCCAAAAGCGTCGCTGGCAAGGAAATCAAAGCTGGCAATACCGGAGAAACCGGATGCTGGTTTAAACGATGCTTTGTTCGTTAAGGGATTGAAAATTACTGTGCCGTTTACTGGATTGAGGACGCTAATTGTCAGAGGGTCGCCCTCTGCATCTGTGGCAAGATTGTCTAATGAAATAGTTGTCTCTAATTCTGTATAAGTCCGAGCGCTTGTCGGCGAAACAACGGGCGGATTGTTGTCAGAATTCGGGGGATTGACTGCGGCGAGCAATTGTTGTCCTAAAGCTGTATTGCGCCATTCTTTGTCAGGGTTGATGACTGTATCTAGCAGCGGTGCGTTTCCGGTTGCGCCACTAATTTTAAAGATTAGGTCATTGTAATCTCTGTCTGAGTTAGCAGCCGACATATCTTCGAGGGCGAAGGTGTTGCCGGTGCCCGTAATGTCGGCTATTTGTAGCAGATGAGCGGTATCGCTGGGATTGGCTGTGGCGATACTGAATAAGGGGCGGTTTTCGGGGAACAAATCCCACAGCCAGGAGTATTGGAGGGATGATTGTACTGTACCGCTGGGTACGAACATGACAGCAAAGGTATCTCCAGGGGTCATGTTGAAAGTTTTGATACCCTGATATTCTCCTGAACCGAAGTCGTATTCTCCCGGCATGGAACCGGTGAATTTGGATCCTTCTGTACTGTCGCGGATTACAACGTTTCCTAATGTGGAATTAGTTAGGACTCTCCTAGCAGCTTCGGCGATGAATTCTGGAGTACCAGGTGTAAATGCTTCCATTCCTGAAAGGCTAAAAATGCCGACTTCGCCAGTAAAGTACCCGCCGTCAAATACATAGTCAAATTTGACTTGTCCTTGGTCATCTACAAGGAAAGTGCCGGGATTGGGTGAGTTGGCTGCTGCTGTTATTGAGAGATTTGTTGGGGAATTGGTATTGCTTTGAAAGTTGCCAGTACGCTGTGTTGAATTAGGTTTAGTGTCTGCAATATTGTCTGAAAGTTGAGCAGATTCTTCGGTTGCTGACAGTAGCAAACCGCTTGTCATCTCTGCGGATTTGGGCGCAATTTCAGGATCGGAATACGCGGGTAGGACGGCGACAGTTTCTGTGGGATTTGAATTGCTATTATGATTTTTTGAATTTGGTTCAGGTGGGGATTTAAGAGTTGAGGGTGAAGCGCTTGTTTCGACTTCTGCTATCTGTGTCGTAACTGCTGCTGTCTCTGATGGAGTTGAGAAGAGTGCTGGGCTTTTCTCAGTTTCTAATTCCGCTGCTGTTTCAGAAACAGTAATGTCCCGTTCGATTGTATCAGCAGTGAATTCTGCTGTCGATGGCGAATCGGTTTTTGTTGGCAATTCGCTTTCAAGTTCTGATGTTATTTCAGGAAAAGTGTTCTCATTTTCTACCGTAGCCGAATCGTTTTTTGTGGAAATAATCGACTCGGTTTTTGTTGGCAATTGTTCGGGTGCGGTAGAAACGTTGGAGTTAGTTTGTTTGGGTGATTGTTCGCCAACGTTAGAGACAAGCGACTCTGTTTTTGCAGGAGATTTTTCCGCAATTGGAGCGAAAATCGACTCTGTTTCTGCGGGAGGTTTAGAGATGCTGGAAGTTGCATCTTTGTCGGTTTTGATTAATTCAGCATCTGCTGATTGACTGACAATAGATTCTGTTTTAACTGGCTGTTTAATTTCCGAAACTGAGTTAGTATTGTTCGGAGTTTTTTCTGGAATTTTAACTGCTGCTGTTGCTGTCGTCACCGTTACATTTTCACTGGCTGCTGTTTTTGGTATTGCAGCAGGTTCGATTTTTAATGGGTCAACTTTTCCTGTATCATTCTGTTTGTCAGTTAAAGATTGAGTAGCGGTTTGTACTGGCTTTTGTAAATCGGTTGATTTGACTTCTGCACTGATATTAGTGTCAGGTAAAACTGGGTTAGATGTGGCTGGAATTAATTGGGCTGTTGGGGGCTGTGTTGTCGGCGGCAGTTGAGAATCTGAAGGGGGTTTTTCTGTCGGTGTTGCATCGACTTTTGGGGATTTTTTATCTGAGTTTATCAGGGTAGCTTCGGCAACAGGAAGCTGTTTGTCTGAGTTTTTTGTTTCTGAAGTCTGGGCAATTGGAGCTTTTTGAGCGGAGTCTATTTTGTCAGAAACTTCGGCAGTACGAGATTGTTCGCCTGAGTTGGCTTTCTCCACAATTGTGGAGTTTTGAGATTGCTTGTCTGAGTCTATCTTGTCGTCAGTTGTGGCAACTGGGGACTGTTTGTCTGTAGAGGTTTTATCAGTTGAGGGAATATTTGGGCTAGCCGCAACAGTTTCGGTTGAATTTGTTACTGCAATTTTCTCGGATTTTTCTGATGAAGTTGTATTATGATCTGGAATTGCGCTTGATGCAGTTGCAGGTGATGTTTTGTTGGGTTATGACTAACTGTTGAGTGTAATCTATGATGATCGGGGTGTTTTGTGTTCTTCGGGTTTTGAAGTTGTTTCAGCGGTTGCGGGTAATGGTGTTTTGTCCGAAGCTTTTTCTGAGTTTGTGGATGTAGTTATAACGGGTGAGGTTATTCGATTCGGGTTGGTTAGGGGGTCTCCTAAGTCCGAGTCCAGTTTGCCAATTAGCGGGTCAATTTCATGATTTGTTGCATCTCTGGGGTTGCTGTTAGTTTTGGTCGCACTGGTGTTGGCAGAAGGTGTGCTGTTAATATCGGAGGGTTTGTTAATAATAAAAGCATCAGCCTTTGCTCGAATTAATTCGTCTTTCGACTGGCTTGCGGGTTCTATTAAGTTGAGTTGTTCGGAGTTTGATGATTCGCCGGGAGTTTGATAACGGTCTCTCTCTGTTACCATCGGCTTGAATTACGATCGATCGTCCTGGACGCACTCCTACCAAAGAAACCGGGTTTTTTACCTAATCTGCTGCTCACCGTGAAGTATTCTCGTAAAAAAACCCGGTTTCTGGGCCCATCGTTAGTCCCGATCGATTAACGGAACTGCGATCGCGCCCTCTACGGTTAATTGTCAGCCCTTCCCCCGATCGCAAACTTTCCTTCCCCGAACCCTTCCCCTTGCTCTCGGCTTCCTGTAAAGTAAATAATTGTAAAGAAATATGAGTTTTCTCTTATCCTCTGGTTAAGACCGCCAGCTAACATTCACAATTAAGACCCGGATTAGAATTTCCTATGTCACAGCTTTTCCCCCGCAAATTTCTAGCCTCTGCTGTCGCCTTTTTTCTGGCTGTGTCGGTGTGGACGATCGCACCTGCGGCCCATGCTTTCAACAATCCCGATTTGTTGCCTTCGACTCAAACGCCGATCATTGATTTAGCTAAAGCCCTTACGGATATTGAAGAAGAGGGTTTGGCCAAAAATTTAAACGCCTTTGAAGCTGAAACCGGTTGGAAGCTGCGAGTGCTGACTCAGTACGATCGCACGCCCGGTTTGGCTGTGAAAAGTTATTGGGGCTTAGACAATAAAAGTGTATTGCTAGTTGCTGACCCGCGCGGTGGCAATTTACTAAATTTTAATGTGGGGGATGCGCTGTATCCACTGCTGCCGCGCACTTTTTGGGTGGAATTGCAAACCCGCTACGGCAATCAGTTTTTTGTGCGGGACAATGGCGAAGATCGATCGATCATTGAATCTTTGGAGTCGATAGAAGGCTGTTTGCGTCAGGGCGGTTGTCGCGTAGTTCCAGGTTTGCCGAGGGAACAGTGGGTGCTGACATTAATTACGTCGGTGCTGGGCGGTGTGATCTGCGGGTTTGCGGCTCAGCCTCGGAAACCGGGAGACGGTGTGTCTTGGCAGTGGGCGCTGATTTTTTCGCCGCTGTGGGGGATTCTGTTTTTGGCCTTCGGAATTGGGCCGGTGGTGACTCGGACTTCTGATTGGTTGCCTTTGGCCCGAAATGTGGCCGGTTTTGCGATCGGGGCTTTGGTAGCATTCTTGACTCCAGTATTGGGCAAGTCTCCTTCAGAAGAAAGTTAGTCATCAGTCATTAGTGCGAGCGTCCCCGCTCGCGAACGTTAGTCATTAGTCATTATATAATGTGCGGTTTGTAGTGCGGACTTCAGTCCGCAGCATAAAGCGGACTGAAGTCCGCACTACAAACGGTTGCAAGCAAGTTAACTCATGAAAAACCCGGTTTCTCGGCCCCGCGCGCAAGTCAGAAGAAACCGGGTTTTGTAGCTTTTTTTGCGATATGCAACCAAGTTAACTCCTGAAAAACCCGGTTTCTGCCCAATGTGGCAGTCGTGAGATGATTTGTCGGCCGCCAAAAGTACCCAAAAATCCCCTCCTGACAAATAACTAATCAGTGATGACTAATGACTAATCGCTAAAAGCTGGTAAGCTGATACCTGACAACACACAGGCGACAGCTATCCAACAAATGGAATGGCACGTAAGCGATGCCCAGAGTCTGGGATTAATCGATAACGAAATTGGCGACCACGGTTTTTCTGCGGCGGAGTACGAAATAGTCCGCCGTGTGATATATGCGACTGCTGATTTTGAGTACAAGTCTTTAATTAGTTTTTCCGATCAGGCTTTGCAAGCTGGGGCGGCTGCTTTGGCTGCACGAACTACGATCGTAGTAGATGTGCCGATGGTGCAGGTGGGGATTACGCCGCTGATCCAAAGTACCTTTGCGAATCCGGTTTACTGTTCGATGGAGGCTTTGACGCGTCCTCAAAAGGAAAAAACGCGGGCTGCTTGGGGGATTGAAACTTTGGCCAGACGCTATCCTGAGGGGATTTTTGTGGTTGGTCAGGCTCAAACTTCTTTGTCGGCGCTGGTGGATTTGATTGAGGCTGAGGAAATTCGACCGGCTTTGGTGATTGGAACGCCTTCTGGGTTTGTCGGGGTTGACGTGGCTAAGTCGCGACTGCACGATTCGATGGTTCCTCATATTCGGATTGAGGGGCGCAAGGGTTCGGCGGTGGTGGCTGTGGCGATTGTTAACGGTTTGGTGGATTTGGCTTGGCAAGCCTATGGCCAAGAGGGGAACAGTCGATCGGGTTTATGAGATTTTAAAGCCGACTCGTAGAGATTCCTTTTGTTAAGATACGACTCTTGGCCATTGACGCTCTAACCTTCGGTTGTTTCTAGGCCGAATACTCGATCGAACACTTTTGTCACTTTATAGCCGGAATCTATGGATTCGAGCGGGTCTTTCCGCAATCGGTGGCGCAAACACAGAGTCATCACCTTGCGAATATCGTCCACTGTTACCTCTGTGCGGCATTCTAGGGCGGTGTAAGCTTTTGCGGCCCGATTTGTGACCAAATCGCCGCGCAGCCCGTCTACGTCCAATTCCGCGCAGACTTGGGAGATTTTTACTCGCAAATCGCGATCGAGATTTACGGATTTTAATCTTTCTTGGGCTTCCACCAATTTCTGCTGCATATCGTCTTGTTGGTGCTGATATTTTGCGAGAAACTCGGGTGGATCTTGATCGAAACTCGATCGCTGTTCGACAATTTCTACTCTCAGATTTGGGTCTTTTACGGTGCGAATTTCGGCGTGCATTCCAAATCTGTCAAGCAATTGCGGCCGCAATTCTCCTTCTTCTGGATTCCCGGAACCGATTAAAATAAACTTAGCTGGGTGGCGGATCGAAATGCCTTCTCTTTCAACAGTATTCCAACCGCTGGCGGCGGAGTCGAGCAAAACATCGACTAAGTGATCGTCGAGCAAATTGACTTCATCGACGTAAAGAATGCCGCGGTTAGCTTTAGCTAAAAGGCCTGGTTCAAAAGCTTTAACTCCTTCCGACAAAGCTTTCTCAATGTCGATCGTACCGCACACTCTGTCTTCGGTAGCGCCGAGCGGCAAGTCTACCATTTGTACTTTTTTGCGGGCGATCGGCATTGTACCGTGATGCAAAGTGCGATCGCGCACTTCATCGCTCATCAAATCGGGATCGGTGGGATGGCTGTTAAAAGGATCGTCAGCCACGACTTCAATTTCTGGGAGTAAATCAGTGAGGGCGCGGATTGTGGTAGATTTGCCTGTACCGCGATCGCCCATAATCATCACTCCGCCAATTTTGGGATCGATGACATTCAAAAGCAGCGCCAGTTTCATCTCCTCCTGGCCAACAATCGCAGTGAAGGGAAAAACAGCGCGGCGGGCTGGGGTAGCGGTAACGGTTGGCAGAGCGCCCGCATTTAGGTTATTGCTGACTTCGGCAGTAGGACTCACAGGATAACTCAAAATATAATAATTGCCTGTTTATTGTAAGGGATAAGGGATTTTAGATTTTAGATTTTAGATTTTGGATTTTGGATCGTGACGGGCTTCAGCGCTGAAGGGAAACGAAAAGGGCGATCGAGCCAATTGTAAACAAATGTAACAATTTTGCGCGATTCGCATAAAAACCTCGGCTGAGTCCAGATAAGTCATTGAGATCAAAGTCAAGCAACCATTTTTTTGAAGAGTGCAAATTTCTGAAACTAACATCGGTGCATTAACTGGCAGCAAAACCTACACAAGCACAGTTGACAGTAAAAATATTTTTGACCTTTACCAATCTAACATCAAAAATCCTGGAAGTTTGCAAGTTAAAGAAGACAAAATAGATTCCGGTTGGCTGGAGAAGGTTCAGGAGATCGATCGCATCTTCCCTGAGATTAATTATCGCATTTATCGATCGCTTGAAGTTACCCAAAACAGATGCAGACGGCGGTTGAAACCGCGCCTACACAAACAAAGTCTGCCTCCGCAGACTGAAGAAAATAACGTAATTTTAACCGCTAGGTCTTCTTATCTTTTTGTGCGTTTTTTCTTCCACAATAAACCCATTCCCGCCGCCACAAACGTACCAGCCACCGTCATCGGTTCCGGCACAGGTTCATACTCATAAATTGCACTAACTGTAGTATTAGCCGACACCAAACCTCCAAAATTACCTCTAACCGGATTTCCGGTAATTTTAGTCAAACCCGTAGTCATCAAACCTGCGATAAAAGTATCACCATCGCATCCACTTAAAGCACTCAGAGACTGCTGGGAATCATAACTTTTTGACACAGTACCGGAAGCCGAACCACTAACACTTCCCGTACCACCGCTAGCAATCCTCGTTTCCGGCGGACTTGCTAACACACTCAAAGTCAAATTAGGGTCAACTTTCAACAGCGGAATATTCACAGCAATACTTGCATTAGTTGTCGCCGTCCCCGTAAAATCTCCAGTCAAAGGAGTAATGCTGACACTATTATTAACAGTAGACTTGACCGTAACATAAGCCTTCAACAGAGTACCCAACAGCGAATTAAACTTCGGCAAAATCACATTTGTGCTGCTATTTAACGGCTGCGAACCCAGATCCACAGTATAAGTTTGAGTAAGAGTAGCAGCTTGTACTGACAAAGATTGACTAACAAGTACAAAACTCAAACTTCCGCCAACAATTCCCAACTTTTGACAAACATTCATTTCGATAAACTCCTAAAATAATAAAGTGGTATTTTGTGACACGGGCGTCCCGCCTGCGATCGATCTGCGGTTAAAAACTCGGAACATTTAGCAAAGCCCAGTTTCCCAGCAAGGACATTAAATAACTCAAAGCAAAAACAGTATAAATGATACTCAAAGGCGCATAAGCTGCCAAAACCAATCTATCACTTGATTCTGCCTCAATCTCGTCTCTCCGCAACAAATCCATATAAAAATCAAACGACTTTTGACGCAGATTGTTAATCCCAGTGGCTGCAACCAAAAAATAATAACCGTCAAATCGGTTGAGGGGATTCAAATTAATTGCTACAGTCAGCAAAGCCGCCACCATCAATAAATAACTAATTTGATGACAGACAGGATTCGACTGAGAAAACAGCCAAACCCAAACAGCAACCGCCCAAATTGTTACTTGAATCAAAACTCCCGCCGCCACGACTAAAACCCGCTGTTTTCGCTTGACTAAACTGTATTGGTCGCTAGTATCTGTATAACATCCAGGAATGAAACACATAAATAACAATCCAATTTCTTTAACAATGCCGCCGTAATGTTTGAGCGTGAAAGCGTGACCGAGTTCGTGCAAAGATATTACCAGGATTGTCAGCAAGACAAATGTGATAATAGTCTCAATTTTCCCGGCTGTCCACAACTGCTGGTGCGAGACAACAACTTCGGCCGAGGAACCAAACCATGCTGCTGCGGAAGATGCGATGAAAGCGCCCAGGAAAAACCCAAATTCCCACGTCCAAATCCAGCGCAATTTGTCGATGTGCTGCGACAGCCAGACATCGGGATTGACTAGGGGAATTGTGAAAGATAGGAGATTGAATTTGGCTTTCGGGGCTTTTGTGCCTTCTAGCATTCCCGTTTGTGCTAAGCTTCTCAAGAGATTTTGCACATCTTCTAAATCGATGTTGTATTCAGCGAGAGTGTTTGTTACGGGTTGTTTGCTTAGTTGCAAGATTACCTGTTTGTCAAAGTCGTCAATTTCCATGAAAGTCATGTCTTCGGGATTGCGAAGAATCCAATGACCGTCTGGATGAGCTATCCACTGCACCGCTGATTTGAGTTCCATAGCATATTGTTACTTTGGCTGAGAAAGTTTCGATTTAATTGAATAGAAATTACTCGTTTTTAGGCGGAGATTGCGATCCCCCCTAGCCCCCCTTAATAAGGGGGGGACAAGAGTGTTCACCAAGTTCCCCAAAACATTCGGGAGAAGAAGAGAATTCACTCAAAGTCCCCCTTCTTAAGGGGGATTTAGGGGGATCTAGACTTTCGGATCGAGCAGAGAGACAGTGGGTTTTAGGCCGAAACTCCATCGCATCGCCCCTAGCCCCCTTAAGAAGAGGGGGACAAGAGTGTTCGCTCAAAGTGGGTGTTTTTATTGAATTGTCTTGAATCGATCGCCCTATTATATTTCTATGTTTTCTCCACTGTATTTTTGAGTATTTCGAGCCGCCCTAAATCTTGCTGAAAACGTAAAGTTTCCAAGTAAACATTGCCCCTGTTTCAAAGAAGCAGGGAAATGGGGGAGTAGTTTTTGAAGAAGCTTTGGTGATATTTGCTAGGGCTTCAGACCTCATTCCAAACTTCACCTCTCGGTTCATATTATCAGAAATCATAAAAAAAGCAAGGGCAAATTCTAACTATTTTTGGAATGTAGGGCTGGCGGCCGGAAACCGGGTTTTTTATCGATTTTAAAGGCTGCGATCGCATATTTTCGTAAAAACCAGGTTTTGGAGTCAGACCTAATTAAGTTTGTCAAAAAACTTTACACAAAATTTACAATAGAAAGAGGGTTTTTGGTGTAGGATAACCGTGAAGAAGCTAAAAAAATCGAAAAATTAAGCATTGACAAAGTGTTGGGCGATCGCCAACGAGACCGTTAGCAAAGCGCGGCAGATGTGAAGCGATCGCCAATACGTAAAATTTGTCAACCTTGCGTAGTTTTTCAAACAAAGAAAAATTTTCAGATTATTACTTACAGATTTTTGTCAAGTAACGATTTTGGTTGAATGCGGGAGGCATTCGATCGAGTTCGTGCGATCGAAATTCATATTAATCAAGGTGGAAAGATTATGGGTTGGCTAAATTTTGGTGGCAAAAAACGCAAAGAGGCTCAAGGTTTTGGGAATTCACCGAAACGCAAAGGCCGCAAAAAATCCCGCAGTCATGTATTGGAAAGAATTGTAACTCCGAGTGCAGGTGTTGGGGGATGGCTGGATGATTTGAATCCGCTGCATCAGTTATTCGGTTCTTTGTCGCTTCCTGATTTAGATTTACCTAATTTCTTGGCTGATAGCGGTGTTTGCCCGATCGCCCCTGATGCACCAACTAACAATCTACCGCCGCTGATTGATTTCGACCCGCTGGGTCTCTACCATGATGGGATTGCGACTCAAACTCCTTACAATCCGGGCGGTGCGTTTGAGACTTTGCCGGTTGCTGTAATTCCTGTCGATCCCCATTCGCCGAATCCTAACAATCCGAATGCCATCCGTCAATTGCTGAATTTTCCTTTAGCTTCTCAGCCTTTGGTGGGAAGTATTGATACTGGTGTGAGTGCGGATAGTCCTTATTTGAATTACGCGAATATTAAGAAGGGCCGCGATTATGTGGGCGGGGATGATAATCCGTTGCTGAAAGCTGGGGAAGGTAGCGAGCACGGTACTTTTATGTTGGGGATTGTTGATGCAATTAATAAGACTGCGCCAAAGTGGGTGGGAAGGGCGATCGATTCTGGGAGATGGGCGGATTCTTTGGTAGAGTTTGTGGATGCTGCGAAGGCTTCGGGACAGAAAAATGCGATCGCCAATCTCAGTTTGGATTTGACTCAGAAGAATGCTGACGGGATTGTGACAACGCGCTATGAGCTGACTCCGCCAGAAAGAAGTGCGATCGAATATGCGCGGCAAAATGGGGTAATGCTGGTAGTGGCGGCGGGTAACGACGGCGGTGTGATGTCGGTTTTGGGTCAAGCTTCTCAGGAGTTTGACAATATTTTTACGGTTGGGGCTGGGGATATTAACGGGCGATCGATCTATTCTAGTTATGGTCGTGGTTTGGATATTGTGGCGGATGGCGGCACGACT
>NZ_JAAFKG010000027.1:81485-93190 GCF_013299185.1 Microcoleus sp. bin48.metabat.b7b8b9.023 | reverse complement strand
CCAAATCTGATGAGATTGGAGCCTTTCCCAATGAAACCAGTTGTCTCACAGTTTTTTGCCTCGTCGTAGAGCGAGATCATGCCAAACATGACCGTGGAACCCCCCGCGAATAATTCATGACACTAACCGTATTCCAGGGGCGGTTCGCCACATACGAATTTGAGGTCAACAGGTTTCAACCGCCGAGTCTTATCTAATCAAAGCGGATTTTTAACATAAAAGAGCAGATTGGATATCAAACCGAGAAGCCGAAAATGTCTGGTAGAAACTTGAGCATCTGCTGGCAGCATCTTTAACACATCTTTCTCGGATAATAGGTTGAGATTCTCCTCTTTGGCAAAGAAGTTTTTGCCGAGCAATCTCAACAAAGCTCGAAACCAAGAAGGGGGAAACCAGTGAATTAGGGGAACAGCAGTGTGGAATTCTACGGGATACCAGCGGTTGGGAGTGGTGATGCAACAAGTTTTGCCGACTCGGCAAAGTTCTCGAACAAAAGCTTTTTGTTGAGTTCTATTGCCAACGTGTTCGATTACGGCAAAACTCACGACTAAATCGAAACTTTTGTCGGGAAATGGTAAGGTCAACCCGTCGGAACGGACGTATTTTAAACCGGGATATTCTTCTTCTAAAAAGGCAGCATCTTCCATGCCGACTGCGGTTATTTTATGGGGGTACGGATAGAGTTTTTCAAAGAAATTGCAATCTTCGCGACGGTCGGAAGTTACTCCTACATCCAGGACGGTTGTGTCGTCGCTGGGATTGGCTAATGCCAGGAGCAAATCAAACATTTTTTGGCGGGCGTACCAAGATAGTTTAGTTGCGAAACCGCCTAGCTTGGGGCCGATATACTCGCTGGAATTGTTTTCAGTTACTGTCATAGGATTTGAGATTTTCGATGTACAGATTAGATGGGTGAAGTCTGATTGTTCGTGACCGCTTTAACGCAGCATTTGGACAAGTCTGTCGATTCTGAATTTTAAATTTTAGATTTTAGATTTACTCCACAGATGAATTGGGTAGCTTGAAATTTGGTCTAAAGTCTGGGGATATCCACTCCAGGCGCCGGCAGACTGTATCTGTTTTTGGGCTGGTTCAAATTATCTTTGCTGACAATTGTAATAAGATTTGAGGTTGAATTATTTTACCTGCGTTTTAAGCTCAGAACGCTGAGAAAAAAGCTAGACAGAACCATCTGCAAACCTACTGTCAGGCACGTGAGGGAGGGAATAACTAAACGGAGAGTTTTAGAGGAGTCTAGAGAACCGAAATCTGTTTTGCTCCAGATAGTTAATGACAAGAACGAGCCAATTATTCCGATTAATATTAGCGTGATTCCCACGATCAATCCTGTCTCTAGGGTGACATAGCGAAATATTTTGTTGAGTTTGGGGTCTTGCGGTAACAGTTTCTCGCTGATGGCGAAAATTTTGGTGAAGAAAGCGAATGTTACGGCTTGAAAACCGACGATAATTGCGATCGCAGCATACAACAGCGTATGTACATCAAAGCTGATGCTCCCGATTTTTTGAGTACCCGGTAACAGCCAAATGCCAACTATTAAACCCAACACCATCAGCGCCGTACCGGGATACAGAAACAGCCACCGGGGACTGTACAGCAGCAAAAATCGGAGGTGCCGCCAGCCATCTCGCCAAGTTCGCAGGTGTGGCGGGCGGCTGCGGCCGTCGGGAGAGAGTACCGTTGGGACTTCAGTTATCCCCAACTTGTACAGCGAGGCTTTGACAACCATTTCGCTGGCAAATTCCATCCCCGTTGTTTGCAAGTCGAGTTTCAAAATTGAGTCTCTCCTGAAACCTCTGAGCCCGCAGTGAAAGTCGCCGGCGGGACTTGAAAAGAATAACCGCCCAACCCATGTCAGCACCGGATTTCCTAAATATTTGTGCAGCGGCGGCATGGCCCCTGGTTTGATGCCCCCTTGAAAGCGGTTTCCCATGACTAAATCGCAGCCTCCCCGCAATTTTTCGACAAAGGCGCCCAGGTGCGAAAAGTCGTAGCTGTCGTCAGCGTCACCCATGATAATATAAACTCCGCGCGCCGCTAGGATGCCTCCCATCAGGGCGCTGCCGTAACCTTTGGCTGCTACAGGTACGACTCGGGCCCCCAATCTGGTGGCGATATCTTGAGAACCGTCAGTGCTGCCGTTGTCTGCTATTATGACCTCGCCGGCAATATTAAGTTCGCGCAGGGACTTCTGTGCTTTCTCGATACAGATTTCTAAAGTTTCTGCCTCGTTGAGGCAGGGCATGAGTATCGAGAGTTCGAGACTGTATTCGTCGCTGGTGTTGGTCTGTTCTGCCATATGTTTGTTCCAGGCGTTACTGGCGATCGACAATACTTACTGTTCCAGTATCTATGCTTAAATTATTAGTGGTGAAGAAAACTAAACAAAACTTAATTTAAGTTTTTCCAGTTTTTAGGAATGGCAATTTTTGCTGTAATATAGGTTACTTAAACTTATGAGTAGAAGCGTTTTTCTAGTTTTGCTCGCTGCTATTTTGTGCAGTGTTGTGGGTCAATTTAGTCTGAAAGCAGGAGCAAAAATATTAGGGCCGATTGGCGCTGCTAATTTAGTTGAAAAAGTTATCGCAATGGCAACTCAGCCTTTGATAGTTGGAGGTCTGTGTTTGTATGCAGTTTCTTCGATCGGCTTTATCGTAGTTTTGTCTCGCGCCAACATTAGCATAGTCTCGCCTTTACTGTCAATTAGTTACTTGTTTACTGTTTTGGGCGGCAAAATTGTATTTGGCGAGCCTTTGCCACCACTGCGGTTGGTAGGCGTGGGGCTAATTATGACGGGAGTAATTTTTGTACTCAGAGGTCAGGCTGGGGGGGTGACTGGTGGCAATTAATACGATTTTAGATTGAATATTGAATAATTTTAGCGGTAGGGTGCGTCGCAATTTAAAATCCATAGTATAAAATCGATCGTTTCATTGCGACGCACCTATTTAGATTTTAGATTTTAGATTGAAGATTGAATAATTTTAGCGGTAGGGTGCGTCGCAATTTAAAATCCATAGTATAAAATCGATCGTCTCATTGCGACGCACCTATTTAGATTTTAGATTTTAGATTTTAGATTTTAGATTTTAGATTGAATAATTTTAGCGGTAGGGTGCGTCGCAATTTAAAATCCATAGTATAAAATCGATCGTCTCATTGCGACGCACCTATGCCATCGCGAATTGAGCAAACCAACTCAAAAATTATGTTGTAGCAACAGTTAAGATAAATGGTATAAGATTGATAATTGAGTGCTGAATTGATAATTTAGGTCGCAGGGTATATGTGAGTCCTCTGTTATGAAATAATCCTGCAATATAGCGGTTTTCAAGCGTGGTGAGGTATGCCCTCTTTGCCCTCTTTGCCCCATGCCCTGTTTGGCCGATGCCCTATGCCCTATGCCCATGAGTAACTCATTTTTTTGAGAAAGGCTATATGTCTCTGTCCTCTGAGTCTATGAATCCACATCAACTATTAATAAGTCGCACGGCAGTTCTTGCTACTATGCACCAAAAAGAACGGGTGATGGCTCCGATTTTGGAACGAGAATTAGGCGTCATAATTAGCGTACCTGCGGATTTTGACACTGACGCATTCGGCACGTTCACCAGAGAAGTTAAGCGTTTAGGTACTCAAATAGAAGCGGCTCGCCAGAAAGCAGAAAAAGCTCTAGAAGTTGCGGGCGAAACTCTAGCATTTGCGAGCGAAGGTACTTTTGGCCCTCACCCAATGATGCCGTATCTGCCAGCCAACAGAGAAATTGTAATTTTATTAGATAGAGCTAACAATATCGAACTTGTCGGCGAATCTTTGTCAGTGGAAACTAATTACAGTCACCAGTTAGTTGCAAGTATAGAAGAAGCCGAGTATTTTGCACAAAAAGCGGGATTTCCCGCACACGGAATGGTGGTTGTAGTTGGCGATGCTGCACTCGGTAAGGGTGAAATTATCAAGGGCATTGCGACAGAAAAAAAACTTTTTGATGCTGTATCAGCAGGCTTGAAAAAATCTTCAACTGGCAAAGTTCACGTCGAAACAGATATGCGGGCGATGTACAATCCCACTCGGATGAAAAATATTGAAAATGCAACTCTCGATTTAGTTAAAAATTTCCAGCAATTGTGCCCGGAGTGCGGTTGGCCGGGATTCGAGATTGCAGACAGGAAAATCGGGTTGCCCTGCGGACTTTGCTATTTTCCGACTCAGCTAGTCCGATCGCAAATTTATCTATGCAAAAACTGCGGTTATACTAAAGAAGAACTGTTTCCCGACGGTCGAGAGACTGCCGATCCCGGTCAGTGTCAGTATTGCAACCCTTAAAAATAAGTTACTAATGATAGCCGTAGCAACAGAACGCAACTGGAAACCCGTTATTAAAGAATTTGAGGCTGTAGTCGGCAAAAACGGCGTAGTGCAGCGCCGCGAAGAATTGATTGTCTACGAGTGCGATGGACTCGCCAGCTACCGCCAGCGCCCCGCCCTGGTGGTATTGCCGCGAACTACGGAGGAAGTGGCAAATGCGGTCAAAATCTGCGATCGCAATTCGATTCCTTGGGTGGCTAGAGGCGCAGGAACCGGGCTTTCCGGCGGCGCTTTACCTGTAGAAAACTGCGTGCTGATTGTCACCGCCCTGATGCGAAAAATCCTGAAAGTAGACTTAGAAAATCAGCAAGTAGTCGTACAACCCGGAGTAATTAATAACTGGGTAACGCAGGCAGTTAGCGGTGCCGGTTTCTACTACGCACCGGATCCTTCGAGTCAAATTGTTTGTTCGATTGGCGGTAATGTTGCTGAAAATTCTGGCGGCGTTCATTGCCTCAAATATGGCGTGACAACCAATCACGTTTTAGGATTGAAATTGGTACTTCCCGACGGTTCGATTGTCGATGTCGGTGGCGAAATTCCTGAGATGCCCGGTTACGATTTAACAGGTGTATTTGTCGGTTCCGAAGGCACTTTAGGAATTGCGACAGAAGTTACTTTGCGAATCCTGAAAGCGCCGGAATCGATTTGCGTTTTGTTGGCAGATTTTCCTAGCATAGAAGCAGCGGGCGAATCGGTTTCCGATATTATCAGTGCGGGCATTATTCCCGGCGGCATGGAAATCATGGACAATATCAGCATCAATGCTGTAGAAGATGTGGTAGCAACTGGTTGTTATCCCCGCGATGCGGCCGCAATTCTGCTCGTAGAAATCGACGGTTTAGAAGTGGAAGTTGCCACAAATAAACAGCGAATCGCCGATATTTGCAAGCAGAATGGAGCGCGAAATATCACGACGGCTCACGATCCGGAAACGCGGATGAAAATTTGGAAAGGGCGGAAAGCTGCTTTTGCGGCGGCGGGTCATCTCAGCCCGGATTATTACGTGCAAGACGGCGTAATTCCCCGCACGCAAATGGCTTATGTTTTGAAAGAGATTGAGGGATTGAGCAAAAAATACGGCTACCGGATTGCGAATGTATTTCATGCGGGAGATGGGAATTTGCACCCGCTGATTTTGTACGATAATTCGGTAAAAGGTGCGCTGGAAAAGGTGGAGGAATTGGGCGGAGAAATTCTCAGGTTGTGCGTGAAAGTTGGCGGCAGTCTTTCGGGGGAACACGGTATCGGTGCTGATAAGAAGTGTTTTATGCCGGATATGTTTTCCGAAGTAGATTTGGAGACGATGCAGTGGGTGCGTCACGTGTTTAATCCAAAAGGTTTGGCGAATCCTGGGAAGATGTTTCCAACGCCGAAGACTTGCGGCGAAGCGGCGAGGGCTAAGGTTGAAGCTATGAAAAAGTTGGAGGGTGCGGAAGTTTTTTAAATGCCCAGTTTGTAATGAGGACTTCAGTCCTTTGAGTTTGTAGTGAGGACTTCAGTCCTTTGAGTTTGTAGTGAGGACTTCAGTCCTTTCTTATATTTTGATGAAGAAGGACTAAAGTCCTCACTACAAACAATTTTTTTTATTGCTAACCGTGCTAATGTGCGATCGGCATTTTGATAACAAATTCCGTGCCTTTCCCCAATTCTGAAGTGCAATACAATTCCCCTTTGTGTCTTTCTACAATAATTTGATAGCTAATTGACAAACCCATTCCCGTGCCTTTACCAACGGGTTTCGTAGTAAAAAATGTATCGAATATGCGCTGTTTAACTTCTTCAGTTATTCCCGGCCCGGTGTCAGCAATTTTGATTTCTACAACATTGCCGGTAACTTCGGTACAAATTCTAATCTGGCGGAAATTTTCTGGCATTTCTTGAAAATCTTCCCTAATGTTCGGATCGTCTAAAGCATCAATTGCATTGCTGAGAATATTCATAAAAACTTGATTTATCGGCCCGGCGAAACACTCTACAAGCGGCAAATTTCCGTATTCTTTGACAATTTGAATTGGTGGCATTTCGCCGTTTCCTTTCAAGCGGTGATTGAGAATTAACAGCGTGCTGTCAATACCTTCGTGGAGGTTAACGGGTTTCATCTGTGAATCGTCGTGCCGCGAAAAGTTCCGCAGCGACTGCACAATCTGGCAAATGCGATCGACGCCTACGCTCATTGAAGACATGATTTTGGGTAAATCTTCAGCTAAAAAGTCGAGATCGTTCTCTGCTGTTTCTTGTTGAATCTCAGCGACTGGATTGGGATAATGTTGTTGGTAAAGTTCTAGGAGGTGAAATAAGTCTTGGGTATAATCTTTGAGGTAAGCGAGATTGCCGTGAATGAAGCTGACGGGGTTGTTGATTTCGTGAGCCACTCCGGCAATCAGCAATCCCAAACTGGACATTTTTTCGCTTTGAACTAATTGGGAATGAGTATTTTTTAGTTCGTCAAGTGCTGCTGCTAGTTGTGCTGATTGTTCTCTGCTTTGTGCTTCGGAATTTCGCAAGGATTCTTCGGCTTGTTTGCGATCTGTGATGTCTCTCTGTACGCCGATGAAATGAGTTAATTTGCCTGTTTTGTCGCGCACTGGAGATATTGATAAAGCATTCCAAAAAACTGTTCTATCTTTGCGGTAATTTTTTAATATTACCTGACATTCGCTTTCGGTTGTCAAGGCTTGGCGGATTATTTCTAATGCCTCGGAGTCGGTATCGCTTCCTTGTAAAAATCGGCAGTTTTTGCCGAGAATTTCTTCCCGTCGATAGCCTGTCATGCTTTCAAAGGCGGGATTGCAATAAATAATTGGATATTCTGGCTTGGTGGCGTCAGCAATGGTAACTCCGGTGCTGGTAGCGGCCATAGCCCGATCGTACAACCAAAGCATTTCTTCTGCGCGCTTGCGATCGGTAACGTCCCGCAACGTTGCTAAATAAGCCATTTCTCCCTCCCATTCCGTTTCCACCACCCGCATTTCTACTACAGCATTTGCTTTGTGCCTGCGAATAGCCTCAACTTCTGTTTGCACGACACGCATCCCTGCTGCTTCTGTTTCTCCAACTTGGGGAATAATATCCGTGTCCATTTCAATGTCGCAAGCTGAACCTTCTACTACCAAATTGCCAAAAAATGCTTGACCTAAAAGTTCTTCTGCTTTGCAGTTAAATAGCGCTTCTGCTGATGGGTTGGCAAAACATACAAGCCCTTGCTTATTGACGATTGCGATACCGTCAGCATTTTTGGCGATCGCATTCCGAAACCGAGATTCGCTAGCTTTCAAGTCCTGTTCTAACTGTTCAATTGCTTCCTGCATCTGTTGCATTTCGCAAATACTAATACTGTCAGATTGTCCAAAATTGGATTCTATGCAATCATCGGCTATTTTTTGGGGTAACTCTTGACAGTCCATTCTATTGTTCATATTTTTAGAAAGTGTTTTGTGGCTACTTCTAATATTACTGACCTTATTTCCTGAATCAGCTTCATGAAAAAACATATTTAAACCTACCATTTTTTTATTAAGGTGTTGCGATCGCGAAATTTTTATTTTAATCTAGGCAGAAAACAATTTCCCTTCGATGCTAACACATTACTTTTATGATTCATCCTAAAATATTTTTGAAATTTAATATTTATCTCCATGGAATGATCTATTCCACTTGAGTAAGTAATTTCAAAAACATCGGGATTTACGTAGTAGGAAAACTAACCATTAAGGCGAGAAATGGCTTCAATCAGCCTCCTAGGGGACAAAATAACACTATCGACTCCCCTGTTATAAATATTTAGAAGCAATTGCCAAGTATAAATTATTATATGATTTTGAAGTAAGTCCGCTGGCTCACAAGCAGGCTCATGCTTGAAGTCTCAGGAAATAATCACAATTACCAATTAGCAAATTATCTACCTGCCGCCAGATTTGATATAGAATGTAACCTGTCTATTTTTGCGATCGCAATTTCAAACCAATGGCACGTCTAGCACTTCTGAGCGTCTCCAATAAAACCGGGCTAATCGACTTAGCGCGCAGTCTAGTAGAAGAATTTGAATTTGACATAATTAGCAGCGGCGGGACAGCAAGCGCCCTCAAAGAAGCAGGAATCCCTGTCACGAAAGTTGCAGAATATACTGGTTCTCCCGAAATTTTGGGCGGGCGAGTCAAAACACTTCACCCGCGAATCCACGGAGGTATTTTAGCACGCCGCGATGTAGCGCAAGACATCGCGGATTTAACGGAAAATCAAATTCGGACGATCGATCTAGTTGTAGTCAATTTGTATCCCTTTGAACAGACTATTGCCAAACCTGGAGTTACTCTAGCTGACGCGATCGAGAATATAGATATCGGCGGGCCGGCGATGCTGAGAGCTTCAGCTAAAAATCACGCTCATTTGACAGTTTTGTGCAATCCAGACCAGTACAATACTTATTTAGCAGAACTGCGACAAAATGGCGCGGAAGCATCCTTAGAGTTTCGGCAAAAATGTGCGTTAGAAACATTTCAGCATACAGCAAATTACGATCGCGCGATCGCCAATTATCTCAGCAGCCAATCCGAGCCTGAATCGAAGCTACCACTGGAGTTTAGCTTATCGGGAACCGAGCGGCAAACACTCCGCTACGGCGAAAACCCCCACCAAGCCGCCACCTGGTATCAAAGCGGAACTGTACCGACAGGCTGGACAACTAGCACCATCCTGCAAGGTAAAGAATTGAGCTACAATAATTTAGTAGATTTAGAAGCAGCAAGGCGGCTAATTGTAGAATTTCCCGATACTCCCGCCGCCGCGATTCTGAAGCATACAAATCCTTGCGGTACAGCTTTGGGTTCGACTATTTCCGAAGCGTATCAAAAAGCTTTTGATACGGATTCAGTCTCAGCTTTTGGCGGAATTGTTGCTCTGAATCGCCCGATTGATGCTGCTACTGCAACGGCGCTAACTCAAACATTTTTAGAATGTATCGTCGCCCCAGGGTGCGAACCAGAAGCGGAAGAAATTATCAAGAAAAAGGCGAAAGTTCGAGTATTAATTTTGCCGGATTTGACTCCAGGGCCAGCGCAAACTGTTAAGGTAATTGCAGGCGGTTTGCTGGTACAAGAATCGGATAATCTAGTAGAAGAAACTAGCAAATGGCGCGCCGTTACCGAGAAGCAGCCGACTGCGGGAGAGTTGGAAGAATTGCTGTTTGCTTGGAAAGTGGCGAAACACGTTAAATCAAATGCGATCGTTGTGACGCGCGATCGCACTACAATCGGTGTCGGCGCCGGACAAATGAACCGCGTGGGATCGGTTAAACTAGCGTTGGAACAAGCGGGAGAGAAGAGCAAAGGAGCTATTTTGGCTAGCGATGGCTTCTTCCCCTTCGATGATTCCGTCAAAACGGCTGCCCAAGCGGGAATAATTGCGATCGTCCAACCGGGAGGAAGTATGCGCGACAAAGATTCGATCGCAGCAGCCAACCAACTCGGAATTACAATGGTTTTCACTGATATCCGGCACTTTTTGCATTAGGAATAATACCTATAGCTTTTCTTAATTGTGTACGATAGTGTAGGGATATAATAGTGTTCATTGGTCTTAACTTAAGTCTAAAAGCTTTGAATCTCTCGTTAGTATCCGAGTCTAGATCCCCCTAAATCCCCCTTAAGAAGGGGGACTTTGAAAACACTTTTATCGTTACTAAGACGGGAGACTTTGAGACTCTTGTCCCCCCCGACCTAAGGGGGGTTAGGCAGGGTGGTTTTATTGTCGTCAGACAAATTAGGTACGTTGTTGGGCTTCAGCCCTCTTTCCTAATCTTATAAAGAGGGCTAAAGCCCAACAACGTACCTTGGCCCAGACGCGAACCAACCTGCTTCTTAAGAGGGGCTAGCGGGGGATCGAGAAGACTGTGACACCAATCAAAACTGTTATATCCCTAACCAGTACCCAGTTGTATCCTTCAAAAATTATGACTTACAGCGAACAGCAAATTAAACCCCAAGACGTAAAAGTTAAAATCCTGCTTACCGGCGGACATCAGTGCACCATTACGCTCAAATCCGACACACCATTATTGCACAGCCTTGTCAAAGCATTAGTCGATCGCCCGCAACAGACAGTAGGTTTTTCCACCTTATTCCAAATCCCCATAGACGACGGGCGTTCCAGCCTTTCCTTTCCCGCCGAACATCTCGTCGGATTAGTCACCGAACCCCCAATTTTCTTGCAGCAACCGCAACCGCAGCAGCCAGCAATCCCCCTAGAAATTGTCCCAGAAATTCCCGCAGAAATTCCCGCAGAAATTCCCGCCCCCGCACCCGTAAATGACGATTTAATATCTCGCTACGCCCAAATAGATAACTTTTTGACAACCGCAGAAAAGAACAAACTAATTAAATATGTTTTAGCCAAAGAATCAGAATTTGTAACTACCAGTACCTCAACAAATGCCGAAGATTACCGTCGCTCAATGGTGCTCCACTCCTTCCCGGAATTTTCCACACTGATGGTAAATCGCATTAAAGCAATTCTCCCCGATGTGCTGCGTAAATTAAATATCCCAGAATTTGCGCTGGGTGACATAGAAGCTCAATTAACAATGCACAATGACAACAACTTTTACAAACTTCATAACGATAGCGGTTCGCCAGATACCGCCAGTAGATTTTTTACTTACGTTTATTATTTCAACCGAGAACCTAAGGCTTTTTCAGGCGGGGAATTGCTGATTTACGACAGCAAAGTCGAGAACAATTTTTATGTTGCAGATGAGACATTCAGAAAGGTTGAGCCTCGGAATAATAGCATTGTATTTTTTCTGAGTCGCTATATGCACGAAGTTTTGCGAGTCAACTGTCCCTCGAAAGCTTTTGCTGATAGTAGGTTTACTATTAATGGCTGGGTGCGAAAAGCGGATTGAGATGAGATTTGCAGGTTAAGCTGGGTGCGTAAAGCAAATTGATACACGATTTGTGGATTAAGATAAAACGGCGGTTGAAACCGCGTCTACAAAAACAAAACCCGCCTCCGCGGGTTGAAGAATGGACGGTTAACATTACGTTTTTTATTGACACCGCATTTTCTTTACACCGCGGAGACGGCGGTTAAAACCGCGTCTACAAAAACAAAACCCACTCCAAGCGGGTTAAAGAATGGATGGTTAACATGATATTTTTTTGTTGACACCGCCTTTTCTTCAGTCTGCGGAGACGGCGGTTAAAACCGCGTCTACAAAAACAAAACCCGCCGATGCGGGTTAAAGAATGGATGCTTAACATGATATTTTTTTGTTGACACCGCCTTTTCTTCAGTCTGCGGAGGCGGCGGTTAAAACCGCG
>NZ_JAAFKG010000027.1:20113-81475 GCF_013299185.1 Microcoleus sp. bin48.metabat.b7b8b9.023 | reverse complement strand
TTAACATGATATTTTTTTGTTGACACCGCCTTTTCTTCAGTCTGCGGAGGCGGCGGTTAAAACCGCGTCTACAAAAACAAAACCCGCCGATGCGGGTTAAAGAATGGATGCTTAACATGATATTTTTTTGTTGACACCGCCTTTTCTTCAGTCTGCGGAGGCGGCGGTTAAAACCGCGTCTACAAAAACAAAACCCGCCGATGCGGGTTAAAGAATGGATGCTTAACATGATATTTTTTTGTTGACACCGCATTTTCTTTACACCGCGGAGACGGCGGTTAAAACCGCGTCTACAAAAACAAAACCCGCCGATGCGGGTTAAAGAATGGATGGTTAACATGATATTTTTTTGTTGACACCGCCTTTTCTTCAGTCTGCGGAGGCAGACTTGGTTTGACAAGACGCGGTTTCAAGCGCCGTCTGCTTGGTTTGACAAGACGCGGTTTCAACCGCCGTTTACGTCTCCCGCGATGCTATATTTACTCTTGTGCTCCTGCACTTTTGAGCAATTTCACGACAGTCGAATAACCTTTAAATTCAGCTAACATTAAAGCTGTATAATTTCCCGGATTTTTGTGATTTAACTCTGCACCAGCAGCGATTAAAATCTTAACTGCATCAGCATAACCCCGATGGGCGGCCCACATCACAGCAGTTGCGCCGGATTCATCGAGCAAGTTGACATCTGCGCCTTTTTCGACTAATATTTGGACGATCGCCAGATAACCGCGATCGCACGCCTTCATTAAAGCAGTTTTCCCCAAATCCGCTGGGATATTCGGATCTGCACCGCCGTCAAGCAAGGCTTTCACCGTTTCAGTATGTCCGTGAAACGCAGCTAGAGTCAAAGCTGTCTCGCCAAAGTTTTTAGCATTCAGGAAATCTGGGCGATTTGAGTTTACTTTTTGCAGCAAAGCCGATACGATAGCACTGTGACCGTGAACAGCCGCCACCAGCAAAGGCGTATCGCCCAACCGATTTCTCGAACCGACATAAGCACCTCGGTTTAACAGCAATTCCACCACATCTTGACAGCCTTCAACCACGGCAAAATTCAACGCAGTTTCGTCATCTCTGTCCTTCGCGTTGATATCCGCGCCAGCATCTAGTAATATATGTGCGATCGCTCCATTTCCCCCAGCAGCAGCAGCCATCAAAGCCGTCCCGCCATCTCCACTTTTGACATTCGCATTAGCACCCGCAGCCAGGAGAGCTCGCACCGCATCAACATTACCGCAATCCGCAGCCAAAGTTAAAGCAGTTTCGCCCTCTTTGTCGCGAATTTCCAAATCAGCACCAGCGGCTAGCAGCATCTCGACTACCGCCAAATTGTCCGCCGTAGCAGCCTGCATCAAAGGAGTTTTGCTCTGTAGATTTTTAAGATTAACATCCGCACCGCGATCGAGCAAAATTCGGACAATTTTAGCGCTACCTTGACTGATAGCTGAAAATAGCATATAATTATCAGCAACAGCACCCGCATCAGCCAAAGCTTGAACAACAGCTTCGTGTCCCGACAAAGCAGCTATTTTCAGAGCCGAATCTCCATCTTTATCTCGGACATTCACCTCAGCCTTAGCATCAACTAACAGCCGGACAACATTGATATCGCCTTTGAGAGAAGCCGCCATCAAAGCCGTACTTCCATCATCATTTTTAGCACCAACATCAGCACCCGCCGCCAACAACAGCCGCATAACATCAGCCTGTTTGTTAGCCGCCGCCAACATCAAAGCCGTGAGGCCAAAACGCCTGCTCGCGAGGTTGACATTAGCGTCATTGTTTAGTAAAATACGCACGATTTCCGTATAGCCCTTTTGGGCGGCAAACATCAAAGCCGTCGTCCCCTCAGAGTCTTTGGCGTTAGCCTCAACCCCCTTAGCGAGTAAAGCTTGGACGTGAATAATGTTGCCAGTCTTGGCAGCTTGGATCAATACAGCGTCTTGTTTAGTGGCAGGCATAATAGTCTCTCATACCGTATATTTGTACCGTCGCACGAGACGGACTTACTGGTATGCTAAGTTTTATGAAGTATGTTTACTAATCCTGAGAACACTATGAATCTGGAAATTCCGCAGTCTGTGAAAATTTGGAGTCAATTCTTCCACCCAGTTTTAATGTGGGTATTGCTAGCAATCTCATTTTATGCTTTGTATCTGGGAATTCAAATCCGCCGTACCAGAAGTGCCGAAGGTGATGTCAAGAAAGAGTTAATTAAGGGCAAATTCAATATCAAGCACCATCAGATGGGCTCTTTGCTGCTAGGCTTGATGGTAACAGGTGCGATCGGCGCAATGGCAGTCACCTACATCAACAACGGCAAACTATTTGTCGCCCCCCACCTAGTAGCAGGCTTGGGAATGACCGTCATAATTGCCATTTCAGCCTCTCTGACTCCGTTCATGCAAAAAGGTCAAGATTGGGCGAGATACACTCACATCGTTCTAAATGTGGGGCTGTTGGGGCTATTTGGCTGGCAGGCATTAACAGGTGTAGAAATCCTGCAAAGAATCATCAGTAAAATGTAACCGTTAGAGTACGATTCAGGACTTGCGCGCGGATGTCCAGAAACCGGGTTTTTCACGCGTTTACTTCGTTGTAGGCGTAAATTCTGCTAAAAACCCGGTTTCTTTAATCGTAACAGTCGTAGGGTGTGTCGCGATCGACAATCCCTCGATCGCGATCGACAATCTCACAGCGACGCACCTTGGTTATTCAACAGTTGAATAAACAACCCTATCTTTTAGTCTTTCCCAACAGTCGTAAGGTACATCGCCCTCAGATTATCAATGGAATTAATTAATTTTTATAATCGCGACGCACCCTATAGCGGTTCTCAAAAAAGTGATATATTCGCTATGCCCTCTTTGCCCTCTATGCCCGATGCCCTCTTTGCCCTCTATGCCCGATTCCCGATGCCCGATTCCCGATGCCCGATTCCCTATTCCCATGAGTACCTCATCTTTTTGAGAAAGGCTATACAAAAAATCAAAGCCATGCTAGAAACCCTCATCAACTATTTTGTTTACACCACCAAAGGCCATATTACAAAAAACCAATTAATCAAATTCTTATATTTAGCCGACCTTTATGCTGTCAAATGGACAAACAAACAACTTACAGAATTAAATTGGCGTTATTATCACTATAGTCCTTGGAACGAAGACATAATTGTCGCCTTAAATCAAATGAATGGCAAAACAATTGTTCAAGAATCTGTGGGAGAAACTATATTTATCCGACTTGGTGCCGAAGCAGGTAATATCGATGATTTAGAATTACCTGTAGGACTAAAACTAATGCTGGACAACATTCGTAGAGAATGGGCCGGTTCAGGACAGGATAAAATCCAGAAGTTACTAAAGTATGTGTACAGCACTGCGCCAATGATTGAGGTTAAAGATAGCCATCAACAAGAACAAGTATTCAGGCTGAATCTTGAGACAGAAAGACAAAAATTAATCAATGAATTAGGGTGATAATGTGGCTGGAAAAACACCTCGCCAAGGTTGGATTTATTTAGTAAATCCCCAAAAAGTATCTCTTCGTTGCCAACACAATCACAATCACATTTATGATTTAAATGAACCAGACGAGATGGAATGCAAGACAGTTGATTGTAAACTAATAGTTAATTCTCGTAGGGTTTTACGGGGAGAGCATCATTATCTCTTTTGGGAAATTGACCAATTTCAAGATAAGTCTGAATGCTTGCAAACTTTTACGGTGATTCCCTTAACTTTCCAAGAAACCTGTAAAGGTTTGCCAACAGCGTATCCGATTAACTCGACCAGCAAAAATGGTCTCGATCGCAATTCATTGGCTTTAGTGCATCAGATATGTACAGTTGATGCTAATTGTTTTAAGGACTCCCAAGGAAATTGGCTCGATCGAGTCGGACAAGTGGATAAAGGAGATAAGGAGTCGATAGAGGAACGTTTAAAGTATTTTTTGAATCTTGGGAATAATTCTAGTGATGATTGGTTGATGAACAATGTGTCTGTGGAAGTTTTAGAGAAAGTCTTTGATTATTTGCCGAAGGATATGACGAAAAAGATTGATTTAGAAAAAGTCATAAGCGATCTAGAATTATGGTGAGTGAATGAGTTGTGGCCTTTTCCATAAATTTTCTGGATAAGCTGTTGGTAGCTTATGGCAAAATAAGAATAGTTAACTCTCAGGATAGCAAAAATTATATGACTACCGTTACCCAAGCAGAAATAGAACAATACCGCTCGCAATTAGCAGAATATCCCGATGCGCTGAAAGCCCTTGATCTGCTTGAAAAGTGTGAAGGCGATTTAGAATATGCCGCCGAAACGGTAGCAATTGAGTCAGGAGAATCAGATGACAACAATAGTGTGGGTGACGAAGACCCGAATGAACCTAGCTGGTTAGAAAAATTAGCCGATAAATTGCGTGTTCATATTTGTACGCCCGCCTTTAAAGAAGTATTGAGTCAAAGTTTTGCTGGTGGATTGGGTTGGCTAGTAGCAGCCGCTGCTTACCCAGCATTACCACTAACACTGGTACTTATTTACATCAGTAGAAGAGGTCTGGACAAGTTTTGCAAGGATTGCTAAACACCGATCGCAGTGAAGCCAGCCCAGTAATGAGGTTCAACAAAGGGAAACGGCTGGCGATTGCGTGCGCGATTCAGACGAGCTTCCACGTGAAGCGTGCGGTATTTTAGAGGCAGTTGCTCAAATATTCGATCGATTTGGGGTTTGAGGCGTTCTAATACTGCTTCAAGCTCCTCTGAGGTCAAATTCCGCAGCCATTGTTGTGCTTCATTGAGAGCAGCAGCCGTTGACAGAGTTTCTAGGTTTTCATAGAACCGCATCAGTAACAAAGTGCTGGCTAGTTGATCCACTTCCCAAAGGGTACTAACCATACTAGGGCTACCAGCCAACAGAAAGCCAAAAGGTAAGCCGATATATTCATCGCTGGTTTTGGATTCTGTCAATCCAGTTTCGCAGGCGGAGAGGGTGACAAGGCGACATTGATTTAGGTCAAGATTCAATATTTCCAGCAGTGTCAAACGTTCCTTATTTGCCAATTGGAGGGCTGATTCCAAAGGCGAGTCAGGCTCAAACTTACCGTGACAACCGAAATGGGCGCAGTTGGCAAGGCTGAGTTGTTGGCTTTGGATGGCTTTCTTGTTGGCATCATCTTTCTTTACCAAGAAATCATTAGGCTTGAATAGTTCACAAATGTTGGCGGCTTCAAGTTCAATTAAATAGCGGTCTTTGGTAGGATTGGCGATCGCAAATAGGTGTGTAAAATTAGGACGTTTTCGGCTTTGTGCCTGTTGCAGGAGTTGGCAACTGGGGGCGTAGCGGACACCTTGTTTGAAGCAATCTAGCGGGCAAGGATTAGTGGGTTCTGGAGACGGGGTTTCTGAATTAAACCGCTGCCAGGTTTCATGGCTAACTGGCAAGGCGTGAAGGGGAAACAGGTGCAGGAAGCGGTGGGGAATTAGAATTAGTTGGCTGCACTGTTTCGGAATATTCTTTAAAATCTCATCAAGATGCAAAATCTCAGCTAGGTTTTGAAGGCGGGAGGTGAGTTTTTGCTGCCATTGGAGATCTTTGTTTGGTGATTTGCTCTCTGTGTAGTTTTTATAGTCTTTCTGATACTCGTTATCCAAATTTTCCAAGGCTTCAAAGTCTGCTGTTGAAGATTGCCAGACAATAGGAGTTGATGATTTTGGGGTGATGATGAAAGCAAGGAATTTCTCGTTTGTAATGTACCACTGAAGGATAGCGGTGTTTTCTGCTGTGAGGGATTGAATTTCGCTGTAGGAGATGCTTTTAACTTCTTGGGTGAGTGCGAAGTCGGGGTCGATGGGTGTGATGTCGCGGACAATTAATTCATCTAGTTGTTGCCGTAATTGGGTTAGATAGGATCGACGCTCGCGAATGGTGATTTGTAGGTTGTCGATTTGGGGGCTGCGTTCTCCCGATATCGTGACACCATTGCTGTTATGATTTGTCTGTTCTATTTCGAGTTGTCGCTGTTCGGCATCAATTTCTCGACGCAGGCGCGAGAGTTCGTTTAGAACGGTTTCGGGAATGTTACCTTTGGGGTAGAGGTCGCGGGTGGCAAGGAGTTCTACTAAGTTGCGGGCTTTGCTGCGTTCGGCGTATTCTATGGCTGCGGTGTAGTTTTTTATTTCTATGCAAAGTTTTACCATTTCCTGATAAAGTTTATTCCATTCTTCGGCTAATTTCTGCTTGGTTTCATCTCCCGAATGAATCTCGCCTCGCAGAAATTCTACGGTATCAATTGCATGAGCAAAAGTATCGTGCGCTTGCTGTAAGTTGGGAACTTCTCGATAGGCAAGCCCTAAATTAAATAAGGTTTCAGCATGGTCTTGCGGGAAAGCCTCGCGGGTGTAGACTTCGAGTGCAGCAGTGTAAGATGCGATGGCCATTTTAATATTGTCTACCCTTTCTCCAATGATTCTGTCACTGTAGGCAGCAGCCAGATTATTTTGCGTCGTTGCCCAATCTTCAGGAAAGGCTTCGCAGGTGCGGACTTCGAGTGCAGCAGTGTACAATGCGATCGCCATTTCGATATTGTTTGCCCTGTTTTCCCTGATTCTGAAATAGTAGGCAGCAGCCAGATTATTTTGCGTCGTTGCCCATTGTTCGGGAAAGGCTTCGCGGGTGCGGACTTCGACAAGTGTTGCAGTGTAAGATGCGATCGCCATTTCGATATTGTCTGCCCTGTCTCCCCTGATTCTGTTACTGTAGGCAGTAGCCAGATTATTTTGCGTCGTTGCCCATTGTTCGGGAAAGGCTTCGCGGGTCAGGACTTGGACAAGTGCGATAGTGTAAGATGCGATCGCCATTTCGATATTGTCTGCCCTGTCTCCCCTGATTCTGTTACTGTACGCATTTGCCAGATTATTTTGGGTCGTTGCCCAATCTTGGGGAAAGGCTTCGCGGGTATAGAGTTCGAGTGTGGCAGTGTAAGATGCGATCGCCTGTTCGATATTGTCTGCCCTGTCTCCCCTGATTCTGTTACTGTAGGCAGCAGCCAGATTATTTTGGGTCATTGCCCAATCTTGGGGAAAGGCTTCGCGAGTCAGGACTTCTAGTGCGGCGGTATAAGATGCGATCGCCTGTTCGATATTCTCTGTTCTCTCTCCCATGATTCTTTTACTGTAGGCGTTTGCCAGATTATTTTGGGTCATTGCCAACTGTTCGGGAAAGCCTTCGCGGCTGTAGACTTTCAGTGCGGCGGTGTAAGATGCGATCGCCTGTTCGATATTCTCTGCCCTCTCTCCCCTAATTCTGTCACTGTAGGCAGTAGCCAGATTATTTTGGGTCATTGCCCATTGTTGGGGAAAGCCTTCATGGCTGTAGACTTTCAGTGCGGCGGTGTAAGATGCGATCGCCTGTTCGATATTCTCTGCCCTCTCTCCCCTAATTCTGTCACTGTAGGCGGTAGCCAGATTATTTTGGGTCATTGCCCATTGTTCGGGAAAGCCTTCGTGGCTGTAGACTTTCAGTGCGGCGGTGTAAGATGCGATCGCCTGTTCGATATTCTCTGCCTTTTCTCCCCTGATTCTTAAATAGTAAGCATTTCCCAGATTATTTTGCGTCTGCGCCCATTTTTCTGGGTTAGTTTCAAAGGTACGAATCGAAAGCACGAATTTGTAGGCAGCAATCGCAATTTCCAGATTGTCAGCCCTACTGCCTCTGATAAATTCGTAAATCCTAACAGCAATACTTTCAATTAAAGCAGCAATTATTTGACTTTGCTCTGGTTCATCTATTCCAGCCAGAATTATAGGTATCTTTTGTTGAAAAAAAGGAATTAAATTGAGATTTAGCTTGTCTAGATTTGCTTGCAATACTGCATGAATCGGTTCGGAATCCCCACCATAATTCTTAGCTTCTGTCTGCAATAGTAATTGTAAAAATGCTAGATAATCCCTTGGTGATTTATTCTCAACATCATTACCCCCAGAGGATGTTAAGCCCAAGAGTTTCCCTAGCCGACTGGCAAGATTTCGCAAAAAATTAGCACCCTTCTTCTCTCCTTGTTCTTCAAAATTTGTCGCTACGTCCTCGCAAGCTTGCAGAAACCCGTGATCCAGCAATTCCGAGTTAGTCTGTAAAATCTGCTGTTCTCGATCACTAGGACAACTCAGCAGCGCATTAATCAATTGCAGATAAGCAGAATTGCGGTCTGCATCTCCTCCCTGCGTCTTTTGAGCCAAAGCTTGACTAATTTGATCCGCCAATTGCTGCAAAAAAGCCGCATTTTGTTCGCCATCCGCCGCCATCCGACTCGCCACTTCCTGCATCACTTCAATCAAGCCTGAGTCAACTAACTCAGAGTGATCCTGCAATACATTCCCCTCTTCCCCAGCCGGACAACTCAGCAGCAATTGAATCAGATTCAGGTAAGCTCGGACGCGGTTTTCATCCATGAGGCGTGACCTTCAACATTCTTTATTCCCTCATTTGTACCACAAATACAAGCAGCCCCAGCTCAACTGCAAGAATTATTTAATTTTCCAATCTGGCGGCCTATTTGCTCAAGTTGTATTGACAGATTACTTGATTTGTGTATATGAAGGTTTGTCTGACGTTCCTAGTTGGTCGATTTTGATGAGATAAGTAGTTTGCGATTCGAGAAAATACGGGACATCGCAGTGCCGATATATGCTAACTTAACCCCAAAGTCCGCCAGGGAATTAATTCCCCCTCTTATAGCGAAAGTCCTCTCAAGAAAACTAAATAAATAATCAGTCCGAGAGGACTTTTGCTTTTAGGTAGGAGTTTAAACCCCTCGCGGACTGCGGGTGTAATGCAGAGAAACCCGGCTTTTTTACCCGCCATTAAAAATTTGTTCCGCTGTCAAAGTCAACTCGGGAAATACCGCCGACTCAATTCTCTCATCTCCCCGAAACAGCTTAACCTGATATTCACCATCTACCAATTGACAAACCGACAAAGTAGGCTGTTTTGGAGAACCAATATAACGGCTACCTCCCAAACCCAGATAATCGACAATCCAGTATTCAGAAATGCCTAATGCTTCATATTCGATCATCTTATGTGCATAATCATCGCGCCAATTTGTGCTGACAACTTCCACAACTAACTTAACAGAATCTCCCTGAGTAATAACTGATTCTCGTTCCCATCGAGACTCATTGGCTTCTACGGCTTGTTTATCTAATACAATCACATCTGGATCGTAGCCTAAGTTATCGCTGAATTTAATTGTACATTCCTTGGGAATAAAGTAAGGAAGTTGTAATCGCCTAATTTCAAAACCAAATTCTAGGGCCTGGAAACCTGCGATGACTGAATGTTTACCAGTTGGATTAGGCATCTCAACAATAACTCCGTTACGTAGTTCATAGCGTCCGCTTTCTGGCTTCCACTCCAGAAACTCATCGAAAGTTATTAACTTGGATATTGCTTGAATCATGGGAAAACCTCCAATGTTCTAATATCAGTTTAACATAAGAATAATTAGTATTCTATTTGAGTTAGAGGTAGATGAATAATTTGATTTTGATATTCATTAGAAAAACATTCCGCAATCAAAATTAATTCATCTATGTTTTGCCCAATGCTTAAATTCGCACTGAAAATAAATATTATATAGCCTTTCTCAAAAAGATGAGGCATGACTCAATACGGTTCACTTAACACTATTTATGCGCCGGAGATCCCCCTCGCATCCCCCTTAAGAAGACCCACTTTGAGAGCATTCTTGTCCCCCCCTTTTTTAGGGGAGTTAGGGGGGATCTGTCTTAAGTGAACCGTATTGAGGCATGACTGACAGCTTATATAACCACTAAACCTGGAGGGCTAAAGCCCAACTACGTACCTCATATGAGAGCTCGATCCGCTATACCTGGAATATGTTGGGGTGCGGAATGTGGGCTACAAACCCTAATACAATTGGTTCGATCGCTGGGAATGTGAGTCCTCTGATTGATGCGGACTAAAGTCCTCACTACGAACCTTTATTTGCGGACTAAAGTCCTCACTACGAACCTTTAAGAAGGACTAAAGTCCTCACTACGAACCTTTACCTGACGTTGGGGGTTGCGAATTTTGACAACCAGCGGTTTTTCAGTTTCTTTAAGTGCGATCGCCTTAAATTATCCACCAACCGCCGCAACTGATCCAAATTTCCCGCTTCGCCACCGTACTTCCACCGCACGTAAGCTTGCGAAACTTCCTCAATTACCTCAGCTTCATCGATTGCATGATGGCCGCGCATTGCCTCAGCATACTCCAAAGGCGTTTGAGCTTTCTGCTTGGGAAATCCCCGACTCGCCAAATCCTGCAACATTTGCTGATAAACTCCTTCCACGGGCGCCAACTTACCCAGCCAACGCCGGTAGCGCCACTTGCGCCACCCTTGCCACATTAACCAGCCAATGAAGCCAAATGCGATCGCACTAATTAACCCAGTAAACAACCCCACCCAACCCTTCGCAAACTGTCCCAGAAACCAGCCCAGAATCAAAGTTATCCAGCGAATTACAAAACCGATGACTGAATCTAATCCGCTTCTCAGAGGCGTCGGTAGCCAACCCGCGATCCACTTCCAAAACCATTCCAGCGCGCTAAAAGTCTGGTTGTCTTCCACCGAAGCGGGAATCAGTGGATAACCTGGAATCGGATTAAAACCAAACCAGCCGTAATTGGGAAAATATACTTCCGTCATCATGAAAGCGTCGGTATTTTTCACCACATACAAACCAGTAAACGGGTTGAACTCCCCCGTGTCGAAACCGCCAGCCACTCGCGCCGGAATCCCGATCGATCTGAGCATAATTGCCAGTACCGTCGCAAAGTGATCTGGATATCCACCAGTCACTTTTTTGCCATCCTGGGTGTTTTGATAGCCAAACAGAAAACCCTCAACCAAATCTTCAGTTTCTTCTAAATAAGGCAAGGCTTTTTCAATTTTATAATTAGGGTTTTGCTTCAAATATTGAGCTAAATACAAAGCTTTTTCGTAGGGAGAGTCGATCGCCCTTTCCGACTTAGCTACTCTAGTTCTAGCCTGCAAAATTTCCTCAGTTTTTGCCCGCACCTTGGCTGCAATTTTCGGCGGCACGTCCAAATAGAACTTGCGAATGTTTTTCGGGTAATCTGTACCAGTTTTATTCAACTCAGCCCGCTCGCGGAAAGGCACATTAGAAATCACCGTATAAGTCACGCCCTCTCCCAATTCCGCAGGCGCTCGCAAACCCCCCTCCGCATCAACCGCCACCTCTGGACTTGGAAAATAAAGTTCCTTTGGTTTGTTTAAAGCCGGAATCAAATTCGGCAACTGAGCAATAATAGTATAACTTTGAATCACCTCTTGAGTCCGAGGCGCATTCGGAAATGGATTCAGGTAAAATTGATAAGACCAGCTAGGTCTAGTAACCTTTTGAGCTTGTTCGTTGCGAGAAATTTCCCAACCCTGACCAGTGTACTTGTCAAAGCCCAACACCCGCCAAAAACCCGCCGCTTGCGATCGCACCCGCATCACCACTTGGGGTTTCATTTCCCCCCGCAAATTCTGATTGATGCGCTGGTTGAAACCGTAATAAAAAGTAGAGTCCACCTCTCCTGGCCCTTTGTCTGGGTTTCTCCCCCTTCCTCCGCCAGTCCCTTGTTCATTTCCCC
Source organism: Microcoleus sp. bin48.metabat.b7b8b9.023 (assembly GCF_013299185.1). Lineage (GTDB taxonomy): Bacteria > Cyanobacteriota > Cyanobacteriia > Cyanobacteriales > Microcoleaceae > Microcoleus. The sequence continues at coordinate 69,812 of NZ_JAAFKG010000027.1, read as the reverse complement.
CTCTGACATACCCCGGATTTAAAATGCTGCGCGAGTCAAATTCCCCCTGATATTCAATGGGAGCACTGACAGGAAAAGTCCGCAACTGATAGCCTGGGAGGCGCGGCAAAAACGCAAAAATAGTCAGCCCCAACCCAACAGTTATCGCTAGCAGCCAACCAAAATACTTGGGGGATAGAGTAGCAGCAAATAGTGACCAGTTCTTATTTTTGGCTGCACCTTCTACTTTCTGCTTGCTATCGTCTGCTTTGGAAAGTCCCAAGCGCGATCGATAATCCAACACCAAAGTCGGCAGCGCTAAAGCCAAAAACACCACTAGCAACGGCCCAAAAGTCAGCGTTTGACTGATAGTCGCCGCTACACTCAACAAAATCAACCCGATCACGATCGAATAGCCCAAATCTTTGCGGCGGGGCAAATCGAAGCTGTGCAGCACTTGAATGTGAATTAACAGTTGCGCCAAAACTAACCGGGTATCGTTCAATTCCCCTATCAAACGGGTAAAAAAAGCGAACAGCGCCACCAGCATGGCAATAGCTATGCAGAACTTAGCAGCCACATTGCGATCGCGGCGGCGGTACCAACTCCAAGTTGCTCCCACAATGCTAACAGGCACAGCCCACAGGTTCAGCGCTTCTTCAGCAGCAACGTCTGTCGCCACAATCCCCACAATTACCAACAACTGAACCAGGATTCGCAGCAGTAAAGAATCCTCAATCACCGGCGGAGGCATCGCCTCAATCTGCTCCCACAGCTTACCCAAAACAGGTATTTTTCGCAGGTTATCAGTTGTCATGTGCACCCATCCAAGTCAGTCGATTGTAGATTTTAGATTTTAGATTTTAGATTAACTCCACAGATAAATCTGAGACGGTTTTAACTAAAATCTAATTTTTTTGGCTTCCCACGAGCGAGGTCGGGGGATTGAATTTGTTTTTGTGTGTGTGAGGTCAAACCACAGAGTAAAAATATACATGATTTACTCTAATTGTATTTTTTTAGTTGCTATCTTGTCCTGACAAAACTGGACGAATAGCAAACATCAGAGGTCTAGTCTCGAAGTTTTGGAATCGAACTTCTAAGGCATAAATCTTATCCGGTTGCGGATCGAACAACTCCACACTTAAATGCCCGGAATTCGGACGATGTGCAGTTGCTTCGGCATCTCCTCCCTTGAGTTCCAAACTTCCTCCCCCAGGAAATTCGCATTCAACTCTTAAACACGGCCTTGGTGGTTCTGTATTGCGGTTGGACAGGTATTGAGCTTGCAGAGTCAGCGAACCCAAAGCTGTCAACCATTCTCGGGAAACTGGCGGCTGATTTACAGGACAATCCAAAGTTAGAGAGTCAATGATTTCTCGGGCGGCCAACAGCGACATGAGCATTTGTTGATCGGTAGTTGCCTCGGAGTAATTCGGTAAATCTTCTACTTCTGAAGCAGTAATTCCTCTTGTCGCACCCAGGAGTACGATACCAGCTAATTCGTTAAGTTCCTGAGATTGGTCGGGAAACAAGCTATCTACAGCACGGACTAACTTTGCTCCTTCCCGCAGTGACGACATGACCAATTCCTGACAAGGTTCTAGCAGTTGAGCAAACACCCCTTGGGCGATCGGAATTGGCAGGCGACCCCATCTAATATTTTGTAGTTGGGGAGTCCAGATATGTAGGGGGGGAACCCATTGGGGGGCTACATCGTCTGGGTAGTCGTGGTCGTAACTTTTAATTTCTGTTTCCCAGGGGAACAGAGGCGGGTTGGATTCGATTTCGGCTCTAAGCCTTTCTTTTAACAAGGTCTGAAAACGGTCTTGCACGGTCGGTATATCTCCAATAGTCAGCGGTTGTGCGGGTGCATTGCTGTGCGCCCTCACTTGATAATCCAGCGGGTCTGGTTCGTCCCATTCCCAGTATTCCACCCCAGAATTGTCTTCGTTGCCCCACTCTTCTGAATAAGGGGGCAGATTGAAGCTCTCCTCATCTTCGCTAGAGGCATTCTCGATCGGCGCCTGCAATACCCAGTCTAAGAAATGGCGCTCGAAAGCCTCTGCATCCCTGTTCGTTTCGTTATTCATCACTAGATGCCCCTTCTCCGGAATCTGAACGATTTCGTAATTCCCAGGCAAGTTCGAGTAATTTAAACCACCGTTTCTGTACCTGGGCTACCGTGCTGCCGAGGGTTTGCGCGATCGCTGACTCTGACAGACCCTGTTGCTTCAACTTTAACAAACGCTGCCCCTCTGGGCCGATTTGCTCGCCAAAGATCTGCCACTGGGAAGGCAGCAAACCCAGATTTTTATCTAAGTCTGCTTCCAGCCACTGGTGAACCAGTTCCCAGCGGTGCGACATGGCAAACCTGAGCAAATGGTACTTAAAGCGTTGCTGCAAATAGTCTCTTTGACGGGGAGTTATGTTGAGAAGCGACTCTATTTCATTAGTCGGCAAGTCTTGCAAGCGCAATATGAAATAATCAGCGCATTCTTGTTGGTTGCGCTCTTTCAAATACGCCACTAATTCATCAATCACATTTTGCCGCAGAGATTCTGACTCTTCGCCTTGGGGGCGAATTGCCGAGGAACCCTGTCCTGCCATCGCTTCCCGCACCGAGTGCACCGACGTGTCGTTCCAAGTTTGGTCGGAATCTGAAGCCCCTCCATCGGCGGCTTGTTCCATATCCACCGAGGTTTCTTTGGGTTGCTGCTGGGAAAAGGTTTGGGCCCGCAAAATAATTAGTTGCTGGCTCCGGTTGCGAGGTAAGGGAATGCGCCGCTTGCCAAAACGCTCTACAAAGGCCATGTACTCTGCTAGTTCTAAGCGAGTGCGAGGACTGTAGGTAGGTGGCAGTTGGGTTTCCCGCCGGAATGCCTTTAAAGCTTCCAGATAAAATCCTTGCAAGAAATCTTTGATCAGTTCTACTCGCGCCTGATAGCTAGACTGCACCTGTGGAGGGGTGATGTAGCGATAGACGATCGCGCTGAGGGTACTGTGCAATTCTACTCGCCCGGGCCCGGAGCCTAAACTATAATAGTGGAGGCATTGTTGCAAGCGGTGCTGAGCTAGGCTCTGGGCTGAACCCTCTATGTCTCCGGAGTTTTGAATCCGCTGACTTTCTGTGCATATCCTGTTGACTTCTGCTGCGAGTCGCCCTGCTACATCTTGGCAGTTTTGCTCAGACGCGCGAGTGGACTTTTTGAGTTCGTCTAACAGCAGTTGAAATATGGTTTCCACGCTCTGGCAGATTTCCCGCATGATTGTTTACAGCTCACATTGAAATTAGCACAGTTAGTAGCAGTATGGAGATTTTTTTTCTACCGCTACTTGCTCCGGGATTCCCGGCACAGGACAAACTGCAATGTCCTCGATCTCCTGTTCTACAAAAACAGTGACGGCTGTTTTTTCTTGATGTGTCCCAGATGTACTATCCGCCACCAACCAGGTTTAATCAGGGGTTTTTGGTAGTGAGGACGAGATAATTTTTAGCAGAAACCGTTTTTTTTTCGTACATAAATATAAAATTTGGATCCGCCACCGACACCAGCATCAATTAAATCGAGCATGAGGCACGATATTTTTCGACTTGAAGGGTCAAGGGTGAATCAATCTAAAAAATGCAGAATTTTTGCTAAAAAAGGCTATATTTGGGTATTGTAAAACTTCATTCAGTTTGTAAGCAGGGATAAGCGATTATGGTATTGTGTAGTCAGGATGTTAAAAATAAAACTATCAAACTATGCTAAAGCAATAAGTATAAGTTACACAACCCCCCGCATGGCGAGGCTTCCAAGCCCTCTAGCGTTGCCACATCCAGCACGACAGACAGAAAGTCGTTTGATTATAGTTGACTACTCCCCACAATCGCCGAACTGAAAGACAGAGGTTCAGAATGCAGCTAACAGAACGTCACATCATCAAATCTACCGAACACCGTTTTGCTCAGATTGACGAACTAGCTTTTAAATCGAAGAATCTCTACAATGCTGCCAATTATGCGCTCCGTCAAAGTTTCATTTATGGATGGGGCTACATCAATTACAACGAAATGAATCGCTTGATGAAATCTCACGAAGCTTACAAAGCAATGCCCGCCAAAGTAAGCCAGCAAATCTTGATGTTGTTAGATAAAAACTGGAAATCATTTTTTGAAGCTCTCAAAGCTTACAAAAAAGATGCCTCTAAATTTACGGGTCGTCCAAAACTACCTAAGTACAAAGATAAAGTAAAAGGTCGAAACATCCTGGTTTATACGATTCAAGCAATTAGCAGCAGGCAGTTGAAAAGTGGAATTATTAAACTGTCGGGTACTGAGATTTCAATCAAAACCAAAATAAATCCCGAACAAATCTGTCAAGTTAGATTGGTTCCCAAATGCGATGCTTATGTAATTGAGGTAATTTACAATGAACCGGAGTCCACCGCTAGAATTAACAACTTCGTAGCTAGTATTGATTTGGGACTGGACAATTTAGCGGCGCTAACTTCAAATCAACCGGGATTTATCCCTTTGTTGATTAACGGGCGACCATTAAAGTCAATTAACCAGTTCTACAACAAACGTAAAGCCCAATTGCAGTCTCAATTAAAAGGAAATCGCTCCTACTCATCACGGATTCAACGCTTGACCCGGTGTCGCCACCAAAAAGTAGATAATTACTTGCATCACACCAGCCGATTAATCGTCGATATTTTGACGGCGCATCAAATTGGGACGCTAATAATTGGCAAAAATGCACAGTGGAAAACCGGAATTGAATTGTCCAAACGAACTAATCAAAACTTTGTCAGTATTCCTCACGCTAGACTAATTGAGATGTTGGAATACAAAACTAGATTGGTGGGAATTAAAGTGATAGTTCAAGAAGAATCTTACACCTCTAAGTCGAGCTTTTTGAACCTAGATCCAATTCCTGTGTACGGACATACTGATGCGTCGAATGTCATATTTAGTGGCAGGCGAATCAAAAGAGGATTATACAGAACATCAGTCGGTAAATTAATTAACTCCGATGTTAATGGTTCTTACAACATCCTCAGAAAAGCAATCCCAAATGCTTTTAGCAATGGGATAGAGAGCTGCGTACTTGGGCCGAGGCGGGTCAATCCGCTCAAAGTAAAAGCGAAGGGGGAGGGATTTAACGCCTCCCGTGTCATGTAATAAATGACTATACTTTTACCAGCTATATGTTTCATATTTATCAATCAAATTTATGGGACTTCAGATTTCGCATTTTAGCTTAATATGGGGCAGTGCCAGTTATTACATACTTGCACCTTCAGCCGTTACCCTGACATTATTAAACCTCAAATCTCAAATTAACTGACTGATGGATTTAGATCTACAGATTCAAGCACTAATCGAGCAAGCTCCGCCTGACGGTTCGACGCCACAAATCTTAAAGGCGATCGCCCCGGCGCTGGTTTTAATTGCCCAACAGCTACAGCACCTCGAATACTCGATCCTGCAATCGGTAGACGAAAGTTGGGCGATCGTAGTTTTGAGCAATCTCAAGCAACCGGGACAGGAGAAGAAGGTGATTTATGCTTTTCCCACTCTTAAAGATGCGTCCTCGGCTGCGGCGGCTGGGGGCGGGAGCGTCAAGCCCGTACAGTTGCCTGTCACTCACATTTTATTTCAGATGATTGCTCTTGAAGGTCTCGACAGTATTGTTTTTTTTGAAAATCCCGGCAATCAAGAAGTCGGGGTGGAAATCCCTCGCCGACAAGTGCAGGACTTAATCAATGTTTACTTGCAACAGTATCGATCGGCTCCACCGTCGGATATTGCTTAAACAAATCAATTTGTTATTAATTGGCGATCGGGCATTAGGCCTCGGGTATTACCCATTACCAATTACCCATTACCAATTAGTGTCAACTTAAGACTGAAACCATTGATAAATCTCGCTTGACGCTGAGTCTAAATCCCCCTAAATCCCCCTAAATAAGCGGGACTTTGAGAAAATTCTTGTTCCCCCCTTAAGAAGGGGGGTTAGGGGGGATCTGGGCCTCAGCGTCAAAGCAGTCTGGGACTACATTTGACCTGGTTGTTTACACCAATTACCCATTACCAATAAAGTGCAACTTTTTAACCTCTAATACAGCCGGCTCAAAACGTAATCTGCCAAATCAATCAAGGCTTGACGGGATTCTGAATTGGGCAGCCCAACTAAGTATTCAACAGCTTTCTGTGCGTGACTTGTTGCTAGTTCTCGCGATCGCTCTATGCCCCGAGAGTCGTATACCAGTGCCAGAGCCTGCTCGATATCTCCTTCTTGGGCAAATTCGCGTTCTATGAGAACTTCCAAATAAGGCTTTTCTTCTAGGGCAAATAGCGCTGGTGCTGTCAGATTACCGCCGATCAGATCCGAGCCTGCGGGTTTCCCCAAAGTTTCCGTTGAAGCAGTGAAATCCAATATATCATCTACTATTTGGAATGCTAAACCAATGTTGCGACCGTAGTTGTACAAATCGTCTGCTATTTCTGCTGGAACCTCGCTCAAACAGCCCGCTGCTTTAGAGCTGTTGGCAATTAAAGACGCTGTTTTGTAATAACTTTTTTCTAAGTACGCTTCGATCGACAAACTGGTGTCAAATCCATTTAGTCCCTGTTGAATTTCGCCCTCAGCTAAATCCATAATCACTTCTGAAAGCAGTTTGACTACTGGCAGGTTGTCCAGATTTGCCAAGTGCCACGAAGATTGAGCAAACAGAAAATCTCCCGCCAATACTGCCACTCGGTTGTTAAACCGACTGTGTACTGTCGGTACTCCCCGTCGCAGATCCGACTCGTCCACCACGTCGTCGTGGACTAGACTGGCTGTGTGGATCATTTCTGTGATTTCCGCGAGGCGGCGGTGTTTTTCGGTGATTTCCCGATCGGGCATCGTCGCCTTGGCCATCAACAAGACTATTGCGGGTCTCACCCGTTTTCCCTTTGTGCCGAATAAGTATTCTGCAGCCGCGTACAAGATGGGATGACGGGCACCCACTAACTGTTTTAAGTTTTCTGTCAACAGTCGCAGGTCTTCTTCAACCGAGGAAAATAGGAGAGTGCTAGAGATCATGGATACGCCGACTCAAGCCGTAAAGTAACAAAATTTTACATATCATATCTTTATTTTAAGACAATTCTCTGCAATAGGGAAGAAAAATCTAGCCGATCGGCAGTTATTTGTCATCTGCTAGGGGCTAAGAGTCACCCCACTACCTCCGGTGAGTGGCCCGCTGGCAGAGCGGTTGCCCCTATTGTATCGAATTGTTAAGTACACTGCCAAAAAATAGCTAAATCCCAGAAACCCTGTGTTATTATAGGTATTAAGGATTTAAACAATTCTATACATTAAGTACAGGCTGTAATTGAGCCTGGCTGGCAGGTAGCTTTCAGATGCCTGTAAGAGTTTCGTAGAGCCAGCCTTGTTAGTCGATCGCAGCGAAAATTTCTGGGACAGATTTTTAGTTCCTTGTGGCTAAAAATTTTCAGGAGTTAAGACTAGCGCATGAGATGTGCACGGTAGCTCAAAGCAGCTAAAGTGGATGGTTTTACGCTGTTCCAGCATCTGTAAAGCAGTAAATCATTATTGACCTCGCCCAAAAACGGGTAGAAGCCACGACAATTGTCGTGGGTAGCCCAAAATTTTAGATCTTAGTTGAAGCTCCCAGATTTATCTGCCGAGTAAATCTAAAATCGAAAAATGGAAAATCTCAAATCGACTCACCGGGAACGCCTAAGTTTTTCGGCAAGCCTGATATGGAAAAGTAGCCTTCAGAACCAAGGCATAGTCTTGCGTGCTGACTTAATGTAGTAGGTCTTGAACTTGTCCCGTCCTCCTCCTCGTCCTTGACTTTTGGTTCTAATTATGATTTATCGCGATATTCCTCTAATTATTCCCATTCTAGCCGCCGGTTATGTAATGACTATTTATATAGTGCTAATGTTGGCCGAACGTAGCTCTAAAATAACTCGATTGGGCGAGTAGTGCAATGCTTGGCAGCCGAATCCGGCCTCGCCCGCCATGGACTACTCGCTCAGAATTCCGAATATTCAACAATAACCCTGCCTTAAATGCTTGCGTACAAAGGCAGGGTTATATGATTTTAGACTTTAGATTTTACACTGAACATTGGCGAATGATTGATGAAGGTCGTGATTTAGAGCTGGCAGCACACATTCGGCACCCTCAACTGTCACAATCGGTTTTTACTTATTTTTATCTAGCAATTAATCTATAAATTATACTTTTATACCGTAGATCGACGGATATCTTTTGTTGAAAGGTATTATTTATTACTTTAAACATCTATTATTATTATGAATAATTATACTGTGTACCGTTAAGCGGGTGCCGAATGTGGGTCACAGCGAGTCTGAGAATATTGGTGGCGGTAGCTGCGAACACATATCAGTGGCTACACTAGGATAAACGCTGCTGCTCTCTAAGATTCTGCGGTTATGCTTCACTTTCCAGGCTACAAAATTTTCAGGAAAATCTATCAAAGCGATCGATCTCTAGTTTACCGGGGCGTGCGATCGGCCGACGGTCAGCGCGTAATCTTCAAGATACTCAAGCAAGAGTACCCCACTCCGGCTGCACTCGCCCGTCACAAGCAAGAATATGACATCATCCGCAGCTTAAATCACCCAGGAGTTGTCCAAGCTTACAGCTTAGAACAGTACGATCGCACTTTGGCGATCGTACTCGAAGACTTCGGAGGAGAATCTTTCAAAAGGTTGATGCACTCTCGCCCCTTTACTCTATCCGAATCTCTCAGCTTTGCCATTCAAATAGCTGACATTTTGGGCGACATTCACAGCGCCAATATTATACACAAAGATATCAACCCTGCCAACATAGTTTTCAATCCCAGCACCAACCAACTCAAAATCATTGACTTTGGGATAGCCAGCGTCTTCGCGCCCGACAAATTAACCGAACAACCCACCCTCAAGCATCCCCATATTCTAGAAGGCACTCTCGCCTATATCTCTCCAGAACAAACTGGCAGAATGAACCGCAGCCTAGATTATCGCACCGACTATTACTCTCTCGGCGCAACTCTCTATGAAATGCTGACGGGCCAACTGCCGTTTGAAACCAGTAGTGCCCTAGAATTAGTACATTGCCACATTGCCAAACAGCCAAAACCGGTCGCCGAAGTCGATCGACAAATTCCGGCAGCAGTTTCTCATATCGTCGCCAAATTATTAGCCAAAAACGCAGAAGACCGCTACCAAAGTGCTTGGGGCATCAAAGCAGACTTAGAAGAATGTCTCAACCAATTAAACACCCACGGTAAAATATCAGAAATCTCCATAGCCAACCAAGATATTTCCGATAAATTTCAAATTCCGCAAAAACTGTACGGACGCGAAACACAAATTCAAACATTACTGGCAGCATTTGAGCGAATCACCAACAATAACCCCCGCTTTCCCAGGCAAAAACGGGTAGAATTGATGTTAGTAGCAGGTGATTTCGGTACAGGAAAGTCATCGCTGGTACAAGAAATTTACCAGCCAATTATCGAAAAACATGGCTATTCAATCGCCGGAAAATTCGACAAATCGCAGCCAAGAATTCCTTACAGCGCCCTCGTCAAAGCTTGCGAAGAACTGCTCCAACAAATTCTCGCCGAAAGCGAACATAGATTTCAGCACTGGCGCGCCAAACTCTTAGCTGCTCTCGCACCAAACGCTCAAGTCATTATTGATGTGATGCCCGATCTAGAATTGATTCTCGGCAAACAACCTGCTGTACCAGAGTTAGATCCAAATGAGGCTACCAATCGTTTTAACTTAGTATTTATCCAATTTCTGCGGGTATTTTCTTCAGAGAAACATCCCTTAGTTATTTTTCTAGACGATTTGCAGTGGGCTGACTCCGCTAGCCTCAAATTAATTCAACTAATGGTGGCAGGCTCAATGACAAGCCCAAACCACGAAAATATTGAAATTTCACAACCAATAAGCCTTGAGAATTTATCTCTGATACAGCCCGAATATTTATTGATTGTTGGAGCATATTGCGACAAAGATGTCAGTCCTGTTCATCCTTTGATGGTGGCCGTGGCAGAATTGCGAGAACAGGGAGCAACAGTAAATCAAATTACCTTACCTCCGTTGGAAATAGCAGATATTACTAATTTGATTGCTGACACATTACGCAGCGACAAAAAATCAGCAGCACCCCTAGCAGCATTGGTGAAACGAAAAACAGGGGGCAATCCTTTCTTTGTTAGCGAATTCCTGAAAATGCTGCACTCCGAAAACTTAATAAATTTTAGTTTTCCTAGCTGTCCACAGTTGACTTTTGATGCTACCTCATTCGCAACTTCTGCCTCAGATTATGTCAATAATTGCGCCGAATTTCAAGCCGGCTGGCAGTGGGATCTAGCTCAAATTGAGGAGATGGAAATTACCGATAATGTGGTGGAGTTGATGATTGGCAAATTGCAAAAACTGCCAGAGTCAACGCAGCAAATTTTACGCTTAGCAGCTTGCGTGGGAATAGATTTTGATTTGCACGTGCTGTCTGCGATTTGCGAAAAGTCTCCTCAGTTAGTGTTTGCTGACCTCCAGGCAGCACTGGCATCTGGTTTGATTTTAGCAGTTTCTGAGGTAAATGCCGAGCTGTTAACTGTGAATTTTAAGTTTTTGCACGATCGAGTACAACAAGCCGCTTATGCTTTGATTGACGAGGACCATAAAAAAATAGTTCACTGGCAAATAGGTTGCTTTTTATGGAAAAATACGGAGGGAAATCCGCTGACAGATGATATCTTTAAAATAGTCGATCAGATTAACATTGGCATAGAAAATGGTTTAGATTTAACATCGACATTTACTCAGGAAGAGCGAGATCGAATCGCTAATTTGAATTTGATTGCTGGCAGAAAAGCTAAGGCTGCTACCGCTTATGCTGCTGCGGTGATGTATTTAAATGTCAGCCGTCGATTGCTGGCAGATTCTAGCTGGGAAAATCAGTACGAGTTAACTTTAAATCTTTATATAGAATCCGTTGAGGTAGCGTACTTTAGCGGCGCATTTGAGCTGATGGAACAGTTAGCTGGGACTGTGCTGCAACAAGGCAGAACTCTGCTGGACAAAATCAAAGTTTATGAGGTAAAAATTCAAGCTTATATCGTGCAGAGGAGACAGCCAGAAGCGATCGCGATCGGCCGAGAAGTGCTAGCACAATTTGGCGTAACTTTTCCCGATAATCCTAGCGAGTTAAACATTCAGTGGGAATTAGAGCAAACAGCGGCAAAATTAGCCGGAAAGAAGATCGAAGACTTAATTAATCTGCCTTTGATCACATCTCCCGAACAATTGGCAGCAAGGCGGATCGCAGCAAGCATAGTTCCTGCGGTATTTCACTGCGATCCTCAACTATTAACTCCGTTGGTTTTGTCACAGATTAATTCATGTATTCAGTATGGAAATTCACCGCTTTCTGCCTTTTTCTACGCAGCTTGGGGCGTAGTTATGAACTACGCATCTCAAGACATTGAATCGGCAAATAAGTTAGGGGAATTGGCTTTAAACTTAGCATCAATGTTCAATGCAAAAAGCCTCCGAGGGAAGATATTATATATAGTAGCAGCTTGTATCGCTCACAGCAAATATCATGTCAGGGAAACCCTGCCAATGTTCCGAGAAAGCTATCAAAGTGCACTCAAAAACGGAGATTTTGAGTTTGTCGCTTATTGTGCAAAACAAAAATCTCAATATGCTTATTTGGTAGGGCAAGAACTTACAAATCTAAAAGTCGAAATTGCTGAATCTAGCAACCTGCTGGCTCAACTCAAGCAATCAATCAACTTGCAGTGCAATCAAATATTTCATCAAGCGGTGCTTAACTTGCTGGGTGAAGCAGAGAATCCTTGCAATTTATCGGGGACAGCTTGCGAAGAAGAGCATCTGCTACCGTTGCTGGCGAAAGCGAACGATCGCACGGGAATACATTACTTTTATTTGCACAAGCTAATACTGTGTTATTTATTCGGGGATTTGTGCCAAGCACTGGAAAATGCAGGTAAATTTAGACAAGGTTTAATGGGAGGAACTGGTTTTTTAACTGTGCCGGTGTTCCATTTTTATGATTCTTTGGCTGCACTAGCTGCTTGTTCTGAGGCGGATGTATTGGAGAGAGAGATGCTGCTCGAAAGAGTAGGAGAAAACCAAAAGAAAATGCAGACATGGGCTGCACGCGCCCCCATGAATCACTTGCACAAATTTCATCTGGTTGAGGCTGAGAAATATCGGGTTTTGGGCGATAATTTTCAGGCAATGGAGGAGTACGATCGCGCGATTGGTTTGGCGAAGCAAAACGAATATCTTAACGAAGAAGCTCTCGCTAACGAACTTGCAGCTAAGTTCTATATCGGTTGGGGAAAAGAGAAGATTGCACGAGTTTATTTGGCTGATGCTCACTATGGTTACACTCACTGGGGAGCTCAAGCTAAAGTTGAGGATTTGGAAACACAGTATCCCCAATTTTTAATCAGAATTCCAGTGTCAACTAGCATTACCAGCGACAGCGCTACAGTTACTAATATTTCCAGCAGCCACGATTCGGGCCAAACTTTTGATTTGGCGGCAGTGATGAAAGCCTTTGGTGCGATCGCTAGCGAGATTGTGCTGGACAAGTTGCTGGCGAAGTTGATGAGAATTATGCTGCAAAATGCGGGGGCAGAAAATGGTTTTTTGATTTTGGAAAGCCGAGGTAAGTTTTTGGTAGAAGCTTCGGGAAAATTAGATGGCGATCGCGTGGATGTTTTGCAGTCGGTTCCTGCTGAAAAGTGCTTGCCTGTTTCGATTATTAATTATGTCGCTCGCAGGAAAAAAAATGTTGTAGAAAGTGATGCCGCTAATAAAGGAAGATTTACGCGCGATCCGTATATTGTTAGACATCATTCTCAATCTATATTGTGTGCGCCATTGCTGAATCAAGGTCAATTAATTGGGATGGTTTATTTAGAAAATAATCTGACTACGAGTGCTTTTACTGATGACAGGGTAGAGGTTTTGCAACTGTTATCGACGCAGGCTGCTGTTTCTATTGCTAATGCTAAACTTTACGCAGAAGTGCGGGAAAGTCAAAGTAAGTTGACGCAGTTTTTAGAAGCTTTACCTGTGGGAATAACGGTACATAATCCCCAGGGTAAGGTATCTTACATCAATGAAACTGGACAGCGGTTGCTGGATCAAATTTTGGCGCCGTCAGCTACAGGTGAAGAGTTGATATCAGCTTCTGAAATTTATATATCAGGAAGGGAAAGCCCCTGTTCTGAGCAACAATTGCCGGCTTGGCGAGCTCTCAATGGCGAAAGTGCGATCGCCGATAATTTAGAAGTCCGCAGAGATGGGAAGATTGTGCCTTTGGAAATGCACTCGCAACCGATTTTTGACAACAAAAACAATATTGTCTATGCGATTACTGCTTTCAGCGATATCACCGATCGCAAACAAGCTGAGAAACTGGTAGCAGAGTACAACAGAACCTTGGAAATGCAAGTAGCCGATCGCACCAGAGAACTCTCGGAAGCCCTGCAACACCTGCAAGCAACGCAACGAGAACTCATTCAATCCGAAAAAATGGCAGCATTGGGACAGCTAGTTGCTGGTGTGGCTCACGAAATCAATACTCCCCTGGGTGCGATTCGATCGTCTGTCGAGAATTTAGCCGATTTTTTCAATCAAGATCTGGCCCAAATCGCGGATTTTTTCCACAAAATGTCCCCGGAACGTTACTCTGATTTATTGACGCTGCTCCCCAAATACCAGTCGCAGGCGATGCTCTTTTCCAACCGAGAAAAACGCCAGTTTAAAAGAGCTTTGATTCAGCAGCTATCAAACAATTCTGTGGCAAATTCAGAAACAGTAGCAGACACCTTAGTTGATATCGGCATTTACGACAATATCGAATCAATTTTGCCTTTGCTGCAAGACCCCACTAGCTCGGATATTTTACAGCAAGCCTATCAATTTACTGCTTTGCAAAGAAGTACGAATACTATTATCACAGCTACAGATAGAGCTGCAAAAGTAGTTTTTGCTTTAAAAGCATATTCTCGCTCTAACTCTATGGGAGAAAAAGTTACTGCCAATATTACTGAGGGGATTGAAACTATATTAACTCTTTATTACAACCAACTCAAACACGGAGTAGAAGTTGTGAGGAATTATCAAGATGGACTGCCGGAATTGCTGTGCTATCCAGACGAACTCAATCAAGTTTGGACAAATCTGATTCACAATGCTTTACAAGCAATGAACAATTGCGGAATTTTAACAGTAGATGTTAGAGTAGAAAATCAGCTCCTGTTGGTGGGCGTTAGGGATAACGGCACAGGAATTCCCCCGGAAATTTTGCCGCGAATATTTGAACCCTTCTTTACCACAAAACCCGCCGGAGAAGGCAGCGGCTTGGGACTGGATATTGTTAAGAAAATTGTCGAAAAACATTCGGGTAATATAGAAGTAACATCTGCGATCGGTCAAACGAGCTTTATCGTGTCAATTCCGATCGCCTTTTAGCGCTATAGCACTAGAAATTTTACCGAGGCGCGACCAAAAATGCCACTCTAGACCGATGTCATTCGATTTAAGATTTGAGAATTTAGATGTAGTTGTAGTGCCGTGAATCTGGGAGCTTGAACAGGAGTCTAAAATTTTTCGTGCTCTATGACTTGAGTCGGTGGGACGGTATCCATTTTTTGGAAGGTCAAACTAAAATGGAAATTAGGCCAGTGTTCCAAACCGTTATGCGATCGGTGATGATTTCCCATTCTTCAATTCTTTAATCTCAAATCTCAAATCTAAAATCTAAAATGGTATGAGACGGATGTCAGACTTCGATGGTGGTCAGGGTGCGGCCATTGTCAAAGCTCAGATCTAAAATGGCATTAATTGTCGGTTCCACCTGCATCTCCCCCTTGATTTGCCCATGTCAATAACAGTTTCTGATAGCCAAAGCTTCTTAGAACAGGCGATCGACCGCAAACCGCCGGTACTCCCTCCTGATACACCCTTGAAAGTCGCGATCGCCGCCATGACTCAGGCGAGGGCTAGTTGCATTTTAATCGCGTTCGATCGGCAACTGATGGGAATTTTTACAGAGCGCGATGTTGTGAAAATAACTGCGAGCGAAATACCGCTAGCAGGGATGACAATTTCTGAGGTAATGACACAAAAGCCGATCGCCATTTCCCTGGATAAAGCGGGGAATATCTTCAAAATATTGAGTATATTGCGATCTGCAAAAATCCGTCACTTGCCCGTCACAGACAACAGCGGAAACTTGCTGGGCGCCATCACTGGAGAAAGCATCCGTCAAATCCTGAAACCGGGCGACTTGCTGCAAATGCGGCGCGCCGAAGAAATTATGACGGCAGAAGTAAGAGTTGCCTCAACTAACACCTCAGTTTTAGAAGTGGCAAAACAGATGGCAACTCAGCGCAAAAGCTGCATAGTCATTTGCAATGAGTGCGACAACAAAAATCAGAAACCAGTGGGCATAATTACAGAACGGGACATTGTTAAATTCCAAGCTGCCGGACTCGATTTCGCTGGCACTCGCGCCGCCGCCGCGATGAGTTTTCCCCTGATGCCGTTGCAGGCAAAAGCCACATTGTGGGAGGCTCACCAGTTCATGCAAAAGCACCACATCCGGCGCTTGGTGGTGGTGGACGAGGGAGGATATTTAGCCGGAATTATCACCCAAAGTAGCCTGCTGCACGCCTTAGATCCGGTAGAAATGCACGCGAATGTCGAGCTTTTGCAGGAAACAGTTGCCGAAAATATCCTGGAGTTAAAAAAAGTGAACGAACAATTGCAAAAAGAAGCGCTTCGCAGAACCGAAATAGAGGAAGAGTTGCGGTTATTAAATGAAAACTTAGAAGAGCAAATTAAGCTGCGTACTGTAGAATTAATTAACACGAACAGTCAATTAAAGAAGGAAATACAAGACCGCGCCACCGCCGAAGCTGAAGTGCGCCGCCTCAACACCGAACTGGAGCAGCGAGTTCGAGAGCGCACGGTTCAACTAGGAGCCAGCAACCAAGAATTACAGCAAGAAATTTGCGATCGCAAACTGCTAGAAGAAAAATTACACTTTTCTGAAACCAAAGTTCGTGCAGTTTTTGAAGCGATGACAGACATCGTTCTCGTACTAAATACTCATGGCAACATAGAGGTTTTGCCGACTAATACGGCGGCAGTTTATGAGCCGGATTGCGATCTAGTCAGCCTGACGGTCGAACATTTTTTTGACGACGACAACCCCGATGATTGGTGGATGCTAGTTCAGCAAGTTTTAGAGACGCAACAAACGCTCAATTTCGACTACAGTTTAACAGTTGGCGATCGCGAAATTTGGTTTTCCGCCTGTATTTCTCTGTTCTCAAAAGATGCAGTGATTTGGGTTGCCCGCAACATCAGCGCCCGCAAACTAGCAGAGTCAGCGCTGTGCAAAAAAAATGTAGAATTAGCTCATACCCTGGAAGAACTGAAGCGCACTCAACAAGAGCTGATTCAATCAGAAAAAATGGCAGCCCTCGGACAGTTAATTGCCGGAGTTGCCCACGAAATCAATTCTCCTTTAGGGGCGATTCGCTCCTCGGTGCAGAACATCGCCGACTTCTGGGCCGAACAATTGCACCAGTTACCGATATTTTTCAAGCAACTATCTCCGGAACGGCAGCAGGATTTCTTTGCCCTGCTGTACAACTCAAGTAAGGAAACAGACAACTTATCTAGTAAAGAAAAACGTCAGTTGAAAAAACTTTTGCAGCGGCAATTAGAATCAGAAAAAATAGACGACGCTGACAGCCTTGCTTGTACCTTGTTAGATATTGGTATTTGCAATAATCTCGAACGTTTTTTACCTTTGTTGAAAGACAGCGCAAGTCCAAATATTTTACAAACCGCTTACGAATTTGCTACGGTACAAAAAAGCACTAAAAATATTGTTACTGCGACAGATAGGGCAGCCAAAATTGTTTTTGCCTTGAAAAGCTATTCTCGTTACGACCAGTCGGGTTCCAAGGCGATCGCCAATATTACCGACGGGATTGATACTGTTTTAACGCTTTACCACTACCAAATCAAACATGGTGTGGAAGTCGTCAGGAATTATGGTAATGATTTACCCTCTATGCTATGCTATCCTGATGAACTAAATCAAGTTTGGACAAATTTGCTTCATAATGCTTTACAAGCGATGGGCAACAAAGGAATGTTAAAAATTGAGGTCAAACACCAAGATAACGCAATATCAGTCAGTATTACCGACAGCGGCCCCGGCATTCCTCCAGAGATTATGCCTAGAATTTTTGAGCCATTTTTCACTACTAAACCTCCTGGAGAAGGCAGCGGTTTGGGATTGGATATCGTTCATAAAATCATTAAAAAACACCAAGGTAAACTGCAAGTAGAAAGCGTGCCAGGTCAAACCAAATTTACTGTATCCTTGCCTATCGAAATCACTGAGAGAAATTAAAATCTGGCTCAATCTGCCCGTCCATTTTAAAATAAAAAAAGAGTAAAATTTTATGCCAAAACCAGTAATTTTGTGTGTTGACGATGAAGTTGTAATCTTAAACAGCTTGAAGATTCAACTGAAAAAAGAATTTGGTGATGATTACCTCTATGAAGTAGCAGAAAATGCCGATGAAGCTCTCGAAATTATTGAGGAAATTCAAGGAGAAGAGGAAAGCGATATTTTGGTCATAGTATCTGACTGGTTGATGCCGGGTCTTAAAGGAGATGAATTTTTGATCCGGGTTCACCAAAAATATCCCAATATTGTGAAAGTTATGCTGACCGGGCAAGCTGACGAAATAGCAATAGAACGGGTGAAAGAGCAGGCAAACTTGCACCGCTGTTTGTACAAGCCGTGGGACGGTCAAGAATTAGTAGAAACTATAAAATCTGGTTTAGCAAAAATATGAACAATAAACCTGTGATTATTTGCGTGGATGACGAACCGATCATTCTTGAAAGTTTGAAGATTGAGTTAAAAAAAGCCCTAGGAGAAGAACATTTATTAGAAACAGCCGAAGGCGGCGAAGAGGCTTTAGAGTTGATAGATGAATTGCTGGAAGAGGGTTGCGAAATCGTGGCTGTGATTTCCGACTACCTGATGCCCAATATCAAAGGGGACGAATTACTGAAGCAGATTCACATAATTTCACCAAAAACCATCAAAATCATGCTGACGGGGCAAGCAGACCTCGAAGCTGTGGCGAATACTATTAAATATGCTAAATTGTACCGCTACATATCTAAGCCTTGGCAGTCAGAAGATTTGAAGTTGACCTTAAAAGAAGCGGTCAACAGCTATTTTATGGAGAAGCAATTAGGGGAACAAAATGCTCAACTCCAAAAGCTGAATCAAGAATTGGAAACTTTAGTTGAGGAGCGGACTGCACAACTGAGCTTGTCTGAGGAAAAGTTTGCTAAAGCTTTTCGTTCTTCTCCCAACCCGATTACTATTGCCCGACTTAAAGACGGTCGTTATTTGGAAGTCAATGAGGCTTTTTGTCAGACAATTGGTTATTCGATAGCAGAAATTATCGATCGCACGGCGCTTGATTTGAATCTTTGGGAAAGCGAACCAGCCCGCGCCAAGTTGTTTGCAATGTTAGACGAACAAAAAATTGTTCGTAACTACGAATTTGATTGGCGCACGAAAACTGGGGAACTCAGAACCGGGCTGGTGTCTGCTGAAATCATTGACATTCACGGCGAAACCTGCGTGATTTCTGTGATTCAAGATATTAGCGATCGCAAATTGGCCGAAGAAAAACTCCGGGCTCTAGCTGCATCCTTAGCAGCAGCGCAGAGAATCGCCCGCGTCGGCAATTGGGAATGCGATTTTTCTGCCAATACAACTACTTGGTCGGAAGAATTATCTCATATTTTCGATCTCGATGCAACCGAGGCTGCGCCAACACTAAGTGAATTTGCACAATACGTGCATCCGGACGATCGCCAAAAATGGCAAACAACGATCGACGCTGCTATTGCTAGCGGCAAATCCTACAGTTTGGAATATCGCATCCTGCGCCCGGAACCGACAATTGCTGCGGATACTTGCCCGTCACAGACAAGTGAAGGCGGCTCGATCCGCTACATTGAATCCAAAGGAGAAGTAGTTGTCAACCAACAAGGGCAAGTGACTAAACTCTTCACAACTTTGATGGACATTACTGCCCGCAAGCTGGCGGAAATAGCATTAGCAGAAAGCGAAGAAAAATACCGTCATTTAGTTGAAACTTCCCAAGATATTATCTGGTCTTGCGATGCCCAAGGACACCTGACTTTTGTCAACCAAGCTGTCAAACAAATCTACGGTTATGAGCCGGAAGAAATGCTAGGCTATTCTTTTAGCGATTTCTTGGCGCCTGCCCAAATAGACCGGAACCGAGAACTTCAGCAGCACTTGCTGACGGGAGATGCTGTGTTTCAGTACGAAAGTATAGTATTAGGGAAAGACGGCAGGCAGATAGATGTCAATACAAAGGCGATCGCGCGATTGGATGCAGCAGGAAATATCATCGGTACCACAGGCACAGCCAGCGATATTACTGAGCGCAAACAAGCAGAAATATCGCTGCAAAAAGCCAAAGAAGAAGCCGACAGAGCCAACAAGGCTAAAAGTGAATTTCTCTCGAATATGAGCCACGAATTGCGAACTCCCCTCAACGCGATTCTCGGTTTCAGTCAACTGCTGGCGCGCGACGCAGCCCTCGGTAGTGACCAACAGCAATATTTAGGAATTATTAGCCGCAGCGGGGAACATTTGCTCGATCTGATCAACAATATTCTGCAAATGTCAAAAATCGAAGTCGGGCTGGTGACACTCAATAACAGCACCTTCGACTTGCACAGAATGCTAGAAAATACTGAAGATATGCTGAAGCTGCAAGCCGAAAAAAAAGGGTTGCAGTTAATTTGTGATGCTGCGCCCAACCTCCCTCAATATGTAGAAACAGATGAAAGTAAGTTGCGTCAAGTATTAATTAATGTGGTGGGAAATGCGATCAAGTTTACGGCAGAAGGTGGTGTTAACTTGAGAATCAAACATGAGCTGTTGTCAAACAGAAATAACGAAGAGATTGGGCCGATCGCAAATTGCTGCTTGCTCTTTGAAGTGGAAGACACGGGGGCGGGAATTTCTGCCCAAGAAATGGATAGTTTGTTTAAGCCTTTTGCTCAGACAGAAAGCGGAAGAAAAGCTCATGAAGGAACTGGTTTAGGCTTGCCGATCAGCAAACAGTTCGTTGAGTTAATGGGAGGAGAAATGACGGTGACAAGCAGCGTCGCTAACGGCAGTATTTTTAGATTTGATGTTAAAGTTTCGCTCCCTAATGCAGTGGAAATTCAGGTTGCTCAAACAACTCGTCGCGTTGTGGGCCTGGAACCCGGACAGCCGGAATACCGCATTTTAGCTGTGGACGATCGCCTGGAAAGCCGTTTGTTGCTGGTGAGAATGCTGTCATCTCTCGGTTTTACTGTGCGGCAGGCTGAAAATGGCGTTGAAGCTTTGTCCGTGTGGTCGAGTTGGGAGCCTCATTTGATTTGGATGGATATGCGGATGCCGGTGATGGATGGCTACGAAGCTACTAAACAGATTAAAGCGCATTTGAAGGGTCAAGCAACGGTGATTATTGCTCTGACGGCGAGTGCTTTTGATGAGGAGCGATCGGTGATTTTGTCTGCTGGGTGCGATGATTTTGTCGCGAAGCCTTTTCGGGAACAAGTCATTCTGGAAAAGATGGCTAAGTATCTGGGTGTCCGCTATGTTTACGATCGAGAAGCTTCGCTAAGTTCCGATCCTGTTGCTGGTGGTGACGTTTCGGCGCCGACTGTGACGGCTCCTTTGCCTGTTGCGCTGAATTCTTCATTTTTTGAAGCTATGCCTCTCCAATGGGTTGATGAGTTGTACGAGGCGGCGGATTCGGTTGATAACGAGGAGATTTTTCGGCTGCTGTTGTCGATTCCTCCTGTTGATGCTGGTTACCGCAGCGCGATCGCCGATTTGGCGAATAACTTCCGGTGCGATCGGATTATTGATTTGATTGAGGAATTTAGAAATGTTTGAGGGAAGAAGGAAGTTCGGCAACGGATTTTATAACGGATGTAACGGATTTAACGGATGTTGAGGTTAGAGGGGAGAGGTTCGAGGGGAGAGGGGCGGGTTCGGGATTGTTGATGGTTGAGGTCGATCGACTATTGCTAAACTTGCTCCTGGGCGATCGGCTAAACTATCTTTGATAATTATTTAAATCAGTATAAAGGTGGACGAAGAAACTGGGTCTTATAACGAAAATATCTCGTTATACCAGTTACACAAAAAAAGCAACTGCTTTGCCAGCGCTCCAAACCCTTATAGAATCATTCATTCCCCATCTAAAATCTAAAATCGTATTACCAGAAAGAATTGGTTGAAAGCCCGCCCGCCTTCGAGGGAGAAATTAAAATCAGACTATTCATTACTCCAATCCTCTTCTTTCTAGGTAGAGGTCGCTCTCCTTCTGTCAACTATCAACTGTCAACTGTTGAAGGCTCTCTATCTTGGTTGAAAAACCCGGTTTCTCGGTTTTTTGTAGGTAAGTTCTGTAAATATAGAAGTAGTTGATGCTGGAGCGAGTGCTATAGTCAGGAACTCAGGGCTCAAGCCACTGAGCTTGTAAGAAATTGCAAGCTGTTCTGACCAGACCCCTCTTGTCGAGGAGACGTTATTTAGGTCACGACACCGGAGAATGCGACGCCAGTTTTCCGCTCTGTCATCTGCAATTAAATAGTTTTAAAGTCACTGAAACAGTGTTGCAGGTCTAACAAGCCTTTATAACCAGGTCGAGGCGAACATTACCCGAAAGGGATTCGGAGACAACCATATCTCCACAGAGGGGCAACCATACCCCTCTAACCCCGAAAGGGGATTCAAGGCGATTGAAATCGCCGAGTCGTTTTCCTCTCAGGTCTAAAGACTCGCTCCTTTCCCACTTACCGATTTTTTATGACGATTTAATTGGTTTTCATAATTTCAGCAATTATAAATTTAACAAAAATACCATCAATGACCACCACTCAAACACACAATAATAAAGGCAACATATTAATTGTTGACGACACTCCCGAAAATTTGCAAGTTTTATCAGCAACGCTGTCGGATCGCGGCTACAAAGTCCGGGGCGTAATCAACGGCAAAATGGCAATCAGAGCCGCGCGTTCAGGTTCTCCAGACTTGATTTTGCTCGACATAAAAATGCCAGAAATGGACGGCTATGAAGTCTGCACGCAGCTCAAGGTCGATCCGAAAACATCAGAAATTCCAGTTATTTTTATTAGCGCTTTAGATGAAGTATTAGACAAAGTAACCGCCTTTAAAGTAGGAGGGGTAGATTTTATAACCAAACCATTTCATGTAGCAGAAGTTTTAGCGAGAATCGAACATCAACTGACCATCCAAAGACTGAAAAAACAATTGATGGATCGCAATACAGAACTGCAACAAGAAATAATAGAACGCAAAAAAGCCGAAGAAGCCGCAGCCGCTGCATCCCTAGCAAAAAGTCAATTCGTTGCCAACATGAGCCACGAATTGCGGACTCCCCTGAACGCCATCCTGGGTTTTACCCAAGTCATGAGCCGCGACTCTTTGCTCAGCCACGAAAATATTGAAAATCTCCGAATTATCAACCGCAGCGGTCAACATTTGCTGGAATTAATTAACGATGTTTTAGACTTGTCCAAAATAGAAGCTGGGATCATTGGCTTAGATGAACGCAGCTTTGACCTTTATCAAGTTCTCGACACTCTCGAAGAGATGTTTCAAATCAAAGCTGAAACCAAAAATTTGCAACTAAGATTTTCCGTGCAGCCGAATGTTCCCCAATACATCAAAACTGATGAAAAAAAGCTGCGCGTATGTTTAATTAATTTGCTGGGAAATGCCATAAAATTTACACCAAATTGCGGTAGTATTTGGCTGCGCGCGAGCGTGCAAGCCAACCAGCAGCCTGCAAAATCGGAGGTGGATCCTAATTCTAATTCGGACGATTCCTATTTTATTTTGTTTGAAGTTGAAGACACGGGAGTTGGCATAGCAACAGCAGAAATTGACAAGTTATTTGAGGCTTTCGTGCAAACAGAAGCTGGCAAACAAGCGGCTGACGGTACGGGATTGGGTTTGACAATCACTAAAAAATATGTAGAGATCATGGGCGGAGATATTGAGGTAGACAGTGTTTTAGGTGAGGGAACCATTTTTAAATTTAATATCCGAGTATTTCCCGCTACTTCGTCTGAAATAACAGTGGCGACATTGCAGCGGGCGATCGCACTACAACCAGATCAACCGGTTTATCGGATTTTAGCAGTTGACGACAATCAAGAAAATCGGCTGCTGCTGGTGAAAATGCTGCAACCAATTGGTTTTGAAGTCCGAGAAGCGGAAAACGGCCTCCAAGCTGTTGAACTTTGGGAAAGTTGGCACCCTGATTTAATTTGGCTGGATACGCGAATGCCTGTAATGAACGGTTTTGAAGCCGTCAGACAAATTAGAGCTAAAGAGAAAGCATCTGAGCGTCGAACTGTAATTATTGCTCTGACTGCTAGCACCTTTGAGGAAAAAAAAGGCGAAATTCTTGCCGCAGGTTGCGACGATTTTGTGCGGAAACCTTTTCAAGAGCAAATGCTCTTTGATAAGATGGCTTCTTACTTGGGAGTGCGCTATATCTATCAAGAATGGCCCGCGCTCCCTATCGGGGCTTTACGGCGTTATTTTGTGAGCGAAAAACCAGATTCATTTTTCTCGCCGCTGCTCGCCCAGATGCCTCGAAGTTGGGTGCAGGAACTCTACGACGCAGTTAATGATGTTGATGAAGATCTGGCGATTCAAATTGTCGATCGCATTTCGGAAACTCATCCAACGTTAGCTGAGGCCTTAAAAGATTTGCTGGCAGATTACCGACTCGACAGGATAATGGATTTAACTCAATCTATTTTAAAATAAATGGAGCATAGTGAAATTAAAGTATTGGTGGTTGACGACCAACCGAGCAATCTGCGGTTCTTATCCGAGCTGCTAACTGCCCAGGGGTATCAAGTTTGTCGGGCTATTTGCGGTAAACTGGCGTTGAAGGCTGCGATCGCCCATTGCCCCGATTTAATTTTGCTCGACATCAGAATGCCGGAAATGAACGGTTATGAAGTTTGTCGGAGACTGAAAGCTACACCGGAAACCGAACAAATTCCGGTGATTTTTTTAAGTGTATTAGATGAGATTAATGATAAATTACAAGCTTTTCGAGTGGGCGGCGCCGACTATATTCTCAAGCCATTTCAAGTAGAAGAAGTTTTAGCGCGCATCGACAAGCAAGTCTGCTTGCAAAAACTGCAACAGCAACTAAAAGAGCAAAACACTGAACTGCAACAGTCGCAGTCGCTGCTTGCTAGCATCTTAAATAGTTCCTTAGATGGTGTGGTGGCTTATTCTGCCGTCCGCAACAGTCAGGGAAAGATTGTAGATTTCCTGTGGCTGTTAGTCAACCCTGCTGCCAACAATATTTCTGGTAGGCCATTAAATGCGATCGTTGGCAATCATTTGTTGGCAGAAATTCCCGAGGTTCGCAATAATGGATTATTTGATTTGTACGTTTCTGTCGTAGAAACCGGAGAAATTTTAGACCAAGAATTTTATTACGAACACAATTCAGAGACAAGTGCTTGGCTGCACATTGTCGCGGTCAAATTAAACGACGGTCTGGCAGTAACATTTCGCAATATCACCGATCGCAAACGAGGAGAAATTGCCCTGCGAGAAAGTGAAGAACGTTTCCGCGCGATATTTGAGCAAGCAGCAGTCGGCATCGCTCAAACCACACTTTTAGGCGAATTTTTGCGAGTAAATCCTGGCTTTTGCCAAATTGTCCGCTATGCAGAATCGGAATTGTTGCAGCTTGATTGGCAGGCAATTACTCACCCTGATGACATCGAAGCTGGCAGAGAATACGTGCGGTTGCTGTTATCCGGGGAAATTCAAACTTTTTCTCGGGAAAAGCGTTTGATCTGCAAAGATCGGGAAGTGTGCTGGGCGAATGTTACTGTTTCGGTAATGCGCGATGCTGAGGGAACCGCGCAATATTTGATTTGTGCGATCGAGGATGTTTCCGAGCGCAAGCTGGTACAAGAATTGCTGCAAGCGAGTTTAGAAACTCAAACCCGTTATGCTGAAGAACTGACTCGTTCTAATGCCGAATTAGAACAGTTTGCCTACGTGGCTTCTCACGATTTGCAAGCACCTTTGGGCACGATTGCAGGCTACGCTCAACTATTAGAACGGCGCTATCAAAACCAACTTGATGCCCAGGGGAATAAATTTGTCGGCAATATTGTTAATTCTTGCGTGCGGATGCAGGCGCTGATTGATGACTTGCTGGAGTATTCGCGAGTGGGCCGCAGTCAGAAACCTTTTGAGCTGATAAATTGCAATCAGGTTTTTGAGGATGCTTGCGCTAATTTGCAGTTGGCAATCCGCAAGCATCAAGCTACTGTAACTAGGGGCGATTTGCCAATGGTAAGAGGTGACTGTTTTCAACTGTTGCAACTGTTTCAAAATTTAATTGGCAATGCCATTAAATACCGTACCAGCGAGGCGCCGGTGGTACAGGTGGGCGCTGCGCGTCAGGGAGATAACTGGGTGTTTGCGGTGCAGGACAACGGTATTGGCATTCCCGAACAGCACCATCCACGAATTTTTCAGATTTTTCAGCGCTTGCACACCCAAAAAGAGTATTCGGGAACAGGTATCGGTTTAGCGATTTGTCTGAGAATTGTCGAGCGGCATGGCGGCCGGCTTTGGGTAGAATCAGCACCCGGTCGAGGCTCGACTTTTTATTTTTCTGTTCCTGTTGCACCGTGAAATCAGCATTCTGCTTGGATCGGTCAGCAGTCATTTAGTTAAACAATAAATATTTTTATCATTTTTTACACAAATACTCATAAATTTTAGCATATTCACTGATGACATCAAGCTAAAAATCGTTCAGTATAATGATATTAGCTCGATCTCTATACAACTTAAAAATCAGCGGTGTGCGCCAGACTTGTCAGTTTGTTTCCACTGTATCCAGATCATCTGGCTTTGGGATGCAGTAGTTTTAGTAGTAATTTGCGGACAAGCATTTCTGATGTCTTTGCCGTTTGCCGGTGCTCGGAGAGACTGCCAAGTGAAACAAAGATTAGTGACAAACATTTGCACATTATGCAAAACCGCCAATTGCTGCAACACAAATTCAGTGTTATGGGCCAGATTTGCCAGATCGTCGTGGCAACAGATGCTTTGCAGGCGATCGCAAACCGCTTCAAGTCCCGCTACCTCACAAAATTAGTTAGTCGTGAGGCCAAGCTGTGAATTATCCAAAGAAAAATGAAAAGAAAAAATTTACTATTTTAATAGCAAACGATGACGAGGACACGCGCTTTTTGGTGGAGGAAGCACTGCGAGAAGTTCGATTACCAATCAGAAGCGAATTTGTGGAAAATGGAGAACAAGTGCTAGACTATTTGTACCGTCGCCGTCAATATGCTGGTGGCAGCAATTGGCATCGACCAGACCTGATACTTTTGGATCTGAATATGCCGAGGCTTGACGGGCGAGAAGCACTAACTTCGATCAGATCTGACCCCCAGTTTCAACAAATTCCGGTGGTGATTCTCACAACGTCGCACCGCAGCGGAGATATCTTGCTTTGCTACCGCTTGGGTGCGAATTCTTTCATATCTAAACCAGTCACTTTTCAAGGATTGGTGGAAGTAATGAAGATTTTATGCCAGTATTGGTTTGAAATCGTTTCGCTCCCGCCCCCCGATCTGTAAGCTTTAATTGATGGCTAGATAGTTTCAGTTGACAGTTGACAGTTGACAGTTGACAGTTGATAGTTGACAGTTGATAGTTGACAGTTGACAGTTGACAGTTGACCGCAAGAGGGCGACCTCTACTTAAAAGGAAGAGGATTGGAGTAATGAATAGTCTTCTTTTAACTTCTTCCTAAAAAGTAGAGGCTTTCAACCAATTATTTCTGCTAAACTGAATTTGATAGACCGACATATTGCTGCAATACGATTCTATTAAGGCAGATCCTGCCTAACTGCCCTTAAAAAGGTGGGGATAAGAATCCGATCGAAGTTCCGCTTCTTAAGGGGGATTTAGGGGATATTCGGGGAATAAATAGCCCGATCGCAAATAAGCAAATAAGTAGGTAGGTACAAATAAACAGGCTGATGGGGAGGTTGGGTGAGAGCAAGGCTCCACGGCCTGCTAGTTAAACATCCGGGTTCAACCCGCCACTAGAAGATATTATTGTTGTTTAGTGCCGATCGCCCGTATCGCTCTCAAAACAAAAACTTTCCTTAAACCTGCTCCAAACGCTATAGTTGTGTTAACACGTAACCAATGTCTGAAAATTTTGTTGGTTGAGGATGACCTCGCAGATGCGACGCTGATCGAAGATCTTTTAGGGTCATTCAGCGATGCTCTGTTTCGCCTCCAAACTGTTACATCTCTAGAGAGGGGACTCGCGTGTCTGGAAGCAGAAAAGTTTGACGCCGTACTATTAGACTTGTCAGTGTCAGACGGCTTGGGGGGAAGCGAGGATCTCGCCGTCTTGAAAGCCCGATCGCCCACAGTGCCAGTTGTGGTGCTGACGGATAGCAATGATGAGAATACGGCGCTGTCGGTATTGCGATCGGGCGCTCAAGATTGTTTGGTAAAGGGAAGATTTCAGAGAACTCTGCTGGTGCGAGCAATCCATTACGCGATCGAACGCCAGCAAGTCGAAGAACAATTGCGACAGCAGGCGATCCGAGAGCGGCTGTTGGGACAAATGATCGAACATATTCGATCGTCAATAGACGCGGCAAGCATTCTTCAAAGTACCGTAGCAGAAGTGCGCCAATTTCTCAAAACAGACCGGGTTTTAATTTATCGCTGTCAGGATTGGGCGTCTCAATTTGACGGGGAAGAGCAAAAAGGTGCGATCGTCGCAGGTGACGGTTTGCCAGACGGTTATATTGAAAACCAAAATATTAATGCTGCTTTGGCGGTGTCATGTTTAGTTTTGGTTGAATCCCAGTCTGTACAAGCAATAGCAGATGTCAACACTGCCGCATTGTCTGGGAGTTGCAGAGAATTGCTGGCAGATTGTGAAATTGCAGCAGTTTTAAGCGTGCCAATTTGGCAATCGGGCGACTGGGAAACGGCAAACCAAAGACTAGAAGGCACTGTTTGGGAAGCCGAAAAAAATCAATATGCAGCCGAAAATTATCTCTCGCTGCCGGCTGTTGGCAAACCGCAGGCACAGGGAAAAAGTGCGCCGGATTTAGAGAGAGAAAATCGCAATAATTTGTGGGGAATGCTGACAGCATACAATTGCAGCGAGACGAGGGAATGGCAGCAGTGGGAAATAGATTTTTTACAGCACTTGGCGAATCAAGTAGCGATCGCGATCGAACAATCTCAACTTTACCGCCAGTTAGCAATAGCCAATCAAAAATTGCAGGAACTGGCCACGACTGACGGACTGACGGGCATTGCCAACCGCCGCCAGTTCGATCGCGTTTTGATGTTAGAGTGGCGCAGATTGGCAAGAGAGGAACTGCCGCTGTCTTTAATTATGTTTGACATCGACTTTTTTAAACTTTATAACGACTTTTACGGGCACCTCGGCGGCGACGATTGTTTGCGCCAAGTTGCCAAGGCGATCGCCTCTTGTGCCAAGCGGGCTGGGGATTTGCCGGCCCGCTACGGCGGCGAAGAATTTGCCATAGTGCTGCCCAACACCAGCGCTGAAGGGGCAAACATTGTCGCCCGGAAAATTTGCGATCGCATTGCCAGCTTGCAAGTGCCCCACGCGCGATCTTCGATCGGCTCCTACGTTACCGTCAGTTGCGGAATTGCCACAGCGATTCCTTCTGCCCAGCAATCTCCTGACAGCCTAATTCGCAGCGCTGACAGCGCCCTTTATCAAGCCAAAACCGAAGGCAAAAATCGTATTTGTCACGCCAGCAAGCCGGAATCTTCCCCTTTAACCGCTCTCGGTTTGTAGAAATGCTCGGCGGTTGGAAACCGCATCTACACAAACGATGTCCGCCTCTGCGGACTAAGAAATATGGAATTTGAGAGAAATGTGCGAGTGACTCTTCAACCTGCGGAGGCAGGTTTTGTTTGTGTAGACGCGGTTTCCAACCGCCGGGTTTTTTGGGTTGATATCTTCCTCTACGTCAAGAGCGATTGGTTGAGTCGATGGAAGGTATTATCCTTCGCACCTCTCAGTTAGATCCGGACGTGCTGGTTTCCCCGCATCCGGCTCCCGATGTTCTTGGCTTGCGCCTTTGCTCATGTGGAGATAATCGTGGCAGCTTTCGTGAACCGCTAAGAGGTTATTAGTTTTCGAGTTACTATGGTTTCCATCTGTGTGATGCAGATGTACCTTTTCATCGCCTAGCATTTTTAGACCACATTTTCCACATTTATGGTTTTGCCGTTTTAAAGCTTTAGAGGTTTCGCCGTTATAGAGCTTGCTGTTACGCTCACTCCAGTAGGCTATATCTCCGTCGTAGGGAGATTTCTCTCCTTTGACATTGACAAATTTGTTTTCGGAGTAAGGAACCGTCGGGAATGCTTTATCAAGCAGTTTCTTGCTGGTGTAGCGAGATTGTTTCGATTCCTTATTGAATACCTTGAAGGCTCTATTTTGGATAAACCACAGTGATAACCGCGACCCTTCCAATTTACAGTAGCGGTGGTAATTTCTCCAACCTCTAACCACAGGGGCTAATTTCTCAGCTTTGACCGTAGCACCATAATTCGAGTTGTTAACGATGTGTTTTACCTTCTGACGGAACGCTTTAAAATTGTCCACTGATGGAACGCATCTAAATTTCCCGTTGTTCTGCACTTTGAAATGCCAACCGAGGAAGTCAAACCCATCTGTCGTAGCAGTTAGCTTGGTTTTCTTTTCACTAACCTTCATACCTCGTTCTGCCAGAAATTCGCTGACTTTATCAAGTATTGCCTCCGCATCATCTTTAGGTTTCAGAATTATTACCATGTCATCCGCGTAACGGACTGATTGATGTATTTCCTCAATCCCATTGAGAGCAATATTGGCTAGTAATGGACTTACCACGCCCCCTTGTGAGGTTCCTTGTTCGGGAAATTCTGGATTGACTCCTGATTTTAGACAGCGGAATATCCCGGTCTTGATGCCTTTTGGGGCGATGAGTCGTTCCATTATGCTGGCGTGGCTTATCCTGTCGAAGCATTTTTCGATATCAAGCTCGATAACCCGTTTCTCTATTCCATTGCTCTGAGAGCGTAGATTGTTGAACAGAGTTTTCTGCGCGTCATGCGCCGACCTTCCTGTTCTAAATCCATAACTCCGGGCGTGGAAAGTTGCTTCATGCGCTGGCTCTAGCGCGTATTTTGCGAGGCATTGCCATGCTCTATCAGCGATAGTCGGTATCTTAAGGAGGCGGGTACTCCCATCCTTTTTAGGGATTGGTATTGAACGTAACTTCTGATGTTTCCAGTTGTTACTTTTGGCTCTGAGTTCTTCACTCAGAGTAAACCTTTCCTCAAATGTGAGTGAGGCTTTTCTATCGATTCCCGCAGTCTTTTTGCCACCGTTTAGTTGAGTTACTTGACGTATCGCCAACATTCTTGCAGCCCGAGATTTCAGAATTAGCTTTTGAAGGGACTTCGCTTTGGGCTTGTCTCCAACCTGAATCGCTTTAAACACTCGTTTTTGTAGGCGAAATAAGTCCCTTCGGAATTTCTTCCACGGTAACGTCTTCCAAGATTCACTAATATTGCTGTTGTGTCTAATCATGCTCTGCTCTAACTTATGTTTTCTGAACACCTCAGACCAATTACGGTCTGTCCTACCCGAACTGAGGGGATTCCGCTGCTCGTCTAGCCTACGAAAGGGTTCGACTTCCCCTTGACCCTCAGCTCGTTTTTCTTCGTTCCTTCGGGCGTGATTGATTGTTCCTTTAGGTGGAGCCAATTTAACTACTGGATTCCCTAGACTCTTGCCGATATTCGATCAATAATTCGGCGGGAATGAACTCCAGTGGAGTCGGGAGGTTGGTCTGTGTCCCGCTCTCGGATAAGTTACTTTTCTAGGCTCTGTTGCACCATTGGAACTCCCCATTAGCGCCATTGTCATCTCACAGTAGATGTCTGATTGCGCCCTGTTCCCAGCTTCACTCTCCGAGAATCGAGCTCGGTCGGTGTGGGCAGGTAAGGAGTCATGCCTGAGTCTGGCAGAAGGGACTTGCACCCTTATCAGACCGAGAGTTCAGCCTTGTGGCTGGAAACGCTATGTACGGGCTTTCACCGTGATTCACGTTTCAACGAATCGCACTAATCATTCCGATACAACCGGAATTAATATTCGTTACCATTGAAATACTCGGCGGTTGGAAACCGCATCTACACAAACGATGTCCGCCTCTGCGGACTAAGAAATATGGAATTTGAGAGAAATGTGCGAGTGACTCTTCAACCTGCGGAGGCAGGTTTTGTTTGTGTAGACGCGGTTTCCAACCGCCGGGTTTTTTGGGTTGATATCTGTCCGCCTCTGCGGACTAAGAAATATGGAATTTGAGAGAAATGTGCGAGTGACTCTTCAACCTGCGGAGGCAGGTTTTGTTTGTGTAGACGCGGTTTCCAACCGCCGGGTTTTTTGGGTTGATATCTGATCCAGTTACATGAATGACCACGATAAAATTAGTATTACCAAATCTCCCAAATTTTAGTTTGTATTCGCTAAATTCGATCGCACGGGAATTTCAATCAAAAACTCCGATCCCTCTCCCAGTGTCGAAATACAGGTCAATCTGCCACCGTGGCGATCGACTACAATCGAGTGAGAAATCGACAGTCCCAAACCCGTACCCTTGCCCACAGGCTTAGTCGTGAAAAACGGGTCAAACAGCCTCGATCGCACTGGCTCCGGTATCCCCCCGCCGTTGTCCGCAATAGATACCGCTACGAAGCCCGCAGCAGCCTCATAAGTCCGAATCGCGATCGTACTGGGATGTCGATCGCACTCCTCGATCGTCCGCCCCTTGTCCCGTTCCTCCAAAGCATCGATCGCATTAATCAAAATATTCATAAATACCTGATTCAACTCGCCCGGAAAACATTCAACTTGCGGCAATAACTGGTAATCTTTAACAATCTGAATCCCCGGACGGCTGCTGTGAGATTTCAAGCGATTTTGCAAAATCATCAAAGTGCTGTCAATTCCCTCGTGAATGTTCGCCGACTTACCAGCAGACTCGTCCAACCGGGAAAAATTGCGTAATGATTTGACAATTTCGACAATTCGCTCGGTTCCTACTTGCATAGAAGTAAACAATTTCGGGAAATCGTCAGCAATATAATCCAAGTCTATTTCATTGAGTTTATCTAACACTTGAGCCGGAGGATTAGGACAGTAATCTTGATAAATTTTAATCAATTCCAACAAATCTAAACTGTAACGGCGAGCCGGACTGAGATTGCCGTGAATAAAGCTAACTGGGTTATTAATTTCGTGAGCGACACCAGCAACTAACTGACCCAAACTCACCATTTTTTCATTTTGAACGAGCTGAGCTTGAGTGGTTCTGAGTTTGTTAATAGCTGCTTCCAACTCTCGCGCTTTTGAACGTTCGCGCGCTTCCGATTCCTGCAAAGCTGACTCCGCTTGTCTGCGATCGGCAATTTCAGTTTGTGCTTGCTCAAAAAGCGTCGATTGCTGGATCGCGATTGCTAACTGCACGCTAATTTGTTTGAGACACTCCACCTCAATTTTTAGCCATTGGCGGCAGCCAGCGCACTCGTGAGCAATCAACAAGCCCCACAACTTCTCACCTTGCAAAATCGGCACTACCAAATTAGCTCGCACCTGAAATTGAGCTAATAAATTAATGTAGCACTCAGAAAGACCAGCTTTATAAATATCATCCACAGCTACAGTGCGACCGTTTTGGTAAGCAGAACCATAGCTGTCTTTAAAGCAAGAATCGTTAATACTTATTCCCTGAAGCGACCGCCAATTTTCACCCACCGCCTCAACTGCTACAAAACCGCTCCAATCGGGATTAAACCGATAAATAATTGTCCGGTCTGTTTGCAGAAAATGTCGTACTTCAGCAACAGCTTTTGTCAAGATTTCTTCTAAATTTAGAGAAGAGCGAATGCGTTCCAGCATCCCTACCACCAAGCGTTCTTGTTTTAATTGCTGGCGCAAGATAGACTCGGCAAGTTTGCGGTGATTAATATCTTCAATCACAGCAATTCCGTAGCTTGGTTCCCCAAACCCGTCCCGCACTAAAGATACAGTCACATTAGCCCAAACAAATGAACCGTCTTTGTGCACAAAGCGTTTCTCAAGTGAATAATTCAAAATTTCCCCAGCTAACAGTCTTTGGGCAGACTCGACATCTGCTTCTACATCTTCGGGGTGAGAAATTTCCCAAACATTTCGCAGTTTTAGTTCCAATTCTGAGTATCCGATAATCTTGCAGAAGCCTTGATTTGCATTCAAGAAACTACCTTCGGGCGACACTTTAACAATCCCGATCGCCGCTTGTTCAAATACAGCCCGAAATCGCTGTTCGCTTTCTTGCAAAGCAATTTCTGCTTTTTTGCGATCGGTAATATCGATTTCCGTGCCAAACAGTCGCACCACCTGACCGAAGTCATTTTTAACAGCTTGTCCTTTACAGTTAACGTGCCGGATTTCTGCTGGTGGACAATATATGCGGTGGTCGATGTCGAAAGCTATCCCTTCATTCACCGCCTTTTGCAAAGCTTCTGTAACGCTTTCCTTATCATCGGGATGAATTTGCTCTAAAATTTGTGTCATTGTCGGCTGCCAATTAAATTCTCTACAGTAAATGCGAAACACTTCGGTAGACCAATTAACAATACCGGTATCTATGTCGAATTCCCAATTTCCCATGCGGCCAATTTCTTGTGCATATTGCAATTGGTCGGCAAGTTCTTGTAGAGATGCGATTAACTGCGTTTTTTCGGCTTCGGCTTCAACGCGGGCGCTGATATCTTTGTGAGTACCCGTCATCCGCAATGGCGCACCCCATTCGTCGTACTCGACTACTTTGCCCATCCCCAAAATCCACTGCCAATTTCCGGCTTTGTTGAGGAGCCTAAATTCAAATTCATAGATCTCGATGCCACCTTCAAAATATAAATTTAAAGATTCTCTTGCTCTGATTCTGTCTTCGGGATGCAGCAAATTTTCCCAACCTTGGAAGTTGTTGTCAATTTCAGTGTCTGCGTAACCGAGCATTGATTTCCACTGCGAGTCGAAATAAGTTTCGCCAGTAGCTATATTCCAATCCCACAGCCCCAAAGAGCTGCCTGAAACCGCTAACTGCAATCGCTCTTGACTGAATTTTAAGGCTGATTCGGCGCGTTTTAGGTCTGTAAGGTCAGCAATGATTGCCATCATTCCTATTGGTTTGCTGGCGCTATCTTTAATGCAGTCAGCTCGCAATTGAGTTTCGATAATTTCGCCGTTTTTAGCCCTGAGTGCAATTTCATTGCTCCATGACAAACCTTTCCGCAGGACTTTAAATAATTTTCTTAACTCTTGAGATTTGGCGTACATTACTGCTGGGCCACCGGCATTATTTAGTTCCTCAACTGTATAGCCGTAGCGTTGAATAAATGCTTGATTGTGATAAATTGAATAGCCGTCTAAATCTGCGATCGCGATCGCATCGCTAGCACTGTCTACAGCTTGAGTTACCAAACACAGGGTATATTCGGCGTTTTTGCGATCGGTAATATCAAAAATCGCTCCGTCAAGCCACAAAACCAACCCTTCTGGATTGTAAGTCGCCCTACCCCTTTGGGACACCCAGCGCACCGACCTGTCAGCGCGCACAATCCGGTATTCTACATGATACGGCTGTTTCGAGTCTACCGCCGCTCTGATTTGTCGATCGAGCATTTCCCCGTCTGCCTTATGGATGATGCTAGCAAAACTCAAGCGGTTGTTGTGAATAAAATCCCCAGCAGCATAGCCGCTAATTGCCTCAAGTTCGTCACTCACAAACACCATCGTCCAATCAGCATCGTATAAGTTGCGGCAGATAGCGCCCGGAATATTCTCAATTAGCGATCGAAATCTTGCTTCGCTCTCCCGCAAAGCCGCTTCCGTCTCTTTTAAATCAGTAATATCCAGTATCATCCCTTCCCAAACAATATCGCCTTCGGCCCCTATGAGCGCCGTCAAATTAACTCGTTCCGGTCTCGAAACACCTCGCATCCATTTAAGTTTTCCAGACCGCATAATCGCGCGCCATTCCTGCTGCCACGGCTCCATATTTGCCGCAGAATAAACAATAGATTCTTGAATTTTTGGGAGGTCATCTGGATGAATGCAACTGAACATAAGTTCGGAATTTTCCTGAATATCTTCAGGTTCCAATTCATATAAATCGCGGCTGCCAGAAGAAATGTAAGGAAAACATTGTTTGCCGTCGCTTGAGAAGCGAAATTGATAAATTACTCCCGGCAAATTGGCAGCAATTTGCTGGAGTCTAGCTTGGGTTTCTTGCAGTGCTAATAGTTTCCGCTTATCCTCTGTTACCTCTCGAATTATTCCGACGAGTATTTTACTGCCGTCAGTATTTTTAAATACGGTTTTTTTTGTAGACAGAATGTGCTTAGCACCGCTCACATCCGTAAATATTTCCTCGCTGTTGTTTTCTTCCCCGGTTCCAAACACTTGTTCGTCTTTCTCCCAAAAAAAATCAGCTTCTTCTTTGGGAAAAAAATCGTAATCCGATTTACCTAGCAGTTCCTCGCGCTGCTTGCCTATCAGCTTGCAAAAAGCATCATTTAACAGTATCCAGCGGTGCTGTTCATCTTTGACAAAAATTGGATCGGCAACTGCATCGATCGTATAATTCAAAAAAGATTTATTAGCTTCCGCTTCCTCTCTGGCTAAAATTTTCTCCGTAATATCGTTAATAGTTCCAGTAGTTCCCTGCGCCGCGCCGTTTTCGCCAAAAATCAAAAATTCCTGAACTTCTACCCAGCGAATTTCGCCATTTTTGGTAAGATATCGAATTTGATAGCAACAGGATATTTCTTGATTTTTGGTCAGATTTTTAGAGGAATTTAAATATTGGTGTTGGTCGTCAACATGAATGTAACTCAAACAGGAATTTCCTAAACTTTCATCAACCGTAAATCCGGTAATTTTCGTCCAAGCAAGATTGAGAAAAGTCCAATTGCCCGCAATATTTGTTTCAAAAACTACTTCTTTGATCTTGTCAAAAACCTGGGGGTATTTTCCTTGACTTTTTTGCCATTCTGCTTGTCGCTTCTGGCGGGCGATCGCGCACTCGATCGTCCGCACCAGCAGTCGGCTGTCTAATTCTTTTTTCACCAGATAATCTTGAGCGCCGGCGGCAATTAAATTGACAGCCAATTCTTCTTCATCCGCCCCTATCAAAATGACGATCGGAATATTGATTCCGCCATCTTGGAGGCGGAAGAAAGTATTAAATTTTGGGCTATCAGGGAGGGTTAAATCTAATAAAATTACATCAAAAACATCGCTGGTTAAAATTTCTATCGCTTCCCCGATGCGAACTACATTGGTTGTCTCAATTGATACTCTCAGTTCGCGATCGTCGGACAGCAGTTCTTGAATTAGTGCTGCATCTTGGGCACAGTCTTCTACTAAAAGAACTTTCAAGCAAGCAGGCGTTAAAGTTGATTCAAGAACAGAGGTCATACCATTTTAGATTTTAGATTTTAGATTTTAGATTTTAGATTTGGGAATTACTGATGAGTGTCCGGTTTCGCGCTTGTCTAAAGTTGCATTATTTTTTTCGAGCGATATCAGTTTGCTACTTTTATTTATCCAATAAAAACTGCTGCGGATGCAGCTACCTAGCTCCTATCATTTTATATTAAAAATTTTAAAAATTGAATAATTGGAAATAGTGGATGACTCTCATGGTTGAGAGTACGGCGAGTTGCATTCTTTTGAGGGAATGGCATCATTTTTGGGAAACTTGAACCGCAGGCTGTAGGGTGGCTGAGTGCTTGCAGACGCCCGAGATTTATTTGTATGCCTTGACAGTTGACCTGGGACAGTTGACATTTAAGTAGGGGAATTAAAGCGTTGAGGCATAAACAAGTCTAGGCTTTATTGATGAGGTTATTTACGTCCGCGCCGATGTGGCGGTTACTATATAATTGAGCTATTTGCTGCAATTTGTCGGCCTCACTCCAAACCTGGTGACCCAAATTTATCGTAGTTTTAGCGATCTTGCAAATCTACTCTATTTTAATTTACAACTTTTGGCAAGGAAATAGCAAGAGACTGGGCAAAACATCGCAGATGGAGAAGGACTACATTCCTGACTGCGAACCTAGCTCAGTTACAGTGAATTTACGGAACATACTATCAAATTGTCTCGGTTGAATTACTGACAAGTAACGCCAGTTTGTAGTGAGAACTTTATTCCTATCTTTTGTATAAAGAAGGACTAAAGTCCTCACTACGAACCTTTAATAAAGAAGGACTAAAGTCCTCACTACGAACCTTTAATAAAGAAGGACTAAAGTCCTCACTACGAACCCTTGATAAAGAAGGACTAAAGTCCTCACTACGAACCTTTAATAAAGAAGGACTAAAGTCTTCACTACGAACCCTTGATAAAGAAGGACTAAAGTCCTCACTACGAACCCTTGATAAAGAAGGACTAAAGTCCTCACTACGAACCCTTGATAAAGAAGGACTAAAGTCCTCACTACGAACCCTTGATAAAGAAGGACTAAAGTCCTCACTACGAACCCTTAATAAAGAAGGACTAAAGTCCTCACTACGAACCCTTGATAAAGAAGGACTAAAGTCCTCACTACGAACCCTTAATAAAGAAGGACTAAAGTCCTCACTACGAACCTGATGCCGAACTTAATTCAGGTTTTCTCACCGGAGGGGATTTTACTGAGTTGAGCAGATAAATTTTTCGGCTGTTTGGGAAGCACGACTGTAAATACGCTGCCTTGACCGAGATTGCTGCTAATAGCAATCTCGCCATTAAAAGGTTTTAAAAGTTCAATACAAGTATAAAGTCCGAGGCCAGTTCCTGTTGGTTCCCCTTCGTTTTTTTCTTCCCCTTTAGGTGGCTTCGACGTATAAAAAGGGTCAAAAAGTTTTGACAAATCTTCAGGTGCTATGCCGCATCCCGTATCTGCAATATCCATGTATATGTTCGAGTTATCTTGCCGAGTCACGATAGTTAGTTCCCTACTTTTTCTTTCCCACATAGCATCCATTGCATTATTTATTAAGTTATAAAATACTTGAGACATATAGGAATAAATTAAGGGAAGGTTCGGAATCTGTTCGTCATAAAAGTATTTTTTTCTAATCTTATTCTTGAAAAACATATTTCCTTCCAATAGTTGAATTTCTCGCTGGACTAAATCGTTGATATTTACAGGATGCAAATCTTGGTTTTGTTCTTTCCTGCTTTTCATCATCAGAGTATCCATAATCTGATTAATTTTTGAGACAGCTTGAAAGATGTATTTGGTATAATTTAAAAAAGAGTCTTCTTGAATTTTTGTGGCTTTTGTTTCAATCAAATCGACGCTAGTCTGGATCACTTGTAGCGGGCTTTTGAGGTTGTGCACCATTCCCTGGGTCAAACGTCCGATGATGGCTGTTTTTTCCTGGTCGATTAATTGCTTGGTTTTTTGTTCGACAAGTCTTTCCAGATTTTGGTTGAGCTGGGCTAGTTCTAGGTTTTTTTCTTCGAGTTTTTGTTGCAAGTTGCGGATTGTCAAGTGAGTTTCTATGCGGCTCAACACTTCTTCGTGCTGGAAAGGCTTAGTGATGTAGTCAACTGCTCCTGTCTGAAAGCCTTTTACTTTATCAAGGGTCTCGGAAAGGGCGCTCATGAAGATGATTGGAATGTCTCGGGTTGACGGGTCTGCTTTCAAACGCAGGCAAGTTTCAAAACCGTCAATTCCGGGCATCATGATATCCAAAAGAATCAAGTCGGGATGGATGTATTCAATTTGCTCGATCGCACTTTCGCCGTCTAGAGCCACTAATACTTTAAATCCGTAATTTCTTAACAACTCGAAAAGTACGTCAAGATTTGTTTGGTTGTCATCGACAATTAGTATGATGCTTCTTTCGGAATTCTTATCGTTCATATTCAAGGTAAAAATTAAAATGATTGAGTTGTGAGTTGTCGGTTGTAATTTTACATCAGATTCAAGGGATTTTCCGTGCTTCTAGAA
The DNA here is from genome assembly GCF_013299185.1 of Microcoleus sp. bin48.metabat.b7b8b9.023. GTDB lineage: Bacteria > Cyanobacteriota > Cyanobacteriia > Cyanobacteriales > Microcoleaceae > Microcoleus. Next base: position 30,456 of record NZ_JAAFKG010000027.1, on the reverse strand, counting down.
ACCAGGTTGCTGGGTAGATGCCGACGTTGGCAATAGCCTCTTTATAGGGCAATACTGTTCAGTTAACAGTGTTTATTTTCCGGAGATCCCCCTCGCATCCCCCGGATAGTCGGGGGACTTTGAGAAGAATCCTGTACCCCCCTTTTTAAGGGGGGTAGGGGTCGAGTAGGGGGCAAGCTAAGGGGGGATCGGGTTTAATCCAAGCGTATTGCGTTATTGACAATCACGATCGGGGCGTGAGATTTAACTGATTTTAATTTATCGGTTGGCTACCCTCAATTTTAGGGCAAATGTTGCTTCAAAAAATCTCGAATTTGCCTGAGCTGAAATCCTTTAGCAAGTTGGCGAACGTGCTGAACGAAAGGGACTAATGTCGGGTCAGAATTTTCTAGTTTAGCAGTTTCCTCCAGAATAGCTTCAATATCGCCCATAGCAGCCAATCTTAACAAGACAAAGACTGACTCTGAACCAGGAGACACTATTGTTGAGTCAGCAATCGCAATCTCCGATAATGCTTTGGGAGTTTGAGCTTTGCGTTTTTTGGTTTCCGATCCCTCTTCGTAAATCCATTCTAGTCTCAAATGCAGGCGCAATAATTCTAAAAGGTCGTTAGTTTGAATCGGTTTGGTGACAAAATTATCGCAACCTGCAAGTATGCTTTTTTGCCTGGTAGTCTCGTAAACGCTAGCGGACAAAGCAAGGATAACCGCATCTTTTAATTCCGGCAACTGTCGCAGCCGCCTGGTGGCTTCCCAGCCGTCCATTACTGGCATCAGCAAGTCCATTAAAATTAGATCCGGTAGAAATTCCTGTGCTTTGTGCAAACAGTCTGCGCCGTCTGTGGCTTCTGCAATGTCAAAGCCCAAACGAGAAAGCAGTCTGTGCAGCATGGCACGATTTACTTCGTGATCGTCTACGATCAGGACTTTCCGGTGGCTGCCTCTAAAACCGATAAGCCGGCGTTTTTCTTGTGTGGAGGGGGTTTCAGAATATTCGGCGACTGCGGGCAAGTCTATATCCAACCAAAATATGCTACCTTTGCCGGGGGTACTTTGGACGTGAATGTCACTGCCCATTATTTTGACTAATTTTTGGCTGATGGAAAGTCCTAGTCCGGTACCTTCGACGAAATTGTTACGATCGCCCACTTGATGAAAAGGCAAAAATATTTCTTCTAGTTTATTCTGCCGGATGCCGATCCCGGTATCTTCGATTTGAAAGCGAATTTTAGCGGTTGGGGCCCGATCGCCAATAGTTGTGGCGATCGCTTCGGGCGCTTCTGTGGTTTCCCGCAGGGCGATCGACTTTTTCGGATCGTCTGCATTCGCAGTCAAATTGATTGTTTGAGTAGCAACTTCTGCTGTCAAACTAGACTTCGCACAGTGGGTTTGAGGATAATTTTCTGCGTAACCGACTTTGAAGGTCACGCCACCGCTCACCGTAAACTTAACCGCATTGCTGAGCAAATTAATCAAAACTTGGCGCAATCTGATTTCATCAACAAAAACGTAGTCTGGCAGCGCCGACACCTGCTCGTAATTAAACGCAATTCCTTTTTGATGGGAGCGCATCTGGAACAGATCGACAATACTTTTAACAAAGCTAGGAAAATGCAGGTTTGTCGGTGACAGTTCCATTTTACTAGCTTCGATTTTCGAGAGGTCTAAAACGTCATTAATCAGGGTTAGCAGGTGGTTGCCGCACTGGTGAACGTTGTTGAGACTTTCTTGTTGCTCCGCAGTTAAATTCTTATCCGGTTTGAGCAGTTGAATGTATCCTAAAATCCCGTTCAAAGGCGTCCGCAATTCGTGGCTCATGTTGGCGAGAAAGTCGCTTTTAGCGCGGTTGGCAGTTTCGGCGGCTTCTTTGGCTAATTGCAGGGCGGCTTCTGCTTGTTTGCGATCGGCTATTTCGATTTGTGCTTGTTCAAATAGGGTCGATTGCTGAATGGCGATCGCCAACTGCACGCCCAATTGTTTCAGGCACTCTGCCTCCAATTTTTGCCAGGGATGGGGGCCAGTGCAGTGGTGGGCTATCAACAGCCCCCACAATTTTTCGCCTTGCAAAATCGGGACTACTAGACTTGCTCTCACTTGGAGGCGAGTCAACAAACTCAAGTAACAGTCGGCGAGGCCGGCATTGCAAACATCTTCTGTAGCTCTAATTCTGCCATCTAGGTAAAGAGGAACGTAGGCTTCCCCAAAACAGGGGTCATAAATTTCCATTCCTATAATTGATAGGGTATTTTCGTCAACAGATTCGACTGCAACAAACCCGCTCCAATCCGGATTAAATTGGTAAATTACAGTCCGGTTTACTTGCAAAAACTGGCGAACTTCTTCAACTGCTTTGGTGAGGATTTGTTCTAAATTAAGAGAAGAGCGAATGCGTTCCAGCATGGCTACTGCCAACTGTTCGCGCTTTAATTGCTGGCGCAAAAATGCTTCTGATTCTTTGCGTTTTGTGATGTCTGTAATGACGGCAATTAACCCAACCGAATGGTTGTTTGTGTCTTTAATGCTATCGGCTCGCACTAGAGCGGTAACAGCTTCATCGCTCTTGGTTCGCAGGGCAACTTCGCCGCACCAAGAGCGACCTTTGCGAATGTTTTTATAGATTTTTTTGTAACTTTTAGGCCGGATGTAAAGCGCGGCGCTATCGCCTAATTCGTTGAGTTCTTCCACGGTGTAGCCGTAACGCTGAATGAAGGCTTGATTGTGGTAAATAGACTGCCCTTTCAAGTCGGCGATCGCGATCGCGTCGCTGGTACTTTCCACAGCTTGAGTGACCCGCAGCAAAGCTAATTCTGCTGCTTTGCGATCGCTGATATCGGTCATCGAACCCACCATCCGCAGGGGGTTTCCGGCTTCGTCCCAGACTGCTTGAGCGCGGGCGAGCACCCACTTGTAGCTGCCGTCTTTGCACTGCAAGCGGTATTCGGCGGCGTAATTGGGGGTTTGGCGATCGAGATAATCTTGGATTGTGGCTTGCACTCGATCGCGATCGTCTGGATGGATGCGATCGATCCATTCGCTGTTGCTGCTGTCGATTTCGCCGTCTGCGTAACCCATAATTTCTTGCCAGCGGGCCGATCGAAAAGCTTCATCTGTTTGAAGATTCAAGTCCCAAATTCCGTCTTGATTGCCTTTAAGAACTAACTGCCAGCGTTCTTCACTTTTACGCAATTCTTCTTCGGCTTGTTTGCGCTGAATGTGAGAACCCAACTGAGTCGCTACCGCATTGACCAATTCTACTATACGCGGTTCCATAATCGATCGATCGCGCTTGCAGAACAGTAAAACTGCCAGCACCTCTGAATTGGCGCGAATCGGCACTCCGAAACAAGCTTTCAATCCGACTGCTCCCGCCATTTGCGATCGGGCAAAAAATGCATTATTGACTACAGAAACATCTTCAATCCATTCCATCTTTTTGGTTGACCAAATCCGTCCGGGTACTCCCAATCCAGGCGCGAACCTAATTTTCTTACTTTCGTGGCCAAACCTATCTAAATCGCGATCGCTAGCATACCAAGTTTCGCTGTGTCCCAAAACAGTACCATTAGCAACTGGTATCCAAGCTTCAGCAAAATTCCAGCCGATCGCAGTGCACAGCAACCGGAGGATATCAGGGAGAGCGCTGTGAAAATCTACAGACTTACTAATGGCTTGAGTTGCTGCAAGCAACAGCTTAATTTCATCTTCTGCTTGCTTGCTTTCTGTAATATCAGTTCCCGTGCCGAGAATTTGTTTTAACTTGCCATCTGCTGTTTTTGCAAATACAGTATCTCGGCTGACAATCCAGCGCCAAGAACCATCCTTGTGCCGGATGCGGTATTCAATTTCAAAGATCTCTCCTTCTGTACCCGTTGCGACTTGCTGTAAATAATCAGGCATTTTGATGGCATCTTCCGGGTGCATTAAAGTTAACATCAACGGCCCCATTGCCTGAATCTCATCTACTGTATAGCCAATAATCTGAGAGATAGAAGCATTCGCATAAATATTTTTTTGTTCTATCAAGTCGTAAACATACAAAATATTAGGACTTGCCTCAGCAATGCGATCGCCGAACCGCTTGCTATCTTCCAAATCTGCTTCTGCTTTCTTTTTCTCAGCAATATCGCGAACAATGCAAATTATTTCGCCCTCAGGCAGGACTGTCAGCGAGACTTCTTGAGGGAATTGAGAGCCATCGCGGCGGCAGCCTACTGCTTCTGTGCTGCAATAACCTTGGCGCGCTAAAGTCGGCATAATTTCCCGCTCAAACCTTGCGAGTTCTGCACCTTCATAAAATATTTTCCAACTTTTACCCAATATTTCTTCTAGGGCATTGTAACCGTAGATTTTGAGTTTAGCTGCGTTGGCATAAATCAGCTCTCCGCTGGCATTGACAATACCGATACCTTCGGAAGCGGCAGCCATTGCTGCTGCTTGTCGCTGGAGTTTTGACTCAAAACGCTTGCGGCTGGTGATGTCCCGGACGATCGCAATAATTTCGTCATCCGTACAGAAGACTATTCTCGCTTCAAAATCGCACAGTACATCCTGAATTGGCAGTTGATATTCTACAACTTGAATCTCGCCGATCTCGATCGCTTGTTGATTGCCGGACAAGATTTTTTTAGCAAAGGCAGCAGGCAAGATGTCTTGTGCTTTTTGACCAATAAATATGTTTTCCGGTACCAGGGTTTGGATATCTTTTGCGGGTTTGAAGTCTACAAAAGTGCCGTCGGCGCGACAGCGGAATATCATATCGGGTATCGCGTTTAAAAGAGCGCGATTAGTGGCTTCGCTTTTACGCAATTCAGCTTCAGCTTGCTTGCTCAATGTAATATCTCTGGCAACTGCATAAATTAAACTTTCTTCAGCAAAAGGTGATGCCGTCCACGACAGCCATTTATAAGTACCATCTGGGCAAATACAGCGGTTTTCTAAGTTAATAACGGGGTGAGAATTTTGAAGTTTTTCTAATTCTGCTATAGTTATTGCTCTGTCTTCTGGATGCACGAATTCTATAAAAGGTTTGGCTAGAAGTTCGTCTCGGCTGTAACCTAATACATTTGACCAAGCAGGGTTTAAGCGTTTGAAATAGCCGTCAAAACCTGCAATGCAAAGTAAATCTAGCGAAATGCTAAAGAAGCGATCGCGCTCTTGTTGTGTTTGTTTTAATTCGGTGACATCCATCACCAAACCGTCCCAAACTATATCCCCATTGGCTTGCTTGGAGGGCTTAGCCGCGCCTTGCAGCCATTTCACTCGTTCTCCCGTAACTTGTCGCCACTGGTGCTGCCAAGATTCCTGACTCGCCGCTGAAGTTGCGATCGTTCGATGCAAGTCTGAGATGTCATCGGCGTGAACTGTAGCAAAAGCCAAGCTGGCATTTTCTTCTATTTCTTCAGGTCTTAAATTGTAGAGCTGCCAACTCCCAGAAGAAACATAAGTAAAAGATGTTTTGCCATCCACATAAAGCCTGTATTGATAAATCATTCCCGGCACGTTGGTGCTGATTATCTTAAATCGAGCTTCGCTTTCCTGCAATGCTATTTGTTGGCGCTTGTATTCGGTCACATCTCGCATGATTCCGACCAACATTTTAGTGCCGTTAGCTTTATTAAAAACTGTTTTTTTGGTAGATATAATGCGTTCTTGACCTGCGCTATCTGTAAAAGTCTCTTCCGTTTGTTTGGGAATACTTCTTTGCAATACTTGCTCGTCTTGTTGCTCAAAAACTTTGGCTTGTGCTGCGCCCAAAAACTCGTATCCCGACGTACCTATAAGTTCCGATCGCCCTTTTCCCATCAATTCGCAAAAAGCATCGTTTAGTACAACCCACCTATGTTGCTCGTCTTTGACAAAAATTGGGTCAGGAGTAGCATTAATCGTGTGATTTAAAAACTCTTCTGATGCTTTTAGTTCGGCTTCGTAGTGATAGCGGTCGCTCACGTCCAAAATTACTTTAATCATCCGGTCGATCGAGCCGTCGCGGCCCCGGATGCAGCGCAGGGAAACCCGAGTATAAACTATTTTTCCATCTTTTTTGCGCCATCTTTTGTCTAAAATATAGCCTTCGCTCTCCCCGGCAAAAATTTTATTTAACTGCTCTAAACTAGCCTGCCAGTCTTCAGGATAGCCCCACTGTTCCCAATTTCCGTGCAAAAGTTCTTGGCGCTCGTATCCCAGCAAATTGCACAAAGCATCGTTAACTTCCAACCACTGGCATTGTGTGGGTTCTGAGAGGGAAACTGGAGGAGCAATAATCGCAATTCCGACGAGGGAATTTTCGACTACGGAGCGATATTTTGCTTCACTTTTTTGCAAAGCTTCTTGGTTGTGCTGCCGCTCAACTGCGTAGCGGAGCGATCGCATTAACACCTCACTGTCGATTTTTCGCTTGACTAGATAATCCTGAGCTCCTGCTTGGATTGACTGCACGGCGAGTTCTTCATCGTTGTGCGCCGTCAGTACGACGATCGGAGTATTGAGGCTGTATTCTTGTATGTTAACAATTGTACTTATGTCTTGGCTGTCGGGCAGCGAAAGGTCAAGTAAAATCACATCAAAATGTTCGCCGAGCAAAATTTGCTGCGCTTTGCTGAGACGGTCTGTACAGCTTACTGACAGCCTTTGGGGTTCGGCTCGGCTGACATTTGTTTCTAATAACAATTCTTCGATTAGATCGGCTTCGGCTTGATTGTCTTCGACCAGGAGAACCTTAAAGCCGTTTCGCTTTGCGGTTGAGCTCAAAACTGATATCATATACCTTGTTAATGATCGTAAGGCAGTCGAGCTAACTATTATAGCATAAAAATAATTGAATGCCAAAAATCTCGGTTATAAAAAATAAGATATTTTTTGTTCAATAACTACAATGCTCTACATCGACTGTGTTTTTGCTCCAAGTACGTCAACTCAATTAGAGGTCAAACTTTTACATTTTTTAGAAGCTAGGTTTTTTGAGGTAAACGAAGCTGCTTGGTGTTGTGTTTTTTGGGCGATCGCCCCCGGCAGCCGATCGCCCCCGGCAACGGCCCCTTGGTTTCCCTTTACACTACCAACACAATCCGAGCGGTATCCCCGCACCACTGCGCCCGCCCAAAAAACGGTAGGAATTATTTTTGATGTTCACATTTTTACTCCTCTTTTTTATGATAGCTTACAGAAACTCCCCACTGCCATTTCTTTACTATTTGCAATTTATTAAATAAATCTTCCCTTGGGGTATTGCCATTTAGGAAAAAAGTTATAATATTGAAATAGAGGCAATCAAAAACTCGGGTGGATACCGCCTCTCGAAACATCCGATAATTGGCGAAACAGTTGGCGAAACAGAACGACATTAAAAAAATGACCGTCCTTGGTTTACCGTCCTTTTATCCCACCAAAAAACGGAGACAGGCTCCCAAAACGAGTCGCCAGCAGCGCAAAATTTTAGACTCTTGTTCAAGCTAGCAGATTCATCTGTGGTGGAGTAAATCTCACATATCAAATCTCAAATTCTCTGAGCGAACTGAGCTGAAATTGAGGAAAAAAATAATGCCAGAAAAATTAGCAATTCAAGAAAAACAAGTTTTAATTCCCAAAGAAAAAGCCTTAATATTGTGGTTTGATGAAGTCGGGATAGCCGACATCCCATTAGTAGGGGGTAAAAATGCTTCATTGGGGGAAATGATTCAACAGTTAACCCCCAAAGGAGTCAGCGTCCCCAATGGATTTGCAACTACAGCATACGCTTATCGGTACTTCATCGAGTCAGCGGGTTTAGAAGCAAAATTGCGCGAAATCTTTGCCGATTTAGACGTAGAAAATCTCCAGAACCTCCGCATCAAAGGGAAGCAAGCGCGGGCGTTAATTCTCGATACACCGTTTCCGCGAGACTTGCAAGCGGCGATCGCAGATGCTTACGATCGACTGTGCGATCGCTACGGCGACAGTACAGACGTAGCAGTCCGTTCGTCCGCCACCGCCGAAGACTTACCAGACGCCAGTTTCGCCGGACAGCAAGAAACCTACCTCAACGTCCACGGCTGCACCAGCGTCCTCCAATGCTGCCACAAATGCTTCGCCTCCACCTTCACCGACAGAGCGATTTCTTACCGCCAACAGCGAGGTTTCGACCACTTTGAAGTCGCCTTATCCGTCGGCGTGCAGAAAATGGTGCGATCGGACTTAGCATCCTCCGGCGTCATGTTCAGCATCGACACCGAAACCGGCTTCAAAAATGCCGCCTTAATCACCGCCGCCTACGGATTAGGAGAAAACATCGTTCAAGGAGCAGTAAATCCCGACGAATACCTAGTTTTTAAACCCACATTAAAACAAGGTTTCCGCCCAATTCTCGACAAACGCCTCGGCACCAAAGACATCAAAATGGTGTACGATCTCGGCGGTTCCAAATACACCAAAAACCTCTCGGTAGCCCCAGCAGAACGCGGCAAATACGCCCTTAACGATGAAGAAATTCTGCAACTAGCACGTTGGGCCGTACAGATAGAAGAACACTACTCTCAAGTCCGCGGCACCTACACGCCGATGGACATCGAGTGGGCAAAAGATGGCAATACAGGCGAACTATTCATCGTCCAAGCGCGGCCGGAAACAGTACAAGCACAAAAATCTGCTACAGTTTTACGCAACTACAAATTGCAAGGTTCCAGCGCAGTTTTGGCAACAGGGCGTGCCGTTGGTGAAGCTATCGGACAAGGTAAAGCCCGCGTAATTTTAGACGTTCACCAAATCGCTGACTTTGAAGCAGGGGAAGTTCTTGTTACCAACAAAACTGACCCGGATTGGGAACCGATCATGAAAAAAGCCAGCGCGATTGTCACCAATTCCGGCGGCCGTACTTGCCATGCTGCGATCATTGCCCGGGAAATGGGAATCCCCGCCATTGTCGGCACCGGCGACGGTACCAAAGTCTTGCAAAACAATCAAGAAATTACTGTTTCTTGTGCCGAAGGAGAGGAAGGCAAAGTTTATTCTGGTTTAGTGCCTTTTGAAATTCAAGAAACTGCGATCGACAATTTGCCCCGCACCCGCACTCAAATTTTAATGAATGTCGGCAACCCAGAAGAAGCTTTTGGTTTGTCAGCAATTCCTTGCGATGGCGTAGGGTTAGCGCGGCTAGAATTCATCATCGCCAACCACATCAAAGCGCATCCCTTGGCACTGATTCACTTTGACGAATTGACCGACACATCAGTCAAGCGCCAAATTGCCAAACTCACAGCACTTTACAAACACAAACCCGATTTCTTTACCGACAAACTAGCCCGCGGAATTGCCACCATCGCCGCCGCATTTTATCCCAATCCTGTCATCGTGCGGATGAGCGATTTCAAGAGCAACGAATATGCTAATCTGCTGGGAGGGCGGCAGTTTGAACCGAAGGAAGAAAACCCGATGATCGGGTGGCGCGGCGCTTCTCGTTATTATGACCCGAATTACCGCGAAGCTTATGCTTTGGAATGCAAGGCATTGAAGCGCGTTCGCGACGAAATGGGCTTGACAAATGTGATTCCGATGATTCCGTTTTGTCGCACGCCGGAGGAAGGCCGCAAAGTGTTGGCCGAGATGGCAAAACACGGTTTAGTCAAGGGTGAAAATGGCTTGCAGGTGTACGTGATGTGCGAATTGCCCAGCAATGTCATATTTGCTGACGAATTTGCCAGGGTGTTTGACGGATTCTCGATCGGCTCTAACGACTTAACTCAGCTAACATTAGGATTAGACCGGGATTCTGCCTTAGTCGCCCACATCTTTGACGAACGCAATGAAGCTGTGAAGCGGATGGTCGAAATTGCCATTAAAGCCGCCAAAAAGTACGATCGCAAGATAGGCATTTGCGGCCAAGCGCCCAGCGATTATCCTGAGTTTGCTCGCTTTTTGGTGGAGTTGGGAATTGATTCGATTAGTTTGAATCCCGATTCGGTTTTGAAGACTTTGCTTGATGTTGCTAAGGTGGAGGCTTCCGGTACGGTAATGGATTTAGCGGCCCAGGTTGCTAAAGTTTAATCCATCTCCCCTTCGTAGTGAGGACTTTAGCCCTCTGATTTAGAAAGGACTAAAGTCCTCACTACGCCTATTACCCTTCGTAGTGAGGACTTTAGTCCTCTGATTTAGAAAGGACTAAAGTCCTCACTACGAACCTATTACCCTTCGTAGTGAGGACTTTAGTCCTCTGATTTAGAAAGGACTAAAGTCCTCACTACGCCTATTACCCTTCGTAGTGAGGACTTTAGTCCTCTGATTTAGAAAGGACTAAAGTCCTCACTACGAACCTATTACCCTTCGTAGTGAGGACTTTAGTCCTCTGATTTAGAAAGGACTAAAGTCCTCACTACG
>NZ_JAAFKG010000027.1:0-20103 GCF_013299185.1 Microcoleus sp. bin48.metabat.b7b8b9.023 | reverse complement strand
TTCGTAGTGAGGACTTTAGTCCTCTGATTTAGAAAGGACTAAAGTCCTCACTACGAACCTATTACCCTTCGTAGTGAGGACTTTAGTCCTCTGATTTAGAAAGGACTAAAGTCCTCACTACGAACCTATTACCGTTCGTAGTGAGGACTTTAGTCCTCTGATTTAGAAAGGACTAAAGTCCTCACTACGAACCTATTACAACAACCCTTACCAGCAAACGGTTAACGCACGGGCGGCATAGTTTGAGATTAATCTGGGAACTTTCCTGATTGAAAACCGTCTATTGCCCGATGATTTTAGCTTCGGGATCGTGTAAATAAATAAAAAGATTATTCACAAAAGCTCTGAAAATGTGTTTACAGTTATCCTGATTATTTTCATAGGTTTAGCTCCGTCCCTGGTGTCTTTGTGGGTGATGCGCTCTGCCGAAAGGCAAGCCAGCGAGAGAATTGCAGCGGCCAGGCGGGCGGTAGCAAATAGACCCCTACGAAGTGAACTAGCAATGGGCGATCGCACTTACGTAGAAGGCCTCGGTTATCCGATCGGCGATATCACTTGCGAGTATAACGCTCGCTCTAATTACATTCGCTGTGCAGTGAATCCTTCTGGGCCCTGTCAAGATTGTCGGTACTATCAAGCCAGAACTCTTGACGTTCGTTCTGAAAAGATATAGGTTGTATTGGGGTTGGTGTATGCAAATATTTGCTGAGGTAGTAATCCATCAGTTAATATGTACTTACGTGGAAGGGTTGTTGTTGAAGCTTTTTTGGGACTAGCCGCGCCCAAACTAAGTAATTAAAACCTAATCGAGCAGTATTGCTGGGTTAAATTGGCCCTAACTAGCGGATGGCGATCGGTGTTTTTCTAGTTGATGACTTGCGCTCAGAAACCAGATTTAGATTGTAAATCTTGGTTGGGTTGCAAAAAATCTAGCTAGGAATAAAGAGGGTTTCTACTCTCTTGGGCGTAACTGGGGGAGAGCCAAGAAAATCGCAAATAGCTGACCAGCAAATCTGTAAATCGATTTCTCCAAAACATCGTCAGTAACTCAGCGCTGAAGCGACTGAGCTTGTAAGAGCGATCGAACAAGCTGTGCTGACCAGCCTAAGACCCCAGCGGTCTACGTTATTTGAGTCACGACACCCTGTGGATGCGACGCTAGTCCCCTGCTCTGTCATCTGCAATTAAACAGTCTTAAAGTCACTGAGGCAGTGTTGCAGGTCAAAAAAGCTCTTATAACATTGGCGAAGCGAACATTACCCCGCAAGGGAGGCTCCTTACAGAGCGAACATTATGCGTACAGGGTTGTGAGATTTGAGGCGGTAATTGTCCTGCCGAAAGTGCATTACAAAAGTACACCAAGTCAAGCAACTCCAAGGCGGTAATGAATGCAGAAAGATTCAAGTCGGTTGAAACCGCCCGTGTCGTTTCGCTCCCAGGTCTAAAGACTCTGAGTTTCCCACTTACCGAGTGTTTTTTATGAAAAATTCAGCACTAACAATTGTCTCGAGCATTTACCTTAAACAGAAATCCGCTCGAAGACTCTAAGTTGAACTTTTGAGAAGTTGCTTGTGGGCAACAAGATTCTATTTTTGGCGATCGCAGATGAACGCAGTCTCAAACCTGGATTGTTGTCACTAACTAGACTGCAAGTCATAAATTTTTAATCCGCCTCGTCGATACAGGGTATGCCGATTTCAATTAAATTACACCGCCCAAAAACAATGCAGACAAGCCCCCGACTCAAGTCGCGAGCAGCCCAAAATTTTAGACTTTAGACTAAAGTTCTAGCTCCCAGATTCATCTTTAGAGTCAATCTAAAATCTAAAATCGTTCGACGGAGTGAAGTCGAAGTCTAAAATCTCAAATTGACTGACACGAATTTTTTATGAGGCTGCATAGAAATCCGAAATCCGAAATCCGATCCCCCCTAACCCCCCTTAATAAGGGGGGGACAAGAGTCATTTCAAAGTCCCCCGACTATCGGGGGGATGCGAGGGGGATCGGAATATATGCAACTTCACATTAAATTGGCATGACACGAATTGGTTTAAGGGTTATATAAGCTGTCAGGGCTCGCATCCCAACAACATACCTCATCTTTCTGATAACCGCTATAGATTGTCAGGAACTCAGGGAGTCAACGCCACTGAGCTTGTAAGAAATTACAAGCTATTCTGACGGGCCTAAGTCTTAACTGACTACGTTATTTGAGTCACGACACCCTGGAATGCTCTCGCTAGTCCCTTGCTCTGTCATCTGCAATTAAACAGTTTTAAAGTCACTGAAACAGTGTTGCAGGTCTAAAAAGCTCTTATAACCTTGGGCGAAGCTAACATTACCCGAAAGGGATTCGGAGACAACCATATCTCCACAGAGGGGCAACCATACCCCTCTACCCCGCAAGGGGGATTCAAGGCGATTGAAATCGCTCTTGGAGTTTTCCTCTCAGGTCTAAAGACTCGCTCGTTTCCCACTTACCGAGTGTTTTTATGAGGGTTTAAACTGTCCAGTCTCAGCCCTCGCGCAGGCGATACAGCACTTTTGCTGGTCAAAAAGTAGAAAAAACAGGTTTCGCTCCTGGGCGGTGTCTCCGTACAGGTAATGACGGGTTCCGAAGTGTAGTCGATCGACCTTAAATCGGCTGTATTTCCCATGCTATCCAATAGCAAGATAGCAAAAATTTTGCTGGTGAAAATCCGGCTGTTGCTATTTCTAAGGCAATCCGTTTCAGTTAAAAAAGCTGGGTGCATCTGGTTTTTGAAGCCTGAAGAAGCATGACCGCATATAAGTTATTAGTTATATAGCGGTTCTCACAAAGATGAGGTACGTTGTTGGGCTTGGGCCCTTCTTGGTTTAAGTGGTTATATAAGCTGTCAGTTATACCTCATCTTTTTGAGAAAGGCTATAATTCCATATTGATTGCGGTCATGCTTTGCCCCTACGGATATATTTGCCTTGCGCCAGATGCACCCAAAAAGCTCCGGCTAACCCCCTCAAAAAAGGAGGGAAAGAAACTCTCTTTCGTCCCCCAACTATCATGGATACGAGGGCGATATCCGGGTAAGAAACAGCGATAGCCGAACAGTTTTGATTTCTAACAGTCAAACAACAGAGCGTCTAAATCTCAATTAAACCTTTGTTACAAGGTGATAATTATCACCTTTTAATGGGTATATTATACACAATCAACGAGGTAATCATATCATGAAAAGCATCGGCAACAAACCAATTTTTCTGAGCCAACAAAAAGCAGGTGATACGACCAGCATTGTTGGCAAAAATTCCCGAACAACAGCAACTCATACTCAGGAACAACCCATAAAAAAAATCAACGCAGACTGGTCTTTCCTGTCTCCAAAAATTGGTGGTGGCGCGGAAATTGAACACCTAGAGAGAGAATTTTTGCGATCGACCGAGTCGGTAGACCCCGGGAATGTAAAAAATATACTGTTCATCGATGCCAGAGTAGAGAATAGCGACAGCTTGGCAAGAGGAGCAACAGCGGATACAGAGGTATTTTTACTGGACTCGATGCGGGATGGAGTCGATCGAATTACTAGAATTCTTGCTAATTACAGCGATTTAGACAGCCTTCAAATAGTTGCTCACGGCCAAGAAGCCAGAGTACAACTGGGGTCAGTAGAACTGTGCAGCGACAACTTAGAAATCTACAGCCATTTGTTGCAGCAGTGGGGAAACTCCCTCAGCGAGAGAGGAAATATCTTATTATTGGCTTGCCGGGGAGCCGCCGGGGAAAGCGGCCGGGCCTTCGTGCGGCGGCTCAGTGAAATTACTGGTAGAGAGATTGCAGCTTCCACAGGCTTGGTAGGGAGTGCGGCACTCGGTGGCAATTGGGAATTAGAATTTGCCACAGGAGAAATAGGCGCGAAAATTGCCGTTGAGCAAGAGGTGCTGGAGGCATACAGCGGAGTCCTCGGTACCTTAGTCAACGAAACATTTAGGAACGCCACAGTCAGGGGGCCTTGGCTCTACCGAGGACAAGACGGCAGGGTATTCGACCCCAGCTCAGTCTTTGAAGCCAACAGGCAAAGGATTCCCGGTATCACCGGAGGAAGTTCATCTGGGATACTTCCCGGTTTGGGTGGCGATGTACCACCCTCTGGGGCTTTGCAATTGACGACCAACGGTGTGGGACTGCCAGCCTTTGTTCTCTACGACAACCCCATACCCTCCACAGAGGGTCTGAAAATTACCTTCGATTTCTTTGCTTACAACGGCACTACTCTCCAAGGCCCAAACGGTTTTATCAGCCCGCAGCCAGGGGACGGCATTAGCTTCTTCCTGATTGACGGGTCAGCTAGCCCTACAGCAGCAGGAGGCTTTGGTGGTTCTCTGGGGTATGCCAACAACACCAATGGCAGCCAACCCGGATTGGTGGGAGGTTATTTGGGCATTGGACTCGATGAGTTTGGGAATTTTTCTAATGATACGGAAGGACGTGTTGGTGGAGCAGTAAATGGTACCATTCCTGGTTCAACTCTCGAAGGCTACAGACCTGATTCCATCACTCTCAGGGGTCGTCAAGCAGATAGTTATCGATTTTTAACAAACGCGATCGCCCCTTTAGGTATCGACAATATCCCCAAAAGTATTGACTTTTTAGATGCTGGGGGTACTTATGACTTCGACAATACTGTCACTACCAGTCGAGATGCAGCGAAAAGAAGCATTCAAATTACCCTAGCCCCCTCAAATTCAGCAACGCCCAACAGGCTCACCATTGCCCTAGACCTGAATAACGACGGCTTGTTCACCGGCGCGGGTGAAACTCTGATCGATATCCCCAATCTAGCAACTGCAAACGGAGCGATACCGCCTAATTTCAAATTTGGTTTTGCCAGTTCGACGGGAGTTGCAAGCAACTTCCACGAAATTCGCAACCTCGCAATCGAGACTGTCAATCCTACTCCCACCATCTCTGCTGATGTGGCCACCATCAAAAGTGGCCCGCAGTTCATCAAACCAGGTGCTGGCAGTATTACCTACACCATCACTACTACTAACAAGGGGACATCGCCGGCTGAACAAGTTTTGGTTCAAGACGAATTGCCTCCGGAACTCGTTCCTGTCGGCGGAGCCAATCCCATTCGCCAGATCAGTGGGGGCGGCCTTTACTCAAGCACGACGCGGAACGTCACCTGGCC
The DNA here is from genome assembly GCF_013299185.1 of Microcoleus sp. bin48.metabat.b7b8b9.023. Taxonomy (GTDB): domain Bacteria; phylum Cyanobacteriota; class Cyanobacteriia; order Cyanobacteriales; family Microcoleaceae; genus Microcoleus. The sequence goes on along the minus strand of NZ_JAAFKG010000027.1, from coordinate 14,935 downwards.
GAGAATTCCCGTTCTCGGTGTGAATCAAAGCGTCACCTACACCTTGTCAGTTGCTTTACCCCCAAGTCTAAATCCTGGCAGCAGCTTAACCAACACCGCATTCAGCAGTGCCAGCACTTTCGACCCCGATCTCAGCAACAACGACGGTTCAACGTTCATAGGTCAACAACAGACTACTATCTCCCCTACTGTTGCCGATCTCGTTACTACCAAAAGCGGCCCCGTCACTTCTGTGGCCGGGTCAACGATTACCTATGTCCTGACCACAGCCAACCTGGGGCCAGACCCCGCTCTCAACGCGATTATCACTGACAGCATTGTTCCCGGTTTGACTGGAGTCTCGGCATCGGACGGCGGCACTTACGATCCGGCTACAGGGATTGTCACCTTCCCGGTGCTGCCATCCCTAGCCATCAGTACAACAGTTAACCGCACTATCAGTTTTGTCGCCCCACCGACCCGTACTTCAATCAGCAACACGGCTCGCAGCAGCTCGGACACACCCGACCCCTTTCCCCGCACCAACGACGGCAGTACCACCAATAAAGACGGCACTCCCACGAATTCCACCGTTCTCACGACTATTACGCCGATCGCTGATGTGGTAACAATTAAGAGCGGGCCGACGGGTGCGCTGCCTGGAACCCCTGTCAGCTACAGAATTACGACAGTCAATAACGGGCCGAGCCAAGCAGAAGCCGTCACGATCGCTGACAGCATCATTCCGGGCTTGACGGGAGTCACGGCATCGGACGGTGGCACCTATAACGCAGTTACGGGGATTGTCAGCTTCCCTGCTGTTGCGATCGCCAGTGGCGTTACAGTCAACCGGACGATCGGCTTTGTGCCCCCAGTCGCCCTCCCCTCAATCAAAAACACGGCAACAAGCTCCTCGGCGACTCCCGACCCCACCCCTGGCAACAACAACGGCACAAACCCTGAGTCCAGTGTCAGCACTACGCTCGGAGCTATTGCCGATGTTGTTACCACCAAAAGTGGGCCCACCGCTACTACGGCCGGTCGCACAATCAGCTACACGATCGCCACAGCCAACATCGGCCCGAGTCAGGCAGAAGGCGTCACGATTACTGACAGCATCGTTCCCGGCTTGACGGGAGTCACGGCATCGGACGGCGGTACGTACAACCCAGTTACCGGGATTGTTACATTCCCTGGGATTGCACTCGCCAGTGGCGCATCAGTCAATCGGACGATCGGCTTTGTCGCCCCAGGTACCCTGACCTCAATCAGAAATACGGCTCGGAGCTCCTCGACGACTCCCGACCCGATCGGCACCAACAACGACGGCAGTACCACCAATCAAGACGGCACTCCCACCAACTCATCTGTTTCTACCAGCATCACGCCCAGCGCTGATGTGGTAACAACCAAAAGCGGATCGACGCTCGCCATTCCCGGTGCCACAGTCAGCTACACGATCGCCACAGCCAACAACGGCCCGAGTCCGGCAGAAGGCGTCACGATTACTGACAGCATCATTCCGGGCTTGACGGGAGTCACGGTATCCGACGGCGGCACCTACAACGCGGCTACAGGGATTGTCAGTTTCCCCGGTATTTCGATCGCCAGCGGCGTATCAGTCACTCGGACGATCGGCTTTATCGCCCCAACTACCCTGACTAGCGTCAGAAACACGGCTCGGAGCACCTCGACGACTCCCGACCCAGCCCCTGGCAACAACGACGGCACAAGTCCTAATGCCACTGTCAGCACTTCGATCGGTGCTGTGGCCGATGTGGTAACTAGGAAAAGTGGGCCCGCGAGCGCCAATCCTGGAACCACAGTCAGCTACACAATTAGCACGGCCAACAACGGCCCGAGCACAGCAGAAGGCGTCACGATTACTGACAGCATCATTCCCGGCTTGACGGGAGTCACGGCATCCGACGGCGGCACCTACAACGCAGCTACGGGGGTTGTCAGCTTTCCTGCGATTGCGATCGCCAATGGCATTACAGTCAATCGGACGATCGGCTTTATCGCCCCAACAACCCTGACTAGCGTCAAAAACACCGCAAAAAGCACCTCGACGACTCTTGACCCCACCCCGGGCAACAACGACGGTTCCGATCCTACTGCCACTGTCAGCACTACCCTCGGTGCTGTTGCCGATGTGGTAACTAGCAAAAGCGGGCAGACGATCGCCACTGCTGGAACCACAGTCACCTACACCATTAGCACAGCCAACAAGGGCCCGAGTCCCGCAGAAGGCGTCACGATTACTGACAGCATCATTCCCGGCTTGACAGGAGTCACGGCATCCGACGGCGGGATTTACAACCCAACCACAGGGATTGTCACCTTTCCTGCTATTGCGATCGCCAATGGCATTACAGTCAATCGGACGATCGGCTTTGTCGCCCCAGCTACCCTGACTAGCGTCAAAAACACGGCTCGGAGCAGTTCAGTCACTTCTGACCCCACCCCGGGAAACAACGACGGTTCCGATCCTAATGCCACGGTGACCACCACTGTCAGCACGACGCCGCGCCGCAACATCCCCCCTACAGCAGAAAACGATAACGTCACTCTGGGGCGAAACAGCGCTGTCAGGCTCGCGAACTTGGGAGGAACAGACACAGACGGCACTGTGGTTTCCTTCACGATCGACACTTTGCCTCCAACCAATGAAGGCGTACTGTTCTTGGGCGACCCGGCCAACGGCGGAGTAGCGGTTACAGCCGGTCAAGTCCTGACGCCGGCTCAAATCAGCCAGTTGTTCTTCCGATCCACCGGCACTTTTACAGGGGCAAACTTTACCTACAGCAGCACGGACGATCGAGGAGATCGGAGTCTCGCAGCTACCGTTGCCCTAATTCCGCCGCAGGTCAAGGAACCGCCGGTACCAGTCAATACCAACTCTCCTGTGGCGCCGAACGCCACCATCAACCTCACGGGGCTGATAGCAAACGACCCGGATAGCCCGATCGCTTCTTACAAGATCGACACTCTGCCCCCCGCAGACCAAGGCGTCCTATTTTTGGGCGATCCGGCTAACGGCGGAGTGGCAATTACACCAGGTCAAGTCCTCACCCCAACGCAAATCAACCAACTATTCTTCCGGGCCACAGGCGCGTTCAGAGGGGCCAGCTTTACCTACAGCGCGACAGACACCACCGGGTTGCCCAGTCCGGCCCCCGCTACTGCCTCCCTGTTCCCGCCTCCGGTTAACCTACCCCCGGTTGCTAACAACGCCAGCGTCAGCTTGTTACCCGGTAGCGCTATCAACATCCCCGGACTCGGAGGATCGGACGACGGCACTGTGGTTTCTTTCAAAATTGAGACTTTGCCGCCAGCTAATGAAGGCGTGCTGTTCTTGGGCGATCCGGCCAACGGGGGAGTACGAGTTACAGCCGGTCAAGTCCTGACGCCAGCTCAAATTACTCAGTTGTTCTTCCAGGCGGGCACCGATTTTAAAGGGGCAAACTTCACCTACAGTGCCACCGACAACCTCGGCGCTACCAGCCCGGCCGTTGCTACTGTCTCCGCACTGCCGATCGTACTTAACCAACCGCCGGTACCATTTAATGCCAATACCTCGGCGGCCCCCAGCAGCACGATTACCGTACCCGGACTAGCAGGCCGAGACCCCGATCCAAGCGATACGATCGCCTCCTTCGACATCAAAACCCTGCCACCAATAGCTCAAGGTCGTCTGTTCTTAGGCGATCCAGCCAGCGGCGGAGTTCCAATTACGATCGGTCAGATCCTGACGCCTGCTTCGATTAACCAATTGTTCTTCCAGGCATCGGGCAACTTCACCGGTACCACCTTTACCTACGGCGTCACAGACAGCCGCAGCCTAGGCAGTCCTACTGCGGCAACTATCTCAATTTTGGCCGCACCTGTCCCGCCCACGCCGACGCCGACGCCCACACCCATACCGCCAACACCCACGCCAATTCGGCAACCGACGCCCACACCTACCCCGATACAGGCACCCACGCCCACACCGGTACCCACCCCCACACCAGAAATCCCGCAGCCACCGACACCGACACCCACACCAACACCCCCGCCTATCGGGCGGGTACCCGAACCTGATACGGGCTGCGATTGCACCCCCTTACCCCTGCTGCCTCCGATTACATTTATCCAACCGCAGGCAGGGCAAATACTCAACTTCGACTCTAACGCCGTAGAACTCACCGACATCCAAAACACGATCCTCGGCACTCCCGGAGACGACTATTTAGGCGGGAACGACACTAACGAACTGTTTCTTGCCGAAGCTGGAAACGACATAGTTTTAGGTGAAGACGGCGCTGATATTGTCTTCGGAGACCAAGGGGCAGACTTCATCGCTGCCGATAAGGGCAACGACATCGTTTACGCGGGCAAAGAAAATGATGTGGTGTTTGGAGGGAAACAAAACGATCGCATTTTTGGCGATCGCGGTGCGGACTTATTGTCGGGCGATCGCGGTGACGATACGATCGTCGGCGACAACGGCAACAACATCGACTTGACTGGTAACGAGGCCGATCTGATTTTCGGTGGCGAAGGAAGGGACGCAATTGCTGGCAATCAAGGCAACGACATCATTTTCGCCGGCAAAGGCCCAGACATCGCCTACGGGGGCAAAGAGGACGACGCGATCTTCGGCGATAAGGGCCGTGACACCCTCTACGGCGACAGCGGTAACGATTCCCTGTTTGGTGGTGTCCTCAACTCCCTAGATAGCGATCCAGACGGGCAAGATTTGCTGTTTGGAGGCAATGGCAATGACGTACTGTTCGGCCAAGAAGGCGACGATACTTTGCTAGGTGGCAACGGCCGGGATTTGGCCTATGGAGGCAAAGGGGGCGATCGCATTTTTGGCGAAGCTGCTTCCGACACTCTCTACGGCAATCAAGGTTCTGATACCATCGTCGGCGACTACGGTACTGCTGTTGGCAGCACAATTGCTACTGATGAAGGCGACTTAATTTTCGGCAACGATAGCGGCGACATCATCGGCGGTGGCAGCGGTAACGACAGCATTTTTGGCGGAAAAGGCAATGATTTAGTTTACGGCGGCAAAGACAATGACCTGATTTGGGGCGAACTCGGTTCCGACACCCTTGTCGGGGACGAGGGAGACGATTCGCTTTACGGCGGCTTGCAAAACGAATTAGTCAGCGACGCCAACGGCCGCGATTTGCTGTTTGGGGGCAACGGTAACGACTATCTCAACGGCGGTGAGAGTTCCGACTCTCTCGGCGGGGGTTTTGGTAACGATACTGTTCGCGGCGGCAAGGATGACGATTTGATCCACGGAGATGCCGGCGATGACTTGATGTACGGCGATGGCGGCAGCGATATTATGTGCGGCGAAGATGGCAACGATACCATGTATGGCGATCGCGACGATAACCAAGATGTCTCCGTGGGTGCTAACGGCCAGCAAGAGTGCATGGACGGTGGCAACGGCGACGACTTGTTATATGGCAATGAAGGCCAAGATACCCTCAACGGATCTGACGGTAGCGACACTCTCTACGGAGGAACAGATAACGACATTCTCAACGGCGGTGCAGGAGATGACTGGCTGTTTGGCGGTGCGGGCGAGGATACTTTAATTGGAGGTATTGGGAGCGATCGTTTTGTGTTAAATGACAACAGCGGTATCGATACTGTCCTTAATTTTGAAGTAGGAATCGATAAGTTTGCTTTAGGTGGGGGCTTGAGTTTTGCTCAGTTGCAAATTAACTCGACTGCGAACGGCACATTCCTGCAAATAGCCTCTACTGGGCAGGTTGTAGCTAATATTTTCGGAGCCAGTAATGCTATTACTGCTCTGGATTTTGTGACTTTTTCCCAGTAAACAGCACCGTGCATTTAATGCGCCAAATTTGACCTAACATTGAGAAACCCGGTTGGCGAATAAACTGGGTTTCTCAATATTTAATATTAAATTCGGCTGGATCGGAATGATTGAACCGCAGAGGGCGCAGAGGACACAGAGAGAGAGAATAGAGAGATGAATTATTCGGATGAAGAGCGGATTTTAGATAATTTGAGATTTAAGATTTTACAATCGCGATCGAATTTAATTTCACATCGATTACCAAGGACTACCAATCATTGTAAAAGCAGACCAAAAATAGGGATGAGTGAGATTTTGTGCAGTCAAGCTATCTTCCCGTAATGGGTTCCCGGCGGGTAGGGAATCGCCATTACCTGCCATCTCTCCGATGGCTTGCTGGCTATTTTGCCCTCCCCGTTTGGCTGCAACAAAAGGGCCCCGCAAAACTCCATTTTCGATCCGAACTTGACCTTGGATCATAGCTATTTGCGCTGCTCTGAGAGCTTCAGCTTTGATCGGAGCTGTTTTTAATTGATGGTAAAACTCGCTCATCAATGCTAGCGTACCTTCATCAGAAACATACCACAAACTCGCTAAAGCCGACTTAACTCCTGCTTGAAATGCCAAGCCAGCAAAACCCATTTCCGTTTTTTCGTCTCCGAGTGCTGTGCGGCAAGCTGATAGTACCAACAACTCCACAGGTGGATTGTTCCACCCCAAATTTCTGAGTTGATCTAATTGCAGTTTTCCATCCCACAGTTGAATAAAAGAGTTGCTCGCTGCTCCCGGTTTAAACTCGCCGTGAGTTGCTAAATGAATTATTTGATAGGGATTTCTACTGCGTTGGGATTTCAGGTTATTCAGGGTAAATTGTTCGTTCAAGAAAGATTTTCCCTGCCACAAATCTACAATAGTAGATAGTTCTGTTGGCACTGCTGGTAGGGGATCTAACCGATCGAATTGAGCTGCTCCCATTGCTAAAACAGAGGCATTTTGTAGCGATACATAGCGGGTATCGGTAAGCGAAATAGCGGGGATTAGACTGAGAGAATATTTTTCCACCAGGAATTGTTTGCCGTCATAAAGAGCAGCTAAGGGGAGACTCCGCAAACCCGTATCCATTGAAAATAACAGCGTATTGATATTTTGTTCCTGCAAGTCTGTTTCTAAAGGTGCAATCAGCAAACTGTAAAGTTTTTGAGCGGATGCTTTGTAGCTGGTGGTGTTCAGATTCCGAGGATTCAAGATTTCTGCGCGGAATTCCGTTGCTAGTTTGATGATGCTCTCGCGATTGGCTTCCGATACGGTTTTTCTAATCGCCGAACCTTCGGGAGAGAACAGTAATAATTCTACTCGATCGCTAAATAAGTTAATATAAATAATTGCCGATCTCTTGCCTGTTTGTGAAGCTACTTTGAGCAAAGTTTCGCGAATATTTTCAGCACCGATATTGGGATTGGCAAAGCCATTTCCAAAATAGTTAGCATATTTCTCGGCTCGGTTTCTATCTAAAGATAGCATGGAATTGATGTTAGCAATTGCCTGCAAATTTGCCGGAGGATTCGCTACACCACTGGGAATATTCGGGACGCCGGGGGGTAGATTCTGCCCGAGGCGGCCCCGTATTTGAGTTATATTGGGCGCAGCGGGCATCGGGGGATTCCCGGGAAGACTGCGAGCATCAATTACCTGAATGTTGGGAGCCAGTGTTGGAGATTTGTTAGAATAAATCTGTTGGTTGATAATAGAATTTTGTTGGTTACTGGCAAGAATGGAAGTGCGATCGATATTCCCATTTGTCGGCAAGTTATTAATAATCGGAGGCGCAGACAACAGCTCCATATTATTCATCATCGGCACGGGAAAACCTCTAGGAATAAGCTGTTGGTTGATAGGAAAATTTGGCTGGATATTGGGTGCCAGAGCATTTTGCAGATTGTTACCCTGTTGCAAAAATTGAGTGGCTAAATTGGAAGGAGCCTGAATATTATTAGGAAGAAAATTTAAATTATCCGTATTAGGTTGTGGAGACATCACAACATTAGTATCATTAGGAGTGACATTGAGATTTGCCGTATTAAGCTGTGGAGGCATATCGTCCTTACTATCATTAGCAGGCGGATTGCGATTGTTGGTATTAGTAGGTTGTGGAGCGCTCGCGGCATTATTAGTATTAGCAGGCGGATTGCGATTGTTGGTATTAGTAGGTTGTGGAGATGTTTGAGCCGTCCCGCTGTTATTTTGTCTTAAATTATTAGGAGGGAGAGTTTGCGAGGCAGATCTGGTTAATTGAACGCTACCGTCACTATTAACAGCAACATCTGAAGCATTATTAACTTTTTCACCCTTACCTGTCAGTAATTCGGGAAGAGTTGCAGATGAGTTTTCGCTGGATGTATTGGGATTTTCCCCTTGAGAATTCAATGCTTTGCTGCTGACTTCTATACTGAGCAAATATCCTGGTTGGCTGATGCGGACAACACTTTGGCCAGTCACTGAAAGGATGTTAATTGTACCTCCAAGTGCTGTAAATAGACCTGTATTTGTAACCGTGCCACCGAGTAAAGTTATATTTTCTCCTGGTTTTACCGCCAAGTTCCCACGATTCACAATGCTGGCAGGTGTCACATCCGAAAATACAAAACTGCTGGGATTTCCTGTTAAATTGAGATAGTTGTTAGAACCGATCGCGTTCAAAAAATTATTACCAAAACCGATGCTATTAGCAGTTGTAGCAGTAAAGGATGCGGGTACATTTAACTGAGAGTTACTGCCAAAAATAATACCCGCTGGATTGATTAAAAATAAATTGGAATTGCCACCGCTAACTTGGATCGAGCCATTAATTATAGACGCCTCACCGCCAACAACTCGCCCTAAAATATTTTGGATATTAGGATTGGAAATAAAATTCGCTGTTTGATTTTGGTTCAAGCCAAACCGTTGGAAACTCTGAAAAAGATTCACCCCATCTCCCGATAGTTTACCACCGCTAATATCGAGTCGATTTCCTTGAGGGACGATGGTAGTACCGGTGCCGTCATTCGCCGGGATAACCGATTGCCCGAAAGCAGCCGTTTCCCCGAGGAATAAGCAAAATGATAAAATTAAAAACAGATTTTTCGCTTGATTTTTTGTTTGATTTTTGGCGATTTGGTACAGTAAAATCATTATCCAGAACCTTCCACTACTAAACAAACATTTCCGGGCATCCAGTCGCTAACTAATTTAGAGATTGTCTCGGCTAGATCGAAGTCTTGTTGTGTCAGCCCCTCTGCATCGTGAGTTGTGAGACTTATCGTGACGCGGTTGTAAGCAATAGCAATATCGGGATGGTGGCCGGCTTTTTCTGAGGGGGAAATCAGACAATTTACAAAGCTGACAGCTTCGACAAAATTTTTAAATTTGTGCGTATATTTAATAGTTTTACCTTCTCTAGTCCAATTAGGCAAATTTTGCAAGCGCTGAGAAATTTCCTTTTCGTTTAAGGGTTTGAGTTTGCTCTTTTCAGAATTTTGTGCTACGAATTTAGAGGATATTGAGCGATAAGCGGGTGCAACCTGTTCGGCTGTTGGCGGGATTCCATCAGACGAAGCAAGAAGGAAGAAAGACGAAGGAAGAAAGACGAAGGAAGAAAGACGAAGGAAGAGGAAAGAAGGAATCAGGAAGTTTAGCAATGATTTTGTAATCGATGTTAGTGATTGAAGGAAGAAGCAAGAAAGACGAAGGAAGAGGGAAGAGAGAAGAAGTAGGCTGCGTCGCTACAAGAATTCTGGATATTTACAATTATGGCATAGCGACTCACCTTATCGCGATCCTCTCCCAGAAATCTCGATCGCAACTAATGACTGCTGGCTAATGACTAACACACATATTCAATAACTCTCAATATCTTTCCCCGCTTGGTTTCTGGCGATCGAACCCTTAAAGCACCGATCGCCAGAAACCCACGCTTCAATACTACAAACCGTTTTTCAAGTAACCGGACACAATTAATTGCACACTCAAAGGTCGGAAATTACTAATTTACAAGCTTGGCGAGCGATCGTAATGTAATTAATATTGTCCTTAACAAATAAAGGTACGTAGTTGGGCTTTAGCCTCCTTTATCTATACGTCTAAAGGAGGCTAAAGCTCAACTACGTACCTATTTCTATCTCTCAACAATAAAACTACCATGCTTCGATCGGGGGATGTGAGGGGATCTCTTGGAATTTATTATTCAAAGCAGGGCTATTTCATTCTCAGGACTATTGCGATTTTGTAGGGGTAGTGCCAAGAGTGCCTACCCCCTCTACTCGGAGAGGGCGGGCACTCTTGGCACCGCCCCTACAAGAGAATGAAATAGCCCTGTTATTCAAAGCGTATTGCAAAAAAATATTAGTGCGGAAGGCAAGTCCGCATCCACCTGACGACTAAACTCCTCATTACAAACCCAACTGGTGTTTCTTTAAAAAATCTAGTCCTAAAAAAATAGCTGCGATACTTCCAGCTACACAAATTTCTCGGTTAGTTATTTTCAACAAAACTTCTGAAATGGGTACTAAAACTACTTCAATATCTTCTGTAATATCCAATTTAATTTGGCTGGCAAGCTTGACATTTTTACCAAAATATAGGTAAATAGAATTAGTGTCTTTTACGGGATTGTCGTATAAAACTGCTAGTTCCAAAATTTGTTCAGCAACATATCCGGTTTCTTCAGCCAGTTCTCGGGCGGCAGCAGCTTTGCCACTTTCTTCGGCAGGATAGAAACTCCCAGCCGGGAGTTCAAGTAAAATTTCGCCGACGCCATGCCTGTACTGACGCACGCATACAAGTTCTTGCTGTTCCGTCACCGCAAATATTAGGGCGATATTGGGCCGGACATTAATAAAAAAGTCGTCGATAATTTGTCCGCTTGGCAATTCTATTTCATCTTGCCTGACTTGACACCACTTGTGGTTGAATACCAAGCGCGATCGCAGTAATTTCCATTTAGTTAAATTTTTCATATTATTGAATTCTTCATAAAACGCGGACGACTAATCCTTCTTCGGCTGCTTATGGCGTACCTTGCCCTACTTGAAGGGTCAGGAAAAGAAGGATGAATGCGTATCTGTTGGCATTCGACATCAGGCAGAAAGTGTTAATATCAAATCCGTTAACATCGTCCTGTATTTATCTCTCTCTTCCCTTTCTCTGTGTTCTCTGCGTTCTCTAAAGAAAAGAAGGATGAATGCGTATCTGCTGGCATCCGGCATCAGGCAGAAAGTGTTAATATCAAATCCGTTAACATCGTCCTGTATTTATCTCTCTCTTCCCTTTCTCTGTGTTCTCTGCGTTCTCTGCGGTTAAATCATTCCGATCCAACCGGAAACGATATAACTTCCAATTTTCCAATTACCCATTAATGCTAAACTTTCAGCGTCAAGCCACCCTTGCCGTTAGCGGTACGGCCGATCGCACTTATCCCGTAGATAATCGCCCGCAACACCTCTACCAAAAAAAATTATCCTCGAAGCTAGTTAAAATCTCAACTTTTACGAGAAAGAATTGCTTGAAAGCGTGCACGCCCGGGAGAAATTAAAATCCGACGATTCATTACTCCAATCCTCTGACTTAATGGTAGAGGTAGCTCTTAAACTGTCAACTGTCAACTGTCAACTGTCAACTGTTGAAACAGCCATGCAATACAAAAAATTACCGCCTAAATTTTGGACAGACTTACATAAACTTACTGCTAATTGTTTGGTATCCTCATTTTTAGGCTCTGTGTCGATCGCCCTGAGTATAGCAGCAGCCACCACGGTTGCGACAGTGCAAATCGCACAGCAACCAGCCAATGCTTCTACAGTCACCAGTTGGCGGTTCGATCCAGCCACAAATCAGCTAGAAATTACTCTCCCAGAGGGCAGAAATCCTACCTATTCCCTACTCAACCCGTCTCAAATTGCTGTGGATTTGCCCAATACTCCGATCGCCGTTGATGCAACTCAGCTATACCCGCAAGGCAATGTACGTTCCGTGGCGGTAATTCAACTACCATCAGGAAGCATGAGAATTTTGGTAAATTTGTCTCCCGGAGTGGCTTTCAACGGCGAACAAATTAAATTTCAAAGAGTCGGGGTAGAAAATCGCTGGGTGTTGCGTCCCTCGATCGAGCCTGCTTCCTACCAGGCAACTCTCGACACGCAAACACCGACTGCAATCCCAGTACCACCTAATCCGCAGTCAGCCGATTCTAACTCAACTCCTGCCAAAGCGTCTGTCCAACCTGCCTCGGCTGAGGCTATAACTTACGAGCAAAACTCTTCGGGGCTGTCAACTCCAAACGACCAAATCCGACCGATAAATGTGCCTTTAGTCAGGGTTCCGGTTAACAGACGCCAGGGGGTAAGTTCTGCCCCTGTACGCCGTCCTGCTGCCCCCCAGGAGCGGATTATCGATTTTGGTGAACCGCTTCGCTAATACTCGCTTGGAGTCGATCGCACCTATACTTCGATAATCCGATCGTCAGAGTTAGAAATTTTGACCTTCACTTGGTGGAGCGATCGAACCCGGTTGGTTGAGGAACAGGTTTTTAGCGCCGTCGTTTTGGTAAATACAGTTAATTTCAGGTTGACCTTCCAGGGGGCCGGTGAACCCAAAGGTGTTCATGCGATTTTTACACTCGCGCACTTGCTCTTGGTTGATCAGTTTTCTTTGTTCGAGAATTGCCCAGTTATTGGTTCGCAGGACGCATCCGGGACGCATACTCGGCTGGGATATGTAGACGTTGAAGGGGTTGAGGGTGACGAAGAGGCGCATATCTGTCACCATCGCGCTGGCTCCAAACTGCACGCAAAGTTCGGGGTTCGGGGCGCTGCGATCGATAAATTCCCGGGATGCTACGTTTTGTGGGCTAATTGTAGCCGTGGAACTGAAGGCAATGCCGATCCCAATTCCCAGAATAAAAACCGCTGTTAAAATCCCTAGGGTGGCGGAATTGAGGAAAGAGGGTTTACCAGACTGAGGTTGTCGTCGCGACGATCCGCCAAATGGCCCGGAGTCTTCGTCTCCCCGGAATGGGTCGCCGAATCTGTCTCTGTCGTTGTAGGAGTTAGGTTTGCGTTTCATATAACGTTGAGTCCGTTCTGCGGATTTAACAGCTAGTAGTTTTTTATTTTTAACCGATCTTGCCTCTATATATTATGACCCCAGACAGGTGGCGGTTGCGGGCTGAAGATACTTCCTCTGGGTTTGGTATCGTTGACAGCTCGCGATCGGCTAGGCGGCTGCCTTGTCTGAATTTGGAGATTTTAACAATTCGCCGGGAACTCCCCCACATCGCGTAATGACTGTCCGTTCGCTCATTTTCTCTAGTGCTTTATGAATTAATCTGACGCTAAATAACACCATATGTAGTGTCATTTGTGTGAAATTTATCCACAGTAGCTTTCTCAAAATTTATGCACATATTTGAAGTTATGTCAATATTTTTTTTGTGCCTGTAATGCCTATTCGTTCGTAGATAAATCCAGACACTCGATCAAAATGAGCGAACACAGAGTAATCAAGGAACAGCGAAGCGATGCACGGTAATGTAGCAGGTGGGGGATGAGAGGCTCTTGGATGCAGCGAAGCAGAATCCACAAACAATCACGGCGTACTGTCAAAAGCACATTTACCACTTTCTTGGATTTATGTTAAATTAGAAATATGAAAAAAGCGGCCAAAGTACGAATTTATCCAGACAACACACAAAAGGAAGCGCTAGCAAAGGCTTTCGGCTGTGCCCGTTGGTTCTGGAATAATTCGCTGGCCCAAACCAATCGACTCTACAAAGAAACTGGGAAAGGATTATCTCGGCAAGGGATGAATGACCGTTTACCAGAATTGAAAAAAGAATTTGAATGGTTGAAGGAACCTTACAGTCAAGTGCTGCAATCGGTGTCACTCAATCTTTCACGGGCTTTTATCAATTTCTTTGAAGGTCGGGCCGCTTTCCCAAACTTCAAATCGAAGCACGGGAAACAGTCGATCCAATATCCTCAACATACCGAAATACTGGATGCTGGCTTAAAACTACCTAAAATCGGGGTGGTGGCCGCTAAAATCCACCGCACTTTTGAGGGTGAGTTAAAGACTGTTACTATCTCTCAAACATCATCAGGTAAGTACCCAGTCAAAATTAATTACACGTAGCAATCCTCATACAACAAGGCTTTGAGCCTGCTCCGACGGGTAATTTATTGTGTGTGGCTGCTTAAGTATTTTGCTTCCTTGTTATTTGATGATGGTAAACCCGAAGCTGAATCTTCAAGTGAGGGCAAAGCGGTAGGGATTGATTTAGGATTGACTCACTTTGCCATCACCTCCGACGGCTCCAAGTTTGACAACCCACGGAGCTTAAAGGCGCGCTCGAAAAACTTGAAGCGCAAGCAACAAAAGCTATCACGTAAAGTCAAAGGCTCAAATACTCGACTGAAGGCGAAACGCATTGTGGCGAGAGTCCACGAGCGGATTGCTAATACCCGAAAAGACTTCCTGCACAAGCTCTCCCGTAAACTGGTGAACAAAAACCAAGTCATCGTGACGGAAAACTTAGCGGTGAAAAACATGGTGAAAAATCACAACCTAGCTAAAGCAATCAGTGATGCTAGTTGGGCAGAATTCACCAGAATGTTGAAATATAAAGCAGGGTTTGATGGAAAGGTCTATATTGAAGTAGACCGTTTTTTCCCATCTTCTAAGACCTGCTGGGTCTGTCTCAATCGAGTTGGTAGCTTGCCTTTAGATGTTCGCTCATGGCAGTGTCAAAGCTGCGGAACAAAGCATGACCGAGATGTGAATGCGGCGCTCAATATCCGAAATGAAGGGCTACGTATTTTAGCGTTAGGAACTAGCGCTACTGCCAGTGGAGGGAAGGTAAGTCCGAAGGGTGGAAGGCGTAAGTCATCCGTCTCTAAGGTTCTCCCCGTCGAAGCTGGAAGCCCTACCCTCAACGACCCCAGAGCGCAGCTCGAAGGAAGTAGGGTGGGGTAGCGAGCAGCAAGCAAAATAACTCAACATTTGTGGTAAAACCTTTACAAATCTCTTGATGGTATGCTATGTTTATACTATTGGGGTCAAATTTATGTTGAGGCAAAAAGTTGTTCGTGTTAC
>NZ_JAAFKG010000026.1 GCF_013299185.1 Microcoleus sp. bin48.metabat.b7b8b9.023 | reverse complement strand
GGTAGAAAAGTAGCAGATGGATTTAAGAATACAATGAAAATTATTTTTGATGAATATTTGCCAAAATGGAATTACCGTGCTGTTCCGACAAATGAGTAGATGATGAAGTTATTAAATTTTCATTCCTTAGGCCTTGTTTGGGCTTAAAATTTGTTTAAGTCCCGTTATTTGCGATTAGATTATCATCTAGCCATAAATAAGTTAATTTTGTGAAAGGTTTCATGGGTATTATGTCTGATAAGTTATCATCGTTATAATTAGGTACGTAGTTGGGCTTTAGCCCTCTTTTTATATAAAAAGAGGGCTAAAGCCCAACTACGTACCTTTTATTTATATAACAGTTGCATCCCAGATGCTATCCGACCTTTGAGCGATGCTTTAGGTAGTTTAAAGTTTATTTTTACGACAATTAAACTGCACTGCTTCGCTCGGGGGAGTAGGGGTAATCTGCCTTAAGTTAACGGTATTGCGTTATAATAATTAGGGAAAAACAAACTTATAATATTAGTTAATTGTCAGGCATACTAATCAATGTGTGTCCAGCCCAAAGACCGAATAAACACGATTAATTTTTTCCATAAATAGTGGGCAAACTTATCAATTCCAAAGACTCTTGCCGCACGCGACCCGCCATCGCAGCTAACTGCAAGCTCATAAAAGCATTCAAATCTTCCAAATCACACTTTGACGAGGAAAAAATATGCTGCATTTCATTTTCCGCTTCTAAACTCAGATATCCAGCGTCAATAGCTTGTTTTACAACTTCACGAATCAGCACGATCGAAATGTTCCTTACTAAAATTCAAGGTGTCCAAAGCAAAATAATTACCAACAAGCAGTTTCCGAGGCGGTCTCCCCAAATATTTCAAATTGTTTGAGTTCGCGAGACTCTTGTTTTACCAAGCCGGACATGGCTGCTAGTTGCAAATTCATAAAAGCATTTAAGTCTTCCAGGTCATACTTTGTGGTGGTTAACATCCGCCGCAGTTGATTTTCGGCTTCCAGACTTAAATAACCTAGGCTCAGAGCTTGTTGGGCGAGATCGCGAATCAGTACCATAACACTTCGGAGTTTTATTTGTTGAATAGCCTCAGTATCAACGGTTTTCACTGACTCCGCAGTGACGGCTATTGCTCAATTTGTGTGACATTTTTAAGGGCCGGCCGTGACAGCCGGACTCGCAAAGTGTGACTAAGTGTTTGCACGGGTGTGACATGGATCACGAGGGAGAGGGGTTCAACAGTTGACAGTTGACAGTTGACAGTTGACAGTTGGGGGAGATTGGAAGATTGGGAGATTGGGGGAGAGGGGGGGAGGGGGGAGAGGGGAGCATTTTTCTTCTTCTTCCCTGGAACTAATAACTAATGACTAATGACTAATGACTAATGACTACTGCCTTCTACCTTCAGAAGGCTCTCACCGTCTATAATCAGCAAGTTAAATATTTACGGCAAGACCTATGGAAGCACCACATAAAGATTTGTTACAACAAATAGCCAGATTATCGGAAACTTATGCTAATTTAGCCGATCGCCTGTCAAGAGCAGCCACACAACTGCAAGACTCGGGCTTTCCTCCCTCGGACAGCTTACTTCAAGAAATTAGCGCCTACAGCCGAAACTTTGCAGAAGTCCAAACAAAAGCACTCGAGCTCAATAAATCCGCCCTTGCCCCAGGGGAAATTGCTTCCCTCAAAGACATTCAAAACTTAGTCGAGACAGCCACAGCTTCCGCAGGTAAAGCAGGAATTCGCGACGCAGCTTTGCAAGTGCTCGATCGAGTATTGGCGATCGCCCACCGCGAACAAAGCGACTTCGCGCCCTTACAATCAGTTCATGGCAGAGCTCGGGAACTTCACCGCGCCATTTCCGAATCAACCCCGACTCAACTGCATTCCGACGCAGAATCCTTAGTTAGCGGCAAACACCCAGTTGCAGCAGTCCTCGCCCTGGTGGAACAGCAAGACAAACTAGATGACGAACAGTGGGTGATTCTCGAAGAAACAGTCAGCGCCGCTTTTGGGAAACAAATAGCCGTCGCCATTTCCCGAGGCAAATTAACCATTTCCCAGATGGTAAAAGCAGCACCTGCGAAAGTCGAGCCCGTATTTCAAGCAGCAACCGAACCAAAAATCAGCGCCGAACCTCTGCCCGAAGTTATTATCATCCCGTCGGGAAATGTCGCGCCGAAACAAGTTACAGTTGCACCACAAATCCAAATTTTGGAATCTCCCGCCGCGACGGCGCCCATGCACGAGGTGATTATCGTTCCTAGTGTGGAAGTACCTAAATCTCTCCAAGCAACCGGTTTCGGCAACATTGTGTTTGGGGCACCTCGCGAGATTCAACAAGTGCCTGTAGAGGGCGGTTTGGGATTGAAAGTTTTGGCGCACATTCAAGGAATTGGCGATCGCACTTTTAGCGCTCAAGAATACGCTGGCACTAAGGGTAAAGGCCTCCGCGTTGAAGGATTTCAAATTAATATCGAGCCACAAATTTCTGGCTTAACAGTCGAGTATATGGCTCATGTCGAAGGTGTTGGCGATACCCCTTGGATTAGCGAAGGGGGATTAGCCGGTTTTCGCGGTAAAGCGAAACGAATTGAAGGATTTGCCGTGCGGTTGAGTGGGCCGCAAGCTGATAAGTATGACGTATTTTATACTGCTCACATTCAGAATATCGGCGACACCAACGTGTCCTCCAACGGCGAATATTGCGGCACTCGCGGCAAAGGTTTGAGAATAGAAGGGATCAGGGTTTGGATTGCGCCGTCTGCGAGTTCTCAAGTTGTGGGGCCTGTGGGTTTGAAAGTGTTGGCGCACATTCAAGGAATTGGCGATCGCACTTTTAACGATAAAGAATACGCCGGTACCAAAGCTCAAGGCCGCCGAATCGAAGGTTTTCAAATTAAAATAGAGCCTCCGGTTCCCGGTTTAAATTTGCAGTACATGGCTCACGTTGAAGGAGTTGGCGATACTGCTTGGATTGAGGAAGGGGAATTAGCCGGTTTCCGGGGTAAAGCCAAGCGCATTGAAGGATTTGCCGCACGGCTGACTGGGGCGCAAGCTGATAATTACGATGTATTTTACACCGCTCACATTCAAAATGTGGGCGATACTCCTGTTGGTTCTAACGGTCAATATTGCGGCACTCGCGGCAAAGGTTTGAGGGTTGAGGGGATGACGTTTTGGGTTGAGCCGAAAGCGTAAAGATTGAGAATGAATGGAAAATTTGCTGCTGCATTTTCCATTCATTTAAAACCGGAATCTTTTAGTCAATCAGCATAAATACTGCGATAAAGTTTGTAGTGAGGACTTCAGTCCTAATCAAAGGAGAGAGGACTGAAGTCCTCACTACGAACCTCATAAAGTTTGTAGTGAGGACTTCAGTCCTCATCAAAGGAGAGAGGACTGAAGTCTTTACTACAAACCTCATAAAGTTTGTAGTGAGGACTTCAGTCCTCATCAAAGGAGAGAGGACTGAAGTCCTCACTACAAACCTCATAAAGTTGGTAGTGAGGACTTCAGTCCTCATCAAAGGAGAGAGGACTGAAGTCCTCACTACGAACCTATTTATTTAATTGTCGTCGTGACTTTTGAAATGATATTAATGGTGCAGCAGGTGCGATAAGCTTTCAGCAGCATGGGCGATCGCACTTGGAGTAGCTTCGCAACCCGCGGCTTCGGCGGCACAGTGGCTGGCGTGGAGTGCGTGTCCGACTGTTTTCGCCCCAGAATCGATCGCGCCGTCAGCTACAAAACCATTAGCTTCGTACTGGCCCATTTCGGCTTGCATCTTCTTGTTAAACTCAGATTGATTCGGTTCCCAGTTGCGGACTGTTTGGACAATCTCGATCCCAGCCCAAATCAGCATTCCCAGAACGATCGCACCAATTAAATATTCCATAGCTTTTTAGAAGATTGAGGTTTGCTGTATCTAATCTAGCGTGGCCATTGCCAGCAAACAGGATGAAAATCCTTGCTGTTGAGTGCGGATTTCCACCTCTTAGTCTGCGGAGGCAGACTTCGTTTGTTTAGCAGCGATTTCAATCGCCGAATTATCTTTACCCTTGCAATGCCGCCAAAAGACACAGCAACAAAGCCTCAGTCCACTCGACTACAGCACCGTAAGTATCGCCCGTGTGACCGCCCAAACGGTGGTTAAACCAGGCACCCGCAAAAATTCCGATCGCACTTCCCCCCAAAGCCATCCCCACCGCCAACAGCCAGCGATCGCCCTCCAAGACAACTTGCAGCACGCTCAAACTTAGCAACAACAGCACTCCTGGGATAAAATCAAAAGGTGAATAAATCGATTCTTTATGAAAAGCTCCCTTACCCTCCGGGCGGAGATACGGATAGCGGGCGATCGCCACCAGTTGACCCCACCTCCCCCAACCCGCCACACCCATCAAAGCCAACCACCGATAGTTACTCAAGTCCGAGAGCGCGGCAGTTTTGAGCAGGACGATCGCGATCGCAGCCATCGCTCCAAAGGCCCCTGTAACACTGTCCCGCATCACTTCCAGCCTGCGAACCGGGTCGGGGACGGCCAGTCCGTCCGCCGCGTCCATAGCCCCGTCTAGGTGCAGCCCGCCAGTGATGGCAATACCCAAAACTACCACCAAGGCCGATCGAGTCAGAGCAGGCATACCCAACAACTGCAAGCCAAAATCCGCCAGTCCCAGCATCCCACCTATCAAAAGCCCGATCGCCGGTGCCAAGCGAGCAATGCCCCGAAACTCCAAAGTCCAAGACATCGGTACCGGCAAGCAAGTATAAAAAGCGACTGCGGCTGCGATGGCAGCACCTTGATTCCGGAAAAAGTCGATCGTAGAGCGAACCAATTTATCATCCATCATAAGATAGAAAATTTTTCATCTTGTATGCGGTTGCTAATTCATTAGCCTGTGCCAGAATTGGAACTGTAACACCCAAGTCCTTTGGATCGGGTATTCCTCCTGCCCGAGTTCTTTTCCCCGGAAAACCTCTGCCGGCAGCGATCCCGAAGATCCCAATCTAAAATGGCTAAACTCACTACCCGCGTTTCCCGTACCCAGAATTCTAGCTAACTCCATGACTTCCTAGACGGGAACATACTACAACAGAGGCTTTTGCTCCATGAGTCACGACCAATTGAATAACAGGGTAGTTGCTCCTTGCATCATCGATACTGGCATTGTCGTCAACAAACGCGATATCAAAAGATTGCTGTTTGATTTAGGACGTGTCCGTTACGTTCACATACAAGATGGCAAGATTTACAACGAAGGGGAAGGTTATGTGCTCGAAGTCTTCGCGAATCCCGATCGCTCTACTCTGATTGCCAACCACGCGCTTTATTTGAACGTATATAGTTTTGATTACCTGGAACTGAAACATTCTCCTGAAGAAGGTGCTTATTTTGACCTGATTCAAGAGGGACGGCAGTTGAGGTTAATTCCCCTTTCCAATCCTTTGCAAGAGCAAGTCGCCCGGAATTTAAATGCTGCGGCTTTAGATGCGGTGGTCGATCAGGTACTCTCAGGCAACTGGGATCTGCAATTGGATGAGGATGATTCCCCGTTTTAATCGTCAGTCAGTCGATTTTAGATTTTAGATTTTAGATTTACTCGCAGCGCCGTGAATATCGGAGGTAGAACTAAAATCTAAAATTTTTTGCCCTCCACGACAATTGTCGGAAACTTGTCTCCGTTTTTGGGCGGGGTCATGGTTTTTTTTGTCGCGATGTCAACAACAATAGATTAGATAACACGGACTGCCCAGTAGCGGTGAACGATCGACGGTGACTAATGACTGAAGACAAGGCAAAATTTTCTTTTAAATGTCAGGCTAATTGCAGCCATACCCAAGCACGTGCAGGGGTTTTTTCGACTCCCCACGGTATTGTGGAAACGCCTAAATTTATGCCGGTGGGGACGCTGGCTAATGTCAAAACCTTGACACCAGCACATCTTGAGGACGCGGGCTCTCAAATGGTTTTGGCAAATACTTATCACTTGCACTTGCAGCCCGGGGAAGCGATTGTCGCAGGCGCCGGCGGATTGCACAAATTTATGGCTTGGCCTGGCCCGATTCTGACGGATTCGGGCGGCTTTCAGGTGTTTAGCTTGAGCCAAATGCGGACTATTTCTGAGAATGGGGTGACTTTTCGAGCTCCCCGCGACGGCCGCATCATTAATTTAACGCCGGAAAAGTCGATCGAGATTCAGAACGAGTTGGGCGCTGACGTGATTATGGCCTTCGACGAGTGTCCGCCTTACCCCGCTACACGGGATGAGGTGGAGGCGGCTACAGACCGCACTTACCGCTGGCTGCAACGCTGTATGCAAGCTCACTCGCGCCCGGAGCAAGCTTTGTTCGGCATCGTCCAGGGGGGCGTTTTCCCCGATTTGCGATCGCGCGCGGCGAACCAGTTGATAGACTTAGATTTGCCCGGTTATGCGATCGGCGGAGTTAGCGTCGGCGAATCGGGGGATTTGATCGCAGATATTGTGAGAGTTACTGCGCCCCTGTTACCGGCAAATAAACCCCGTTATTTAATGGGGATTGGCACCTATCGCGAAATGGCCTTGGCTGTGGCGAGTGGCGTAGATATGTTTGATTGCGTGATTCCGACTCGGCTGGGCCGTCACGGCACAGCTTTTGTGCGCGGGGAACGTTGGAATTTAAAAAATGCTCGGTTTCGGGAGGATTTTGCTCCGCTGGATGAGTCTTGTCCTTGCTATACCTGCCAAAAATTCAGTCGGGCTTATTTGGCGCATTTGGCGCGGGCGAAGGAAGCACTCAGCTATACTTTGCTGGCGCTGCACAACGTGACAGAGTTGATTCGCTTTACCGGGAGGATGCGGGAGGCGATTTTGGCCGATCGATTTACTGAAGAGTTTGCCCACTGGCTGGCACCAACTGTCGATCGATCGTGATTGGCTTTGGTGAAGATATGCGACAATTATGAAAATTCTGTTGGATAGGTAGGTTGATTCATGGAAGCTGCATTACTGTTGGCTAAACTCCCCGAAGCTTATGCGATCTTTGATCCTTTGATTAATGTTTTGCCAGTGATTCCCGTGTTTTTCTTGCTGCTGGCTTTTGTCTGGCAAGCGGCTGTCGGGTTCAGATAAGTTTCATTTCATTAAAAACAGGGGCAATTCACCAATTGTCCCTGCTTTTAGCTGTTAAGTTTTGTGGGGACGCAAGAAAATACTCTTGTCCCCCCCTTTTTCAAGGGGGGCTAGGGGGGATCTGGGCTATAGCGTCAAACAGTAGTCTGGCACTACATAAGACGTTAAGTTGACACTAATGCCCTCTTCCTTCTTCCGACTTCCCTCGGACTTCTTCCCTTTTCCTTCAACTCCCGCCCATCGCAATTTTAAATGCCGGTCTTTCTGAGATCCGCTTCATGTAATCTAAAACAGACGGGTAAGGACTGAGATCTACCTGTAGCATCATCGGAATGTAGATCAACATCGAGCCGACTGCTGCGTCAGCGACACCGAATTCATCGCCCATTAAAAACTGCTGTTTCTCGAAAATGCTATTTAACGGTTGTAACAATTTCGGGGTTTCGCGATCGCGGCTGGCTTCGACAAATATTCCCGGGCCGAGAGTGGCGTTAGCAAAGATAACCCACTGCACAATTTCGGCTTGTTTTTCCACAGTGTCAGGTATCTTACCATATTTTTGAGCTAAATACAGCAAAATTGCCCCGGATTCCCAAAGTTTAAAATCTCCGTCCACAATAGCAGGCACTTTGCCGATCGGGTTAATTTCAAGAAACTCTGGCTGCAAGTGCGCCCCTGCTTGCATATCCAGCAGCACAAATTCGTAGGGAACCGCTATTTCTTCGAGATACCATTTGACAATTGAGGCCCTGCTGCGGGCTCCGCCGTAAAGTTTTAGCACGGAATTTTTATCCTTGTAATGCAATATTGCTGTTATAGCATTTTTGGTCAGTTGTCAGTTGGCAGTTGGCAGTTGGCAGTTGACAGTTGTCATTGGTAATTCGTATAGCGGTTCTCAAAAAAGTGAGGTACGTTGTTGGGCTTAAGCCCTCTTAATCTAGTGGTTATATAAGCTGTCAGTCATACCTCGTCTTTTTGAGAAAGGCTATAGTTATTGATTGGGAATTGGCCATTTGAAATTAGAACCTTCTGAGACTGCTGATCTTATGGTGGGAAAAACGACTAATGACTACCAAGCAAATAATTGCTAACCAATAACCAATAACTAATAACCCATAACTAATGACCAATGACTAATGGAACTTCTGTTAAGTGTAAAAACAAGATTCTGCTGCCAATAAAAATCAAAATTGCCCCGCCCAACATCTCAATTTTATTAGCAAACAAGTTGCCGCACTTGTGACCGATAAACACGCCTGCAAAAGCTAAAAAGAAAGTAATAAATCCGATCGCAGCTACCGCCGGAGCGATAGAATCTTTCAGGACGGCAAATCCGATGCCAACAGCGAGGGCATCGATACTCGTCGCTACCGATAGCATTATCAAAGTCCCCGTATCTAAGGGATTAAACTTTTTCTCGCCTTCTTCGGTTTGCAGCGATTGGTAAATCATCCTACCGCCAATGAAACTCAAAAGCCCGAAAGCTATCCAATGGTCGATCGCAGATATCAAGAAACTAAAAGTCAGACCAATTAACCATCCGATTACGGGCATCACAGCTTGAAAACAACCGAAAAATAAGGCGATTTTCAAAGCTTTATTGACTTTCATGTGTTTGATTGCTATACCACTTGAAACAGCAACAGCAAAAGCATCTGCTGCTAATCCCAAGGAAAGAAAGACGGTAGTGCCTGCATCCATTTTTGTTAACTCTGAGATGTTATAAGTAAATATTCTCACCGACTGTTTTAGTCTACACTAAACTTTAGTAAAACAGCAATATTTCATAATCCATTCATTTTTAAGTCACATTTGTTTCACAATTGACTGTTGAAAAATTCCGGGATTAGCTGTATTATATGGCAGACTATTTATCAAGTCGCAAAATTCAGAATGCCACGATCTCGACCTTACCAACCATTGCTACTGAGATTACTGCACGGGGCTAACGCGGCGATCGCCCTTTTATCAATTTTGAGCGCATTTATAGTGTACAACACCTATGACGGGCGCTTTGGGAAAGTCCCCGTGCCTCGGATTGCAGACATTATCGGGATTCACGGCACTTTTGGCAAGCTGTTGCTGTTAGGACTTATGCCTGCTTTTGCATTGTACAGTTTGTATGCAGGTCAAAGACGGTTAGTGCAGCCCGATTCTTTTGCCAAACTGGCGCAGGTGGGAACACCGATTTGGTGGTACAGTTTGCACCGGATTGTGAATACTTTGATGTTGTTAGCGCTCACTTTTGCGATCGCATCTGGCAGTATGGTTAAGGAAGAATGGCTGCCGGCTGGGGATTTGACACAGGTTTGGTATTATTTGCACCTCTCTGGTTGGGTGGTATTGGTGTTTTGTCTGCTAATGCACTTGTTGATGAGTGCGAAGGTGGGAGGTTGGCCCCTAATTTTATCGATGTTCGATCGCAAATACCGCCCAGAGGATTCACCGGCTGTTTGGTGGCGGAAAATTCGCTCTTTTGTCGATCGCTCTTAATCGAGAACCGCCATTGATTGTGCATTATTATTTCTGGCAAAATCACCACAGACCAAACTATTTAACAAGTGATCGTAAAGGTAATGAGGTATGTTGTTGGGCTTAAGCCCTCTTATATTTATTATCTAGTAAGCAATGCCGAATCAAAAACTCCATTTATAGTCAGCTATACTTTATATTTCTGAGAAAGGCTATAGCCTTTCTCAAAAAAATGAGGTATGACTGACAGCTTATAAAACCACTAAACTAAGAAGGGCCCAAGCCCAACAACGTCCGCGAATCTTTCTGACAAAGGCTATAATAACTCCCAACAACATCAAAAATCAATTAATTTATGCAAGTTTGTCTCGTTACAGGTGGTAATTCCGGTGTTGGTTTAATGACATCTTTAGGTTTAGCTAAATTAGGACATCATGTCTTTATTGCTTGCCGATCCCAGAAAAAAGCGACAAACGCGATCGCCTACATCCGTGAAACCACTGGAAATCCCAATATAGAATATTTACCCTTAAATCTGGCATCCTTAGAGTCAGTGCGTCACTGTGTCAAGCTATTTCAAGACCGAAATTTGCCCCTACATATCCTCGTCAATAATGCCGGAATATTCGATGCCAGAGGAATGACTCAAGAAGGATTTGAGTTGATTTGGGGGACTAATTATTTAGGTCATTTTCTTCTGACTTATTTATTATTAGATAAGATACCAGATTCCGCCTCAAGTCGCGTGATTGTGGCCTCCTCAGATTTAGCATTAAAACCCACTCAAATTAAATGGGATTTATTTATCAAAAAAACACCCTTAAATTTTATTGAATCATATAACCAGTCTAAACTTTGCCTGTTGCTCTTAACCAGACAACTTGCCCAAAAATTAACGAATGTCACAGTTAACGCAGTTCATCCAGGTTTTGTCCAATCTAATATTACCATCGGTCATCGTTTGAGCAAATATCTCGGTTTAGGAATTAATCCAGAAAAGGGAGCTTATAGCAGTCTCTTATGTGCTACTTCTCCAGAATTCGAGTCGATATCAGGTAAATTTTTAGGTCAAACAGGACAAGAAATAACATTACCTGTCTTAGCACAAAATAATGATTTATGCCACGAGTTGTGGGAAAAAAGTTTATTATGGACTGGCTGCACTCAAGTTATCCAGAAAGAGAGAAATAATTATGATGCTACTGATGGGATATGGGGGCCTTACACTCTCAAGTTGAATCAGGAGGAACTCGCGACTATTTGCGATCGTATCTTTAAGGAAGTTTTACCAAAACCGCCAGTTAAAGT
This sequence comes from Microcoleus sp. bin48.metabat.b7b8b9.023, assembly GCF_013299185.1. Classification (GTDB taxonomy): domain Bacteria; phylum Cyanobacteriota; class Cyanobacteriia; order Cyanobacteriales; family Microcoleaceae; genus Microcoleus. The sequence goes on along the minus strand of NZ_JAAFKG010000026.1, from coordinate 82,884 downwards.
TTTATTGACTCAGGCATTAAAATCTCTTTTGAGGTTGCAATTTGGTTCAGTTATGTTGCTGCTGATTCAATGTTACAAAGGCCAATTTTATATGGAAAGACATTTAGATTCTGCCGTGGTGTTGCAACTGTGTCAAGATGAGAATGTATTAAAAATACTTACAGCTTATTTAGGGGACAATTTAAAATTGTGGCGTTCGGAATTATGGGTAAATTATCCCTCACGTCAATTAATTCCTTTTTGGCATCGAGATATTTATCCTAATTTACTGACTGGGGAGGGAAAAACAATTAATATTTATATTGGTTTAACAGAAGTAACGGAGACAAACGGGTTTGAATATATCTCGAAAAGTGACCTCAAAAAATGTCAAGTCAAAATTACCGATTTCTTTAGTGGGAATCATTTTTTTCGAGTTCCCAATGAAGTTGAAGAGAAGGCGATTCCGGTAGTTTTAAAACCGGGTGAGTTTATTTTATTTACCGATCAACTTGTACATCGTTCGATTTATAATAGAAGTGGCAAAGTTCGTCTTTCTTTAACGTTACGAGTCGCCCAACCGAGTATAAAAGTTTTACCAGGTTACACTTCTAATTATCAGGAACCTGTCACAATGGGTAAGAGTTGGGTTGACAGTTGACGGTTGACAGTTGACAGTTGACAGTTGACAGCGACATCTACATCTACCTGGATGGAAGGAAGAGAATTGGAGTAATAAGTCGTTTGATTTTAATTTCTCCCCATCGGGACTAGGGGTTTCAAACAATTCTTTATGGTAATATCATTTATAAAAAAATGCTACAATAAAAAAACTCGGCTTGCTTATAGGTCAATACAGTTGACTTAAGAAAAATCTGACTTGCCCAAAATGGCTATATTGCCAGAAAATCGTCAGATGAAATTCATCAAAAGCATTAAGTAAACGGTATTGAAATACAATCGACTCCATCAAGACAAGAGTTTTTAACCGCAGAGGGCGCAGAGGGAAGAGTATTGCGAGGGTTTTGGATGTCGTAAAAAAACCTTTTATCCCTCCCCTCTCTGTGTTCTCTGTGTTCTCTGCGGTAAAATCTTCTTAATATCTACTTCACCTCTTTATAATCCAAAAATCGTCAGATGAAATTCATCAAAAGCGTTAAGTAAACCGTATTGGCTTATAGGTTCATTGAAGCTTCTAGGTGCGTCGCTATTAGATTGTCGGTCTTTATTAAAGATGGTGGAAGCGACACACCCTACGGAAGATTAGGTGCGTCGCTATTAGTTTGTAAATCCTATTAGCGAAGACAGTTCAAACGATCGGCAATTCTACTACAAACTCAGCACCACCCTCAGTTTGAGATAGAGTCTGAGATTCAATTTGAGATGGCACGGGAGATTGAACTGTCAGGCGCCCGCCGTGCAAATCTACAATAATTTTATAGCAAACTGATAGCCCCAATCCTGTATAATTTTTCAAGGATTTGCTATGGTAAAACGGGTCAAAGATTCTGTCTTGAATTTCCGGCGGAATTCGAGAACCGTTGTGGGCGATCGATACTGCAATAAATCTGCCTGTTGAATGCTCGACAATATCTGTTTTAATTGTAATAGTTTGATCGAATTTGTCAATCTTGTTAACAGCATCAATCGCCTTGCTGAGGATATTAGCGAATACTTGGCTCAGTTGACCGGGATAACACAAAATTGGTGGCAGGTTACTGTACTCCTTGATTACTAATATTTTTTTCTCCAGTCGGTGAGCGAGCAACAGTAGAATATTGTCGATGCTTTCGTGAAGGTTGGCGCGTTCTTTGTTGGCTTCATCTGGAAGTGAAATGTTCCGCAAAGCCAGGATGCTCTGGCGTATGCGATCGGTTCCTATTTTCAGAGAGTTGAGAATTTGTGGCAAGTCTTCGCTGATAAAATCTAGGTCGAAGCTCTCTATTTCTTGGGCAATTCGCGACACAGGTGTGGGATATTGTTCGCGATAGAGGCGAAGTATATTCAGCAAATTATTGAGATAATCGTTGACGTGAATCAGGCGCCCGTAAATAAAGTTAATTGGGTTGTTAATTTCCTGGGCAATTCCGGCGGCGAGTTGACCGACTATTGTCATTTTTTCGCTTTGTACTAAATGCTCTTCGGTTCTTCTGAGTTGCGCTAATACTTCTTCTAAAAGTTTGAGTTCTTCTTGAATTTGCCCGTGGAGTTGGGATTGGGAAATTGCGATCGCCAGCGAGTCTGCAATTGCTTCCAAAACTTCCACTTCGTCGGGAGTTGCAAACCGCCGATTCGCACAAGCGAACAGATATCCCAGCCGATTAGTCTGAGTCAGTACGGGTACTGCTGCGTAGTGGCTGTCTGTGAGTTTGAGATGCACTGCTTCCTGAGAGGCTGTGGCATCGGGGGCGGAGGTTTTCTGGAGAAGTATGGTTTCGCACCGATGCAGCCGTGCAGCTAAATCTCCACAGGGCCCTGTTTGGGCGCCGAAGATTCCCAAGCGCCCCGGTAAACCTTCCCGGCAATATTCCCAGCAAAATTCCACAGTATCTTGCCGGGGGTCGTACCAGCCAAAAATTGCCCGATCGAGCTTTAGCAAGGTACCGAGTTCGTCTACAGTAGTTTGCAGGATGCGATCGAGCTCCAAGGAAGCGCGAATGCGGCCGGTCAATCGGTGGAGAAGGGCTTCTGCGCGAGTGCGAATGCACTTTTGGGAAAATAGCTTGAGTGCCACAATTACTGCCAAAATAGCTCCGGCAAACAGTCCGGTGGCTGCTGCTGCTAATCTATTTAAGGCGAACAGTTCTTTTTCGAGATTGTCGCTGGGAATTACCAGGGCGATCGACCATTCAGCTTGTTCTAAAGGAAGATAGGCAACATAAACTCTGGCGTCGTTGATTTGAGTCAGTACAATGCCCGTTTTTTGATAAACCATCTCCCGCACTACATTCGCCAAATTAGGATCTGCGGACTCTAAAAGACTGGGAGCCGCTTTGTCAATATTTCCCATTAACCGAGTGTCGGGATGGACAATCGGCACTCCTTGAGAATTGAGTACAAAAGCGTAAGTTCCTGCCTCATATTCCAGCTTTCCTACTACTTCCGCAATTCTGTCGATAGTAATGACACCGTTCATTACTCCGATCGGCTTTTTTGGTTGATTCTCCTGAGAATTTGACCACACCGGAGCCGAAATGGGAACAATACTTTGTTTTTTGAGCGTGCGAGAAATGGTAGGATCTGAAACATATAGTTGCCCAGCCATTGCCTTTTTGAAGTGTTGGCGATCGCTAACGTTAATCAAAGCTCTGCCAACTTTTGTGGTAAAATAAGAACCATCGGGTTCAATTAATGCGAAATGCTTGAAGTCTTGCAGACGATTTACTTCGGATTTTAAATAAGGCCCTGCCACAGACCAATTCATCGATCGCACCGAAGGAGTGTTAGCAAGGGTTTCGATCTCAGTCTTTCTCGTGCCGATCCAGCGATCGATCTTGTTACCGCGCTCCTTAACTTCTAACAAAGCATTTCGCTCTAAATTGTTGACAATCAAGCGGCGAACCCTTTGATAGCTGATACAACCAGCGATGCTAGCTGCCATAATTGTTACGCCCAAAATTAACAACGCGATTTTGTAGCGCAGATCGTATTCGCCCTTAAATCTCGCTGGCAATAGTTGAGTTAATTTCCACCACTTCACTTTCGCAAAGCTTCCCATGGTTTGACCAATTTGTGAGATTGAAATTCTCAGCTCACCAGCGATGAACTTGCCCGCCTGTCAGCAGTCTGAAACTACTAGCAATAATTGCGGGGATTTTTGAATTTTTTCCCGCCGGCCCGCTCACCCTGTCTGACTGGAATCAGATTTTACCATATTTTTGAGAAGCTACAATATTTCTTCAACAATTTAATTATTCAAAATTTTCATAGTTTTGTTAACTGCTATTAATAATTTATGTCAATTGGGCAAGGTTGCCCACAAGCACCCGATGTTGAAAGGAAGAGTTGACAGTTGACAGTTGACAGTTGACAGTTGACAGTTTTCATCAGTCAGAAGGAAGAAGAGAGAGGCGAGAAGGCAGAAGCCTTTCGGATTCGCGAGCGGGTCAAAAGAAGAGAGAGGGAATACACAGCCAGCTTTGTTAGCCACTGATATTTTATATTTAATTAGGTGGATTTACTGGTTAGGTAATGTTGAAATGTATTGCTTTTGTGCAATTAGGTAAGGTACAGACTGCGCCCCCTACATTGAGATGTATGGCGTTGCCCCAATCATAAAATATTAAAAGTTTTGAGTTATTGATGAACCAAAAATTTGTTATTAAATCTTTAATTCAAATCTCAAAACTTTTTGCGGTGCTAAATAGCTGCTGTTGGGCGATTCATTTAAAGAACCTTGTGAGTGTGCTCGTGCTGTTTCACATTGTCTTCAGTGCGAATGACGCGCTCGGTGTTCAGCACTCTTTTGCGTTCTAAGGAATACGTAAAGTCGTTACGAACTGTTCCTAAGGGAATGTGAACTTGAGCCTCGGGGCGGATTTTGTAAGTGCGGGCTGCGGCGATCGCCCGAAAGCCAAATTCTTCGCTAAACTGAGCTTCGGCGGGGAATTCCGGCAGCCTTTGGGGTGATTCACCGTCTAACACCGATCCTAAAGTCGTCCCCCAAGCCATTTCATAAGATGTGGGAATTCCCTTGACAATTGCTTGCAAAGCTGCTGAAGGGATAGGTTCGATTACTTTTACTTGATGAACTTCGCCTTCTTCTTTGATGAAGCAGGTGGCTAAACCCACTACTATGTAGTCGTCGGTGCCGAGTTCGGGTGCGTTGGGATAAACTGTTGCAGTCGTCATAAGAAAAGGTTGGTAGTGGAGAAACCGGGAGGGAGAAATTAAGCGATTTGAGATTTGAGATTTGAGATTTTTGCCGCAGATTTTTTCGGGGATTTTACCTAAAAAATCTCAAACTGGCGGTTCTAGTCTCTAAAATTTTTGTGTAAAGCTCCAAAAAGCCGATCGCGCCAGTGAGTCGATCGTACCACATCAAGGCAACTGCCGGATGATTCGGCAAGGATTCCCCGCAGCCACGACGTTGGCGGGGATATCTTTGACAACAACACTGCCTGCACCGATCGTGCTATTGTCTCCAATAGTGACTCCCGGACAAATAATACTGCCTCCACCAATCCAAACATTATTACCAATATTAATTTCAGCGGCGAGATCTCGGCCAGAAAGTCGGATTTCCGGATCGGTGGGATGAAAAGCAGTGTAAATTTGCACGTTGGGGCCGCACAGCAAATTTTCGCCGATGTTAACTCGATTGCAGTCGAGAATCACGCAGCCAAAATTCATGTACAATCCGTTTCCCGCATAAATATTGCTGCCGAAGTCGCAGTAAAAAGGCGGCTCTATTTCTATTTTGGGGCCGATTGCACCGAACAATTCGGCAAGTATTTCTAACCGTTTCTCTGGTTCGTCTTCGTGGGTAGAATTGTAGATTCTGGTGAGGCGGCGGGCTCGCTGGCGATCGGCAATTAATTGTTCGTCGCTAGCTAAATACAATTCGCCGGCGAGCATTTTTTGTTTTTCGGTTTTTTCCATAAGAATCGGCTGTAAGAATCGGCGGAATTAAGATAAAACGGCGGTTGAAACCGCGCCTACACAAACAATGTCCACCTCCGTGGACTGAAGAAAATAAGGTAATTTTAATCCAATACGCGATTGATAAGACGGCGGTTGAAACCGCCGTCTCCTTCAACCCGCGGAGGCGGGTTTTGCTTGTATAGATGCGGTTTCAACCGCCCGGTTTTCTTGATTCTGCAAACAAACAACTAAATCTAGATTAGTTAATTGCTCAAAAGCTCGATCGATCGATCCTTTTCCCCGCAAAAAACCAGTATTCGCAGCGGGACAGATATATTGAAGAGTCGAAGGCGAAAATCGATCGATAATTGACTGCACGCTGTTAATTTGCCTCGGCCAGTGAAAAGTTTTGGGCGTTCTCTGCGGTACCGGGGCGCCTTCTCGATTGGGGAGCAAGTGTCTGCCGGTAAACAACACTCCACCGCTGCCAGTATCATAAAGGCAAGATGAACCAGGAGAGTGGCCGGGAGTCCAAAATGCTTTTATGCGATCGCTCACAGTAAATTCTCGCTCAAAAACCGTCAGTTGCAATCCGGGGAGCAAATAAGCTTCCTGCTCTTGAATCAGGATATCGCAGCCCGTGGCTTCCTGAATCTCCCGCGCCTTGGCGATAGCGCCACGGTGGGTGAGAAACAGCAGCCGCACGCCGCCGTTTTCCCGCAAAAAGGCTAGGTTAATCTCATCCCAAGCGGGACAATCTACCAGGATGTTCGATTCGTTTTCTACAATGAAATAAGCTGTCGCACCCAGGGTATCCCGGTTAGGTGGGAAAGCAAAAATATTTGGCAGCACGAGCCTGGGCTGTTTGGAAACTGAACTCTGTTGTTTCAAGGAAGTATTATAAAACTTCATTAAGTTTGTAAGCATCAATAAACAATATAGCGGTTCTCAAGCGTGGTGAGGTATGCCCACGGAGACCTATGCCCAATCGTACCTCATCTTTCTGAGAAAGGCTATAGTAGTATCATATAGTCAAGAAAGTCAAACAAGGAAATGTTGCTCTCGTTAAAAGATGGAGGCCCTGAATGCAACTAGCAGAGAGGCATATCATTAAATCTACAGAACACCGTTTCGCCCAGATTGATGAATTAGCTTTTAAATCCAAAAATCTCTACAATGCTGCTAACTACGTCATTCGTCAGAGTTTTGTTTATGGATGGAGTTACATCAATTATAACGAAATGAATCGTTTGATGAAGTCTCATCAAGCATACAAGGCTTTGCCAGCTAAAGTCAGTCAGCAAATCTTGATGATATTGGACAAGAATTGGAAATCATTTTTTGAAGCGGTTAAAGCTTACAAAACTGATCCATCTAAATTTACTGGTAGCCCAAAACTGCCGAAGTACAAAGATAAGGTCAAAGGGCGAAACATTCTCGTGTACACGATACAAGCAATTAGCAGCACGCAGTTGAAGAAAGGAATCATCAAGCTTTCGGGTACGGAAATTTTAATCAAAACCAAAGTAAATCCCGCTCGTATCTGCCAAGTTAGGTTGGTTCCCAAATATGATTCATATGCGATCGAGGTAATTTATGACAAGTCGGAGTCCACCCTGGACGATGATAAATTTGTAGCTAGTATTGATTTAGGACTGGATAACTTAGTGGCGTTAACTTCAAATCAGCCGGGTTTTACACCTCTCCTGATTAACGGGCGACCATTAAAATCAATCAATCAGTTCTACAACAAACGTAAAGCACGGCTACAAACTCAATTAAAAGGGAGTCGCAAGAGTTCGCCTCGCATCCAACGATTGACTCGCTGTCGCCACCAAAAAATTGATAATTACTTGCATCATACCAGTCGCCTGATTGTTGACGTTTTAATAGCAAAACAAATTGGGGCGTTAGTAATTGGCAAAAATGCACAATGGAAAACTGAGATTGATTTGGGAAAGCAAACTAATCAGAACTTTGTCAGTATTCCTCATGCTCGACTAATTGAGATGTTGGAATACAAAGCTCGATTGGTGGGGATTAAGGTCGTCGTACAAGAAGAATCTTATACGTCTCGGTCTAATTTTCTCGGCTTAGATCCAATCCCTGTCTATGGAAAGATAGATAAGGATATTTTATTTAGTGGTAAACGGATCAAAAGAGGCTTGTACAAGACATCGGTAGGTCAATTAATTAACTCCGATGTTAACGCTTCTTACAACATTTTGAGAAAAGCAATCCCAAATGCGTTTAGTGATGGGATAGGTCGTGGGCGTAGTTCAGCCAAGGCGGGTCAATCCGCTCAAAGTAAAGTGAAGGGGGAGGGACTTGATGCCTCCCATGTCATGTCATAAATGACTATACTTTTACTAGCTATTGAGAGGCATGGAATAAATATTATGTTCTTTTTACTATGGTTGCTTGTACTGGGGTTGATATCTTACTACTTGTTGCAGAGCAGCACCAGCCGCATCACGCGAACTCCGGTATGGCTGCTGTGGCTGGTAATGATGGCGCCGGCGCTGATTTGGACTGGTTGGCTTTTAGTTAACGGCGCGAGCAAAAAAGTACCGCCCGAGTTGGTAATTATACCTTTTCTGGTTTGCCCTTTTTTGTACTGGTTTTTGGTACAGTTGGGGCGCAAGCAAATTATCGCCTCCACGACTGAGCAGGTAGCAGGTTCTGATGGTGAACCGACAGAGCCCAAACCGCCCCTGCGCCCGATCGATTCCGAGGAAGAAGCGAGCTTGCGCGATTGTTTTCCTTGGTCAATTTACTTTTTGCGAGATTTAGAATTTCGCCCGCAGGCTGTCATTTGTCGGGGACAGTTGCGGACGAACCCGGAGGCGGCTTATCAGGCGATTCGGGAGAATGTCGAGAAGCATTTTGGCGATCGCTTTTTAGTCATATTTCAAAATAGCTTGAGCGGTCAACCTTTTTTTGCCATAGTTCCCAATCCCAGCCACCAATCCGGAGAAAATTCGGTCAAAACTGAATCTGTAACCAGGCCGTTTTTTGCCTTAGCTTTGGTGCTGATTACGGTGTTTACGACTACAGTTGTCGGCTCGCAAATTGCTGGAGTTACTGAAAAAATCTTGCAGTCCAACCCGTATGTGTTGCTTCAGGGTTTGCCTTATTCCTTGGCTCTCATTACAATTTTGGGAATTCACGAATCCGGTCACTATTTAGCTGCCAGATTCTACAAAATTCGCACGACTTTGCCTTATTTTATTCCGGTTCCTTTTTTCTTGGGAACTTTTGGCGCATTCATTCAAATGCGGAGTCCAATTCCCAACCGCCGAGCTTTATTTGATGTCAGTATTGCCGGCCCGCTGGCGGGTTTAGTCGCGACAGTGCCGTTGTTGATTTGGGGTTTGGAGCATTCGACAATTGTACCGCTGTCTGACAAGTCGGGAATGTTAAATTTTGACTCTTTTAGTCCGAAATTTTCGCTGCTGATGACTTTGTTGAGCAAGTTAACCTTGGGCGGCGCTTTCAATGCGGAAACTGCGATTCATTTGCATCCGGTAGCGGTGGCGGGTTATTTGGGTTTGATCGTGACAGCGTTTAATTTGATGCCTGTGGGACAACTCGACGGCGGGCATATTGTACACGCAATGTTTGGCCAGCGGGCTAGTATGGCGATCGGGCAATTTGCCAGAATTTGTATGCTACTGCTTTCTTTTTTGGAACAAGGTTTGCTGTTGTGGGCAATTATTTTGTTTTTGACGCCTCTCAACGACGAACCTGCGTTGAATGATGTCAGCGAATTGGACGATAGGCGAGATTTTTTGGGGTTGCTAGCGATCGGGCTTTTGTTAATTATTTTGTTGCCAGCGCCCAAGATACTCATTCAGTGGTTAAATGTTTAGAAGGAAGAGAAAATAGGGAGCATCTCTTTTTTGTCATTAATTATTGGGCATTGGGCATTGGGCATTGGGCATTGGGCATTCAGTCGGTAAACAGTCAACTGTCAACTGTCAACTGTCAACTGTCAGGGAGCATATCTGCGGAGCTGGCAAAAAGTATGTTTTACTACGATTTGCGAGCTGAGAAGAGCACTACAAATGCTTTGCACGCTCGATGCTTCCTGGAAAGATGCCAGAGAGAAGAAGGCTCGCTTCGGCTACGCTGGCTGACAAGTCGCTCAGGATAAAAAGAAGGAATAAAAATCAGGATTTACTTATCGTCGCGAGATAGAAAAAAGAGAGAGGTTCACAAATTCCTCAAGGATTGCTATTGAGAGCCTCTCAGTTTTGTCTTTATAGTGCTGTCCCCGATCGCCCTGGCTTTGTATAACCCGTGCGAGGGGGGACAGCACTCACATAAAAAAATGCTCTTTATAAAAATGAGATGCTCCCTTGCTATTTAAGCTAGTTTATCATTTTTCAACTCAATTTCTATCTCAAAGTGATGTTTATTTTCACCAGAAAGACTTGGTTGAAATCCACTTCCTTTGAGGGAAAAATTAAAATCATACTATTCATTACTCCAATCCTCTTCCTTCTAGTTAGAGATCGCTCTCAAACTGTCAACTGTTGAACGAGTTATCTGATAAATATGTCCTACAGAACCTTCACTTTCCAACAATTACAAGAGCGGTTTGGATTGGAGATGTCACTCAGTCCAATTTTGAGTGCCAAAATTATTCCTTTAGAACCATCCCAATGGCTTTGGAGAGCTCTCGAAATTAGTTCTAACACTGCTATAACAACAGCAAAAGAACGTTCGGAACGGATTATTTCTCCTATATTGTTAGAATTTAGAGAAAAAAATCACAGACAATTTTCTATTTTTTCCGGTTGGGCATTTGATGTAGATGTTTCTCAGGGATTGCATGGAGAATGCGACTTTATACTGTCTGGGACACCGTTGAATTTTGAAATTAAAGTTCCGTTTTTTGCACTTAGAGAAACAAAAAGCGGAGAAATAGAATCTTGTCTGCCGCAGTGTGCTGCACAAATGGTGGCGGCTCAGCTATTTAACGAACGCCAACAAAATTCAATTCCTGCCGTATTTGGCTGTGTAACTTCGGGGGTAGTCTGGCGGTTTCTTAAATTAAAAGGAAATAATTTAATTATTGATGATGATGTTTATTATCTCGATAATCTTCCTGTAATTTTAGGGGTTTTGCAAAAAATTGTTAATTTATACAAATAATCTATAGCCTTTCTCACTAACATGAGGTACGCATGGAGCATGGGGCATGGGGCATGGGGCATGGGGCATGGGGCATGGGGCATGGGGCATGGGGCATAGGGCATAGGGCATAGGCATCGCAGGCATACCTCACTTTTTTGAGAACCGCTATAATTACTATCCTAAAATAGGTTTGTAGTGAGGACTTCAGTCCTTCTCTATTTTTGAGGAATGAAGCGAAGAAGAGGGCTCTCGCATGACCGCATATAAGTTATTAGTTATAATTCCATATTGACTCCGGTCATGCTTCGCCCCTACAAACATATTTGGAAAAACCAGATGCAGGCGGAACGATCGCACTTAATTAATTTTTTGACTGGAAATTAAATAATATGAATCTACCAACGATCGCACTTACTCCCGAACAAGCAGCGCTAACTCCCATCTATCGCGAAAAGTGGCGGCAAATTGGACTGTCGATCGCACCACTCGATCGCGCGATCGCGACAGCGGCTATCAACACCGCCTACAACATCATCGGCTTGGGCGAACCGGAAATTATTTTCTGTGACAGCCCTTACATAGCTTTGGAAGCTCTTGAACGGCTAAGGATACGCGATTCTGGTTTGGAAACTGGTAGCGAAATTCGAGACAAAATTCATAATGAATTGTACGATACACTCAGAAGTCAGCTCAACCGGAAACTAGAAAATCAGATTTACAGCCAACTCTATAACCCGCTGTACGCTCAACTGATAAGTCAATTCCAAATTCATATTAAAGACGAAGTTTATGCCAAATTAGCAAAGAAGTTGGGCAGCAGATTTCACCAATTTTTTGTCAATATAACCTATAATAATAACTGGATCTTATCCGAACTTTCCGCCTGTCACGGAAGTTGGGTAGATTTTTGTATTGAGGTCTTAGGATTGGAGTGCGATCGCTCTTTGTACTCAGCCTTTAAATCCTTAGTCGAAAACTGCGGCTGGATTTACCCGTTTGAGAAAAAGTGCTTGGTGTGCGATCGCCCGCAAAAAATTAATTTTGACAGCGAATATTTGCTCCACGCTTTATGTCAGCCCGCGATCGAATTTGCTGACAACTTCAGGGTATACTCTTATCGTGGCGTGCTGTTACCCGAAAGCATCGGTCAAGTTGCGCCGGAGTCTTGGGAGCCTTCATGGCTGCTAAGAGAAAAGAATGCGGAAGTGCGGCGAGTGTTGATTGGGGCGATCGGCTATCCGAGGATTTGTCAAGAATTGCAAGCAATAGAATTGGATACTTGGCAAGAATATACTTTGTTGAAAATCGAGAATGATGTTGACATAGAACCCATATTTTTGTTGAAGATGACTTGTCCGAGTACGGGACACATTCACGCTTTGCGAGTGCCGCCAAAAGTGCTAACGGCGAAAGAAGCAATTAGCTGGGTAAATTGGGGAATAGCACCCGAAGAATTTAGCGTGCAAACTTGATATCGGGTGCGATCGATTAATGCCGTTCGTAGTGCGGACTTCAGTCGGCAAATTGCTATTGTAGGTGTTGCGTTTTTGGGATACACCAAATATATTGTGGTCAGGTCGAAAAAAGGAAGTTTCTATGCAACTAACGTACAAATACCGCCTTAAACCCACAAAAGCCCAGTTAGCAACGATTTCAAATCATCTAGAACTCTGTCGCCGACAATACAACTACCGACTCGGCGAAAGATTTAGATGGTGGGAGTCCACGAGAACATTCGTCAATGCCTGTCCCTTAACTGCTTCTATAGTTCCTGTTGAAGAGATTTATCAAAATATTCCTTTAAGGAGGGTGCAAACTAGGGATGGTAGAAAAAAAGATGAATCAGGCAATCCTTTCACTAGAAAAGGGGACATTTTCTCAAATATTGAAGGTGGATATGTACAATGGCAAACCATTCAGTTAGCCGACCTGAAAAATACTAAAAAGCTATTCCCTGATTACAAAGCTTTAAGTTCTCAGGTTTTGCAGGATGTAGTCAACCGAGTGGAAACTTCCTTTTCAAATTTCACCACGCCTGACAAAAATGGCAATCGTAGAGGTAAGCCTAAGTTCAAAGGATTTCACTACTACAAATCTTTCACTTATCCGCAATTACATAATTTAGATATCATCAAGGATGAGCAAAATAGAATTTGTGTGAACCTAGCCAAAATAGGTCAAGTACCGATGGTATTCCATCGTCCAATACCAACCGGATTCACGGTTAAGACGGGGACAGTCGTCAGAGAAGCAGACGGGTGGTACATCTCCCTGACGCTCGAAGACAAGGCGGTTCCCGTGACGGTTGCAGAAATTCAACCGACTGATAAAAACACTCTTGGTATTGACTTGGGGATAACAAATTACGTCTATCTTTCCAATGGGGAAAGAGTAGAAAATCCTAGATTTTTGAGGAAATCTGCGGAGAAATTAGCTCATCTTCAGGCGAAACTAGCGTCGAGAGTTAAAGGTTCTAAACCTTGGCAAGTTATTAAAAGTAAGATTTCTAGGCTGCATCAATTTGTAGCAAGGGCGAGACTTGACTTTCAATTCAAAGTTGCACATGAGCTGTTTGGCAAATGCGATGTTTTGGTGGTTGAAGACTTGAGTGTCAAAAATCTAACTAGACGTGCCAAACCTAAAACCGATATCGAGGATGGCAATTTAGTTTACTTGCCGAATGGCCAATCAGCTAAAAGTGGCTTGAATAAATCAATGCTTGATGCTGCTCACGGTCAATTTGCTAGTGTTCTTAAGTATGTCGCTTGGAAATCGGGTAAAAATGTTTTGTTCGTCGATCCAAAAGGAACTTCCCAGTATTGTTGGAATTGCCTCAACAAAGTGCCGAAAGAATTGTCAGACCGATGGCATTCTTGCCAGTGCGGAGAATCTTTCGATCGAGACGAAAACTCAGCTAAACTTATTAGAAAGGTTGGTCTGAGTTATCAAAGTGGCGGGGGAACTCCGTCACTCAAAAAAGCCTTTGCAAAAAAGGAAAAAGAAGCCTGCGGTCCAACGGTACTCCGTTGACCGTCAGGTTCGTTCACAAAATAATGTAGATTTACTGTCTGGGCTTGGTACTATGTATTCTGGCAGCTAAAACCACCAACTTCAAATAGACATGAGCCAGCATTCAGACCGCATTGCCCCTCACGGCGGCATCCTGGTCAACCGCATTGCTACACTAGACCAAAGACAAGAATTTTTCGACAAAGCAGAGTCCCTGCCGCGAGTCCAGCTTTCAGATCGATCGATCTCTGACTTGCAAATGATCGCAATTGGCGCCCTGAGTCCTCTCAAAGGGTTCATGGGAGAAGCTGATTATCGATCGGTAGTCAAAGAAATGCGCCTCTCCAACGGTCTCCCGTGGTCGATTCCCATCACCCTTTCCGTCAGCGAGGCCGTCGCCGACACCCTCACCGAAGGCAACCTAGTCCGCCTCGACTCCCCGGCTGGCGAATTTGCCGGTATCTTGGAACTCTCAGAAAAATACCGCTACAGCAAAGAAGAAGAAGCCCTCAACGTCTACCGTACCGACGACCTCAAACACCCGGGCGTCCAAGTAGTAGACCAATCCGGGCCAGTTAACCTCGCAGGCGAAGTTTGGCTGCTGGAACGCGAACTAGATGCGCGGTTTCCGCAATACCAAATTGACCCGGCGAAATCCAGAATACTGTTCAAAGAAAAAGGATGGAAAACCATAGTTGGTTTCCAAACCCGAAACCCCATCCACCGGGCCCACGAATACATCCAAAAATGCGCCTTAGAAACAGTAGACGGATTATTTTTGCACCCGTTAGTCGGGACAACTAAAGATGATGATATCCCTGCTGACGTGCGGATGCGCTGCTACGAAATTCTGCTAGATAAATACTATCCAAAAGATCGCGTAATTTTGGCAATTAATCCGGCGGCCATGCGCTACGCCGGCCCCAGAGAAGCAATTTTTCACGCTTTAATTCGCAAAAACTACGGCTGCACTCACTTTATTGTCGGGCGCGATCACGCTGGAGTTGGCAATTATTACGGCACCTTCGACGCCCAACACATTTTTGACGAATTTGAGCCGTCTGAATTGGGAATTGTGCCGATGAAATTCGAGCACGCTTTCTATTGCAAGGTGACGGAACAAATGGGTACAACTAAAACAAGTCCCAGCACTCCGGAACAACGGGTGCATTTGTCAGGTACAAAAGTGCGCGAGATGCTGCGCGCTGGAAAATTGCCGCCGCCGCAGTTTTCTCGACCCGAAGTCGCCGCCGAATTAGCGAAGGCTATGAATATTTTCAGTTACGAGATTTAAGTCTTGAACTTTGGTATTGGTGGCATTCTGAATTGTTTTGAGTTTGGGGTTTTGAGTTTTAAATTGTCAAATTTAAGCTTGAAACTCAGGGTGCATCTGATTTTTGAAGAGGGCTAAGCATGACCGCATATAGCAATCCTAAATAATTTCCATAATTGTTGTTGTAGGGGCAATCCCCCCGTGGTTGCCCGGATAGTGCTGGGGTAGGCACGCACCATCCACTAGCCCTACAAATCTTCATGAATGATTTAGGATTGCTATATAAGTTATTACTGAATAATCTCATATTGACCGAGGTCATGCTTCGCCCCTACACACATATTTGCTTGCCCACAGATGTACCCAAAAATCAAAAGTTAAAACTTAAAAATTATCTTAAGAATTAAGGATCCCAATCTAATTGAAATCCCTTAAGATGAGGATTGAGCGGTATTTAACTTGAAATTGAAAACATAAAATTCAAAACTCTTTAAAAATGGGACTCAAGCGCCGGGAATTTTTGCAGCAAGCTGGCCGGGTGTTGGCCGCCATCGGAATCAGCGAGGCTGGATGGTTGCGGTTGGGCTCGTGCTACTTGGAAGCTTTGGCCCAGCCAACAGCGCGTAAATTGGCTTTGTTGGTGGGAATCGATCAATATTCAGAGTCGCCGCTGCACGGCTGTGTGACGGATGTGGAATTGCAGCGTGAATTGCTGGTATATCGGTTCGGGTTTGCGCCGTCGGATATTCTGACTTTGACTGATGCTGGCGCTACCAGGGAAAATATCGAGACGGCTTTTGTAACTCATTTGAGGGAACAAGCAAAACCGGGTGATGTGGTGGTTTTTCACTTTAGCGGCTGCGGTAGTCGAGTTAGTTTTGGGGACTCTCCGGGAAAAATGCAAAACAGTTTGGTGCCGGCCGATGACGTGGTACCGCTATTACCAAACGGATCGGTCAACGATATTTTAGAGGAAACTCTGTTGCAGTTGGTACGATCGCTCGCCACAGAAAATGCGATCGCCATCCTAGACACCAGTCACACCTATCCAGGTTTTCTCAAAAACGGCAACTTTCGCATCCGTTCCCGTCCGCGCCCCACCATCGGGCAGCCAAGCCTCGCAGAATTAACGTTTGCCCAAGGTATCCAGTCTGGCAAAAACAACGGTTTTGCTCTGCTGAGTGCGGCGGCCAATTCCCAAATCGCCGGGGAACAAGAGTGGAACGGATTTACTGCGGGTTTGTTTACCTACGCCCTCACCCAAAGTCTGTGGTTAGCGACTCCGGCTAGCAGTTTCAGCGTCAGTTTTAGTCGGGCGGCGGGCGCAGTCGAGCAAATCGCGGGGTTATCCCAGCAACCGCAAATTCGCCGTGACAATTTAACAACCGCGCCGGCGCTGAATTTTGCCACAAGTTTAATGTTAAATTCCGCTGCTGCTGATGGGGCTGTGACGGCGGTGGAAGATGGCGGCAAAACTGTGCAGTTGTGGCTGGGCGGGTTGTCGGCGGGGGTTTTGGAGTGCTGCGAGGGTTCGGTGTTTGCGGTGGATTCGTCGGTTAAGTCGATCGACAGCGATTCCCTAGAGGATAGCAGCTATACTTCACGATTGTTGCTGCGATCGCGCACCGGTTTGTCTGCGAAAGCTCAAATATTAGATAAGCTCGATCGTACACAAGGGCAATTAACAGCCGGCGATTTAGTGAGGGAAGAAATTCGGGTATTGCCGCGAAACATCGGTTTAACAGTAGCTTTAGACTCTGGTTTGGAAAGAATCGAGCGGGTGGATGCTACCAGTGCTTTCGCAACAGTGCCGCAAGTTTCAGCCGTAGGAAGCGAGCAACCTGCCGACTTTCGGTTTGGGAGAGTCCCGGAAACCGTTGTCGCTCAGACTCCTGGGGCTTACGAGCCTGCTTTGTATCAAGGGCGCTACGGTTTGTTTTCTGTCAGCCAAATGCCGATTCCCGACACTCAGGGCGACGGGGGAGAAGCGGTTAAAGTGGCGGTGCAGCGGTTGATTCCGCAGTTGAAAGCATTGCAGGCGGCGAAGTTGCTGCGCCTGACTGTCAACGAGACATCTTCGCGGCTGAAGGTGCGGGGGGTTTT
Source organism: Microcoleus sp. bin48.metabat.b7b8b9.023 (assembly GCF_013299185.1). Classification (GTDB taxonomy): domain Bacteria; phylum Cyanobacteriota; class Cyanobacteriia; order Cyanobacteriales; family Microcoleaceae; genus Microcoleus. The sequence goes on along the minus strand of NZ_JAAFKG010000026.1, from coordinate 65,795 downwards.
AGCAACTCTGGCGCCGCAAGCCCGGGTGATGGTGCAGCGGGAGTCGGTGCGGGCGAGTGATGATTATCGCTTCGAGCCCCTGAGCGCGGAAAGCGAGAAATCTAGTAACTTGGGTATACTAAGTGTGCCAACGGGCAGCCGAGTTCAGTACAGATTATATAACGAGAGCGATCGCCCGGTTTATGCTGCGGTGTTTTCCTCGGATACTGCCGGAAGGTTGTTGGCGATGAATTATCAGCCTGAAAGTAATGCTGGTGCGATGTCAATGGCGATCGCCCCTGGGGATAATTTGAGTGTCCCGGTGGCTGGGGCTTTGGGCTTAGCCGTGTCTGGGGCTTTAGGTTTGGCGGAGACTTTGATTATAGTTAGTGAGAAATCGTTCGATCGCACTTTAGCTGCAATAGCAGCGGAAATGCAGCAAACAAGGGATACTTTGCCAGTGATGTTGTTGAATCCTTTAAATGTGGCGCGGGCGGTGTTGGAAGATTTGCACGCGGCTAGTATTCCGGGCGTGCAGAAACTGGGGATATCAACGGATGATTTAGCTTTGGATGTGAATGTTTGGGCGACTTTAAGTTTTGTTTATCGGGTGGTTTAGTTTGGGGAATTGGGGATATTTTCTGCAACTATAGCAATCCTAAATCAGGGAGCATCTCATTTTTGGAAAAAGCATTTTTTCTTTGAGTGCGAGCGTCCCCGCTCGCGTATTGTACAATACGCGAGCGGGGACGCTCGCACTATATAATTCCGATACTACCGGATTGGATATCATTTGTACATTTCTTACTCCCTCCCCTTAATAAGGGGAGGGTTGGGGTGGGGTAAAAAACTTTACGACTCCTGAAAAAACCGCAACTATCCGAGTATGAAATCGACATTGACTTCCCAATCAGGAAATGCTAGAGGCGAAACTTGTTGGCCGCGCCAAAACTTTTGGATTAAACTGTAACCGTTGGGTGTGGGCTGGCGGTATACTTCCAAGCATTGTGCTTCTAAATCTACCAGCCAAACCTCTGCAATTTGCGATCGCGCGTAAATGGGAACTTTCACATCTCGATCGCAATCCACCGTACTGTCAGAGACTTCTACCAACAGAAAAACTTCTGATGGTGTAGGATGTGCCGCTGAATAATAATCAGCACGGGGTTGTAGAAATACTACATCAGGTTGAGGTTCAGTGCGATCGCTCAACTGAACAGGATTTTGGATAGCAACAATCGCTCTTGTTTCGGGAATTTCAGCCGAGAGTCTGTTGAGGCGGTTGACACATCCGGCGTGGCGAGTTCCAATGGCTGCCATTTGTACAAGTTCTCCTTCAATCAATTCTACGCGATCGCCCTGGGAAAAAATACCAGCTTTACCCATTAAATGATATTCTTCCACAGTGAGTAATCTTTTGATTAATTGCACTGCCATAACTACCGTGCCTCTAATTATATTGATTAAATTCTAGTCGATCGAAGAGGGAAGAGTGAAGAAGGAAGAAGGAAGAAGGAAGAAGGAAGAAGGAAGAAGGAAGAAGGAAGAAGGCGCTTCTGGTTCAATATCAAATCTACTTTTCATCATCCTGTATTAATCTCTCTTTTCTTTCTTCTCTCTCTGTGTCCTCTGCGCCCTCTGTGGTTAAATCATTCCGATTCAAAAGGTTCGTAGTGCGGACTTCAGTCCGCTAATAAAAACAAATTAAGATTGATAAACCTTTTCCACCAGTTGAGCCAAACGTTTCATCGCAGTTTCAATCTCATCATTTGTCGCAGTCAAACTAATCCGCAAACACTCGTGCTTGTGCTGCCAATCTTCCCGCAAACCGGGGAAAAAAGAACTTCCCGGCACAACTATTACCCCGACTTTTTTCAATTCTTGATACATTTCCCAATCAGTCATTGGCAAATCTTTGAGCCACAACCACGCAAAGATTGCTCCTTCGCCTCGATGCAAGAACCAGGGCAAATCCTTCGGCATTGCGTGTTCTAAAGTGCTTTCAACAACTGCAAATTTGCTTTGATAGTACGGGCGAATTACGTTGAGAGAAATGTCAGCTAGGGCGCCGGACTTAATGGCCCTAGTTGCGATCGCCTGTCCGTATCTCGGCGAGTGAATGCACATATTGGTCTGAAAAGATTCTAAGGTTTTAATGATTCCTTCATCGCCGATCGCAATTCCGATTCTTTCACCCGGCAATCCGGCCTTCGACAAACTCATGCAGTGGACGATATTGCCGCCGAAAATCGGCTTCATTTCAGTAAAGTTCAAGGCGGGGAAAGGAGGCCCGTAGGCGGAATCGACTAACACCGGCACGTCGAAAGCGGCTGCTAAATCTGCTATTTTCTGCACTTCGTCGTCGGTGAGGACGTTTCCCGTGGGGTTGCAGGGACGGGAAAAGATGACGCAACCGCTGGTTTCATCGATCGAAAGTTGACTGAAATCCGGGCGATATTTGAATCTGTGGGCGGCTGCATCAATATCTAGGGTGGGTTTGCAGGCGATGACTGCTTCGGGAATTAGGCTCACGCCGCCGTAACCGGTGTAGTCTGGACTTAACGGAAGGACGATCGACTTTAGGTTGCGGATTTGAGATTTCGGATCGGAAGTGTCGGCGAGTGGTGCGGTGTAGCCTCCGAAAGCGTTGGCTGCGTAGAAGTAAATTGATTGACTTCCCGGAGTAATTAAGATGTTGCGATCGGTCAAATTGAGATTGTAACGCTGGTTAAAATCGGCCAAAACTGCATCGATAAACGGCTGATAACCTTGGCTGGAACCGTAGCGACAAACAACTTCGCCGTATTCGGGGCTCGATAAAAGTTCCGCTGTGCAATCGCGCCACAACTGCTCGACTTGCGGCAATATCACGGGGTTTCCGGCGCTTAAGTTGATAAATTCCTGCCCGTGGCCGGCCCTGAGTGTTTCAATAATATCTTTCATAATTGCCCGAACTCCTGTGAGTTGGGACATTTGAGTGCCAAATTGTGTGAGGGCAGGGTTCATGATGCGGCGAGGATGATAGAGGTTGATGGTTTATCAAAAACTTGGGTCTAAAACCCCGTCCTTATAGGACGGCTTTTCCCGTCATTAACTAATGTAACATAGTCTTGACTTTGGTGCCAATCAATTCTACTCTTAAAGTAGATTTTAAGGATTAAGTATCTTGCTGCAAAGCGAAGAAAAATCGTAATTAAAGTCAATTACAAACAACATAAAGATAGAGCTTTGTTCATGGTACGCGGGGACTCCGCGAAACCAGGGATTTTTTTAAATCCCTAAACGCTTGAGGAGCTTGTTGTAAGACAAGGATAGCAGCCCACCTTTTAAGGCAAAAGGATTGCGCCCAAGAACCCGCACGCTTGTGCGGGATATTAAGATCGAAATGTCTTAAGAATCTCCGTACCTTAAGATCGGGGAGTGTCAAGATAGCTTTTGTGCGATCGGTCTCAGGATAGGATTGATGCTGTAAGCGTTTGAAACACCCGCTGCGGGGAAACCCATAAATCCCGCTCGGGGATTGAAACGGCGGCGGATCATAGGGGCTTTAATTCCCAGCCCACAGCGGGGAAACCAATAAATTCCGATCGGGGATTGAAACACTTGCCACGCAATGACACCTTCCGGCTCGTAAGCGCGGGGAAACCAATAAATCCCTATCAGGGATTGAAACACATACATGTAGGCCATGCCACGGTTCTCGAATGGCGGGAAAACCCATAAATCCCTATCAGGGATTGAAACACAGGCTTCCACTTAAGTGATGCCAGCTCCTTACTCGCGGGAAAACCCATAAATCCCTATTAGGGATTGAAACTCCGCCTTTCGTACCACACCGCCGACACCAAAAACCGGAAAACCCATAAATCCCTATCAGGGATTGAAACGGAAGATGGTAGCCATTCTCTAGGAATTTCGGGGCAAGCGGGAAAACCAATAAATCCCGATCGGGGATTGAAACGACGGTAAAACGTAAGCCCCGGCGAGAAAACCGCAAAATCCCGATCGCCAATCCAAACCAGATTAAAATAATCGAGTCAACTTGACTTGATTTTTATAACTCCCATGCGTATTTGGCAAGCCGATTTCTACCGCCGCCCTCTCCGAGACGAAACCGGCAAACCATTGTGGGAACTCCTCATCTGTGACTCGACACAAACATTTCAATTTAGCGCCCTTTGTCGCCAGTCGGAAGCCAACTCCCATTGGCTAGCCGCCCAATTCCAACAAGCTCAAACCCAGAAATTGCCCGACACAATCCAAGTATTTAGACCTCAGTCTCTCAGCTTAATCGAAGCTGCGGGCAAAGTTTTGGGCGTCAAAGTAGAAGCAACTCGGCGCACCGCCGCCCTGAAAACCCTGCTGCAACAACGCGCCCAAGAATATTCCAGTCTGCCTAATTATACTAATGAAGCTTATCGGGCGATCGACCTTGAGACACCACCACCCATCCCCCTACCCGAAAATCTCTGGGGCGATGGCTGGCGTTTTGCATCCCTACCCGCCGGCGACATCCTAGAAGCCTTCCAAGGGCGTCCCATCCCCATCTTAGAAATGCCCGAATTGCTATTACCCCTGAACTTGGGTTTAGCCTCAACAGTACCCGTCCCCGGAGTAGTAATTGACGGCGGGCGACAGTCAATGCGCTTAGCTAGATGGCTTCAGGAAGCCAAACCCTTCGCCTTGAACTATATCGCCGGAGCTCCCGACGGATTGATTTTGGAAGCTGGATTAGCCGATAGATGGGTTGTCGCCACCTTTGAAGATAGCGAAGTAAAAGCCGCCGCCGAAACTTACCAACAGCGCAAACAATCGAGTAAAGGATTGCATTTCCTCTTAGTCCAGCCCGATGATAGCGGCATGACTTATACAGGGTTTTGGCTGCTGAATTTTAATTAATAATAGTAATCCTAAATCTTTAAGGTACGTTGTTGGGCTTCAGCCCTCTTTGGGTGTGTCGCCGCGCACAATCTCTAGCTACCTACCGACAATCAAGGGAGCGACGCACCCGATCGCAATGGTACGATCGACAAACCAAACATTTATTGTGTTGCTAGGTACGTTGTTGCAATTTTTGCGCTCTTTCCTAATATTCGCGTATAGCGCTGAAGCGCAACAACGTACCTTTGTGCATTTGTCCTTTCGGTAGTAATCGTAGGGTGTGTCGCCGCACACAATCTCTAGCTACCTACCGACAATCAAGGGAGCGACGCACCCGATCGCAATGGTACGATCGACAAACCAAACATTTATTGTGTTGCTAGGTACGTTGTTGCAATTTTTGCGCTCTTTCCTAATATTCGCGTATAGCGCTGAAGCGCAACAACGTACCTTTGTGCATTTGTCCTTTCGGTAGTAATCGTAGGGTGTGTCGCCGCACACAATCTCTAGCTACCTACCGACAATCAAGGGAGCGACGCACCCGATCGCAATGGTACGATCGACAAACCAAACATTTATTGTGTTGCTAGGTACGTTGTTGCAATTTTTGCGCTCTTTCCTAATATTCGCGTATAGCGCTGAAGCGCAACAACGTACCTTTGTGAAGTAGAGCTTACAAGCATGAAAAAAATTTGCTAAGCACAAATTTTGTGGTGCCGAGCAAAACCGAGGTTGTTTCCTCAAATCTTGTCGGTGCGTCGCTACGAGATTTTGAATCTTTTTTAGGGATTATTCATGGCGACACACCCTACAAACACTTTTGGCTGCTGAATTTTAACTTGTAATAGTTAATGCCGAATCCTGGACATCCGCAGCCAGTCAGACTGTAAAAAAAACGATCGCCCTTTCTAGCTGCGGACAAATGAAACTATCCGAGATTATCTTATTTTTTGTTTCAAAATTCGATCGCCAAAATCAGATTATCACCCGCAACAAGAGCCAGCAGATACAGACTGAAGCATCCTTTTAAGGGATCTATCTATTCCACAACCAGAATCAATCCATCTTGGATGCCCTGATGCACTCGGTTAATCTGACACCGATCCTTTTCGTTGAGACGGTTTGTCGAAAGCATTGCAGACTTCAGCAGCCGCCTGTCGAGAGGCGTAATTTGGCGGAAAGCAAAGATTCGTTGGACGATCGCCTCGATCGCGATTTTAGGTACGCTAGCAGAACTGACTGTCATTTTTTTAACACCCTGAAAATAGATAACAGAACCCTGTACCTTTATTTTTAAAGATTTTGTAAAGATACATTGTGATTAAGATCATACATATCTTGTGACAAAACAGTGTATAAACGATTGCAATCGCTATAAAAATTAAATTATTTTAACGCAAACTTAACAATAGCTCGATAGAATCAATGTTGTAAAACTGAGGCAGAGGGTAAAATGGCACAGGCAAAAATCGGCATTATCGGCGGCAGCGGTTTGTATAAAATGGAGGCCCTCAAGGATGTTGAAGAGGTAAAAATTGATACACCTTTTGGCGCGCCATCTGATGCAGCCATTGTGGGAACCTTAGACGGTACGCCCGTTGCATTTATGGCCAGACACGGCCGCAATCACAGTTTTTTGCCCTCGGAAGTGCCGTATCGGGCAAATATTTATGCCATGAAGAGTTTGGGAGTTGAGTATTTAATCTCAGCGTCGGCGGTTGGTTCCCTGAAAACAGAGGCCAAACCTTTAGATATGGTAGTGCCAGATCAGTTTATCGATCGCACAAAAAATCGAGCTTCTACATTTTTCGGAGAAGGAATAGTCGGTCACATCACCTTCGGCGATCCGATTTGCGGCGAATTGGCTAAAGTGTTGGTAAGTGCGATCGAATCCTTGAACCTCGCAGACGTTTCCCTGCATCGCGGCGGCACCTACGTCTGCATGGAAGGCCCCGCATTTTCCACCAAAGCAGAATCAAATCTTTACCGCAGTTGGGATGCGACAGTCATCGGGATGACAAATTTGCCGGAAGCAAAATTAGCCAGAGAAGCAGAGATTGCCTACGCAACTTTAGCATTAGTTACCGATTATGACTGCTGGCATGAAGAACACGATAGCGTAACTGTAGAAATGGTAATCGCTAACTTGCACCGCAATGCCGAAAATGCCCAAAAAGTAATTCAAGAAACAGTCCGCAGACTAACAGAAAATCCCCCCGTTTCTGACGCACATTCCGCTTTGAAATATGCAATTCTGACTCCACTGGACAAAGTACCTCCTGCAACTAAGGAGAAAATGGGTTTGCTATTGCAGAAATATTTGTAGTTGCAATAGTTTAGGTACGTTGTTGCGCTTGGGCGCCGGATTTAGCGCCCAAGCGCAACAACGTACCTTTTTTTAGACAATTACAATTATTAACCGATCAACTGCTTAAAGGTATCGTGTTCGCGAATATTCTCTAAATCAGCTTCAGTTTTTGCCAACTCTTTACACAAATTCGGATTGAGATTCAGGGCGCGCTTTAAATTTTCAATTGCTAAATCTATTTTACCTTGGAGCGCATAACATCGGGATTTATTGTACCATATTCTGTAAAAGTCAGGTCGAATTTTAGCAGCATTGTCGTAGGACTCGATCGCCGCTTCGTACTTTTGCAATTTGGACAGTGCCACGCCTCGATTGTTCCAAGCGTCAGTATAATCTTTTTTGACTTGTAGAGCTTGATTGTACGAAATTACTGCTTGTTCGTACTCCTGCATTTTGGAAAAGGCAACGCCTCGGTTGTTCCAAGCGTCGGCGTAATCGGGTTTAGCTTGGATGGCTTGTTCGTAACAGCCGATCGCCTCCGGGTACTTCTGCAACTCCAACAATACCACACCTCGGTTGTTCCAAGCATCGGGATAGGTCGGGCGAAGTGTGGTAGCTTGTTCGTAGGAGGCGATCGCCTCTGGATACCGCTGCATTCGAGTCAGCACAACTCCCCGATTGTTCCAAGTATCCGCTAAATCCGGCTGAATTTGCAGTGCTTGATTGTAAGCTGCGATCGCATCTTCATAGCGGTTTTCAAAGAAACAAGCATCTCCCTGTTTTGAATAGTCGGCCGCCGTCAATAACTGTTGATAATTGCCGTAGTTAACCGGAGCAAATTCTTGAAGTTGAGCATCCGGGAATAACAAATCTGTGTCTGCATCGGCTGGGTGACTTTGGTGTTGAATTTCACCTAAGATACTTTCAGCATCGGAAATTAATAGTTTTAATTGAGAGATGGTATCGTAGTGGAGACTTTCGATTTCTTGGCGAGCAATTGTTGTCTGCTTGGACAATTTGCCCAACAAAAACCAAACAATGACTCCGGCTGCTGTCGGAAACAAAGTTAAGGCAATTACCAACCCATTCAGCATTACTGCCGTGCGCCCAAAAGCAATGTCCACTTCTTCTTGAACTCGATCGCGAATTTCGTCTTTGAGTTGCTGCTGGGGCAATTCCTGCTGAATTAAAAGTCCCCCAGCCCTCACTTGGGATGCAGAAACGGTACTGGCGCAGAGTAAAATAGTCAAAAGGGCGATCGGGCTAAGAGTTGTTCTAAAAATACTTGACAAACGCATTGCCTTAGTGATACGCACCTGATTTGCGATTTTCATATGTCAAGAAATGCTGGTAAAGATGATCTCAGCCTAGCCGATTTGTTCAAAAACTATTAAATACAGGATATCTGTTGTGCAGCCTTCTCCGATTAAGTGTTTGACGCAAGAATTGCTAGACGAAGTTGCAGCTTCGTCTCGCAGCAATCCCCGCGGGCGACAAAACTACAATTTCCACGACGATTTGTCAGAAAAGGTGCAGCGGTTTGTCAACGTGGTGCAAATGGGTACTTACGTGCGCCCTCACCGGCACCTGCGCGCCCCGGAAGTTAACGGTTTTGAGTTTTTTGTGGTGATTCAAGGAGAAGTGGGTATTCTGATTTTGAACGAAAACGGTCAAATTTTGCGATCGTTCCGAGTTAGCGCGATCGGGCCCACTCGCGCCGTGGAACTTCCAGAGGGTACTATTCACACGTTGGTAGCTTTGGCTGCGGATACTGTGATTTTGGAGTTCAAGGAAGGGCCCTATGAGGTGGCGGCGGATAAAGACTTTTTGCCCGATTTTCCGGCTGAGGGTACTGAGGCGGCGCGGGAATTAGTCGGGATTTGGGAAGCGGAATTTAAAAGTTGACAGTTGACAGTTGACAGTTGACAGTTGTAGGGGCAGTGCCCCCGTGCCTGCCCTCTTAGTTGACAGTTGACAGTTGACAGTTGACAGTTGATAGTTGGCGAACAAATGACTAATGATATCACGTCCGGTCGATTACCATAACAAAAACCGTTCGTAGTGTGGACTTTAGTCCGCAGTATGTTGCGGACTAAAGTCCACACTACGAACCTTACTTATTGCCGACTGCTGACTAATGACTAATGACTAATAAATCTAATTGTTGTCATCCGATTGTATAAATCTGGGGCGGTGCGAATGATTTTTCTGAGAAGTTCATCTGTTACCCAAAAGATGATGGGAAAGGAAAATTTTTTACTGAACTCGCTGCATACTAGGTTGGTAGAACTTAGCAATCGATCGATCGGCTCCACTGACTCCAAACCGAGGATCATTAAAGCTGGAGGCTTTGCACCGTCTACTTCTGCTGCGATTGTCGCGTAGAGAGATGTCGCCGATTTTGGCACAAACAGTTGCTGCGGTTTCTGGGTGCAAGTTGCTTGGAGGCGATCTACTATTTGCTGCCGCAAAGCCAGGGAGTTGCAGTGGACTAAAACGAAAGAAAAGTAACCTTGAGAAAGACGGATAGCCCGAACTAAAGTTGAGAACGACCGCTCGTTATATTTGGCTGAGTCGTACCTCGCTGGATCGTTTTGATCTGTATTTTCTGAGCTGTTCTCGGCAAACATAAATAGCAGTTCTGTTCTCTAGTTTTAGGGATTTTCTATATTAAATGATGTTTATAAATAAAATATGAAGATCGATCAAAAAAAATTGGAAAATATGCCGGCGATTGTACCACTGTTTGAAATTAACATCAATAGTGCGATCGACAGATTTTTCTGCACCCGAGCTAAACGGATATAATACAATCAAACCCAGCAATGAAATGTAGTTAAGAATACAAAAAGATTATCCGCGCTCCAATGTAGTTAAGAATACAAAAAAATTATCGGCTATTTTCAGCTAGGGGCAAAGTAAACCAAAAAATTGCCCCTGTACCGTGACTGCTAATTACCCCAATTTGCCCGCCGTGAGCGCCAATAATTTGCCTGCACAGGTATAAGCCCAAACCCAAACCGACGGAGTGTCTGGATTGATTGCCCCTAACGTAAAGGTCAAAAAGATGTTCGCACTGTTCCGGCAATATTCCCACTCCGTCATCTTCAACGCTACAGTAAATCATACTATTTGGGTAATTGGGAATTGGGAATTGGGAATTGGTAGTTGGTAATTTTCCTCTTGTTTGTTTAGTTGAAATTAAATTTATTGTATTTTCTTCTGGACTAATTAGTTGAGCTGAGATTTTTAATTTTAGTCCGGGCAGATTGTGTTTCAAAGCATTGGAAATTAAATTAGAAAAAACGCGCCACAACTGAGTATAGTCAGCATTGACTGCGGGCAAATTATCTGGCACTAAATTTGTAAAAGTAGCTTGAGCATCATTGATTAAAGGCTCCAAATCTGCCGCCGCAGCTTTGACTAGCGCTCTCAAATCTACCGCATTGCAGTGGATAACTAAACCGCGCAATTCCCCAGCATGAACTTCCAAGAGCGAATTTATTAACCGCAATTGCTGCTCGCTACCTTGAATCATCCGCTCCAAAACAGAACGGGGAATTGCGATCGAATTCCCCGTTTTTGTCTGCCAATTTTTCAGCACCATTAACATTCCCGCTACCGGATTTCGCAAGTCGTGTGAAAGAGCATGAATAAACAGCCGCTGCGATTCTTGGGCCTGTTTGCGCTGCGTGATATCCTCAATTAAACCCTCATAATAAAGCACGGAGCCGCTGCTATCCCGTACCACCCGCGCTTTTTCGGAGATCCAGACAATACTGCCGTCTGAGCGATAAATTTGCGACTCAAAATCCGATACTGTGTTGCTTTCCTCGATCGATCGCAAAAACTGATTTCTGCGTGCCGGATCGACATACAACTGTCGCTCAATATCAGTAAACTTTGCCGTCACTTCTTCCGGGGAATCGCAGCCGTAAATCCGCGCCAAAGCTGGATTAGCCGTAATGTAGCGCCCCTCGGGAGTGCTTTGAAAAATTCCCTCGCCCGCATTCTCAAAAATGCTGCGGTACTTCGCCTCAGCCACTTCCAACTGCTGGTAAGCAGATTCCAACTCGCGCCTGGTACTAAACTCTTTCCGTTGCAGGCATTCGTACCAATAAACCGACAAATCGCAGATCAAACAAAACCAAAACAAATATAAGTAAAACCCGCTCAGCCGAAAAGTAGTATACTTCGCAAAACTTAGATTTAAAATTAAATTTATGCCAACGTGGCAGAACAAAACGCCGAGCTGAGAAATCAGGTGAAGGCGCCAGCGGACGGGCATCAGTGTCGCTTGGGTGAGAAACGCTAAACTCCAAGTTAAAAGTGGTAAGTCTCCGATTTTTGCTGCGGCTAATCCAAGCTGTACAACGACTGTTAACGACCAGGAAAAACCTAAAAATAGTAAACCGGGATAGCGTTGTCCGATCGAGGTTTTTTGCAACACCAAACAAGTCAGCAAGCCAAGTTGTACAGCAGCGCTAGTGTACAAATAAACAATTTTAAATTCCCGGGGAGCGAAGATTGCTTCGCCCAGAAGATAGACAATTATTGTGAAGGCAAAAAAGATGGCAATTCGGACAGCAGGGCTCAGTCGATCGCGCAGGAAGCGATCGCGCCACACCTCGTAAACTGTTAACGCCTGAGCTGATTTTTCATGGCCAGGATAGAACATATAGCCTTTCTCACTAACATGAGGTACGAATAGGGCATGGGGCATAGGGCATAGGGCATAGGGCATAGGGCATGGGGCATGGGTATTGCCCGCATACCTCACTTTTTTTGAGAACCGCTGTAGGATTTTGGATTTTGGATTTTGGATTGAAGATTTGAAGATTGAAGACTAAATAATTGAAGATTGAATAATTGGGTTAATAGCGATTGTCTGAGTTGAATTTGCCCTCAAATGGATACAAGCGCCCGACTGTTGTCGTGTCAAAATTTTAGACTCAGAGTTAAACCTCCCATACCAATTTAAGGGCTCGCACTTGGGCTAAGGTACGTAGTTGCGCTTCAGCGCTCTTTACAAATATTGGGAAAGAGCGCTGAAGCGCAACTACGTACCTAATTTGTCTGACGACAATAAAACCGCCCTGCTTATCAAGGGGGGGTGCCAGGGCGATCGAGATATGTGCAGCCTCATCAAAAATTGGTACCACATTCATCTGTCAAGTAAATTAAAAATCTCAAATCTCAAATCTCAAATCGACTGACAGTCGGTAGCGAAAACCAGAAAGTCGAGCCACCTCCGGGAGTGCTTTCGACGCCGATGAAGCCGCCGTGAGCTTTGATAATTTGCTTGGAGAGGTAAAGCCCCAAACCCAGCCCTGTTAATTGTCGGCTATTGGGGTCTTGAACGTAAAGTTCAAACAGAGATTCCCGCTGTCTAGCGCTGATTCCCACTCCATTGTCTGTTACAGTGCAGCGAACCATTTTTACGGTAACATCCGGCAATTTGCTGCTGTTATTGCCAAGTTGACCCTGATAGCGGGGCAGTTGGCAACTGCCATCGAGGTGAAATTTGGCCCGGGTTTCTTGATTTTTTGGGGTGTCGAACATCCCCGTGCGATCGCCCGCAGCAGATGACAGGTTAGGGATACAGCGGGCGACGAAATTATTTCGGGAGGTGAAAACCTGTGTATTTTCTGCAAAAATTAGTGCTTTTTCTACTTCAATTACCTCGGCTTTAAAAGTTATATTGACTCCCGGATGATTGTGCTTGATAGCATTGGTTAGGAGATTTTCTAGAACTCGCTGCAAGTGTTTGCTGTCGGCATTGACTTGTGGCAAATCTGCGGGTATTTCCAAAGTAAAAGTTGCTTGATTTTTTGCCAGCATTGGTTCTAAATCAGCAACAATTGCGGAAGTTAAAGACTGCAAATGCAGCGGTACTGTATTTAGGACAATACCTTGAACTTCGCTAGCGTGAGCGTCGAGTAAGGCATTAACCATTCTCAACTGGTGTTCGCTAGCTTCAACGATCCGCTTCAAGATCGATCGCGAAACCGCAATATGCTCTAGAGAGTCAGAGGCCGATTTGTTGAGCAAATTTTTCAGCAGGATTAACATTCCCATAACTGGAGTGCGGAGATTGTGAGAAACTGCGTGCAAAAATAAATCTTTCAGGCGATTGCTTTCTTGCAGTTCGTGCATTTTTTGCTGCAATTGGCGGGTGCGTTCCTCCACTTGAGATTCCAAGTTGGCATTGAGATCTTTTACTTGCTGCAAAAGTTTGGCTTGCTGGAGGGCGATCGCGACTTGGGTAGCCAGTTTTTCTAATAAATCAATTTCAAATTCTTGCCACTGGCGGGGCCCAGAACACTGGTTGACGGCCAAAATCCCGAACAATTGTTCCCCCAGAAAGATCGGCACACTTAAGGTCGCCCGAATTTGATAGTCGCTGTACAATTTGGCAATGATGTTGCTGACTTGCACCGTAGCAGTATCGGAGACAACTCGAATGAGGTTGTTAGCATAAAAAGCTTTCTGCTTTTCGATAAAACTTTCGTCAGCGAGCACCCATCCGAGAAGAGAAGGACATTCCACAGCGACAGACTCAGCAACAACTTTACCGCGCAACGGGCTGGCCAAATTTGCCCCGCCTCCGTCCATAATACCGATGAACACCCGGTCTGCCTTGAAAAATTGCCGGACTTCGGCAACAGTAGTGTTGAGAATTGCTTCGAGATCGAGGGAGTGGCGAATTCTCAGGGCCATTTCTGAGAGCAACCGATCGCGCTCCGAGGATGTTCGCAAAGCAGCTTCTGTGCGGTGGCGATCCGTAACGTCTTGGACTGTGGCGGCGATGACATTAGAATTAATTGCCGACTGTTCGCAGACAGTGCGCTCAGAGCCGTCGGCTAGTAAAATTCGGTAGTTAATGCAATAGGATTTGCGCTCAAATATCGCTTGACATTGCGATCGCGCCACCAATTCTCTATCATCTGGATGTACCGCCTGCAAAAAAACTTCTGGTGTTGGTTTCACAGTTCCCGGAGCCAAACCCAAGAGGCGATAAAGTTCATCCGACCACCGCAATTCGATATTGGATATATGATGTGCTGCGGCTTCTGCACAGTTGGTAGTTGTGGTGACGGCGGCGCAATTTAAATTTAAATCCCAATTACCCAATTGAGCGATGCACTGAGCGTTAGCTAAACTAGCGTGAGCGTCGCGCAACATGGCCGCGGTTCGGTGTACCTCAACCAGAGCTTGCTGGCGTTCAGCGACAGCAGCAGCCAACATCAGGGCGACAATGGCGATCGTAGCAGTAAAAGCTTGTAAAAATAAAACCGCCTGTTGCAAATTTTCGCTTTTGACCAGAAACGGGCCGGCTCCCTGCACAGCTCCCAAAATTGCGATGCAAGAGACGATCGAATAAGCAAAAATTGCTCCCTGCTGTTGAAACCGCAGGGCAGCCCAAACTATGAGAGGAAAAGGCAAATATTCCAGCGGATAAAGAGCACTCGCCCCCTTTGTTTTACAACAAAAAACCAACCAACTCACGCTCAAAAGCAGAGTAAATAGAATGAGTGCTTCTAAATAATCAGCAATTAAAAATATAATTTTATGGCGAGTTTGGGGTTTATTTGATACGGTTAAATAATGAGCAGTTAACGATTGATAATTAGCAATTGATGATTCATAATTGGCAACTGGCAATTGGCACTTTAGCCAGTTAAACAATGATAAAAAGTCAGTAATAATCGGAGGATTTATGGGAGATTTAAAACTTTTAATAGCGTGGTGTAAAGTCAGCAACACTGGCGTGACAATTAAAATTCCCATGCCGTCTCCGAGCCACGTAGTCCACCAGTTGCGAGAGAAATTGCTCCACTGAGCCCAACCAAAAAAGCACGTACCCAAGTTGCCGAGTGCAGAACCGAGCAAAGTAGACCCGATGACAGCGCCCGCCACCAAACCCAGAACATCTCGCAGTCGATCGAGCTTAGTACAAAATCCGATCCGCGCGAGCACAGCCTCCCCAGCCAGTGCTTGCAGGGTGACGCTAAAAGCCGATGTGACAATCACGGCGGAGGGTATACCTGCGGCGAAGGTAGAGTTTAACAGTACCGAACCGAGGGCAATTCCCGGCCACATCCGTCGCCCTTGTAGCAACACTGCCGCCAGCGCAATGCCTGCGGGTGGCCACACGGGGGAGGCTTCGGCTTTCACCAGTCCCAGTACGGACGCTGCGAGTTTTCCGGTGACAAAGTAGGCCAGGGCCAGGATGCTGGCGTGCAGAAGGGGTCGAGTCCGGCGGTTGAGCAGTTTCATTTTTGTGCGATCGAATCCTCCATTGCTATTTTTTAATTTAGGCGAATTTGGGCGATCGAGCTTCCTCCAGAGGAATCACCTGACTGGGGGAAGGGTTCAACAGTTGACAGTTGACAGTTGACAGTTGACAGTTGGGGGAGAGGTTCAACAGTTGACAGTTGACAGTTGACAGTTGACAGTTGGGGGAGAGGTTCAACAGTTGACAGTTGACAGTTGACAGTTGACAGTTGGGGGAGATTGGGAGATGTTGACAGTTGACAGTTGACAGTTGACAGTTGACAGTTGGGGGGGAGGGGGAGATGTTGACAGTTGACAGTTGACAGTTGACAGTTGACAGTTGGGGGGGAGGGGGAGATGTTGACAGTTGACAGTTGACAGTTGGGGGGGAGGGGGAGATTGGGGGAGGGGGAGATTGGGAGAATTGCCCAATGACTAATGACTGCTGTTCGCGAGCTCTTAAGCTCGCACTCTTGACTAATAACTAATGACTAATGACTAATGACTAATGACTTCTTAAAATCCAAAACCCCGCTTACCATCGGGCTTAGTAGTCAACCAATTTGTCTTTGCACTTGCGAGTTGTTCCTCAGTAACTGTAGCGTCAGTTAGATTCGCGCCGCACAAATTCGCACCCCGCAAATTCGCCTTACTCAAATAAGCGCCCGTCAAATCAGCACCTCGAAAATCCGCACCTTCAAAATTAGCAGTGCTGCAATAAGCTTCAGTCAAATTTGCCGATCGCAAATTTGCCTTCACCAACCTCGCGTGGCCCAAATTCGCCCCCGACAAATCCGCTGCTTGCAAATTTGCCTTCACCAACCTAGCCTGATAAAAATTTCCCCCCGCCAACTGCGCTTTTGGCAATTGCAAACCCGACAGTTCGCAGTCAGCAAAATCGCGTTTACCTTTAAAATATGCCGCTCGCAAGCTGTTACTTTCCCACTTTACAACCGCTTTCGTTACCTTTTGTCCTGCTAAATTGCCATTGGACAAGGCCGCAGTTCCGAAAGTTCTGCCAGACTCAGCCAAAGTCCGGGAAACTCTCGGCTGCATCCCTGTATTTCCCGATTGACTGAAGGAAGTTCTAGTGCGGATGCTTTGCTTCGATCGCAAATCTCGATCGTTTTTCATCTGGGGCGAAGGCAACGAAGTAGCATCACTATTAAATATCGTTGGTTCTTCAACCGTGCGGCCACCTGCGTTGAATTGAGTTGTCAAGCCGTTGCAAAGATCTGCGTCTTCAAATTCGCCATTCAGAGCTTTGACGACATCTCCTGTCGATTGAAAGCGATGGCCGACCATGGGCTTGAGCATTTTCTCAAGAATCCGCGCAAAATTTGGGCTCACCTGAACGTGGGGCTGCCAAACAATTTCGCCAGTTACCGCATCAAAATCTAAATCTTTGGGAGACTTTGCTGTCAGCAAATACAAACAAGTCATGCCCAAGGCGTAGATGTCGCTGGCAAATATCGGCCGCAGCGCCATTTGTTCGGGGGGAGCAAAACTAAACGTACCAACTGAAAATTTCGTGTTGGCGCTTTGGTCGGCGGGGTCTAATAATATTGTTTGGCTAACTTGGTCTTTAACCGCTCCGAAATCAATCAGAACCAAGTGATTGTCTTGAGCGCGGCGAATAATATTTGCGGGTTTAATGTCTCTGTGAATTACTCCTTGGCTGTGGACGTATTGCACTACCGAGAGAATTTCTAATAGAAAATTTTTAACATCTGATTCATTGAAACGCCCTGATTGTTTGACTTCTTGTTTCAAAGTCGAGCCTTTAACATACTCTTGAACTAAGTAAAATTGCTGTTCGGTTTCAAAATAATCTAACAGCCTCGGCACTTGCGGGTGGTCGCCGAGTTGACCGAGAGTTTTCGCTTCTCGCTTGAATAATTCCCGCGCCATTTCTAAAACTCGCGGCGACGAACTACTGGGTCGGAGTTGCTTGACCACGCAACTCGGTTGACCAGGCAAAGAGATGTCTTTTGCCAGAAATGTAGCTCCAAAACCTCCTTGTCCTAAAGGTTCAATGACTTGGTAGCGAGCGCGCAGCAATAACCGCGCACCACAGGTCTGACACTGGAGAATAGAGTCAGGAGGGTTTTGAGGATGTGGACAGCCCGGATTTACGCAGTAGCTCATGTTGATTGAGTTTGCCTATATTTTTCTGATTTTGCTCTGGCGATCGCTCGACTGCACAAATTCCCTTAAACCGCATCTGCTAGAAATACAGCTCTATCAGTTGCCGGCGGGTCGTGCATCCGGTTGCGAATTGGAATTGCACCTAAGTCTTTTAGGCCGATATCTTTTCCCTATTTTAATTATCTCGTTGCTGTGAGTTTTTGCGGTAGATTATCCTTGAAGATAGTTTAAAGACTTGCTAAAGTTGTCCTTTTTTGTGTAAAGTCTTTCTAAACTTAAGTGCTTTTTGCGCTGTTAGATGTTTCTAGCATACCTCATTCTCTGATTGAGAATGTTACTCATCCGACCGCAGTCACGGACATGAGTGCGCGATCGCTCGTTTTTGCTGATATCTACCACAATCGTCTTGACAAATTTTAATTTGTATGGTATGAACAGTTTTCTCGAATAAATTCTCGGACTGCACAGTCGAAGCCCGCCGGCGTAGACTAATCAAAGGCAGAGAGCGAGAGAGGGAGAGGTTTTGATGAGTTTTCCTACGGCATTGAAATATACAATTTAAATGCAGTACAGCTTATCGAGCACTGACAACTAACTACCGAGCACGGACAACTAACTACTGACAAAATTATGCGTATTTCTCTAAACTGGCTGCGGGAATTGGTCGATGTGACGAGTTCCCCGGAAGAATTAGCCGAAACCCTGACAATGGCAGGATTTGAAGTCGAAGAAATCGAAGACAGGCGTGCATGGGCTGACGGCGTAGTATTGGGCAAAATAGTCGCCTGCGAACAACATCCCAACGCTGACAAATTGAGAGTTTGTCAAGTTGATGTCGGCAAACCAGAAGCCTTAAATATTGTGTGCGGCGCACCCAATGCGAGGGCAGATATTTATGTACCTGTAGCCGTTGTCGGTACTTTTTTATCGACGATAGATCTGAAAATTAAACCTGCTAAATTGCGCGGCGTTCCTTCGGAAGGAATGATTTGCTCTCTCGCCGAATTGGGATTGTCGAAGGAATCAGCAGGAATTCATATTTTTGAACTTGAAAATCCCGAATTGGGTCGCGATATTCGCCCGCTTTTAGGTTTAGATGATGTGATTCTAGACTTGACAGCAACTGCGAACCGTGCAGATGCTTTAAGCATGGTGGGTGTAGCCCGGGAAGTGGCGGCATTAACTGGCGCAAGTTTGAGAATTCCGACAACTAATGATGTGGCGATTCATGGCGAAGAAAGTCCCAATTTAGCAGTAGAAATATCGGAACCGCAAGGATGCCCGATTTACATTGGCACGGAAATCTCAGGAGTGAAAATTGCACCGTCTCCGGCTTGGTTGCAGCAGCGATTGCAGGCGGCGGGAGTGCGACCGATTAGTAATGTGGTTGATGTAACCAATTACATTTTACTGGAGTGGGGACAACCGCTGCACGCTTTCGATCGCGATCGCCTGCAATCTTTCACCGGCACTTCTGACATCAGCATCGGCGTGCGCTTTGCCAAACCAGGCGAATCCTTCAAAACCTTGGACGGACAAAACCGCAATTTGCAAGCACAAAATCTATTGATTACTGCTAGCGACAAACCCGTAGCCTTAGCTGGGGTAATGGGTGGCGAATCAACGGAAGTTCACGAAGGCACGGAAAATCTAGTCTTAGAAGCAGCGATTTTTGACCAAGCAACAATTCGCCGTTCTGCCCGCGCTCAAGGCCTGCGGAGCGAGGCATCGATCCGCTACGAACGGGGTGTGAATCAGGCAGCTTTAACGACGGCGTGCGATCGCGCTATTGCCCTAATTTTGGAGTTGGCTGGCGGGAATGCGACGGTGCAGAAAACGGCGAGTTCGGGGGGAGATTTGAGTTTTTCGCGATCGCTCGAATTGCGTCTCGATCGCATAAACTTGGTGTTAGGACAGTTAAAAAGAGGAGCAACCGGCGGTTCTCCCTATCTGGAACCGGAGGAAGTAAAAAATATCCTCACAGCCCTGGGCTGCGAAGTGGCTGCGACAGCAAAAGAACGAGTATTTGCGATAACTGTTCCGCCTTACCGCTACCGGGATTTAGAAAGGGAAATCGATTTAATCGAAGAAGTCGCGAGACTCCACGGTTACGACAATTTCTGCGATACTTTGCCTAGCGAAACAGAACCAGGCTATCTATCTCCAGAATACGCGCAATTGCGGAATGTGCGATCGGCTTTTCGGGCAGCAGGCTTGACAGAGTTAATGCACTATTCCTTAGTAAAAACCGAGGGAGATAATCAAGTTGTGCTAGCAAATCCGCTGTTTGTCGAGTATTCGGCATTGCGGACAGAAATGCTGTCAGGTTTGATCGATGCTTTCCAGTACAATTTGGAGCAAGGAAACGGCGCGCTCAACGGTTTTGAAGTCGGACGCATTTTTTGGAAAGAAGGGGATGCCAAGAAAGAATCAGATGCCGTAGCCGGGATTATTGGCGGCGACCCGACAGTGTGGAAATGGCAGCAAGGTGGGCGCGATCGACCTTTGACTTGGTTTGAAGCGAAAGGTGTCCTAGAAAGTGTATTTCAGCAGTTGGGTTTGGCTGTAGAATATGCAAGCGATTCATCTAATCCGCGCCTGCATCCGGGCCGCACCGCCGCGCTATCGATCCCCCCCTACCCCCCCTTAGAAAAGGGGGAAAAAAAGCGGTTGGGAGTTTTCGGACAGTTACACCCGCAATTGCAGCAAGAAAAGGATTTGCCGGAACAGGTTTACGTGTTTCAATTAGATTTAGCAGTGTTGTTGGATGAATTAGGTCGATCGAACAACTCGACTCGCAAATTCGCAGGTTATTCGAGTTTCCCGGCTTCTGACAGAGACATCGCATTTTTCGCACCCGTGGAAGTTCCGGTGGTTGAGATGCAGGGCGCGATGAAGCAGGCGGCGGGTAGTTTGCTCGATTCGGTGGAACTCTTCGACGAGTATCGCGGCGAAAACGTACCGGCGGGACAACGTAGTTTAGCATTTCGGTTGATTTATCGATCGGGCGATCGAACTTTGAGCGAAACCGATGTCGAACCAGCACAACAAAAAGTGCGCGATGTTTTAGTCGAGAAATTCGGCGTTAGTTTGAGAAGCTAATTGTAGGGTGCGTAGCCATGAGATTTTCGATATTTAGTGAGGGATTTTTGATGGCGACGCACCCTACGGCTATACCTGGGAACTTTCTTCAACCCACGAAGGTGGGTTTTGTTTGTGTAGACGCGGTTTCCAACCGCCGGGAAACTCAATTCGTCACTAAAGGCCGCAACATATCCCGAACCATAAATGAAACATCAGGAAATTGCAAAGGAGAAATACTCGCATCATCCCCAAGAACTGCTATACTTTGGTAACCATCTTGACTCGGTTCTCGAAATACATGAAGTTGGCGATTATGAACATCCAAAACCCAATAATCAGCAATTCCTGACAGAGCGTAAATTGTCGCTTTTATCCCCAAATCAGTTCTTAGCGTAGTATCCGCAACCTCAATAATCAGATAAACTTCAGACGGAGTTGGATGACACTCTTCATAATAAAGTGGATCTGGTACAACCAGAGCAAGATCTGGTTCCGGTTCCGAGTTATCATTTAACCGAACAGGATTATTGAGGCAGATTAATACCAAAGAACCCAAAATTTTTTTTTTATTAGTTCTACTGTTCGTTTCAATACTGCACAATGTGGTGGACTTTTGACAGCCTTATTAACTATCTGTCCTCCTAACAATTCTACTCGTTCATCTTCATCAAGAATCCGAATTTCCGCCATTAGGTGATATTCTTGAACCGTCAACAGGCGAATGTCTAATAAAGTCATAGCTTGCTCCTCTATGAATTTAGTAATATCCTAGTATTATAACCTACAGACAAGCCAACAAACCCCTCTCTTTCCCCTCTTCCTCTGCGCCCTCTGCGGTCTCTGCGGTTAAAAAATCTTATCCTAAAAAAAATCATCAAATCCTGCTACACTTATTGTACAATAAATTTTAAACAAATTCATCCAAGGCTCAAAACCGTGACCAAATATGTAATGTGGGGAAGCTACTGCGAAAACGTCCTCGAAAAACGTGCTCCATTTCGAGATGCTCATTTAGCCGGATTAGCTAAGCAGAAGGAATCGGGAGTGTTAAGTGCGATCGGGCCAACGACAGATTTAACCAAAGTTTTTGCAATTTACGAAGCAGAAAGTGAGGCGACTGTGAGACAATTGGTGGAAACCGATCCCTATTGGGTAAATGGGGTTTGGACTGAATACGATATTAAAGAGTGGATTCAAGCTTTTTGAACCGATATAAAACTTAAGAATTATTTCGGAAGTAAATATAGAAATCAAATCGCTTGACTAATAAATCAATATCGGCTACCATGGTCAAATTGCATAAGTTGTCAAGCGGTGCGAGGAGGTTGCAGAATGAATACCCTAAGAACGGCAGATGGGGATTTAGTTGCGGTTGACTGTAGTGACTTATTGGACAAGATTCTCGAAGTTTTAGAGAAGCCACAGACTCAGAATCCTTTTAAGATACACGGTAATTGCGATCGGCTAATCATCGATATTGACAGCATAGCCGAAGCAGTCACAGGTTTGGGAGTAGAAAATCCTTTAGGTGCTTCTTCCGAACCAGGTGTTCGTGCTACAGTCAACTTTACTCCCGGCTTCAAAGAACGTTTTCCCAGTCAAATTACTAAAGTCAAAAATAGTTTAAAAGCTCGACTGGAATCCGTAATTAAGCAACAAAATCCACAGATTGCGATCGAACAATTTGTTGATAACTTAATTACAGATTTACAAGATTTTAAAAGTACCTATGCCAAGCTAGACTTTAGCTATCCCTTTGGTAACTATTCAGGGTTACAAAAGCAGCGCTTGAGTATCACAAAAAATATTAGCAGCAAAGAACTGCTAAAATTTCACAAACTAATTATCACCGTTGGAAATACCAAGACATTCAACACCGAGCTAAAACAAGGCTTAGGAAATTATATCAAATCTCAGTTTGCTGGCGCTAGTGAGAGCGATCGCGACGAATTAGATTTCATTCTTCAAGATTTAGAAGAAGATCCTAAATCAGATTTCTACAGACTCAAAGAATTTGTAGATACCGAAACTATCGGCAAACTCAAAAAACAAGCACAGATATGTTATCTAGAATTTCTGGAAGACAACATTAGCACCAGCAATAACCCATCAAATGCCGAGGGTCTAATTTATTTAAAAGTCTTAATCCGGCGCCTCAAACAGATTGATGAATATATAGTCAAAAATACCGACGGCGATTACTTAGTCAACTATGCCGACACTGACTTGAACTATGCAGATGCTTTTGCTCGTGCTGAAGCCTTTGATATGTTGCCAATTATTCCCAAAATAGAAGGATATTTAGGAGAAACAAAAGACGAAAACAAAGGAGATATCCAGTTTGTTTTTGGACTCAAGCTTAAGTTTAATAACCCAGTGCAAGCCTATGGTGGCAAAACAGTCTTTGAGTATTACCTCAATCTGCTCGATCCAGAAAATGAAGAACATCAAGCCGAACTTAATAACCCTGCTAGAAAAGAAATTTTTGCTAGAAAGTTATTGAAGTTAGTCTTTTTGTACTACTTCGTTTTTGCCGCAAAAGATCCCTTGTCAGATGGTTACACAGTTAACTCAGACTTAGAATACGATCCAATTCCAGTTTTTGAGGAAAAAGTATTAAAAATATTCAAAGGTTCTGATCAAGCAGCAAAGCAAAAACTTTTGCGAGGAATCAAAAAAGGTTTTGAACAATATAATATTGCCTCTAAAATAGACAGTCTCAAGAATCTTCTGCAAAAAATTCTGAAACACAAGCATTCACTGAAAGAATTTCCGCTTCACATTTCGGTCAGAAAAAGCATTTTAGATAATAGTATCAATAATATTTCTACAACCTCTACATTTTTTAAGACTGAGCTACGAACCAAGCCCAAAGAAGTATTAAAATATATAGCTATTAGTCCAGCAAAGGCTACTGAAAATTCCCTATGTACTCTCACAGCTAAAATCGCAATTAGTGATGTTCATTATTTTGCCACTGACGACCTGCAAAGCTTCAGTATGGAGTATGATGTCACAGGTGTAAAAGCTCTGCCAGTGTTGCTGAGACCAAATGAGCAACAGTGTACAACTATATATAATCGGTTTTATCAACAGCGTAAGCTAGTCGAATTCACCTACAGTCTTGCTAGCAACAAATGGGATAATAAAAAAAGTTTTGTGTATCGGTTTACATTCGATTTACTTGCCTATACTTGCCTCAAACTGTTATTGGAAAAACAGAGTAGATTATTCATTCCCATCCTGCGGCTGCAACTGAGCAATCAACAGTCAGATTCACCCGTAGAAGAGTTCATGCGTTCTTTATCTAAAAGGTTATCGCATTTACTAAATGAAGAACATCGCTCTAATTCTCAGGGTATAGATATCAGAAACACAGAATACAAAGCTCCCAATGTAATGAGTTCTCTGTATTCTGTGCTACCCAAAAAGTTTACTTTTTCCAACCAGTCAGATTCTCCAAAAGAACTGGACAAACTCGCTATAGTTATAGTTTCCAGTCGCGAGAGTGATGCTAGGTGGAATAGCAACCAAAAGCTATCGAATTTGCAAGGAGAAATTGTCGGTGCAATTCGTCAAAAAGATGGCTCTGTCAGGCTACAATTGCTCAAAACATTCTCGGAAACCTACGAACACGAACAGATGTTTAAAGAACCGACTGTGGTGCGAGATGAAATAGGGAACGTTTACAAATTGGGATTCAGGCACTTTCTCTACATTGCCAAAGCTCCCTATTCTAGTACCTTGCACATGACACAAAAAGAAGATGCTTTATTTTTCATGTCGAAAGATGTGATTAAATATTTTAAAGAAAACTACAATGACATCAAAATTTACCCGATGTTTTTTGACAAATACTATGCCGTTAAACTGTCAGAAAGATTGGGAGTAAATTCTTTATACATTCAGGATACATTGGAGTTAACCGCTTTAGTCAAAGACCCCAGCAAACGCTCTGTGGTATTTTTTAATTTGTTTAATGGTTTGGTAGTCGGCTCAGAAGCAGAACGTAATTATAGGGGTGTAATTTCCTATGCCACCTTGTTAAATATTTATCAAGATATACTGGATGATGAACATATCCATCAAGGATTGATTTCTAATACTCAATTAAAAAATGACATTTTGCAGTATTTGACCTTGTTCCACTTTTCTCGCTACGAAAAAGCAACTGGTAAAAATACTCAAATTAGTTTTAAATTAGACCCCTACGAAAACCTTATAGGAGATCAATCTGTCGGAAAACTATCTCTGTATAAGCATATGGGAGGAGTTGCAGAGTTTAATGCCTTGGCGTTTTTGACTAAAGTTAAAGAAGTTTTAAATGCACCAACAGGAGGCGCGCAGTCATGAAATCTAAAATAGCAGAAGATTTGGGGCGTTTGTTTGAAGTTGGGTTTAATATTGGCATTCTTGCTTGTATCAAAGAGAAGCAAATTAAGCATAAGTTTGGAAACTTGTACCTCCAGGAATTGCAGCAGCTAGAGTTTCCGAAGATGCTGAGAAAAATCACTGATAAAATAACCAGTCCTCTGGAAAGAAAGATGGCTGAAAAGTGGAGTATATTTTTCCTACAAAAAGGCTTTTTATCAGGCTTAAACTTTTTTCGAGAATACCTTGAATCTACAGGTTGGAATGAGACAAGTAAACTACGACGTTTGGAAATCTTGTATTACCAATCCTGTTTTTGCGATGAGAGTAGTATTGGTACTTACGTTAAAGGTGAAGCACAGTGGTGTAGACAAGTCTTATCTCAATTTGACCAGATTAAAAATATTTCTCAGTATATTGGAAGTTACACACAGAAAGGCGAGTTTCTGAAAGCAGATACTCTAATATTACTGCGATATGGTGGTAAGCAATTTAGGATTCTGTCTGTAGATTTGTCGGTGTTTTCGATTAGGACATCTGAGGATGTGACAAATCTGAATTATTTAGAGATTATTCGGCGTTTGTTGAGACGAGATATTAACTATTTGCGCTCAAAAAGTGTGTTTTCTAAACTTCGCATAGATACGGAAAGTTGTGATGTTGAATTTTCGGAAGGTTTGAAGAGCTATTTTACTGCTTTTAAGTATGATGATAAGGAGAGTGCTAAATTAATTCAAGCTGGCGGTTATGCTTATAGTTTTTATGAATTTCTCCGAGAAACGGAGATACTTGCTGAGGATTCGCGATTAATATTTAATGCGGTGGGATATAGCGATCGCGGAATTAGCACTATGTCTATCCGTCCCGAAAATTTAGATGTTTTGAAAACTTGCTACTCGATTTATAAGTATGATTCGAGTCCTAAAGAAATCGCGGATGCTCGCAAGTTAGTTTTAAATAAAATCAAGCGGAGTGCTTACCACAGCTTTGATCGTGGCAAAAAATTTGTTGACGATATATTAGCAATGTCGCCAGATAAAATCAATGTTGTACCTCACAAAGAGCGACTTGAGGGGTTTGTCAACTCGGTGGGAATTGTGCCGGATGAATTGATGCAGCAGTTGGGATTGAGCGGAAGTTTTAGTTTGCGGGATGCTCATGCTCAACTGATTGAAAAAGCTCTAGAATCTGCTGCTAATTATATCTTTTTGACGGGAAATCCTGGTATTGGGAAAACGACTGCGATCGCCAAATTTCTGACAGATCATGTAAACGATGGATTTCTATTCTTTTATGTCAGTCCCAGAAAACAGGTAAATCTAGATATTATCGACAAGTTCAAAAAACCTGGTACTGACAATTTATGCAAGAATAAAATATTCGCAATTAATACCTATAGTGACTTAATTAAAGATAGCGGCCATAAATGTACTGTCCAGTATCTCTCGAATCAGAAGCAGGGAAAGTTTTCATTAAAGACTGTTAACTTTCAAGATAGCAGAGAAACTAAGGGTCAAAATAGGCGATCGGACCGACTCAAGAGGCAAACAGAAAATGTAATTCAAGATGGTGGACGGAATACTAAGGGCGTACTAAACAGCATTTGCGAAGCCATTTATACCCTGATTGATACTAAAGATTATAATAACATTGTTGCGACTGTTTCCATCCAATCTTTGAAGAAAACTGATGCGGGCGATACATTAAAACATTTTGAGAAAATTTTCAGGAATGCTTACAACACAAAGAATGGTGAAGTTTTTCCCGATCGCATGAAAGACATCTCCAGTCGCATCAAGCATTTATTTATCATGATCGATGAGATTACGGGAGACGAGGGAGGCGTAGAATTCTTAAACGGCATCAATGACATCCTAAACACCTATGGATTGAAAAATAATGCTTACGGGTTTAATACAAAGGTAATTGTTGCAGATGCTTCTATCGTTGATAAAGCTGTAATTAGCCAACACTTAAGCGATACCTCTGCTGAACCGGATAAAATCTATTTTCGGAAAGCTAAAAATCCAGGTTTACCTCTGTCAGTCGAGGATTTTAAGTTTAAGGAAACTGACGCGACTGTTATCAATACTAACTCCTATCCTGCTAAAAGCTTAAGCATAACATATAAGGTTTTCATTGAATCTTGTAAATTCGATGAAAATGATTTCCTAGGGCGAGAGACTGATTTAACCAAGAGCGAAATTTTACAAGATATAGAAGCCCTGTTACAACGCTCTGATGTTGAACAAGTGATAGTTTATATTCAAGATAAACAAAAACTGGGTAATTTGATAGACAAGATTAGAGAACATCGGGGTAAGTTTGAAAAAGGGACAGATTATATAGAAATACACGCTAATATTGGTGAGGAGGAAAAAGAGTTAGTTCAAAAATGCAAAGAAGATGCGAAAGTAGTATTTATGACTGCTTCAGGTAGTCGGGGGCTATCTTTTCCCAAGGCTAAACATATTTTGGTTGAGATTCCGAGGTTTGAAATAGAGAAAAACCTGATGGAATTGATTCAGGTAATTTATCGGGGGCGCGGAAAGGATGAGATTGATAATCAAGATAAAGAACTGATTTTCTATTTAGGCGATCGGGTAGTGTATTTTGAAGATAATAAAGAGATATCGATACAGGAAAGTAAACTGAGTATTTTAAATATCCTGTTGGTTTTGAAAGCATCTATAATGACGCGAATTTATGGTTGTGGGCAAATTGGTTCAGATAAGTTTATCATCATACCCATCGGCGGTAAGTCTGTGTTTGCTGCTGGTGAAACATTCTCATCCCAAATGAAAAGCTTAATCGATAAGTTGAAGAGCGAACATAGGAAAAATAGGAGCGATCGGCGTTTACCACAGGTCTATAATAGTCTAGAAGATTTACTCGGTCAAGCTGATTTTGCATTGAGAGAGAATGTTGAGTCTAGTGGTAAATCCCATACTTCATACCTTTCGCAGCGTGATTTTTTCAACAATGGATTTTCCCAGTTAGTAAGTGAAGGTTTCGAGAATTTATTGAACCTTGATAACCTTGAACTCGGCTACATGAGTGGCGGTTTGTTGGTTGTACCGATCGCATCGCAAACTTTGGAAGAAACCTACATTATGCCTCTGGCAACAATAGCCAAAAATGCTAATAGTGAACTTTGGCATAATATGCAGATAATTAGTTATGCTAGTGCTTATTCAGAGAGTTTGCAATTTGCGATTAAAGATGCGATGGAGTTAGTAAAAGAATTGACAAACTCTGTTGAGAAAACACAACGATTTGAGCAAAGCAGCCAGCGCAAGGATCGGTATTATGCGTTGCCATTGTTTGCATTTATTGCTGGTGAAGTATTCAGGGAATACTTTGCTAGCAACCCCCAAGAACAGAAATATCAAGATTTTAGAAATATCTTGACTCAATATATTAAGGCGCTGTATCCTGTTGGTAATGTTTTGCCGATCGGAGATAAATATCAAGATTTCCCGTTTGTTGTGTTTAGAAGCTACAGTTTAGAACAGATTAGGGAAAAGATATTTACTGATAAGTATCTTTTGAGTTCCAATGAGTTGAATGTACTCAATTTGGTTTTGTCTAAGGAAATCTGACATCGGGGGTTGACAGGGTGAACGTTTTAAGATTAGATGATAGCGATTTAGTCACGGTAGATTATGGCGATTTGCTGGACAAAATTTTAGAAGTTTTGCAGGGAAATAACCCGTTTAGCATTTCGGGCGATCGCCAACGTTTGCTAATAGATATTGACACAGTTGCTAATCAAGTCGCTACTTGCAAAGAAGTACAAAATCCTTTGGGTAATTGCGAACATCAAGCAGATTCTGCTACGGTGAATTTCTTACCAGAAGTTGAGGTGCGCTTTCGGAGTCAAGTTAGGGAAATTGAGGCTTGTTTGCGCCAAAAATTACAATCTGTTTTGGGAGATAGTGTTACAATTGACCAATTTGTAGTTAGTTTAATTAGTCCGCTAGAGTCTTTTAAAGGTAAAGGGACTCAGTTAGGTTTAAGGTATGACTTTGATAATTTGTATAAAGATTTGCAGAAACAGAAATTGAGTTTGGAATGCTTAGATTCTACTTCTGATTCGCTGCTGAAGTTTCATAAAGTAACTATTTCTATCCGAAATGTAGATATTTTTCAAGAAGAGTTGAAAGCAGGTTTAAAGAGTTATATTGCTGAAAACACTCAGAATAAAGATAAGAATGAAGAACTTAATTTATTGCTTGATGAAATGGTGCAAAATGAAACTTCTGATTTTCACCGACTGGTGCGAGTTGTGGATCGGGAAACTCTGGGACAACTGAAAAAAGAAGCGAAAATTACTTACTTGGAGTATCTTTTAGAAAATATTGATTCAACTACAGAAAATAGGCGCGGTTTGATTTATCTCCAAGATTTAATTCGGCGTTTGAGGTTAATAGAAGGATATATCAGTGATACCAATAAAGCTGATGGCGATTACTTGGTTAGCTATCAGAAAACTCCGGTTAATTACAAAGATATGTTTTCGCGATCGGAAGCTTTCGATTATTTACCAATCGTTCCGATTATAGCAGGTAGTCTGGGAGAAACTACGGATGATGCTGGGGGCGATCGGCAATTTATTTTTGGCCTTAAACTCAAGTTTGGGAATCCTGTGCAATCGCGGGGAGGCGATCGCGTATTCGACTACTATCTTAATTTGTTAAATCCCAACAGCCAGGAACATCTCGCCGCCTTGGAGGAACCAGCCAATCATGAAACCTTCTTCCGCAAGGTACTAAAAATAGCATTTTTGTACTATTTTGTGTTTGCCTCTCGCAGCAATCCACTAGCGCCAAATTACGACACTGACTCTGAACTTAATTATAACCCGATCGCTGGCTTTGAGCAAAATGTAGTTTCCATATTGCAAGGTTCTGATGAGGATGCCAAAAAAGAGCTTTTTCGGAATTTTATCCAAGGATTTGAGAAGTTTAACATCGCTTATAAAATCAACTGTCTCAAGCAATTGCTGCAAAAATCAATCTTAGATAAAACTGTTGTATCACCTCGCACAGAATCGCGGCAGATTCTGATTAAAAAAGGTCTAGTTGAAAATATAGATCGTACCTTGACAACCGGAAAATTTTTCAAGGAGGTTGTGGGGCGCAATCCCAAGGAAACACTTCAGTATATTTCTGTGGAAAAACCGAATATTGATCGGAGAGCAATTTGTCAATTACCAGTCAATATTCAGATTGAAGATGTTCGCTATTTTCCAAATGATGAATCCCAAAGTTTCAGCATGGAATACAATATCAAAGGTATCCAGGCTTTACCAGTGTTTTGGGTTCCTAAAGCCGATCGCTCTAGAGATGTTTTTTATAAAAGCTTTCCGCATAAATCCGTCGTTTTTCCCTACAATAACCGACGTTTAGACAGCAATGGAGGCTTGCAAAGACAAGCAACGTTTGTTTACAAATTTGCTATTTCACTGCTGTCATATATTGCTCTCAAAATCTTGTTACAAAAATTACCCAATAATTTATTTGTGCCGATGGTAAGACTTCACGAAGGCTACCACGAAAATCCTTCCCCTTCGGAAAAGTTTATCGGACATTTTTCTAAAGTATTATGTCACATTTTGAGCGAAAAACATCGAGCCAATTCCCAAGGATTTCGCATTCTGGGTGATAAGTATCATTTGACAGCTAAAAATGGCTTAAGCTCCCTGTATTCAATCCTACCTAAAAAGTTTCGATTTAACAATGTACAGTTATCTCCAGAATTGGATAATTTAGCGATTATTACAGTATCCACTAGGGATTGCGATGGGAAAAATGGCGGTAGGCGCGATCGCAGAAAAGCCTGTTTATTTGGCGAAGTCACCGGAATTAGATGCTATGAAGATGAGACTATTCAGGTGGGAATGCTGAAAACTTTCTCGGAAAACTATAGCCTTCAGCGTCTTTATACTCAGCCGTTAATTCTGGCAGATATTGTCAGTCAGTTATATAATCGAGGCTATCGAAATTTTCTATATATGTCTCAAGCACCTTATACGAATACGCTGCATATTACTCAAAATGATGGAGATGATAAGTTATTTTTTATGTCGAAAGATATCATCCGAGTTTTGAAAGGAGAGCGGGAAGATGTTAGGATTTATCCAGTATTTTTTGATAAATATTATGTACATAGTCCGAAACAGCATCGAGGAGAATCTTTTTATATTCAAGATACAGCGGAGCTTTCCGAGTTGTTTGTGGATAGGAGGAAACAAGCTGCTGTGTTTTTTAATTTATTTAATGGGATTAAAGTTGAACAAGGGGATAAGAACTTTTATAATGGAGTGATTTCCTATTCGACGCTATTGAATATTTATGAAGGTATCCTAGACGATGAAGATATTCGTCAAGGTTTGATTTATGATGGTATAATTAAAGATACTTTGCTACACTATTTGACGATATTTCACTTTTCTAGGTACGAAGCTCGTCAAAAAATCAGTCTCAAGTTAGATCCGTTCGATCGCATTATTGGCGATAATTCAGTTGGTGCTTTATCTGAATTCACTCACGCTGGTGGTAGTGCTACTTTTAATTCGCTGGCTTTTTTGAATAAGGTAAGAGAAGTATTAAGCGTAACTGAGACTGTATAATAATCAATAAACAAAACACTCAGTTAAATAAATATGACTGTCAAAGTAGGAGACATCGCACCGGATTTTAGCTTATCATCTCAAACTGGCTCATCAGTCAGTCTCAAGGATTTTAAAGGCAAAAAAAATGTCATCGTCTACTTTTACCCCAAAGATGACACGCCCGGATGTACTGCGGAAGCTTGCGCTTTTCGTGATAGTTATGAAGTTTTCAAAGATGCAGGTGCAGAAGTAATTGGGATTAGCGATGATTCTCAGCAGTCTCATGAGAAATTCGCCACCAAATATCAATTACCTTTCACATTGTTGAGCGATACAGGCAATAAAGTTCGGCAATTATACGGCGTTCCAGCTACTATGTGGATTATGCCCGGTAGAGTCACTTATGTGATTGACAAACAAGGCATTGTCAAGCATATTTTTGACTCGATGTTGGATTTTAAGGCGCACGTTTCGGAATCTCTCAAAACTTTGGAAAGTATTAAAAGTTAGATATGATTGGATCGGAATGATTTAACCACAGAGAGCGCAGAGAACACAGAGGAAGAGTGAGACAGAGACAAAACAAAAACTGAAGTCCTCACTACGAACCTTTGGTTTGTAGTAAGGACTTTAGTCCTTGCTTTGCTGATAGCAATTATCTAACCTTTTGCAGCAACTGATTTTTCAGGTGCTGCGCTTTCGGCAGTTTTGCCATTTTTGCTATGCCCGTTACCGTTGGCATTTCGTGGTTGGATAACTCCATAGCCGCCGTGAGTCTTGCGTTGGTAGAGTACGTTAATTTCGCCTGTTTCCGCATTACGGAACATATAGAAATCGTGATCGATAATCTCTAATTGTTCCAAGGCTTCTTGCACAGTCATCGGAGGCATGGCAAAATACTTTGTCCTGACTACCTCGGCTGGAAGTTCGGGAGTTCGATCGCCAATCAAATCTGCTACTACAGGATGTTCTTCAACTGCCGTAACTGTTTTGACACTACTCTGGGTCTTGTTGTCGTGGCGTTTTTCCTTAAATTTCCGCAGTTGACGAGCTATCTTGTCTGCTACCAAATCGATGCTAGCATACAGGCTTTCCGTGCTTTCCTCAGCCCGAATCACGCTGCCGTTAGCATAAATAGTCACCTCAGCAGTCTGCTTAGGATTGATCCTGGGGTTACGAGCCACCGATAGATGGATATCCACTTCCGTCGTCAAAGTTTGAAAATGGCTGACTGCCTTTTCAACCTTTTGATTTACGTACTCGCGAATCGCATCGGTGATTTCTATATTTTTACCCTGGATAACAAGCTTCATAGAGCTCCCTCCCTTCTCTAACGTGGGTATAGTTTATACAATAGCACTATGTATTCTAGAAAACACTCATCTTACAAATCTTTTTTTATCTGTTGACAATTCTTGATTTTAACTGCGTAAATATTCCGTAAAAACACTCTTGATTTTTTTCATGCTTTCCCCTCTCAGCCATAAACCTCTGATCCCTGAACCGTGCTTGCTCTTCGATTGGGGACAAGTACCCTACTCCCAAGCTTGGGAAGTCCAGCAAAAACTGGTGCAAGAACGCCGGGACAATCCTGATTTGCCTGATGTGCTGATTTTGCTGGAACATCCGCCTGTTTACACTTTGGGGCTGGGATCGAAGTTGGAATTTCTGAAGTTCGATCCAAGCCAAACTCATGCGGAGTTGCACCGAGTTGAGCGGGGCGGCGAGGTGACTTACCATTGTCCGGGCCAGTTGGTGGGCTATCCGATTTTAAATTTGCGCCGCCACCAGCAGGATTTGCACTGGTATTTGCGACAGTTGGAGGAAGTGCTGTTGAGTGTGCTGGAAGTTTTCGGGCTGAAGGGTTCGCGGGTTCCGGGAATGACTGGGGTTTGGGTGGATGGGTGCAAGGTGGGTGCGATCGGGATTAAAGTCAGTCGCTGGATTACTATGCACGGTTTTGCTTTGAATGTTTGCCCGGATCTGTCAGGTTTTGGGCAAATTGTACCTTGCGGGATTCCCGATCGACCGGTTGGCAGTTTAGAGCAATTTATACCGGGAATTGAACTCGATCGAGTTAGGGCGATCGTTGTTGCTGAGTTTGCTCGCGTTTTTGGGGTGGAAATTGTGCGATCGGATCGGGAAATTGTGCGATCGGATCAAACGGCGGTTGAAACCGCGTCTACAAAAACGAGGACGGCGGTTGAAACCGCGTCTACAAAAACGAAGTCTGCCTCCGCAGACTGAAGAAAAGAACGTAAATTTAACCACCCGTTTTTCAACCCGCGGAGGCGGGTTTTGCCTGTGTAGACGCGGTTTCAACCGCCGTCGGCTCTATTCGCCGTCGGCTCTATTCGCCGTCGGCTCTTAAAACGGAATCGGCTCTATTCGCCGTCGGCTCTTAAAACGGAATCGGATCGTAATCTGGATTGTCAGCTTCGTTTGAGGAACCAGGCTTGCGATCGGACTCAGAAGACTGATGCGAGTTCCAATCAGAACTAGACGGGCGGTTAGCAGGGGCTGGAGCGTTGTTAGAACTGCGACCTCGGGAACTCATGGGAACCACATTGCTCGGCACATTAGCCGGGGCGGTATCGCGAATTTGAGCGGGTTCGGGGGCGGTTCTAGCTGCGGGTGCAGCGCTCATCGCATCGGCGCCGAGAGTGTAAATTCTTTGGGCTGTCAGTTCAGCGCGCTTTTCTTTCATACCATCTCTGTCGATCGTATTCATACCCAGCCGCCCTTCAATAATCACGCGATCGCCCTCGCGATATTTTTCGTGAATTTCTTGAGCTAAATTGCCCCATCCTATCACTTTCAAATGTTCTGGCGGATCTTCAGGTCTCGACCCTGGAAACTGCACCAGCATCTCAGCAATTGGAACTTGATTGTCTGGAGTATAACGGAGTTGCGGTGGTTGAATTATTTCCGCCATTAAAATGCAGCTATTCATAACTTAAATGGGAATTGGGCATTTGGAATTGGGCATTGGCCAAACAGGGCATCGGGCATCGGGCATCGGGCATTGGTTATTAGTTGTTAGTTGTTAGTTGTTAGTTATTAGTTGTTAGTTGTTAGTTTTTGGTTATTGATTATAATAATCAATCACCGATTAGTAATAACCAATTCCATAACCAATAACCAATAACCAGTAACCAATAACAACCAACAAATAACCAATTAACTATTCCCAAATTTATCTTGTCGAACCGCCGCCTCGCTTTGGGTCACAAAATCGTGAACGAGGGCGCGGTACTCTTTCAAAGTTTCGGATACCCAATCTCTGTCCTCGCTGTTGGCGAAGATATGAACGGTGGGTTCGCTAGCATCGGGCAAAACTAATACCCAATTGTCGTCGCTGTAGTTAAAAATCTTCACTCCATCTATTAATTCTAAACGATCGGGCGAATGAGTTTCTACCAAATGCCGCATGAGCGAACCTTTTACCGTCCAAGGACAGCGGACGCTGTAACTGCGGTGGGTGACGCGGGGAAGTTCCGCTTTGATCTGTCCGAGCGATCGCTCCTGAATCGTCATCATTTCTATCACTTTAGCAATGCAGAACATTCCGTCAAACCCCGGATGCAATTGCGGGAAAATAAAACCCATATTGCCACTACCGCCCAAAACCACATTCGGGTTCCTGTTAGAGGCTTCCATCAATGCAGTTGGGTTTGCCTTAGTGCGGATTACCTTGCTTTGATAGCGACGGGCGATCGCCTCCACCGCAGAAGACGCATTCACCGGTACTACTACTGTACCTCTGGGATGGGAAGTCAGCATCAAATTTACCATCAGCGCCGTCAGCATTTCCCCACGAATCGCTATTCCCGACTCGTCTACCAAAATGAGCTGTTCGCCGTTCGCCGACACCTGCACGCCAAAATTAGCGCTGAGTGCTTTTACCACCCGGCCGAGTTGGTCGAGCAAATATTCCCGTTCTCCGTTGCTCAGAGAAGTCTGCTTGAGACTGGCATTGAGTACCACCGCATCACAGCCGAATTTGGCGAGCATTTGCGGCAGAATTGCTCCGGAAACCGCATAAACGTAATCGATCACTACCTTAGAATTGCTGTAGCGAATTGCCTCAACATTCATCTGCCGCTCAAACATCCGGTTGTAAACGTCGAGTGCTTGGTTAAAGTACGACATATCTCCAATTTCAGGAATCAGAGCCCTACGCAAATCTTCCTTAAAATAAGCGCCCTCGATTTTTTTCTCCGCAGCTTTAGTGATATTGATGCCTTTGATATCGAAGAATTCAATTAAAATGTGGTCGGAGCGATCGGGCGAAATCCGAACGTGAATGCCACCAGCAATTGAGATCGTAGACGAAACCGTGCGCGCGATCGGAATTGCCGTCGATTCCAAATTGACCACATTAATTCCTACCGACATCAAACCCGCAATCAAAGATCTCGAAACCATCCGCGAAATACTGCGCTGATCCCGAGAAACCGATACCGAAGCCCCTGGTTTCAATGTTGAGCCGTAAGCCGCGCCCAATTTCACGGCAAATTCCGGGGTAATATCCACATTGGCCAGTCCTTGAACGCCCCGCTGGCCGAACAAATTCCGTTTAGCTTGTTCTCCCCAAATTAAATTTTGATTCAACAGAGCGCCGGATTCAATATTTTTGCTCGGCCAGACTCGCACGGAAGGGCCGATTTGCGCCTCTTCTCCGACAATGGACATTGAACCGACTACAGCACCTTCGAGGACGTGGGCGCGCCTGTCTACGCGGGTACTGCGGCAAATCACGCAGGCCCTGAGATGAGCATCTTCGCCGATAATTGCTCCATTCCAGACGATCGGACGTTTGATGTTAGCATCAGCTCCGACGGTCACATTATCTCCGATGACTGAACCCGCGTTAATTTTGACTCGGGCTCCAATTCGGCAATTGTTGCCGATCATGGCAGGTACTTCGACGATCGCGCTATCGTCAATAAAAGTATTTTGACCTACCCAAAGTCCCGATCGAACTTCGTCGTAGTAACTCAGATCCAGATTGACCTTTCCCCGCAGCGCGTCGTACTGAGCTTCCCGGTAAACATCCAACTGGCCCACATCGCACCAGTAACCCTCCGCGATGTAACCGTACATCGGCTCGTTTTTTTCCAACAGCAGCGGAAACAAGTCTTTCGAGAAGTCGCACTCTTGATTTGCGGGCAGGTAGTCCAATACTTCCGGTTCTAAAATGTAAGTGCCGGTATTGACGGTATCGGAGAAAATTTCGCTGCTAGAAGGCTTTTCCAGAAAGCGACTGATCCGGTGATTTTCTTCCGTAATTACTACCCCGAATTCCATTGGGTTGGGAACGCGAGTTAAAATTAACGTAGCTTTAGATTTATTGCTGCGGTGAAATTTGATAGCTTCTGTCAAGTCGAAGTCTGTGATGCTATCGCCGCTGATGACCAGAAAAGTTCGATCGAGCAATTCCGCAATATTTTTGACACAACCAGCCGTACCCAGCGGTTGGTCTTCCTCCACAGCGTAGGTCATTTGAACGCCAAAGTCTGTCCCGTCGGTAAAATATTCGCGCATGACATCGGGAAGGTAGTGCAGCGTCGCAATAATTTCCGTAATATTATGCCTTTTTAGCAAATTGATAATGTGTTCTGCGATCGGGCGATTCAGAATCGGCACCATCGGTTTGGGTAAATCGCACGTCAGGGGTCTGAGCCTCGTTCCCGACCCCCCAGCCATCAGCACAGCACGCATAAACAATCCTCCTTACTTAGAAACCTCTCTACCGTTATTGTCCGCTAGAAAAAGCTTGCCTGCTGTAACCTGTGGGGTACTAACTATCAGTGTTAATTATCTTTGAGTTATCCCACGTCTCAGAAATCCAAGAAAGGGAAGCCGTCCCCCAACAGCCAGCGATTTCAACTTTTGGGCGGGATCTGAGAAATAGCGCGATCGAACTCCGATTTGTAGGGAATGTTGCGTAAATCCTCCATCTTGCACCCTGAAAGGTATCTTCTTGGCTTTTATAGCAACCGCACCCGACGACTGAAGCGTTCTTAATTGCTAAAACCCTTGCTGAATATTGCTTCTTGTTTTTTCCTTCCTCCTTCTGCCTTCTGCCTTCTGCCTTCTGCCTTCTGCCTTCTGCCTTCTGCCTTCTGCCTTCTGCCTTCTTCCTTCTTCCTTCTTCCTTCTGCTATATTTTTCAGTCTGTGGCGATCGGGGATTTTCAAGTCTCTAGCTGAAGGTAGAATTACAAGGGCGTATCTCTGCACCAGAGCAGTTGAAAAATGATAGATTAAGAATAGCGATACAGGCTCGCTGACGAAAAATCCAATCACTCGCTTAGGGGGTTATTTAATGGAACCGTTAATTGGATTAGTGTTGCTAGTCGCTTACGGCGGCGGTATTTGGAAATTTTGGAATGGTTTCGATCGCACTAATTTCGACAGAAGTTTTGCAAATAAGCTGAAACTGTCGCTGCTGTGGCCCGCGTTAATTTTTAATAAGCCTTACCGTCAAAACTTTACAAAAGCACTCAAAGGCTCTAGAAGTTGACACTCTCCGCTCTAAAGAGACGGGGATTCTTTCATCACAGGGAGCCTAGTAGCTTTACCCTCTGAAAGCATCTTGACGGTATGCCCTACCGCTGCAAGCCCACGCTGGACTACTACCTGCGCTGCTGCTACATCTCTATCTGCTTCATATCCACACTCAGGACATTGATGAATTCTTAAGCTCAAAGGCTTCTTTCCTGTATGAGTCTGGCACTGAGGGCAGGTTTGAGATGTACCATTTTTATCTACCTTTAAGAAAAATACATCTTTCTTGAAACAAACATATTCCAGAATAGATAGAAATTGTCCAAATCCCCCATCTAGAGTGTGCTTGCAGAGCATCCCTTTTGCCATTGCTTTGACATTCAAATCTTCAGCAAATATCATTCCTGCTTGATTACAGAGATGATGGGCGGTTTTGAAATGGAAATCCTTCCTACTGTCACTGATATGTTGATGGTATCTTGCTACTTTTTTTTGAGCTTTTTGCCAGTTTTTTGACCCGATTCTTTTGCGACTGACTACTTTTTGCAGCGATTTCAGCTTGCGTTGAGCATCCACAAAGAATTTAGGTCTGGCAACTAGTTCATTATCGGAGGTAGCGAGAAATTTCTCTAAACCTAGATCGATTCCTAGGGCATAGCCATGAGGCATGGTAGTAGGGATACTTACATCTAGAGCTAAAGCTAACATGGCAAAGTATCCAGAGGCTCTTTTAACTATTCTGATTTGCTTGACTACAAAACCATCAGGGATAGGTCTAGAATCTCTGAACTTAACTAAGCCAATACTGGGTAGGTTAATCCTATTCCCGATTACTACAGTTTTATTAGGAGTAGGGAACAGGAAACTTCTCATTCTGCCTTTCTTCTTAAACCTCGGAAAGCCAAAACCTGATTCCCACATAGAAGT
The DNA here is from genome assembly GCF_013299185.1 of Microcoleus sp. bin48.metabat.b7b8b9.023. Classification (GTDB taxonomy): domain Bacteria; phylum Cyanobacteriota; class Cyanobacteriia; order Cyanobacteriales; family Microcoleaceae; genus Microcoleus. The sequence continues at coordinate 26,692 of NZ_JAAFKG010000026.1, read as the reverse complement.
AAAGGCTTTCTCTAATTGCTTGAGAACTTGCTGCAATACTTGGGAGTGGACAGTTTTTAGCTCTGAATTACTTTGTCTAGCGGTGGTCAAAGATTTGCACTGCACGGCAAAGTTTGGTCTAGGGCTATCAGCGGGAATAATGTATTCGGATTTTAGGCTACAGGCGTTGATTCCACATGACCTTGAGTTGTACCAGTCTTTCCGCTCTCTAAGAGCATAATTCCACACCTTGCGACAGACTTCTAACCAGTGGTCAAAGGTCTGAGATTGGGATGAAGTGGGTTCTAGTTTGTACTCGTAGGTCATGTTTAGCATATCTCTATGATAGCTTATCTATGGCTAAGATGGTAGATAGAAATGGAATAGTGCAATAATTAAAAAATTAAAGCCGTCCTAGAAGGACGGGGCTTTAGACCCAATTTCTTGGTAATTAAAGAATGTCTAAAAAGTCGGAACGCCCAGCAGCAGGTCAAGAGCAGACTTGGTTTGCCAAAGACAAATCAGATAGCTGGCAAGCTTTACTATCGCAGGTTGCATCTCGGTTCGATCGCGAATATCGAGGAGAAGCATTCGCCTTACCCGAAGAAGTCGAAGCAATGCCAATTTTCCTCGAATCAGTCGCCGGAACCCTGCAAGAAAAAACAGTATCTCCCTTCTGGAAAATTGCCAAACCCCAAAAAAACCAGCGCTGTTTAGACATTGGTTGCGGAGTCAGCTTTTTGATATACCCTTGGCGGGAATGGGAAGCATATTTTTACGGTCAAGAAATCAGCAGCGCAGCCAGAGACGCATTAAATGCTCGCGGCCCTCAGCTCAATTCTAAGCTGTTCAAAGGTGTAGAATGGGCCCCCGCTCACAAGTTAAATTACGAAGAGGATCAGTTCGACCTATGCCTCGCTACAGGATTTAGTTGTTACTATCCCATAGAGTATTGGAACACTGTCATGGGAGAAGTAAAGCGGGTACTAAAACCGGGCGGTCATTTTGTGTTTGATGTCCTCAACCCCAATGCACCTCTAGCAGAAGATTGGGCAATTCTGGAAACTTATCGAGCTGGAGATGTATTTTTAGAGACAATCGAAGACTGGGAAAAAATGATTAAAGCGGCAGGCGCTAAAGTAGTAAAAAAGCAAAGTGGTGACTTATTTCAAATGTATAAAGTCCTATTCAATTGAGAGGCAACCAGGTTCGTAGTGAGGACTTCAGTCCGCAAAAAACCAGGTTCGCAGTGAGGACTTCAGTCCGCAAAAAACCAGGTTCGTAGTGAGGACTTCAGTCCGCAAAAAACCAGGTTCGTAGTGAGGACTTCAGTCCGCAAAAAACCAGGTTCGTAGTGAGGACTTCAGTCCGCAAAAAAACAGGTTCGTAGTGAGGACTTCAGTCCGCAAAAAAACAGTCAAAAAAGTAGGGTGCGTCAGCAAGTATAAATTGGTTTAACAAGCAACAAATATGGCAACTGACACACCCTACAGACTGCGGTTTCTGATGCAATCTTGTCTAGTTAACAATTAATTAGCCGTAGCAGGAGAAGGCCCAACTTCGGCAGCGGGAGAAGGCGCAGCTTCTGGCGAGGGCGATACTTCGGCAGCGGGAGAAGGCGCAGCTTCTGGCTGCGGGGACTTTTCGCCGGCGGGAGAAGGTGCAGCTTCTGGCTGCGGGGACACTTCGCTGGCGGGAGAAGGTACAGCTTCTGGCTGCGGGGACTGTTCGGGGGCTGGCTTCGGTTGGGGAGAAGGAGATTGTTCGGCGGCTGGTTTCGGTTGAGGTGAGGGCGACGGTTTGGTTGCGGGTTTTGGTGAGGGCTGTGGCGACTGTTGGGCCCCTGGTTGCGGCTTGTTAGAGGGCGCCGGTGGCTTCTCAAACTGGGGTTTCACTTCCGCAGGGGCTGGGGACTGTTCGCCTGTTGGCTTGGGTGCTGTCGGGGCTGGCGCTAGCGGCTGCGGGGCTGTGGGCCTGGTGGGGCCGGTGGATGGGGCGACAGGAATGCCGCTGCAAACTTTTTCGTCGTATTTAAACGCGACAGCCAACTGGTAAAGCTTGTGCGTGCTGGCTGCTGGAAATATTTGATTGGGGTTAATAATTGCAGTTTTAGCCGCAGTATCGAGAATACCGTAACCTGTAGGGACGATCGGCTTAGGCTCGGCCTTGAGCAAGCCCTGAGGACTGACAACTGCTCCGAAAACTGCCGTTCCTTCAAGTTTTTGCGAGCAAGCTTCTTTGGGATAAGCTACATTCACAGGAGTCGGGCCCGTCATTTCCAAGTCGGGGTAAGCTTTTTTGAAGTCATTAAACAAAGCAACATAGGTATTAGCAGCAGCAAGCAGTGTCTCTCTGTCGCTGGGTAAGTTGGAACCGGGCACTCCCTGCTGTTCTAGTTGTTGCTGTCCCTGGTCAAATTGTTGCCTCCTGATTCTTTCTTCGGGAGTTTCTGCGATGAGATTGCGTTTATTGGGATCTTTTTGAGTCAATTTCGGTACTCCATCGGGCCCAGAATTCCTGCCACCAATGGGGAATTCCGGGGTAAAGACAGGAGCTCCGTCTGGGAATAGGGGGAGTCCGCCTCTACTGGCTATGACCTTTTTGAGAGTCTCTGCCTCATCTTCGGAGGTGCCGCCAGGAAGCTGGGGCAATCCTGTTACTCCTGGTGGCGGTGGGGGGATATTACGATCGAAATTACCGGGTAATGGCGGGAAAATCAAACCGCTGGGAGGCCCTTGGGGGATGAAAGTAGGTGTTTTGAGAGAGGGGGGTTTGACCGTTGGAACTGAAGTTTGTGACTGCGGGGCGGCTGGGGCAGTTAATGGCGGGAGAGGGGGATCGAGAGGCGCAAAGAATCCAGGAGGTGGCATTCCCGGTGGCAGGGCGGGCAAGTTAACCGGTGGAGGGGGCAAAGGGGGAGCTAACTTGGGCGAGGTGGGAACGGGAACTGGTGCGATCGAAAACGGCTTATTGGACGATCGCGGTGGTATGGTTTGTGGCAGGCGGCCGGCTTCTGCGGGAGTTAGTTGCACGAATCCGACGGAACCGGGGATGTTTTTTGAGGAATTGCCACCACCATAGATGATGTTTGAGATTGTCGGGGCGCTTACTCCGAGCACTCCGTGAATTCCGACAGAAGCTAGGGCTGCCCACCAAAAAGGCTGGCGCAGCGGTTCGGAAAGGGCGTTGGCTAGGGAGGATGAATCAGTCATGACCATTGGCAATCAGGAATTAGGAATTGGTTATTGGTTATTAGTTATTTGTTATTCGTTATTGGTTATTGATGACCGAGATTTTTTTATGGGGAAGCGGTGAAAATTAAAAATTTAGCAATTCAAAGGTATAAGTATAGCACGATCGCGCTCAAAATTAAGGAGCGCAGCCAGCCGCCTTCTCACCAAGGAGCCACTGCAATACCGTCTTTTCCTGACCGATGCACTGTCTTAATTGATTAAACACCGACGATCGGCGCGATCGACCCCTGTTTCCAATTCGGTTACAGAAAGGAATTTGGACGGATCGCTAAAAAGCTGACTGCATAAGTCTTTTTTCCTCTTCCCCATCCGCTACATCCGCTACATCCGTTACATCCGCTACATAATATCCGTTGTCGAACTTCCTTCTTTTTACCACCGATAGCGGTAAGTTTTAAAAGGAGCTCCCTCAACGCTCAGCAAGTCGATAGGATAAATTGGAGCGCCGCTTGCCATATATTGAAACATTTCCCGAACTTCCTCTCCGCGCAGCGACAACTGGTCTAACTCTTTGAGAGAATACCAACCAGCACACAAAGTAAACTCGTCCGGCTTGCTCTTGGGTGGCGTCTTATCTTCAGGACGAGCCACAAAAATCACCCTCAGGCGCACGTTGCCCCTAGGCATCACCGTATGCTCTACCCTGAGAATTCCCTCCACGATCACAGGAATGCCCGCTTCCTGGACAGTATTGCGCTGAGCAGCTTCAAGCAAAGTCTCGCCTTTTTCTACTCGCCCTGCTGGCAGATACCACTGCTGCTCGTACTTGCGCTCTTGTACCAGTAGAAAACGGTCTTCTAAGTGAACGACAACTAGGGTAAAATACAATGTTGGAATCGGCTCGCGAGCCATAGAAGTAGATATTCCCCAAGCAAAAAGTTTAACGAGCGAGAGATGTTAGCCATCCAAAAGATGCTTCGGCAAGCGTCTTGGAACTTGAAAAATAGATCCTAGCACCCCGGCCGCAAAATCTAAAATCTAAAATCTAAAATTGATAATGCCATTACCTACCGTGATTTTGCCAGGATATTTTGCTGCTGCTTCAGACTATCGGGAATTAGAAAAATCTTTGGTCGATCGCGGTTTCCCAACTGTAACAGTACCACTGGGCAAGGCAGATTGGTTGCCGACTTTTGGCGGGCGATCGATGGTGCCAATTTTGCGGAAGCTCGATCGCACGGTCAAACAAATGTTACAGCAATACGGCGTCTCTCAAGTAAATCTCATCGGTCATTCCGCAGGCGGCTGGATTTCTCGGATTTATTTAGGCGAAAAGCCTTATACAATTCACGGCGACGTGCTTGAGGATGCGGGTTTGTGGGAAGCTCACCCTTGGGTCAATACTTTAATTAGTTTAGGCACGCCACACGTCTCTCAAGAGCGCTGGACGCGCAAAAATCTAGATTTTGTCAAAATTCATTATCCGGGGGCGTTTCACCCGCAAGTGCGCTACGTGTGCGTGGCTGGGAAATCTGTTTTTGGTAAGCGCAGTTTTGCGACTTGGCTGGCTTACAAGAGTTACGAGTTGACTGTGGGGAAGGGCGAAACTTGGGGCGATGGAATTACGCCGATTGAAGCTGCTCATTTGGACGGGGCCGAAAATTTGGTGTTGGATGGGGTTTGGCATTCGCCTCGCTCTCCGGGAAAGTGGTATGGTTCGCTGGAGGTTTTGCCGGCTTGGATTGGGTATTTGGATTGAAACGAACCGCGAAGACGCGAAGGACGCGAAGGAAGAAAGAAGAAGAAAATACAAGATACAAGGGGGAAAGTATCAAAAACAATAATTTCCCATAATTAACAATCTGATAAACCCGCCTCCGAGTTGAGACTTATTCGAGAGTCGTAGGGTGCGTCGGCACTGTTAAATCCCTAAAAAAATCGACAATCGATGAGCGACGCACCAAACCAAAAGTCATTAGTCATTGCTGGGAGGAAGCTTGAGAGTTATTCCAGATTTCTATTAATTTTTTCCCCCGCAAGCCATCAACCAAAAACTCATCATCGATCGATCGCCCGCAGCGACAAACTCATCGCGGGAAATTAGATAACTCTCTATTTCCGACTCGGAAATCAGCCCTTGTTTGACCAACTGTAAAATCGGCCCGGAGTCAAGCAAAGGTTCAAACGCTTCTATGCCGATGATATCGCTGTGGCTGACAACGGCTTCTAGATCGATGCTACCAAACCCAGCTTCTTTGAGAATGCGACACAGATTTCGCCCTACGCATAAATTGCCGCCCCGCGAGGCCATCACCTGTTTGAATTTCTCCCGGACAATCTGAATTGACCAAGGTGGATTTGTCAGCCAAAATAGATCCGCATCGCTATCGATAATCACCAGTTTACCACTCGGTTTTAAGATGCGGAATATTTCTCTGGCTGCTGCGACGGGATCGGGGAGGTGGACGAAAATCAAACGGGCGATCGCAAAATCAAATGTATTATCCTCTAAACCAGTATCTGCGATCGATGCTTGAATGCGATTTACGCGATCGCCTCCTTTGTCCTCTAAATATCCTACAGCTTTTTCGTGCAGTACCGGGTCGATTTCTACGGCTGTTATCGAACTGTTTGGCAGCAATTCTAACAGTTTTTCGGTGAAAAATCCCGGGCCGCTACCCGCTTCTAAAAGATTCATCCCGTCGGCTAAACCAAACCACTTTAAAGTGCGCGCTTCCTTTTCCCAACTGAGGAAAACTTGATTTTTTAGCCGCTGGATTTCGGCTTCAAGTTCCAGATTGTACGTGCTGGCTTTATATGAACCTGATTCTGTCATAAAATTATCCTTATTTTTGGAATGATTTAACCACAGAGGACGCAGAGAACACAGAGGGAGAGAAGAGAGAGATGAACAAAATTGCACTTTAGCGCAATTCTCGTTGCTGACTTCCACAGTCCTATTTTGTGGACAGATGCAGGACGGAATCCCGGTAATGCCTCTATTGTAAGAAGAGGACAGATCACTTAAACTGACGATGTTGTGCGGTAACGATTGAACTATGCTCCAGACTTTACCTCAACCGGAAAAACGAACCTTTTTAGTCGTGGATGACCATGCGATGGTGTTAGGCGGCACGCTTGACATTCTGAGGAAGGAGTACCCACAGACAGATATTCTGACGGCTTCAACGGCTCATGAAGCACTTCAGCAAGTAGCACAGACGACGCCCGATCTCGTAATTGTGGATCTGGTGATGCCAGAGGCGATCGGCGAAACGGCTCAGGCAAATTCAGGGCTTCAACTCCTCAAAACGTTGATGGAGCATTATCCGACTCTAAATATTGTGGTGCAGAGTGCTCATGTTCGGACATTGGTTTGGCTGAAACCGTCGATCGACAATCATGAGGGCGGGTTCACGGTTGTTGATAAAAGCCAGCCGATTAGAGATTTGCTCACCATGGTCGATTGGGCGCTACACGAGCGGATTTATACGCCCAGAGAGATTCGCAATGGGCTGCAACTCAAACCCGACTGGATGCAGGTGTTGCAATTTGCTTTTCAAGAGAGCTTGCAGGATAAGGCGATCGCCAAACGGATGAATGTTGGTGAACGCACTGTGCAATATTACTGGGAAAAGATTCGAGATGTGTTAGAAGTCCATTCCGAAGAAGACAAAAATCTGCGGATTCAAACGGAAGTGCGGGCTAGGGAAGAAGGATTGATTGATTGACAGTTGACAGTTGACAGTTGACTGTTTAGACATTTGAACAATATCGATGCAACCGGAAACTAGATGAAACCCGATCGATCGCAAGCAGTGAAAGCAGATATCTCAACTTGGTGGCGCGGATCGCTTCCAGGGTTGATGGTGATTGTCGCTGTGGTGATGGCTAGATTGACGGGTGCGCTTCAGTTTTTGGAGTTGGTGGCGTTCGATCGATTTTTGCTGCTACGTCCTCCTGAGCCAATGGATGAACGGATCGCGATCGTCGGCATTACTGAAGAAGATATTCAACGGGCCAAAACTTATCCGATTCCCGATCGCGAAATTGCCGATTTACTCAAACAATTGCAGACTTATCAACCGATCGCGATCGGCTTGGATATTGTCCGCGATATTCCGGTTGAACCAGGTAATGCCGAACTAACATCCGTGTTTCGTAACAGCAAAAATGCGATCGGAGTGGAGATTGCTTTGCCCGATCGCAGTGGCTTTACCGTCGCACCTCCGCCCGCGCTACCACCCGAACAAGTTGGCTTTGCAGATTTTGTCCTCGATGGGGATGGCTACCAGCGTCGCAGTTTATTGGGCGCTCAAAAGCCTCAGCAGAAGTACCGTTATTCCTTCGCAATCCGTCTAGCAGAACGCTATTTAGCAACCCGAGGAATTAAGTTAGGCACTGGAATTCGCGATCGGGAGGCGATGCGCTTTGGCAGTATTGAATTTACCAGAGTGCAGCCAAACTCTGGCGGATATGTGGAGGCGGATGCGGGCGGGAATCAGATTTTGCTGAATGTTCGCAGCGGGAAAAAGCCATTTCGCGTGCTTTCTCTAGCACAAATTAAGGCGGGAAAAGTAGATCCGGAGTGGATTCGAGGCAAGATTGTGCTGATTGGGATGATGTCTTTTAGCGCGAAGGATTTGGCAAGTTCAGGTGCGATCGCGGGCATCAATCCGGGACGGATTTACGGAGTGGAAATGCAAGCCCACGAAACCAGCCAGATTGTGAGCGCGGTGCTCGATCGCAGACCGTTGATTCAGGTTTGGGGGGACGGCTGGGAAACGCTCTGGATTGCGGCCTGGGGACTCTTGGGGATGAGTTTGGGACGATTTCTGCGATCGCCCTGGAAAATTTTGTTAGGGCTCTTAATCGCCAATAGCACCTCGATCGCGATCTGTTACTGGCTGATTCTGATGGGATGGTGGGTACCGATTGTGCCTGTGATCCTGATCCTGGTGCTAAATGGAACTGGCTCAACGGCGGCACTCTTCTATCGTCACCAGCAGGAATTGCGACTGCGGTTGGAGGAACGTCAATTTGCGATCGAACAAACCTTTAACGCGATTCATAGCGGGCCTTTACAAACATTGGTGGGGATTTTGAGAACCGCTCAGGAGCAAGATCCACCGCCGCCATTTTTACCGGATTTGCAACGCCTGAATCAAGAATTACGGGAAGTTTACGGATCTGTGCAACGAGATGCGATCGCCGATGAACCGCATTTGCGAATGGGAAGTGCGATCGAATTGGCCCTGCAAGCCCCGTTGCATGAATTGCTCTACAAAGTCTATTCCAACGCGCTGGAACAAGAATTGCCCTACTTCCAAACAATCAAATTCAAAATAGTGCAGTTCGATCCCTTGAACGCATCGCATCTGCGGCTAGAACACAAGCGAGGACTCTGCCGCTTTCTCGAAGAAGCGCTCTGTAATGTGGGAAGACACGCGATCGACGCTACTCGTTTGACTATAATTTGCACTCAGGAGGGCGATCGACAAGTAATTCGGGTGGCAGATAATGGCAAGGGGAAACTGTCTGAAATAGAAGCGACAATTCAAGATTCAAACACTAACATTCAATCTTCAGGATTGGGAACGCAATTAGCAAACAATTTAGCCAAACAATTAGGCGGAACGTTTCGGCGCTATCCAAATCAACCGAGGGGGACGGTGTGCGAATTAAGTTGGTCAGCGAAACGGCGGTGGTTCTGGTAATACCAAATCTGGGTTAAATATCCCCGTTATGACTCGGCGGTTGAAACCGCGTCTACACATACGAAGTCCGCCTCCGCGGACTAAGAATTCTGTCAACTGTCAACCTTGATGCTGTGTTATGACTCGGCGGTTGAAACCGCGTCTACACATACGAAGTCCGCCTCCGCGGACTAAGAATTCTGTCAACTGTCAACCTTGATGCTGTGTTATGACTCGGCGGTTGAAACCGCGTCTACACATACGAAGTCCGCCTCCGCGGACTAAGAATTCTGTCAACTGTCAACCTTGATGCTGTGTTATGACTCGGCGGTTGAAACCGCGTCTACACATACGAAGTCCGCCTCCGCGGACTAAGAATTCTGTCAACTGTCAACTGTCAACTGTCAACTGTTTATTTGCACCTTCCCGCAAGTCTTGTTTGCGGGCAGTCCTCTATTATGTTTGTGTATTGTCGATTACCGTAGAAAATAGTTACAGAGAGGATTCAGATGATAACTCACGGATTGAAGCGTCGAACCATTTATTCTGCCGGAATTGCGAGTTTAATCCTGAGTGTTTCGTTCTGGATTCCGATCGCAGCGCTGGCACAATACACTCCCCCTAAAAAGCCTTCTGCACCGAAAGAAACGGGCACGAATACCACTCGCGGCGGCAGTTGCGAAGGTGATTCATCGGCGGTATTAACTGCTTTGGTGCCGTTTAGCCATATGGGACAGACGATTTCTGGACATCCCACCTTTACCTGGTTTGTACCCGATCGCACTTCTCGTCCGTTGCAATTGAGGCTGTTTACTCGATCGGGACAACTGCTCTACAGAACCGAGATGGAGAGTCAGCCGGGAATCATGTCCGTTGCTTTGCCGGCAAATGGGCCCCAAATGTCGATCGGGCAATCCTATCAGTGGCAAGTGGTGTTGATCTGCGATCGGAATGTTCCTTCGCGGAATGTGGTGGCGGTGGCAGAAATCCAAGTAGTGCAGCCTGCTGAATCGTTGCAGACTCAACTTGCCGCAGCCCAAACTTCCCAACAGCGGATCGACCTGTATGCTTCGGCGGGGCTGTGGTATGACGCGATCGCGGAAGCGCGCAAAGCCTCTGGAACTTCTCAAAACCAAGCGGCTGTTCTGGAATTGCTGGATTCTCTGGCTAGTTCGGAAGCTGAACCTTTGAAAGACTGGAGCGATCGATTGCGACAAATTAGGGCGATCGAACAACAACGCCAACTCCCGCAACCCAAACCGTAAAATCCCATGCAGCCTTTCTCGCTAACACTGTTTAAATCCAGTAATTGTAAAGTGCGATCGGGCTTCCTGTTTCCCCTCGCCTTTTGCTTTTTGTCTGTTGCTTTTTATATTCCTCGGCACTCTCAACTCCCGGTTGTTGCTCAAACTATGGATTCTAAAACCCAGGCCGATCGGCTGTTTCAGCAGGGCAACCAACAGTGGCAGACTCGCCAATTCGCAGCAGCGGTGAATTCCTGGCAACAGTCACTGCAAATTTATCGCGCCCTCAAAAACCGCCAAGGGGAGCGTGCGGTACTGACGAATTTGGGAGCCGTTTACTACTCTCTGGGAAATACTTACAACTCTCTGGGGAACTATGCCAAAGCTATTGAGTATTCACAGCAGAGTTTAGCGATCGCCCGTGAAATTAAAGACCGCTCAGGGGAGGGTAGGGCACTGGGCAATTTGGAAGCCGCTTACAACTCTCTGGGGAACTATGCCAAAGCCATTGAGTATACAGAGCAGAGTTTAGCAGTCGTCCGCGAAATTAAACACCGCCAAGGGGAGGGTGTAGCACTGGGCAATTTGGGAATCGCTTACCTCAAGCTGAGCAACTATGCCAAAGCCATTGAGTATTCACAGCAGAGTTTAGCCATCGCTCGCGAAGTTAAAGACCGCGAAGGGGAAGGTTTGGCACTGAGCTATTTGGCAGTCGCTTACATCAATCTGAGCAACTCGGCCAAAGCCATTGAGTATGCACAGCAGAGTTTAGCGATCGCCCGCGAAATTAAAGACCGCGAAGGGGAAGGTAAGGCACTGGGCTATTTGGCAGTCGCTTACGACTCTCTGGGGAACTATGCCAAAGCCATTGAGTATGCACATCAGAGTTTAGCGCTCGCCCGCGAAATTAAAAACCGCCTAGGAGAAGGTGTAGCACTAGGCAATTTGGGAAGTGCTTACAACTCTCTGGGCAACTATGCCAAAGCCATCGAATATTCACAGCAGCGGTTAGTCATCGCCCGTGAAATGAAAGATCGCCAAGGGGAAGGTAGCTCACTGGGCAATTTGGGAAACGCTTACCTCTCTCTGGGCAACCATGCCAAAGCCATTGAGTATGGGCAGCAACATTTAGAGATCGCCCGCGAAATTAAAAACCGCCAAGGGGAGGGTGTAGCACTGGGCAATTTGGGAAATGCTTACTTCTATCTGGGCAACTATGCTAAAGCCATTGAGTATCAGCAGCAGAGTTTAGCGCTCGCCCGCGAAATTAAAAACCGCAAAGGGGAGGGTGCAGCACTGGGCAATTTGGGAATCGCTTACGTCTATCTGGGCAACTATGCCAAAGCCACTGAGTATACACAGCAATATTTAGTCATCGCACGCGAAATTAAAGACGGTAACGGGGAAGGTACGGCGCTCCACAACCTCGGATTGGTGTTCTTGAAAGTTGGCAACCCAACAGAAGCGGAAAAAATACTCGTTAATGCGATTCAAGTTTGGGAATCGATGCGTCAAATGCTCGGCTCCAACGACGCGAATAAAGTCTCCATCTTTGAAGAACAAGCCACCACCTATCGCCTTCTCCAACGAGTCCGGGTGGCTCAGAATAACCCGATCGCCGCTTTAGAAATTGCCGAACGGGGACGTGCTCGTGCCTTTGTAGATCTACTGACACAGCGCTTATCATCTGGTAGTGCCAATTCGGTCATCGCCTCTGCTCCGAACCAGGATCAAATCCGCCAAATCGCGAAATCACAGAATGCCACTTTGGTGCAGTATTCGATCATCCTTGAGGACTTTCAGAATCCGGGCAAAAGAGAAACGCGAGAATCCGCGCTCTACATCTGGGTGATTCAACCCACGGGCGAGATCGAGTTCCGCGAGGTAGACCTCAAACCCCTCTGGCAAAAACACAACGCCTCCCTAGCCAGCTTAATTATTGGCAATCAAGAATTCCTCGCCGTCCGCAGTCGCAGCAGTTTTGGCTCCACCCAACCCCAACCCGACTTACCGACACTGCATCAACTGCTGATCGATCCCATTGCCAGCCTCCTCCCCAAAGATCCCAATGCCCATGTCATCTTCATTCCCCAAGGTTCCCTGTTTCAGGTTCCCTTCCCCGCCCTGAAAGATGCCAACGGCACTTACTTAATCCAAAAACACACTATTCTCACCGCCCCCTCGATTCAAGTTCTGGCATTAACCCGACAACAACGGCAGAAGTTAGCACAGAAGCCAGTCAACACCCGTAACGCTCTAGTCTTGGGTAATCCCACGATGCCGAGTGTCTCTCCCTCTCCGGGAGAACCCAAACGGCAATTAGATCCTCTACCTGGGGCCGAAGCTGAAGCTAGAGCGATCGCCCCTCTGCTCAAAACCCAAGCCATCACGGGCGCACAAGGAACAAAAGCTGCGATCGTCCAAAAAATGCCCCAAGCATCAATCATTCACCTAGCAACGCATGGATTGCTGGATGATGTGCGCGGATTGGGAAGTGCGATCGCCCTGGCTCCTTCTGGCACTGATGACGGCTTATTGACGGCTGAAGAGATTTTCGACATGAAACTGCAAGCAAGTTTAGTTGTTTTGAGTGCCTGCAATACAGCAGAAGGCAGAATTACCGGGGATGGAGTAATTGGTTTGTCGCGGGCTTTGATTTCGGCAGGAGTGCCGAGTGTGATCGTCTCCTTGTGGAGGGTTTCTGATGCCTCTACATCTGAATTGATGCAGTCGTTTTATCAAAACCTTCAGCAAAACCCAAATAAGGCGCAGGCATTGCGGCAGGCAATGTTAACCACAATGAAAACTCATTCTAATCCGCGAGATTGGGCGGCATTTACTTTAATTGGGGAGGCGGAATGAGTTTTTATGAAGGGCGATCGGCTCAATTTTTTATCCTAAATTATATCCTAAAATATATCCTAAATTATATCAATTCCGTTTGTACCGGAATGATAGAGGAGACGGCAGTGCCGTTTCCCTACAATCTTATTTTGGGTAGGGAAACGGCACTGCCGTCTCCTAATTTCGACCACTAATAATTCCGATGCAATCGGAAACAATCTTTATTCGACCGTCGGCGCAGGCCGACTTTGTTTGTGTAGGCGCGGTTTCAACCGCCGACTTATCTCTTTGCACTTTCTCGCAATCAATCTTGCACCTCATACCTCATCAACTCTGCGGGTATAACTAATCCTTTTTCCATCCGAGTTGCTTAAGATTTAACTAACGAATCAATCTAAATATCTGAGGTTTTAAATTATGTTAGACATCACAGCCAATTCCAACGATCGCCCTTATTTCAGTCAACAGCCAAATGCGATCGCCCGATCGGCATTTCCGGCTAACAGCGACTTGCTCAACAGAGCGATCGATCCATTAAATATTTCTGGTTGCAGTCCCGAATCTAACTCGACTAATCTCACAGCATCCAGCATCTACCCACAGACACAGATCGCAGATTTTATTTTAGCTGGTGCGGGCGAGGGACTCAATTTCTCTGCGGGCGATCGAGTTACTGGCGATGTCCCCGATACTCAACTCCAGCCGCTGTCACAATCGGCGAATCCAAACACAGAGCCGCTAACAGGAACAGTCTCTGCTTCTCAGTTGAATTTCGCCGATCCAGGTAACTCTATTTCGACAGCTCGTAATGTTGTTGGCGTTGAGAACGGTAGCATCAACTTAACTGATTTTGTCGGCACAGGCGATGCCAATGATTTCTACCGATTTGATATCAACACTAAAAGCAATTTTAACCTGCGTCTCGACGGTTTGACAAGGGATGCTGACGTAAGGTTGATTCAAGATAGAAACCGCAACGGTATTTTGGATTCTGGTGAAAGAATTGGCTCCTCTATTGAGAGTGGCACCGTCCCAGATGCGATCAATATACCCAATTTGGCTCCTGGGACATACTATGTCCAAGTTTATAGCTTCTTAGGCGACTCTACCAATTACAACCTGACTCTTTCTGCAACATCTGTGCCTGTACCGCAACCTTTTGCAACACCTAGCGGTTTTTATAGTACCGACTACGGCTACGGTTTGGTGAATGCAAACGCAGCAGTTTCCCGCACCTTGAACCGCTCAAATCCTTTCCCTGCTCTTCCCGATTTGGGCGGGACTAATTGGGCGCTAGATGTCATAAATGCACCGGAAGTTTGGAATCAGAACATTACAGGAAATGGCATTGTTGTAGCTGTCGTGGATAGCGGTGTTGACTACAACCATCCCGACTTGGATGGCAATATTTGGCGGAACCCCGGTGAAATTGCCGGTAATGGCATCGATGACGATCGCAACGGATTTATTGACGATATTCGGGGTTGGGATTTTGTGTCTGGCGACAACAACCCAATGGATCTGGATTTCAACGGCCACGGGACTCACATAGCAGGTGCGATCGCGGCGGAACGAAATAACTTTGGCATCACAGGAGTTGCGCCCAATGCAAAGATTATGCCTGTCAGAGTGTTACCTTTCTTTGGTGGTGGCTCGCCGAATAATGTTGCTAGTGGAATCCGTTATGCTGCTGATAATGGCGCAAATGTCATTAACCTCAGCTTGGGAAGTAATTCTAACCCTTCCGACGCGGTTAATGACGCAATTCAATATGCAAATAACAAAGGCTCTGTTGTGGTTATGGCAGCCGGAAACTTGGGTGATATCCAACCAGCTTATCCAGCTCGTAATGCCAATCGCTGGGGAATTTCTGCGGGCAGTATTGATATCAGGGGCATCATGGATAGCACCTCGAACCGCGCGGGTTTCACACCTTTAGATTACTTGGTTGCTCCGGGAGTAGAGATAGTTTCTACCACTCCTGGTAACGATTACGAACTCCAAACTGGCACGTCTTTTGCAGCGCCACAGGTAGCTGGTGTAGCGGCTTTAGTTTTGAATGCGAATCCGACTTTAACTCCGTCTCAAGTTGAGTACATTTTGACGACAACAGCTAATCGAAATGGGTTGGTCGGATAGTATTTTATCAGTTGACAGTTGACAGCTACCCATAGCCGTCGATAGAATAGGATTGGAGTAATGAATCATTTTGTTGGATTTCCCCCTCAACGGGGAGGCTTCAGACTCAATTTTCAGTCGTGAAGTGTGATGGGACGATCGACTGTCAACTATCATAAAATTCTTCCCCTTACCGGGAAACGGGCGGCTGCAAAACTTCTGCCTCCTTCTCGATTATAACTTCCTCCAAAACATTCTCTAAAACAGGAGCAGGAATCGGCACTTCTTCAACTACCTGATGCTTTTCCAAAGTCAAGCGAGAGTTGGACGAACCGGACAATCTTTTTAACAATTTCGGTGTAGGATCGTAGAGCAAATAAATAATGCGATCGCCCGCTTGCCAAATCTCTGTCGCCGATACTACTTGTAAATATCCTTGTCTTTCCAGCAGCAGCGGCGCCAACTCCCCGGCTTGCACCAAAGCTTGCAAGTGAGCAATCTGAAATTGCAATCCCTCGCTGTTTAACTCGGTTTCCCCTAATTTTACTTCGCTGTCGGTCAAATATTCGTTCCAATCCTTCAGCGACAAATCCGAGACAAAGGCTTGATTGATTTTACTATTATTTGCAGGCGCATTTGCTTGCGGGTCTTTGGGGAATAATGCCAAAACCCTTGGCGGTGAAAACTCCTCGGCTGCTCGCTGAGCTAACACTAAGTTTACCTCGCCGTTGTTAGTCATTGCCAAAAATGTTCCCATCGAATCGAGTCCGGCTTCTTCTAACACGCTATGGTCGAGAGCGCTGCTCAAAAACACTCGCAAACCTTCTCTTTCTGCTTGCGCGCAAGCTTCCGGATTGGTGTCGATAATTGCCACAGATTCTCCGCGTTCTTGAAATAAGCGAGCAATTAATCTGCTTAAAGGATTTGACCCGACAATTGCTGCACCTGTTGCTGATTTTGATGTGACTCCTAACAGTTGAGCTATCCATCCCGCCGTCAGCCCTTGCACGAAAACTGTCATGATAATTGTCAGGAAAACTAAGGCTTTAATTGAGTCGCCACCATTGATGCCGCGCTGGGTGAGCAAAATTGCAAATAAAGAGGCGATCGACGCTGAGACAATTCCCCTCGGCGCTACCCAGCAAGCAAATAATTTTTGTCGCCAGTTCAGCCCGCTGTTCCAAGTGCACAGCCACACATTGATCGGCCGCACTACCCACATTAAGGCTAAAACTGTAAACAAACTTCCCCAACCGAGGGCGACTACACTAGCGAGGGATAAATCAGCCGCCAGCAACACGAACAGCACGGAAATGGCAAGGACTGTGAGTTGACCTTTGAACCTCCTCAGCAGCCTTTCTTCCGGCACAGCAGCCGCTCTGAGGACGATGCCGGAGAGGACTGTTGCCATCAGTCCTGATTCGCTGCGGAGTTCTTCTGATAAGCCGAACAATCCCCACAAACCTGCTAAAACTACTAGGTTTTTCAAGTCTTCTGAGAGAAATTGCGATCGCTTGAGAATGAATCCCAGCAGCCAACCTCCGGCAACTCCGACGACTGCGCCAACTAAAAGCCGCACGATTAAATCTCGAAACAAGACCAATAAATCAGCATTACCGTTTAAGATAATATTCAGTACCAATACCGCCAGAATTGCTCCGACGGGATCGATTAAAACACCTTCTGCTTCTAGCAAAGCGGCGACTTGTTTGTCAACGGATACTTGTTTGAGCAAAGGGCCGATGACTGTCGGGCCTGTGACGACTACTAGGGAAGCATACAGAAATGCGATCGGCCAGGGAAATTCCCCCAACCAGTGTGCTGCCATTCCGCCGCCAATGAGCGTAATTAAAGTGCCGAAAGTAACTAAATTGCGGATGCTGCCGGAAACTTTGCCTAAATCTCGCAATTCCAAATTCAAGCCGCCTTCAAACAGAATTAAGGCTACTGAAAGAGACACCATAACTTCTAAACCGCTGCCCAACAGATTGGGGTGCAACAGTCCGAGGCAATCCGGGCCTGCTAAAATACCGAATAGCAGCAAAAATACGATCGCCGGAACTTTCAGATAAGCGGCCAGAACTTGAGCGCTGATACCACAGGTGACGGTCATGACCATCAACAGGGTGATGTTAAAGGGGATTTCCATAGATATGATTGTTACAGGCTGCCCGATCGGTTTTAAAATTTAAAAGATTTAAAAGTGCGATCGGGGGTGATTTGATTGCAGGCGCTATACTTGACGCTGGCACAAACTCGCCACTGCCCTGGATTTTTGTGAATAAAATTAAAAAACGTTGATATTGGCTATAACTTTATCAGATAATTCTCTTACCGTCAAAGATGAGAGTAAGCTGTAGCGCCTAGATTGTCTGTTATGTTCGAGGGGGAGAGAGGGAGAGGGGGAGAGGGGGAGAAGGGGAGAAGGGGAGAAGGGGAGATTTGATGTCGAGTTAATTCTCAAAGAAACTTCTTGCACTCATTCGGAAACTATCTTGAAATACATCTGCGTTACATCGTCGGTTGCATCGGGTGCAGGGAGCATCTCATTTTTGTAAAAAGCATTTTTTCTTTGAGTGCTGTCCCCGCTCGCGAGCTGTACAATACTCGCGAGCGGGGACAGCACTATAATAAATGCAAAACTGAGATGCTCCCTCGGGTGCATCTGGCGCAAGGCAAATATATCCGTAGGGGCGAAGCATGAGCTCCGTGAATATGGGATTATAACTAATAACTTATATGCGGTCATGCGAGAGCCCTCTTCAAAAGTGAGATTCATCCGATTGCATCTGCCTAAAATCTGCGATTGACCAAATTTCAGAACAATAAAACCAGATTCATCTGTGGAATTAATCTCAAATCATTTGGCATTCTGCCATCGGCGCAGAAACTCCGATAGAGTTGCTGGCGAGACTTGTTTTTCCAGCCAATCTAAAGCCTGGTTTTGATTGGGTGCAGCGCGATAAAATTTGCAGGCATCTATCAGCCGAATCGGAGAATTTGGGACAGTCGATTGAGCGCGCCACTTTTGTGCAAACTCGGCAATAACAGCCGGCGAAATTTGTTTTTGCAGCCAATCTAAAGCTTGGTCTTGTTCTGCCAAACCGCGATAAAATTTGCTGACATCTATCAATCGCAAATTAGTGTCGCCCGGTGTGGCAGTTGTCCGCCACTTTTGACCAAATTCCCCTAAAACAGAGGTAGAAACTTGACTTTGCAGCCAAATCAAGGCAGTATCTTGAGCAGCACTAGCTTGGTAAGCTGAGAATAACTCAGTCAGCCGCGCGGCTGGTACTGGAATTGGTGTCGGAGTTGGTTTGGGAGTGGGTGTCGGCGCTGGAGGGGGAACAATTACTTTGGGAGATTTTCTCATCAACGCAGCCCAGGTTTTGATGCCTGCCATGCCGTCTGCATTGAGGCCTTGAGATTTTTGAAACGAGATGAGGGCGGCTGTGGTAGAGGTTCCAAATTTGCCATCCATCGCGCCTTGATAGAAACCTTTACTTCTTAATTGCTTCTGGATGTCTGCAACTTTATAATTTAGGGCGCCTTCTCGGACGCTTTCAAAAATATTGGCATCTACATTGCCCGAGACACCCGACACAGTGCTAGTGTCGCTGTACTGCCAAAAAGTCCAAGTCTTCCAGCCACCGGGTACCCAAGGTTCCTCGGCACTGGTATAGTGGGCAATCCACAGCGGGTAATCTGCCAACCGCTGTGTCCCGAGGTTGTCCCAGAAACCGGGGTAAGTGTAGATAATTGGTCGCATTGAGGTGGCTTTTTCCACGGCTTCGAGCCAAGTTGTCGCGCGATCGCACAATTCGTCCCCACTCAAACCGCCTGTAGTTTCCACATCCAAGACTGGTGGCAAATCCCCCGCTTCGAGTTTGACAGTTTTCAAGAACAAATCTATTTGTCCTTGAACGCTGCTTTCCGGTCGAAAAAAGTGATATGCACCGCGTTGAATCCCCGCAGCTTTCATTCCCCCCCAATTCCGGGCGAAAGTTTGGGAAACTAATGTTGCACCTTCCGTCGATTTGACAAATGCGAACAGAATGCCTCCCTTGGCAACGGCTTGCCAATTTACGTTGGGCTGGTAGTCGGAAACATCTATACCGCGAATGCTCATATGATGGAGAGCTGAAGAAAGCTGGATTTGTGTGAAGAAGCGACTAGATTAAGGCTACATTAAATTGTAATGCTAAGTTGCTAATTGTTTTTTGTAGGGGAGATTGTACAAGTGAACCTCGATCGCATAGAGCCAGGCCCCGGTCAAGAGTCGGTTTGGGATTACCCGCGCCCCCCTCGTCTTGAGGAATCGACCAAACACGTACAGATTATTTTTAACGGAATGACGATCGCCGATACGCGCCGCCCGTTTCGGGTATTGGAGACAAGTCACCCTCCAGCCTACTATATCTCTCCCGAGGACATCCAAATGGAATATTTGCATAAAACTTCACGGGGATCTTGGTGCGAGTGGAAGGGACAAGCGGGTTATTACACTGTGACGGTAGGGTCGAAGGAAGTTGTAAATGCTGCTTGGTTTTATCCTTATCCCAATCAGGTTTTTGCAGCTATTAAAGATTATGTGGCTTTTTATCCGAGCCAGATGGATGCTTGTTATGTGGACGGGGAATTAGTGGAATCTCAACCAGGAGATTTTTACGGAGGTTGGATTACCAAAGATATTGTCGGCCCTTTTAAGGGAGGAATCGGAACTTGGGGTTGGTGAGTTTGACAGTTGACAGTTGACAGTTGACAGTTGACAGTTTGAGAGTTGACAGTTGACAGTTTGAGAGTTGACAGTTGACAGTTGACAGTTGACAGTTTGAGAGTTGACAGTTGAGAGTTGACAGTTGAGAGTTTGAGAGTGATCTCTACCCTTAAGTCCGAGGATTGGAGTAATGAATAGTCTGATTTTAATTTCTCCCGAAAAACGTTCCGGCTTTCAACCAATTCTTTCTGGTAATTGTGAAATTGCTGGGTTTCTCGCCACCCTTCGCGGTTTTGGGTTTTGATTTGAGGAATGGCAAAGAAACCGCGTTTTTTACGCACAACTTAGTTACGAGTTCGTCTCGGCTTAAAAACTGATTTTGTTGAGTTAGTCTGCGCCATACATGAGTTAAGGGCGGGCGCAGAAACCTTTTCTTGCGCGACAACAAGCCAACAAGAAAAAAATCAAGAATACTATAAGTCTATTATTAAGCGAGGATGAACCAATGCAATCCACACTGCCGAAGCTAACGAATCAGCCCCTCCTCAAACAAACACTGTAGTCAAGAATACAGCCAATGCTAATAAATAAATGTTAAAATAATTCAAGAGCTGACACTAGATTTGTTGCTGCTGTATTGTTCATTCGGATATGCGCTGTGTCTGTGGAATTTATCGCGCCATCTAACTTCCCTGAAAAACCACCTGAAAATTTAACTTTAGAGTCTACTCTTAAGGATCTGGCTGTCTTTAATTTTCAAATTGAAGCTTCATCCCTAGCCAAAGACGTAGCTCGGTTGTTTCAATCTCACCCCCTGCTTCCGGGAGTTATCTTGACCGTAAATGGAGAATTTTTAGGAATGATATCGCGCAGGCGATTTATGGAAAGGATGAGTCGCCCATACGGAGTAGATATATTTGCTTGCAGACCAATTCTGGCTTTGTATCAAATAGCTCAAACCGATACTTTAATTTTACCAGAAGTAGCCTTAATTGTCATGGCTGCTCAGCGAGCCGTGCAGCGGCCGCCGGAACTACTTTACGAGCCGATTGTTGTGCAGTTAGCACCTCAAGTTTACCGACTGTTAGACGTGCATCAAGTATTGGTAGCTTTAGCTCAAATTCACCAACAAGCTACTTGGTATATTAGCGAGCTTTATTACAATTTATCGGTAATACAATCTGAACTAGAAGCAGCTAATTCTCAATTAAAAACAGCTAATTCCGAATTGTATCGCCTTGCTAACTCCGATGGCTTAACTTTGGTAGCAAACCGCCGCTGTTTTAACGAATATTTAGATAAAACATGGCAGAAATTGGGAGAAGAAACAGCAGAAATATCTTTGATATTATGTGATATTGACTTTTTTAAGAAATACAACGATAGTTACGGACATCAGGCGGGAGATGCTTGTTTGCAGCAGGTAGCACAAACAATTGTTGAGGCGGTAAATGACTCGGCAGGCGAAGTTTCGGAGGAAATGCTGGTGGCTCGTTACGGAGGTGAAGAATTTGCGGTAATTTTGCCTCGAACTTCGCCAAAGATTGCTGTCTCGATTGCAGAGCACATTCGAGTCTCGGTGAAAAAAATGGCAATTGAAAATATTAACTCGCCAGTATCCCCTTGTGTTACACTAAGTTTGGGGGTAGCGAGTACGGTTCCTCGACCGACAACTTCAAAAAAAGATTTGATTGCAGCAGCCGATCGTTCGCTTTATCAAGCTAAAGACGCAGGGCGCGATCGGGTAATTTTAGATTCTATCAAATTAAATAAGTAGAAGAGTTTGATTGAGGTGAGGAACTTTTAGCTTATGGAATTGCAAAAATGGCAAAAATTGAGTGACGAACAAAGATATCGCTACGCGGAGGAATTGGCAGCACATCTACCTCAGTCAGTAATTTTTAGAGGTTTACGACTTTACTCTTATGGTGGCGGCCAACTCTCTGTTGCCATTTTTGAGTACGGAGGAGCTTTATTTTCTTTGATTCCAGGGGGTGAAGTCCAACTCGGATACGAAGCCGACAATTTTTGCCCGACTGACGAGCAAATTGAATCATTTCAGCGTAGTGCTGAGGTGTATGAGATCGATCGAGATATCTACTCTTACCTACAAAGCGTCACTACACCTCCTAGAAAGGTGACAATTTCCCCCATGCTCGTAGAAATTCAACCCACAAAAATCGGTCTTGAGGCAATTAGTTCCGAGTCACTTAAAATTCAGAATTTATTAAAAGAGTTTCCAGACAGAGCGAGGATGATATGTAACAGTACATACGGATTCGATCGCGCAGAGGATGGCGCGGTTGCTGCTTGGGAAATTACGAGCAAAACGCAAGAAGAACTCGCGACTGAATTGGCGACTGAAGGACTGCGCTTGCTAACTTTCGACGAATGGGAGTATGCTTGCGGTGGCGGAAGTCCCACTCTATTTCGCTGGGGAGACTTAAATCCTAGCGATCGCTACCCAACTGACAAGGCAGCCGACTGGAAACTCCACTTGCAGCCCAACTTTTTCGGACTTCATATCGCTCAAAATCCTTACGATTGCGAGATAATTAGCGACAAACATACAGTCAGAGGCGGAGACGGTGGATGCTCTATTTGCGGTGGGCTGGGCTCTTTTTTTGGTTGGTTGCCACTAGCAACTGCCTACTGGGATCCCGATGCACTTGAGTGGTTGGATGAAGACATTAGCGGCCATTTGATGCGTCGAGTAATTCCATTGCCATACCAGTAGAAGACTATTTACTTCTTCCCTCTTCTTCCTTCGCGTTCTTCGCGTCTTCGCGGTTAGACGATCGAACCCCAGTCTGGTGCGTCGCTAGGGGATAAAAGCTTTGTTGGCAAGAACTTTGGTAGCGACGCACCCTACGTTAACTCGATCGTCCCCAGACTAAACCAATACCGTTTACTTAAGCTCACCCTGGGGGTAAAACCCTATGAAAAATAGATACGGAGATTGCTTTCATAAAAGATCGCTTTCGCTAACGTTCCTCTCTTCGGAGCATCTTAAGTCAACCGTATTGCAGCCTAAACAGACTCACGCCAAGCACGTTCGGCCGTCCAGTGCCTGTCCGAAGATTCGTAAATTCTCAACCCATCCAACCCAGCATTTCGGATCATCTCCTCAACTTCACCCAATGTAAAAGCAGCTTGTAGAGAATCGCTGAACAATTGTTTCTGATGCGAGTTGCAATCTCCCGCATACATCTGAACTAAATTATCCCTAATTTCCACTGTTTCGGGCCGGAGTAAATCCCGCAAAAATATTGCTCCGTTCGGTTTTAACACCCGGCGGACTTCTTGTAAAAACGGCAGCGGATCGGGCAAATGGTGGATAATGCTATTGGAAATCACCATGTCAAAACTATTGTCGGGATAGGGCATGGCTTTAGCATCGATTAATTCGAGACTGATTTGCGATCGCACTCCGGCCTTTTCCACATTCTGCGCTGCAACTTTCAGCATATTTGCCGACAAGTCAATGCAGGTCAATTTCCATTCCGGCCGCAGTTGAGTGAGGGCGATCGGAATTCGCGCCGTACCCGTCCCCGCGTCCAAAACGTTTCCAAAAACCGGCCCTAAAGCAGCCGCACTCTTGGCAAACGCAGCATTAACCTCAGTAAAGTCCATCGAATCGTATTCGATCGCCTCTTCCCAAGAATCCATCACCTCCGGTTCCAAAACTCGCTGCATAAAATGTATCTCACGATCTGGGATTTCTATATAGGGGCTGAGTTTCGCCTGCAAAAGCTCTACTAACTCCGGTTCCATATATCTGTAATTATCGGGGATTTGGAGGCAGATAACTTCCTTGTCCTTAATACTGTCGGGAAATTTGCTGCGAAGTCGATCGCCATGCTTCTTTTCCATCACAAATATTAGATCTGCCCAGCCAATCAAACCTTCAGTTACTCTAATTCTCGCACCTTTTTCCGTTCCAGCCGATCGCGCGCTGTACCCGCTAATTTTCTCGCAGATCTTCTCGGCCGTTAAACTCCGCCACTTATTCTGGCTGCACACAAACAATATCTTTGTTCGATCCATTTTATCTGCGTTAATCCGCGTACATCTGCGGTTAAAAATCTCAATTCCATTGCTCCGACCCACCTTGCATATCATAGATGCGGTAGTTTGTCAAATTTGCCAAAATTTCCGTTACAATTATTAACCTATAAAATGCCTGTTTTGCACAAAAACTTGTATTTTTAATATTGGCAGAGTTCGTTTATTTGACGATTTTAAAGAGTTTCAGGCGATAAAAGCAAAAATAGTCATAGCACCCCTTGAGTATTAAAATTCTATAATAGCTCAAACGGCGCAAATTCGTCAAGCAAATGAGAATGGAATCAATAGTGAAGGATAGTAATTTTGGGGATTTTTGGAGATTGATTGAACATTTAAAACAAAATTACTTTTCCCATTGTTTTTACTTATAAAAATAGCCTCAGTTGTGCCGATCGCCCTCAACCGCTCAACAATAGAGATAAGCTCGATCGAACTTTCCCCATCTCTGTTATAATTGAAATTAAACGAAGTCGTTATGAGTTCAAGTAAGCAGCTATGACTGAACAAGCCGTAGAAAACCTAGTAATTATCGGCTCAGGCCCCGCAGGCTACACAGCAGCCATCTACGCCGGGAGAGCCAACCTGAAGCCAGTCGTTTTTGAAGGCTACCAAGCCGGAGGCATCCCGGGCGGTCAACTGATGACCACGACAGAAGTCGAAAACTTCCCCGGCTTTCCCGAAGGCATCACCGGGCCGCAACTGATGGATCGGATGAAAGCTCAAGCAGTTCGTTGGGGTGCCGAGTTATATACAGAAGATGTAACTTATGTCGATCTAACCAAGCGGCCGTTTACAGTGCGATCGGAAGACAGGGAAATCAAAACCCACACCATAGTAATTGCCACAGGCGCGACTGCTAAAAGATTGGGTTTGCCGAGCGAACACATATTTTGGAGTCACGGGATTTCTGCCTGTGCGATTTGCGACGGCGCCACCCCAATTTTTAAAGGAGTAGATTTAGCTGTCATCGGGGCGGGGGACACCGCAGCGGAAGAATCTATTTATCTGACAAAATACGGATCTCACGTCCATATGTTGGTGCGGCGCGATCAGATGCGTGCTAGCAAAGCCATGCAAGACCGAGTGCTGAGCAATCCTAAAATTACCGTGCACTGGAACACCGAAGCTGTGGATGTTTTGGGAGTGCCGGGGAGCAAGATGGATGGGTTGAGAATTAGAAATATTGAGACCGACGCCGAGAGCGATTTGTTGGTGAAGGGTTTGTTTTACGCGATCGGTCACACTCCCAACACTCAGCTTTTCCAAGGTCAGCTAGAACTCGACGAACTAAACTATATCGCCACGAAACACGGTTCGGTGGAAACCAGCGTCGATGGAGTGTATGCTGTCGGGGACGTGCAAGACCACGAGTTTCGTCAAGCCATCACTGCGGCGGGTAGCGGCTGCATGGGGGCGATGCTGGCAGAAAGGTGGCTGTCATCGAACGGCTTGACTCAGGAATTCCATCAAACCGAGGAATCGCAGCAAGCACCAGCGACACCGGAAGCTCCAAAAGTCCGCAAAACTAGCGAGAACTTTGATATTAACGACACCCGCCACGAAGGAGGTTATGCTCTGCGGAAGTTGTTCCACGATAGCGATCGACTGATTGTAGTTAAATACTCGGCTCCGAGTTGCGGCCCTTGCCACAGTCTCAAACCGATTTTGAGCAAAGTAATAGATGAGTTCGATGGCAAAATTCACTACGTGGAAATCGACATCGAAGAAGATCCCGAAATTGCTGAAAATGCTGGCGTGATTGGTACGCCGACAATTCAGTATTTCAAAGACAAAGGTTTGGTGACTGAGCTCAAGGGAGTTAAGCCGAAAAGCCAGTATCGCGAGTTAATTGCCAGCAATTTGTAAGCTCGCGTCTGTAGGGGATGGCTGCGATCGGATTAGTTGGTAGTGAGGACTTCAGTCCGCGCTTTTGGAAGGACTAAAGTCCTCGCTGCGATCGGATTAGGAATGAAAAATCAATAACTTGCACAATTACAGCCCAGAAGCCTTGATGCGAGGTAGAGTATTCCTCAAATTAGTCACCTTATTTATTTTTCATTCCTTAGTTGGTAGTGAGGACTTCAGTCCGCGCTTTTGGAAGGACTAAAGTCCTGACTGCGAACCAGACCGATCACCTCCGATCGATGTTTGATAAAATTAGATTGGCGCTCGTCACGCAAAAACCTGGTTGATGGTGATGTTTTCGGAGCGTCCATAAAAGCCAGCTCGCGGAACTTTGGCGATCGCATGACCGAAGAAATGGGATACAAGCCCCGCACTTCCAGGGCGGCTTTGGTTCGGATATCTTCGTTGATGATTCTGAATAAATGCAATCCTATTTATTCAGACTAGAGTTATAATGGTGCAATGTTGAATCTAACCTACGAGTACAAGCTCATTCCTACCGACGCGCAACGCGAAACTTTCGACCAGTGGCTGACGATTTGCCGCAAGGTCTACAATTTGGCGTTGAGGGAAAGGAAGGATTGGGTCAATTCTCGTAAGTGTGAGATCAGCTCATGCAGCATCAGGCAAGAATATATTATTCCCGCCGATGCGCCTAGACCGACTTTTGCTCGTCAGTGTAAAACGTTGGCTGAGGCAAAGAAGTCGATTCCTGAATTGAAGCTTCCCCATAGCTGGTAAAAGTATAGTCATTTATAGACATGAGAGGCTTCGAGTCCCTCCCCCTTCGCTTTTACTTTGAGCGGATTAACCCGCCTCGGCTGAACTACACAGCTCCCTATCCCATCGCTAAAAGCATTTGGGATTGCTTTTCTGAGGATGTTATAAGAACCATTAACATCGGAATTAATTAATTGACCGATTGAT
>NZ_JAAFKG010000025.1 GCF_013299185.1 Microcoleus sp. bin48.metabat.b7b8b9.023 | reverse complement strand
ACCCAAAGCCTCATTCTACCGTTAATATTTCACAGAGGCTGGAACCCAGAACCCCCATTCTACCGTTGGTCATTGAAAACTGTCCGGACTATTGTTATTCCGATATTTACATAACCGGGATGCTCCCTTTCACAAAACTGCTGGTAGCCTGAACAAAACAATTATTCGGCGCGCCGCTACCCTCACTTTTTTCTATAAAAAACCAAGGTTGACGTTGGGCATCGTACAAAACCCCCAATCCGCTAGGGCCGAGATAGATTTCAAAATTCTGCCCTGGTTTCAAAGTACCAACTACAGGCCAACTGGCAATATTTAAATTTACCTTGCTCCCTGGATCTTCTATTTCCTGAATAGAGTGCGTGCCCATGCGACATTTGACACCATTCGGATCAGAATTTGTGGCTTCCCAATATCGGTGAGATGTTCTTTTATACTCTCCGCGTTCGTTTGGCTGCGGCAATTCATCTTCTGCGTCTGTTTGAGCAATTGTTTGAGGATTTGACTGTTGTGCGTCGAATTCTGAACTTTGTGTCATGGATTTAAACTCTCTTTTCTTAATAAAAATCAAATCTAATGCAGTTTTCAGAAAGATGAGGTATGTTGTTGGGCTTTAGCCCTCTGAGCCATTGCCAAAATGAGATGAACCCAGCCACCAACCTCAGATCCTGTTCAGTCGATCGCCCGCCAACAATGTTAGTAGTGAGGACTTCAGTCCGCATCTATCCAAGGAGTTAACTCCGAAGGATCGGGAGCATCTCATTTTGGTCAAAAGCATTTTTTCTTCGAGTGCGATCTGTCGCGAAATCGCGAGTATTAGCGAGCGGCGACAGCACTACAAATTAGAGTTTTATTGCGGTGTTCCAGCCAGCCACAAAGCTAAATTGCGGACATAAGTTTTGATATCATCTAAAGCCTGTGACTCTGCTTGCATAGTATTTCCCAGCGGTTCGCTCACAAAGCTCGGGCAGCCCATATCCACATTCCAATTATAATCGCAGAAATGATGAAAAGTCGATTGAGCCACTGCACGTCCGAGCTGATTTCCGATCGTATCGGGAGGCCACTCGAAAGCAACAGCGAGGTTAAAAATGCGATCGCTCACCAAACTTTTCCCTTGTGCAATTACCCTACCGTACCGATCGCCTGGGGGGACACCCACAGCACCTTCATGGGGATGAGCCGGAAAAAACTCGATCGCTTCGGCAGAAGCACCAGGCCTTTGCAAAAGAGAATGCACCGGAGCGATCGGGATAATTCTCTGATAATTCCCATTGCGTCCAGAATGATAATTAGGCCAAGAAATATTAGTAGTATCAACATCATCTCTGCAATGTTTCGATGGATCTGGATCGACATTTTTAGTTTGAAAAAAATGTGCAGCCCCCACACCGGAAAGAGTGCAGATAGACGAACCTAAATCTTGATGATCGCGAGTTGCCAAAATCCCCCCACCCCGTTGGTGAAAAGCCTTAATTCCCGCACAATCTTTTTCAGTCAAACCGTCTCCTACATCAACAGCAAACAGCCACAGCTCGTCAAATCTTGATTCTCCCAAACTGCTTAGGATTGGGTCATTTCCTTCTATATTTGATTCGCGGTTTCTTGCCGTTACTTGAAATAATTGATTTCCCCGATCGTCCTTCAGATCGGCCAAATAGTCTCGCAACAAAGAGAAACGCTCGATACTCCAGTCATCCTCAGTTGTTGGAATCGTTGTTTGCAGTAAAATGCGAATTGGTTTTTCCATTTTAATCAGGGGAACGGGGAATATTTTTGAGTTAGTAGATATGGAAGGGGAGGAAAAGAAATTAAATTCGCAATCTAATTTAGATTTTCCAGCATTTCGCCAGTCAAACTAAAAGCGCGAATATCAGTAATTTTAACACGCACAATCTTACCAGCCAATTGTGCAATATCCCCCTTAAAAAATGTGAGACGATTGCCACGAGTGCGCCCCATCACCTGAGTTGGATCTTTGAGATTTTGGACTTCCACCAAAACCTCCTCCGTGCGCCCGAAATAGCGCTGCGATCGCTCCATAGCCGTTGTTGTCACGACATGATTGATACGTTGCAGGCGATCGGCTTTTACCTCCTCAGTCAACTGATTTTCCCACAAAGCAGCAGGCGTTCCCGGGCGAGGCGAATAAGCAGCAGTATTCACCAAATCAAAACCCACATCTTCGATCAACTTCAGAGTCTTCTCAAACTGCGCCTCCGTCTCCCCAGGAAACCCGACAATCGCATCAGCCGTAATCGAAGCATCAGGCATATAACGGCGAATCGTATCAACAATTCGCAGATATTTCTCCTGAGTGTAACCCCGAGACATCGCCTTCAGAATCTCATTATCCCCAGACTGAAAAGGCACGTGAAAATGTTCGCAAACCTGCGGCAACTCCGCACAAGCCTTAATCAATCGTTCATTAAAATAGCGAGGGTGGCTAGTAGCAAAACGCAGGCGATCGACTCCAGGAACATCTTGCACAAAATAAAGCAAATCAGTCAAAGTATGTAGGTTGCTACCATCCGGTTTCGTCCCCGGCAAATCGCGCCCGTAAGCATCAATATTCTGCCCCAACAAAGTCACTTCCTTGTAACCTTGACGGCCCAATTCCTCCATTTCAGCCCGAATAGCCTCCGGCATTCGCGACTGTTCAACCCCGCGAACATTCGGCACAACACAATAAGTGCAGCGTTCATTACAGCCATAAATTACATTCACCCAAGCAGTCACCTGGCTGTCGCGGCGAGGCTTAGTAATATCCTCCATAATCTCCACAGCTTCCGTCGCCACAACTTGATTTCCCTGAAAAACTTGTTCCAGCAAATCTTCAAGTCTGTTAGCGTGTTGCGGGCCCATTACTAAATCTAATTCTGGCACTCTACGCAACAGCGCTTCACCTTCCTGCTGCGCCACGCATCCAGCTACAACTAAAGTTAAACCCGGTTCTTTGCGCTTGCGATGAGCTTGCCTTCCCAGGTTAGAATAAACTCTTTGTTCGGCATTATCGCGAATGGTGCAAGTATTGTAGAGAATCAAACTAGCATCGTTAGGGTCTTCCGAGAACTCAAAGCCCATATTTTCCAGAATGCCAGCCATCCGTTCGGAGTCGGCTTTGTTCATCTGGCATCCGAAAGTGGTAATGTGATAGCGGCGGGGTTTAACAGTCATGGCGAATTGCAGGAAAATAAAAAATCTAGGTTTTCAACCTTAACAAGTTATTATAACACTTCTGTGGGTAATATCATATCCAGTTAATTTGCTCCCGATCGAAATCGTTTGTAGTGAGGACTTTAGTCCTCTCTTTTTCTGCGGACTAAAGTCCTGACTACAAACTAAATTATCGAAATCGTTTGTAGTGAGGACTTTAGTCCTCTCTTTTTCTGCGGACTAAAGTCCTGACTACAAACTAAATTATCGAAATCGTTTGTAGTGAGGACTTTAGTCCTCTCTTTTTCTGCGGACTAAAGTCCTGACTACAAACTAAATTATCGAAATCGTTTGTAGTGAGGACTTTAGTCCTCTCTTTTTCTGCGGACTAAAGTCCTGACTACAAACTAAATTATCGAAATCGTTTGTAGTGAGGACTTTAGTCCTCTCTTTTTCTGCGGACTAAAGTCCTGACTACAAACTAAATTATCGAAATCGTTTGTAGTGAGGACTTTAGTCCTCTCTTTTTCTGCGGACTAAAGTCCTGACTACAAACTAAATTATCGAAATCGTTTGTAGTGAGGACTTTAGTCCTCTCTTTTTCTGCGGACTAAAGTCCTCACTACAAACTAAATTATCGAAATCGTTTGTAGTGAGGACTTTAGTCCTCTCTTTTTCTGCGGACTAAAGTCCTCACTACAAACCAAATTGCTGAGAGCCATCTTGATGGGCAACTATAGATCTATTTAGATTATAAAAAATCTAAAATTGTTCTAGCAATACCTTGCGCGGCGAGATAAGGAACTCCATTCCCCACAGTTTTAAACATATTAGTCAGCGTCATATTATTCGGCAGTGCAAACTCTTTTGGTAGCGACTGAATAGCTAGTGTTTCAGCAACAGAAAGCCTGCGAACTTTGTAAGGATGCAAGTGAACTTCGTTATTTCCATAACAAGCAGTCGGCGAATAACGCCAGCGGTGCAGGCGCTTGAAAGATTTTTTTGAATCGTCTCCCTCATCGACCTCAGCAAACCTTTTAATACCTGCTCTTGGTTGAAAATAATGTTCAGCGTTGGGATGGTTGAGAACATCATTTTTGTGAAACCAAAACTCAACTGTTAATTCTTGGGTGATGCCATCGGGACAAGGCAAGAAACCATCACGTACAAAAGCATTTCTTTCAGGCCAAGGATGACAAAAAACTTCTGATTTGGGATATAATACCTGAGTTTCCCAGGGAAATAATTTTTCAGGTAACATTGGGCTGGATTCATCTAGGATAATCCCCAGATTTGTGACAAGATTTTTTTTAAAGCCAATCAAAATAATGCGGTCTCTATCCTGCGGTACTCCATATTCGATCGCATTTATTAAACGTTCCACAAAAAAATATTCCGAATCAGCCAACTTAAGCTTGAGTTCGTCGTAAAAAGCTTTATGTTTTTTTGTCCTCCACAAACCTTTGACATTTTCAAACAAAAAGAAATCCGGCTGCTGCTGGCAAATCAATTCAATGTAGGAAGCTGAAAGTTTGCCTTTATCTCCTTCCTGCCCTCGGTTTTTGCCACCCACAGAAAAGTCTGGACAAGGCGGCCCCGCGATAAATCCCACAATATCGTGATGCTGGCGGGCATCCTGCATCAAT
The DNA here is from genome assembly GCF_013299185.1 of Microcoleus sp. bin48.metabat.b7b8b9.023. Classification (GTDB taxonomy): domain Bacteria; phylum Cyanobacteriota; class Cyanobacteriia; order Cyanobacteriales; family Microcoleaceae; genus Microcoleus. The sequence goes on along the minus strand of NZ_JAAFKG010000025.1, from coordinate 91,082 downwards.
TCCCGCAGGCGAGAAGCTGGTTTTCCCCCTACAAGTTGAGTGACATCTGCTTCCTCTCCTTCGCAGTATCCGTATTCCGGTAACGGCAAATTCAGGCATTGCCGAGAGTAGCGGTATGCTTGCATGAAAGGTGAGAAAATTTCATTGACATAGGCTACATGAAACCCACTTAATTCAAAACCGAGGTCAAGGAATCCCGAACCGGAAAAAAAGGAGAATATACAGGGAGAACGGTACATTAAATCATCCCAGTTATTTTAAACTAAGCTTACTATAAATTCGGTTGCGCGTACACCTGACTATTATTAAAAGTCGCAGAACCCCTCGCCCGACAAGGCAGTGCCGTTTCCCTACTCAAAACTATTAGACAACCACATTATCTTCATGCGTTTTCCTATATCAAAAATATCTGCGTTTATCTGCGTCAATCTGCCTGACATCTGCGGTTTCCCTCTCTCCTCAAAGATTTAGGAAATTCAAGTCTATTCTTAAAACCATTGACCGCCTCGGAAACGCCAGTAGGGAAATAAAATTCGCATCAGTGTTTGCGATGCTAGATAAATAGCCAGCCACACTAAACTATAATGCAATGCAAAAGCTCCCAAGTCAAAATCTTGCCCAGGTATTCCGGGTAAACCGATAATTTTGATTAAAAATAACACAAAAAGTGCTTCCCAAATCCCGGCGATTAGTTGAAATGCTCCGGGCCAATCTCGATCCCAGCGTAACTGCTGGATGTAGATATATATGACATCCCAGGCGATGCCAAAAATTGCTACATACCCTAAAATAAAGAAAAAAATTGAGCCTGATGTGGAGGTAATTAAACCCAGAAAAAAGGGTAGGGTTACTAAAACGCCTACGGTGGCAAATAGCAGTAACCGAGTTTGCCAGCGGCCGAATAAGGTGGGGGTCATTCGATTTTAGATTTTGGATTTTAGATTGGGGATTGGAGATTTGAGATTGAATGCGAAGCACCTTCGATTTGGGATTAAGATTGGGGATTTTAAATTGAATAAGAAGTTATAAGAGTTTGAGGACTAAAGTCCTCACTACGAACTAATTTTACGGGTCTTTCCTTCTTCCTTCTTCCTTCTTTCTTCTTCCTTCTTTCTTATTCAAATTATCCTGGAGATTTATTTAAAATCCACTTTGACCATTGTAGGAACGATCGCCAAACGCTCAATTTCCCAACACCCGGAGCTCCGTTAGCTGCCAGACTTTCAACAGAACGCAGGGCGGCGTATTGCAAGCCCAAAAAGCTGTCTACGGGTGCGTAAGGCCCGCCCAAAGTAATCGCGCCCGCTGTGTACACCCGCCCTTCAGGGTTGTTGGGGGAGGCATTGCGTAATTCGGGGACTTCAAAATCGTTGTTGACACTCAAACGCCCCAAATTATTGAGGGGAAGATTGTATTGAACTACCAAATCCTCTAGCAGGGGACTGGTTTTTACCTTAGCGTCCAAACCCGTTGCGTCAATAATAAAATCAGCTTGTAACTTAATTTGCCCCTTGAGATCCTTTTCCTGAATGTAAGTCACGGTGCGATTTTGACTGTCGCGCTCGACTCGCTCGACTTCCCCGAAGGTAATTTGATACCATCCTTGACTTAAACCTTCTTTGACTATCCGCCGCCAGTCGCTGCGATTGGCTGTGGTAGTGCCGCCCCAGTCTCCGAGAAACTGCGGGCGAAATTCGGGTTTGGCTTTTTCCAAAAGTACGCGGAGTTCGCCGCCCCAACAGGCTTTGGGCCAGTTGAAAGGTTGAAATTCATAGTGATTTTCGACGTTTCTCTGAGCTCGATCGAATTTGTTACCTTGAGGTTTGGGCGATCGCATCAAATGCAATACTTGAATGTTGGCATTTCGCTGTCGCGCTTCATAAATTCGCTGCACCACCCGCGAAGCCACAATTCCCCGCCCTCTAATTAAAACGCTGCCGCCCTTCGCCTCCAACTTTTCGTAAACGCCGTCGTGGCTTTCGTAAGCGTTAACAACCGACTCAAAATCCTGGGTTTTTTCGCGATATTCTTGCAAGTCTGGCAAAAATTGAATTGCGGGATAGCCGGTGGCTAAGTGTACGTATTTGGCGATTAAAAAAGCACGATCGCGTTGATTGGCATTCGATCGAGAATAAGCGATCGCGTACCTGCCGTCATCTGTCTTCCGAATCGCCCGCACTCTCCCGTAGCGAAACATCTGATTCCACCCGATACGCACAGTTTCCCTGTCAATCGAGTCAAACACATTCCCGGCGCGCGGCGTATAAGTTTCGGCAAAAGTCGGTTCCGCAAACACCTGCCACATCAACTTTAGCGACACCATCAACCGCCCTTTCAGCAATACCTGCCAAGCTTCCCGCAAAGCATAGGGAGGCCAGCCCCAAATGTTGTCCGGACACGAGTCAGAATTCGATCGCAGGCGTTCTCGCAGCGGAATTTGAGAATTCAGGCACAACCGACGGTAACGGGCGTAGGGTTCCGATTCCATGCCCAGAACGGCAATTCGATCGACCTTCACGCCGCAAATTCTCAGCAAATCCACCCAAATCAAGCTGCCCAAACCGCCACCAACAGCAGCCCAATCAATTTCTTCAACCGGCAGTCCCATAGATTGGATCGATCGCATTGTGACTTGATTTGCCTGCAAAAATGCGATCGGCGGAAATTCTTCCCTACTATTTGTTTGAGGCACCGGCGACACCATGGGCTGCCCCAACGCGGGGTCTGGCCTATTGGTCTGCGGGTTAAAGAAAATGTGAGAATTGACAGACTGGGTTTCTGTGGAATTAACAGTAAATGAAATGGCTATCTTGTAGGGCCCGATTTGCAGCATATCGCCATTTGCCAGCACGCACCGGGTTTGGCGGGTGCCGTTGACAAAAGTACCGTTACGGCTGCCGGTGTCAGTAACTACGATACTGTCGCCTTCGGTGGCAATCACAGCGTGAAACCGAGACACTTGACTGCTTTTGAGGGGAATTCGAGAAACTCGCTCACCGTTGATGGTGGAGGGCATACCTTCAAAAATACGTCCCAAAGCGATGGGCAATTCGAGTATCGGGGAGCGACAATCCCCCGTAGCTGTATCTTTCCAAGTAAGTCGCAGGTGCAAGGGTTGAGGATTCATTATTATTTTTTAAACATCAGCCGTCGGCTTTGAGCTTTCTGGGAAAAAAGATTTTTGAATTTGAGAGATTTGATTTGAGCTCGGGGCTTGTATCAAAAACTTTAATAGTTTTGGGTGCATGGGGGCTAGAAACCGAGAATATCTGTAGATTTCTGTTGGTTCAACGCTAGATTTTCCGTAGCAATCGGGTGAAACTAAGCCAAATGCGCCACTTGTCGTATTTAAAGTGTGGGCTGCCAATGGTGCATCTTACCGCTGATATTTGAGATTTTGGATTGAATGCACTCCCAAAAGTGTCAGGAAGCGAAAATTAGGTGCTGTTTCCTGCACGATCCTAGCATTGGCGATCGCGCGATCGAACAAAAGAGCGATCGCCCGATTCTGGCTTTTTCTCTCCCCTCAAGGAGACAGCACCACACTCGCCGCCGCCGCCAAAGAAGTACCGCACCACGGACACCCCGCACTTAACTGCGCGTAAGGCGAAACCCGGCTGCACTTGGGACACTGCAAACCGTAGGTAGAAGGCTGCGCCGGCGGGGAAGAAATTTGCACCGGAGGCGCCCCAAGCAAAACTGTCAGCGGCGCGGCTAAGTGCACCTCAGTTACATTCACCTCAATTTCCACTTGGCCTAAATGGATGCGACTGTCGGATTTCAATATTGCTTCGCCCGAGGCGAGAATTTTTCCGTCTACCAGGGGCGGATTGCTGGGGCGCAAATTCCGCACTGCATACTCCTGCAATTCCTCATTAAAAAATATTTCCACGTGCAACCCCGATACACTGGAATCCGAAAATACTATATCGCACTGCGCTGGGTCGCGTCCGAGTCTCACGCTTCCCGGGTTTTTGCTTGGCTGTTCGTTTAGAATCGTCTGAGTTTGACGAACCCCAGCCTCTGTCCATGTTAAATTAAGCTGGTTTGTCATCGTTCTATAGTTTCCTGAAATATTTAATATACTCCCCGCCCTAAAAGTGCGGATATTCTTGAAACTTCATTGGGATGCGCTACAAGTAGTCTTGCGTTCCCTCGATGTCCGTTTATATAGCAATCCTAAATGATTCAGATAAATTTGTAGGGTAGTGCCTTTCTTCGCCTACCCCATATCTATCGGGCAACCGGGCGTGGTTAGAACCCTACAACAATTACACAACTGATGAGAGGCTTGCTATATATAGCGGTTCTCAAAAAAAGTGAAGTATGCCCACGGAACTCTATGCCCGGTTTGGCCTATGCCCTATGCCCATGAGTACCTCATGTTTTTGAGAAAGTCTATACGAGTTAACCAAATATTTCGTCTCACAAACAAAAAAGCCCCGAAATCGGGGCTTTTTGCGATCGGATTGGCTTTTATTGAGAGACAGACTGGTGTTTGCTTGCCTTGTCTAGCCCGCAAACTTCTTGACCCTCAAGACAGCTTTATAACTTCTTAAGAATCGCACAGTGACGATATTTCAGTCACTGTGTTAAATAGTCACAGACTCAATTAAGCTTCGCTTTTGCGGCTTTTCCGGCCGCCTTCGCGACCAATTTGAGCCATGTGTTCCCGATTTCTGCTGACAGCTTCGCCACCTTTTTGACCGGCTTCTCTGGCTTCTTCCGAAGTAAATTCGTGTGCAGTTCCTTTCGCGTGTGCAGCTTTTCCGCCTTTGCTAGCAATTGCGCGCTGTTTTTCTGCGTCCATAGATGCGAATCCACGTTTGCTTTTCTCAGCCATGACTGTCTCCTTGTTTGTTTGCTGATTTTTTAGATCGATCCCGCCTCCACCTCCCACCGTAGTTGGGACTCCCAGCCAGCGATGAGAGGTTAGACGGTAAATTATGAAACGTCATCTGACAAATGTAAACTTTGAGTTTAAGTCGCAGGATGACTGTTTGATAATTTACAAATGTGAACTAAACATAGTTCACGCCCGGGTACTGTAGTTCAAGCCGTCAATGTTTAAGCTGATTACTGTCTTTCAATCATTCTAGAAATCCCCCAACTTTTATACCTCTTTCTCAGGTATAGTCATTCTTTAGTTCGCTGGAAGGATGGAACCGAAAGCTGATTGGCGATACACTCAGAGCATTTTTCGACTTAACGGCGACACTTCTAAAATTCAAAGTCCAAAGAGGGATGCTTTTTTATCTTTTGACTTTTTATTTTTTTGATGCCTTCGGGGCCGCCCAGTTATCCCGATGTTAGTTGGTCTGCCGATCGAGTTGTTTCTGGCAAGCGATACCTCGGGGCGCAGTGCAGGACGTACTCGATCGCACTTATCAAGTTTACCTTATGACCGATCGATACATAAATCGGTTTTATCCCTGTTTGCGTCCTTAACGCTGCGCCTACCGTTGATCCCTCGTGCAGCAAAGGCTGCCAACTGCCCCGCTCGAACCCTACTTCTGAATGTTCTCCGATAAATCTAGTTTTGGCAACTCCGATCGTCGCAATTCCTGTCAAAACTCCCAAATGGCAGGCCAGGCCGAACCTGCGGGGGTGAGCTAGTCCTTGACCGTCGCACAATATCAAGTCTGGTCTCAAACTGATATTTTGTAAAGCGTCGAGGACTGCCGGCACTTCTCGAAAAGACAGGAAACCGGGAACGTAAGGAAAAGCTGTAGGACTGCGAACCACAGACTGCTGCTGTAATTGCAAGTCTGGAAAGCTCAAAACTGTTACAGCGGCCCGCGATACGCCTTCTACACTGTCGTAGCCGACATCTACGCCTGCGACGTACCGAACTGGCGACCGTAGATTTTCGGTAATTACCTCTGACCGGAGAACATCTTGAATGACGATCGCCTCTTCAATTGTCTTCGGCCAAGGGTGTTGCTGCAACATTAGATATTTTTCTTCAACCGTTCTCATCTAACTTTAGCTTATTTTCTGCCATTTTCAAATTCTAATTTTTAACATTTGTCGCTATAAATTCAAAACTTGCCCAAAGAGTCTTTTTTTATACTCGCTTTGGGTTGGGTAAGTCCCACCAATGCCCCTTCTCTAGCAGATTTTGAAGGAGGAAGGAAGAGTTGACAGTTGACAGTTGACAGTTGACAGTTGACAGTTGACAGTTGACAGAAGTCCGATGGAAGTCGGAGGAAGGAGGAAAAGCAGTTCAGTATGATAGAGATATTAATGCTGCAATAAATATTAGAAATGAAGGTTTGCGAATTCTGGCGTTAGGAACTAGCGCTTCTGCCCTTGGAGGGGATGTAAGACCAAAATCTTCAGGACGTAAAAAATCTATGAAAGTTGAGGTAATCCCCATTGAATTCGGAAGCCTACACGCTCACCGCCAGGAAGCGTGTAGGTAGTTCACAGTTAAAAAAGCAACCCAAGATGCTCAAGCCCAAATTAACCGGGCTCTCATAGCAAGCAGAAGCTCAACGGTTGCAGCGACAAACTTTAACTACCTCGCCGGGAAGTCCCCCGAAGAAGATGTACTAATCTTAGCGCGGTGGGATGAAAGGCAGAGAAATAGGCTCCACTCAAATTTCCAAATCTTCTCGATACTCTTACTGTTTTGTGTATAATGCAGTAAGGAGGTGTTAAGATGTTACACAAAGCGGTCAAAGTTAGAGTTTATCCAACACCAGAACAACAGGTGTTATTATCTCAGCACTTTGGCTGTGCTAGATGGTGGTGGAATTACGCTTTAAACAAGTCGATCGAGACTTACAAAAAACCGGAAAAAGCCTCGGTCAATCAGCACTTAATACCTTCTTACCCCCATATTAAAAAAGCAGAAGAAACTTTATGGTTATCTGAATGTTACGTTACAGCCAAGTTTTGCAAGCAACAACGCTCAATCTAACAACAGCCTATAAAAACTTTTTTGCAGGTCGTGCTAGATTCCCCCGTTACAAGTCAAAACAGGGCAAGCAGTCAATTCAGTATCCTCAGAATGTGAAAGTATTTGAGGGGCTTGTTCAATTTCCTGGCAAAGTCGGTAAAATTAAAGCTAAGCTGCATAGGAATATTGAAGGAATAATTAAGACTGTAACGGTCAGCTTAGAACCATCAGGGAAATACTTTGCATCAATATTGACCGAGGCTGAAGGTGAAAACCCAACATTTTCAACTGAGGGTAAAGTAATTGGGATTGACTTAGGATTGACTCATTTTGCGATCGCGAGTGATGGCACTAAAGTCTCTAAATACAGTAATCCTAAGCACTTAGCCAAACATGAAAAAAATCTTAAACGCAAGCAACAAAAGCTAGCAAAAAAACAGAAAGGAAGTAAATCAAGAAACAAAGCTAAAAAGACTGTAGCTAAAGTGTACGCTCGGATAGCTAAATCCCGTCAAGATTTTTTGCATAAGTTATCAAGAAAACTCGTCAACGAAAACCAAGTTGTCGTAGTAGAAAATCTTAATGTTAAAGGCATGGTACGCAACCACAATTTAGCTAAAGCAATATCTGATGCTGGATGGGGAACTTTTACTAATTTCTTAGCTTACAAGCTAGATAAAAAAGGTGGGAAGTTAATAGAAATTGACCGATGGTTCCCCAGTTCTAAACTTTGCTCTAGCTGTTATTACCAAATTGATAAGTTACCACTTGATGTTAGAGAGTGGACTTGTCCCAATTGTGGCACTCGTCACGATCGCGATGGTAATGCAGCAACAAATATTAGAGCAGAAGGTATCAGAATGCTACAAACGGATGGAACAGCCGTTTCTGAAGAGTGGAGGGGAAGTAAGACCAACGTGCATGACGTAAGTCAGTTCGCTCGGCATTGCCCCGCGATGTTAGAAGCTTGCACTATAATCGCTTCGATAAGCGTGCGGGTAGTTCACCCAAGGTTTCAATTGCGAAGGAAGGTTCGGTATCGTAGTCCAAAATTAAAGGCAAGTCAGTTCGCCTGTGTGCCATGGCAGTGAGTACCCGCACTGAATTGGTAAAGACGATCGCATTCGGCACAATCACTCGCTCTCCCTGATAAGTCATAATTTGAGTTCAACGCATCGAAATCTCTTCGACTGTACCTTCAAAGCCTTCTACAACTATCTGGTCGCCTAATTGAAACGGTTCGTGCAACAGCATCAAGATGCCTGCTAAAAAGTTTTTGAAGATATCTTGGAAGGCAAAACTAACAGCTACTGAACCCAATCCTAACAAACCGATGATGTCTCCGGGACGCAAAGCCGGGAAAGCAATGACGCAGGCGATCGAACTGCCAGCCGCCCAAGTGAGGGCAAAGGCTATCTGCACCAAGAGCGATCGCAAGGATAAACTTTTGACAGTCTGTTGAGTAGGTGCCGAGACTGCGAGGCTAACAAACTTTGCTGCCGTGTTCGTCAGCACAATAACTACCACAGCCGCTGCTATTGAAGGCATTGCCTCGATCGCTTGACCCAGCAGATTTAACAAGCTAGTTTTAATTTGTTGAATTATGGCGCCCATTGTTAAATTTGAACTAAAAATTTTTAGGTAAATATATCGATCGCTGGCTAATTTATTATTTTGCCAGACCATCGTTTATGCTATATTCAACAGACAATGATATCATAGATGTCATATATGTAATGCTGAGTTCATTCCCCGGAAAAACAGAAAGATGAATTTTGATTTGCAGCAACTGATTAAAACCTTCGGCTATTTGGGAATTTGGGCTATTGTGTTCGCGGAATCCGGATTGCTGTTCGGTTTTTTTCTGCCGGGAGACAGCTTGCTATTTGCTGCGGGCATTGTGGCGTCGGGGCCAAACTCTATGAATATTTGGACGCTAATTTTTGGGTGTTTTGTCTGCGCGGTGGCTGGCGATAATGTTGGCTATGCAAGCGGACACCGTTGGGGCCGTCGCTTATTTAACAAGGAAGATTCGTGGCTTTTTAAGAAAGAATATTTAGAAAAAACTGAAAACTTCTACGAAAAACACGGCCACAAAGCAGTTGTACTGGCCAGATTTATGCCAATTGTCCGCACTTTTGCACCGATAGTGGCGGGAGTGGCGGCAATGAAATACAAAACTTTTATGTTTTACAACCTGATCGGCGGGTTTGTGTGGACGGTGGGGTTGACCCTACTCGGTTATTATTTGGGAAAGATGATTCCTCCGGACAAAGTTGATGAGTATTTACTGCCGATTGTTGGTGTGATAATTGTACTTTCTTTTGTGCCTTCGATTATTCATATCATTCAAGAACGCCGCGCTAATAAGTAGAAGGAAGTTCGGCAACGGATTCTGTAACGGATGTAATGGATGTAACAATACTTCGGACAGTTTTTCAACGACTCTGTAAGCGTTACAGCGTAAGCCCTGGCATTTTTAATGTTTTTTTGAAACGAGCGGGCTAGACTCAAACATTGAAAAAATACTCATCCCTATAGCCATCAAGGGTTTGAGATACTCGATTAGATCTAAAAATGTCCGAAGTATTGATGTAACGAATGTAAGAGAAATGGAAGAGAAATGGAAGTCGGAAGGAGGAAGAAGGAAGAATGCTTACACATCAAGCTTTTTCGGGATCGGTATTTTAGGTTGAGTTAGGCGGATTGACTTGACAAAAAAGAGTTAGTCCCCCTAGGATAAGGTTTGAGATGAAATTTGAATATTTCAGATAGCTGTGTGGAGTCAATGTAAAATTTCAAATGTAAAATCGACTGACTCTGGCTGTGTTAGTTACTGCTCGGTGCTGATATCGCAAATTGGTCGATCGCTCACAATCAAAATTTAAGATAAGCACCGCCGATTGTGATGGACTAAAATCACAGATTAAATCACAACACTTGATCGTCGATGGGTTTATAAAAAACATTCGGCAAGCGGAAAAAGAGCGTGTCTTTAGACCGCTCGATGCAAGCGAGACGGGCGGTTTTAACCGCCGTGAATCTTTCTTAATTCTTAATATTTTTAGCAGTGTAAAAAGGGATATTACCGTTATAATCTAGATTGGGATGGATACACAGGTGCAAACCTAGGAAGCAAATGCCTACCATATATTAAAGGTACGCGGGGACTCCACGGAACCAAGGGCTAAGTCCCTTAAACGCTTGAGGAGCTTGTTGAAAGACAAGGATAGCAGCCCACCATTTTTTGGCAAGAGGATTGCGCCCAGGAACCCTAGCAATAGGGATATTAAGAACGAAATTTCTTAAGAATCTCAGTGTCTTTAGACCTGAGAGTGTCAACTGCTAAAACTAACAAAGTTTGATGATTTCTGGGAAATAACATAAATGGTAGCTACATCCGTCAAAATTAAACACGAAGTCAAAGACTTATCCCTCGCCCCGTTGGGCAAGCAACGTATCGAGTGGGCAGGCCGCGAAATGCCGGTATTGCGTCAAATTCAAGAACGCTTCGCTAAAGAAAAGCCCTTCGCAGGCATCCGTATTTCAGCTTGCTGCCACGTTACAACAGAAACAGCTCATTTGGCGATCGCCCTGAAAATGGGCGGCGCAGACGCTGTACTCATCGCTAGCAACCCCTTGAGCACCCAAGATGACGTAGCAGCTTGCCTAGTTGAAGACTACGGCATTTCCGTCTTCGCCCTCAGAGGAGAAGACGCGGCTACCTACGAACGTCACGTTAACACAGCCCTCGACCACCGTCCCAACATTATCATCGACGACGGTAGCGACGTGGTAGCTGCTCTGATCCAGCACCGCCCCAACCAAATTTCCGACTTGATCGGCACCACCGAAGAAACCACCACAGGCATCGTGCGCCTGCGCGCTATGTTGAAAGATGGCGTGCTGACTTTCCCGGCGATGAACGTCAACGACGCAGATACGAAGCACTTCTTTGACAACCGCTACGGTACAGGTCAATCTACTCTAGACGGCATTATCCGCGCTACCAATATCTTGTTAGCTGGTAAAAATATTGTGGTTGCAGGTTACGGCTGGTGCGGCAAAGGCACGGCACTGCGCGCCCGCGGTATGGGCGCCAACGTAATTGTTACCGAAATCGATCCGATTCGGGCGATCGAAGCAGTGATGGATGGTTTCCGCGTGATGCCAATGGACGAAGCCGCCGCCGTCGGAGACATTTTCATCACCGTCACCGGCAACAAACACGTCATTCGTGCCGAACATTTCGACACCATGAAAGACGGCGCCATGGTTTGTAATTCCGGTCACTTCGACATTGAAATTGACCTCAAATCCCTCGGTGCAAAAAGCACTGGTGTGAAGACAGTTCGCTCTTTCACCCAAGAATACCGCCTCAATAATGGCAAGTCGATTATTGTGTTGGGCGAAGGCCGTTTGATCAACTTGGCAGCCGCCGAAGGACACCCCAGCGCCGTGATGGATATGAGCTTTGCTAACCAAGCCTTAGCAGCAGAACATCTTGTCACCAACAAAGGCAAACTAGAGCCGGGTATTCATTCAATCCCAGTGGAAGTTGACAGAGAAATTGCCCGTCTAAAATTGGAAGCAATGGGTATTTTCATTGATACCTTGACTCCCGAGCAAATTGAGTACACCAACTCTTGGACTTCGGGAACTTAATCATTGTATTGATTTCTCGTTGCTCGTTCCCAGGCTCTGCCTGGAAATGAATACAAGGAGGCTCTGGCTCTCTTATTTGCAGTTGCTCTTTCTTGTTGGTATCGAAGTCTAGATCCCCCCTAACCCCCCTTAAAAAGGGGGGAACCGGAATCCGATCAAAGTCCCCCTTTTTAATGGGGATCTAGACTGTGGTAAAAACGAGATTTATCAAAAATTTCAGTCTTAAGTTGTCACTCCTTGGGCACAGCCTAGGAACGATCGAGCTACTGACTGATGACTACTGACCAATGACTAATGACTGATGCCTAATGACTACTGACTTCTTCTTACCAAATTATTAAATCAAAATGGTTGAATGGATAACTAACACAATGCAGTCGATGGGCTATCTAGGCATTGGACTGCTGATGTTTTTGGAAAACCTGTTCCCGCCCATACCCTCAGAATTGATCATGCCGCTGGCAGGATTCACCGCATCCAAGGGTGATATGGATTTAACGCTGGCGATCGCAGCAGGGACAATCGGCACCATTCTAGGGGCACTTCCCTGGTACTATGCGGGTAAATTATTGAGCGAAGAACGCTTGAGGAATTTAGCCGACAAATACGGCAAGTGGATTACAGTATCCGGCGCCGATATTGACAAAGCAAATAGATGGTTTAACAGACACGGCAACAAAGCCGTATTTTTGTGTCGCCTCGTACCGGGAGTTCGCACCCTGATTTCCCTGCCCGCTGGCATCAACAATATGGCTTTAATCCCGTTTTTAGTCTACTCAACAATCGGCACAATTTTGTGGGTGAGTTTCCTAACTTTTGCCGGATACAAATTAGGTGAAAATTATGCGCTTGTAGATGATTACCTAGCTCCAGTTTCCAAAATAGTTGCTGTGACTCTTGTCATCGGCTTTATTTTGTGGGTTGTGAAAAAGAATATGCAGAAGGAAAAATATCGCAAGTAAATTCAAGAAGAAGGAAGAAGGAAGAAGGAAGAAGGAAGAAGGAAGGAGGAAGGAGGAAGGAAAGAAGAAGCAAGGAGGAAGGAGGAAGGAAAGAAGAAGCAAGGAGGAAGGAGGAAGGAAAGAAGAAGCAATAAAATCTTAGATTTCAGAAATTAAGAACTTCCTAATAGTCTTGGCGGTTGCCATATCCTCAAAATAATCTGCGTTCATCTGCGGTTCAAAAGCAATCGCCATTTTGACTCGCTTCAACAATGTCTCAACATTAGCGACAAAACATAAACAGAAGACCATATTTGAGACGAACTTCTGCTATTTTTACTACTTTTTTGAATTTATTTTTAAATTGGCGATCGCCAGATTAGCACAGTGACACGCAGCCGATCGCTTCTTCCTTCTTCCTTCTTCCTTCTTCCTTCTTCCTTCTGGTATAATCGTGGCAAAATAGGGAACATTGCTATCCGCACTGTTAAGATATGTACGAAAAAATTGTAGCCCCGACAACTGGTTCTAAAATTACTTTCAAAGACGGTTCGCCGATCGTCCCCAACGACCCAATTATCCCCTTCATACGCGGTGACGGTACGGGCGTAGACCTCTGGCCAGCATCCCAGAAAGTCATGGATACTGCCGTAGAAAAGGCTTACGGCGGCCAGCGGAAAATTAACTGGTTCAAGATTTACGTAGGCGACGAAGCCTGCGATGTCTACGGTACCTACCAGTATTTGCCCCAAGATTCCCTAGACGCCATCAAAGAATACGGCGTCGCCATCAAAGGCCCGCTGACAACCCCAGTAGGTGGCGGAATTCGATCGCTCAACGTAGCCTTGCGCCAAATATTTGACCTCTACGCCTGCGTGCGGCCGTGCAAATATTATGATGGAACCCCATCGCTGCACAAAACTCCCGAACTGCTAGATGTAATTATTTACCGGGAAAATACAGAAGATATTTACCTCGGAATTGAATGGAAACAAGGCAGCGAAATCGGTAACAAACTCATTGAATACCTTAACAATGAGTTAATTCCTGCAACGCCAGAACACGGCAAAAAACAAATACGCCTCGATTCTGCGATCGGCATTAAACCAATTAGCAAAAGCGGTTCTCAGCGTTTAGTGCGGCGGGCAATTACCCACGCTTTGCGGTTGCCAAAAGACAAGCAGCAAGTAACCTTGGTGCACAAAGGCAACATCATGAAATACACCGAAGGAGGTTTCCGAGATTGGGGTTACGAGTTGGCAACCACCGAATTTCGCGCTGATTGCGTGACAGAAAGAGAATCTTGGATTCTCGGTAACAAAGAACACAATTCCGAGATTAGCTTAGAAGACAATGCCCGCCAAATAGATCCGGGCTACGACGCTTTGACACCCGAAAAACAATCCGTAATTTGTAAAGAAGTTGCCGATGTTTTGTCCGCAATTTGGGAAAGTCACGGTAGCGGAAAGTGGAAAGAAAAAATCATGGTCAATGACCGGATTGCTGACAGTATTTTCCAACAAATTCAAACTCGACCAGCCGAATATTCAATTTTGGCAACGATGAATTTAAACGGCGATTATTTGTCAGATGCAGCCGCAGCAATTGTCGGCGGATTGGGCATGGGCCCCGGTGCGAATATTGGTGATGAATGTGCTGTTTTTGAGGCGACTCACGGCACTGCACCTAAGCACGCCGGTCTCGATCGAGTTAATCCCGGTTCCCTGATTTTGTCGGGGGTGATGATGTTAGAATATATGGGATGGCAGGAAGCGGCAGATTTGATTAAGAAGGGTTTGGGCGCTGCAATTTCTAACGGTGAAGTTACCTACGATTTGGCAAGGTTGATGGAGCCTCCGGTGCCGGAACTCAAGTGTTCTGAGTTTGCTGAGGCGATTATTAAGCACTTTGCTGATTAGGTTTGAGAGATTTTTTGACCGCCGATGAACGATGATAAACGCTGATAATATTGGTGATATCTTTCCTTATCTGCGGTTGAAAAAATTAAGTTCTGGACGCAACTCTAATATTAAAAAAAGGTACGTTGTTGCGCTTCAGCGCTCTTGCAGATATAGAAAAAGAGCGCTGAAGCGCAACAACGTACCTAAGAATTAACACCATATTATGGCAGTTGTGTCTAGGACAAAAAATGCTATTTTTGTATAGCTGGAACAGCCATACCGCGCTCAACGGCGGGACGCTTCTGCAATGTTTCTACCCAACGTTTGAGGTGGGGATGGTTGTCGAGGGTTAATCCTTGAAATTCGTAAATAGCCACCCACGGATAAGTCGCGATATCGGCGATGGAATATTCGCCGCAAATGTATTCGTATTTTGCTAGTTGAGAATCTAATACTCCGTAAAGGCGCAAGGTTTCTTTTTCGTAGCGTTGAATTGCATAGGGAATTTGTTCGGGTGCGAAACGTCTGAAGTGGTTTAGTTGTCCGAACATTGGCCCGACGCTGGCCATTTGAAACATCAGCCACTCCATGACTTGAAAGTATTTGTGTTTGTCGGTGGGCAGAAATTGGCCTGCTTTTTCGGCTAGATAGATCAGGATGGCGCCTGACTCGAAGACTGTAATGCCGTTATCGCGATCGACTATAGCGGGTATTTTGCTGTTGGGGTTGATGGCGATGAATTCTGGGCTAAATTGGTCGTTTTTGCTGATGTCTATGACGTGCACGTTGTAGGGTAAACCTATTTCTTCGAGCATGATCGAGACTTTGCGGCCGTTCGGTGTGGTAAAAGTGTAGAGATCGATCATAGTTGATAGTTAAGAGTTGATAGTTGACCTATGGTAGGGGCGGTGCCCCCGTGCCCGCCCTCTTATTTGACAATTCACAGTTAACAGTTGACAGTTTAGGACAAAGTTTTTAAGACGGGAATTTATACCCTGTTCTAAAAACTTGGGGAATCCTGCGATGCCCGGATGGGAAACCCTATTTTTTGGTATGATTATATTATAGTGATTTAAGGTGTATTATTAATAATAATGAATATTATTGAAATTCTCAAAGACGATTATCAAAGATTCCCCGAAAATCAGACTTACAACATTTACGCAAAAGATGTTTATTTTGAAGACCCAGTGAATCGATTTACTGGAGTCGATCGCTACCGAAAAATGATCGGGTTTATGGGGACTTTTTTTCAACAGATTAAACTCGACTTGCACGAGATTTCTCAGTCGGGAGATACTATAGACAGTCGCTGGACTCTGAGTTGGATGGCGCCGTTACCTTGGAAACCGAAAATGGCGATCGCCGGTAGGAGCGAACTGAAGGTTAACAGTGACGGTTTAATCGTTTCCCACATCGATTACTGGAACTGTTCGCGGTTAGATGTGCTGAAACAACTAATATTTGCGATCGACAAATAACCGCTTTTAATTAGCCTGTAGGGTGTGCACTGCGAGCGGGTTGAGCTTGTAGGGCGCTTTTTTGGAGGACTGAAGTCCTCACTACAAACTTTCTGCCTCTGATCGGGGGTTTTTAACGGATATTCGAGGTTTGAACTAAGTTTTTTGGTTGAAAACCGCGTTTTGGGCGATCGGGCTATTGACGTTAGCAGACATTTATGTTACAAATATACTACACAGTGGATCGAGTTAAATATATTTAAACAAAAATGCCCTACGAAAAATTAGAAATATCCACCCCAAAACCAGTATTATCCTGGGCAAATCACGCCCTGGGCGACAAAGAGACCAAGATGGCAACCAATGTAGCATCTTTGCCCTTTGTATTCAAACACGTCGCATTAATGCCCGACGTACATTTAGGAAAAGGAGCTTTAGTCGGTTCAGTAATTGCCACAAAAGAAGCAATTATTCCTGCTGCTGTGGGGGTGGATATTGGTTGCGGGATGATGGCAGTAAAAATGCCATTCAACGCCAACAAATTAGAAGGAAAACTCAAACAAATTCGCCTCGATATCGAAGCAGCAATTCCCGTCGGATTTGCAGAAAACAAAGAAGTCGAAAAATCTGTCACCAACTGGCAAAGATGGGGCGATTTCAAGGAACTGCATCAAGGAGTGCAGCGCCAAGATAATAAAGCTTTAAAACAGTTAGGTTCCCTCGGCGGTGGCAATCATTTTATTGAGGTTTGCGTTGATACGGAAAACTCGGTTTGGCTGATGCTGCACTCTGGTTCGCGCGGTATCGGCAATCTGCTAGCCCAACACCATATCGACACTGCTAAAGATTTAGCTAAACTGGCAGAAATTAGTTTAGCTGACAAAGATTTAGCTTATTTTGTAGCGGGTACCCCGGAGTTTGCTGCTTATTGGCACGATTTGCAGTGGGCGCAGGATTATGCGAGTTTTAATCGCGATATCATGATGAATCGGTTTAAGAAAATTGTGGAAAAGCATCTCGCTGGAGGCAAAGTTACTAAGCCACTTTTACAGGTGAATTGCCACCATAATTATGCGGAAAAAGAGGTGCATTTTGGGGAAGATGTGTATGTGACTCGCAAGGGTGCTGTGCGCGCGCAAGTTGACGATTTGGGGATTATTCCAGGTTCGATGGGGACAAAATCTTTCATTGTTAAGGGCAAAGGTAATGTAGAAAGTTACTGTTCTTGTTCTCATGGTGCGGGGCGATTGATGTCTCGAACTAAAGCGAAGAATGTATTTACTCTTGATGATTTTGTGCGGCAAACTGATGGGGTTGAGTGTCGGAAAAATGAGGAATTTTTAGATGAAATTCCGGGGGCTTATAAGCCGATTGAGGAGGTGATGAGTCAGCAGTCGGATTTGGTGGAAGTGGTGGCGACTCTGAAGCAGGTGGTTTGCGTCAAGGGGTGATGGGGGAAGTGGGGAGAGATTTTTAGCCTATTTTAGGGTTGAAGTTTTGCGATCGTCTCCTCTTTCTTCCATGCTACAATATTGCTCAACTGCAACAATTTAAATATTTTTAGCAATTTGAACAAAAAGAATTAACTTATGAAAATTATTTCACTCCAATTAAAAAATCATTTTTTGGGTTGGGATTTTGATGAAATTAAATTTTCATCCAATTTAACTCTTTTAGTTGGCATATCAGGTGCAGGCAAAACCCAAATTTTGCGTGGAATTATCGATTTAAAACGTATAGCCAATGGAAAAGCTATCAATGGATTGGAATGGAAAATCATATTTTCTACTGTAAACGGCACTGAATTTATTTGGGAAGGTGGTTTTGATACTGTTGAAACCAATGAACTAAATTTTGACGACCCTGAAAAAGAAAACCCAGATGAAAATGAAAAACCATCATTTATTTATGAAAAACTGATTTCAAAAAATGAGGTATTATTTGAGCGGAATAAAGAGGATATAAGATTTAAAAATAGCCAAATACCAAAGCTTTCTTCACATCAATCAATGATATATTTATTGAAAGAAGAAACTGTTATAAAAGAAGCCTTTGATGCTCTAAATAAAATAGAATATCGCGACCATACAATCAACGGTCTCCGTCTTAGAAGCTCAAAGCAATCTTTGCACTCGATTAAAAACAAATATCAAGCCTTAGAGAGCATAGTAAATAGCGATGAGGATATTAGAACTAAGCTATATCTAATTTATGAAAATAAGTTAGATATTTTTGAAGCAATTAAGTCAAGATTCATTGATGTTTTTCAACAAATCGAAGATGTCAGAGTTGAGCCTTTTAAAACAGACGACTTCCCCAAAGGATTTGCTGATATATTTGTCCCTGTTATTTCTATCAAAGAGAAATCTGTGCCTAAATGGATTAGGGAAGATAGGATGTCTTCGGGTATGTTACGTACAATTATTCATCTGGGCGAAATTTTCCTGTCAAATGAAGGTTCGGTAATATTGATTGATGAATTTGAGAATAGTTTAGGAATTAATTGTATTGATATCTTAACTGATGACCTGATTCATGAAAATAAAACCTTGCAATTTATTGCCACAAGTCATCACCCTTATATTATAAATAATATTCCCTATGAATATTGGAAAATTGTTACCCGACAAGGCGGACACATTAGAACCTGTAATGCCTCGGATTATCATCTAGGTAAATCTAAACAAGACGCATTTATTCAGTTAAACAAAATTCTCGAAAAACAATCGTAGTATGAATTTGTATTTTGTATTTGAAGGAAAGACAGAACCGATTGTTTATAAAAAGTGGTTATCTGTGCTGCTTCCAGAGTTGACGGAAGTGGATAGTTTTGATGCGGTAATTCAGAATAATTATTATTACGAAAGTGATATGGGCGTTCCCAGTTGCTATAGAGTTACTGCTAATGCTATCCAAGAAATAAACCTATTTCCTCAATATAATTACTTGGTTTTATTCACAGACGCAGATCGTTTTACAGTTTCGGAGAAACAAGCGGAAGCTGATGAGCAAATTAAGTCGGAATTAAAAGATAAACCTTTTCAATCTCTACCCGTAAATTGTCAACTTGAAGTTATTGTGCAGAAAGTTTGTCTGGAAACTTGGTTTTTAGGAAATCGAAAATTTTTTGTGAGAAATCCACAACATAATCAAATTTTGAAGCAATATATTAAATATTTTGATGTCAGTCAAGATAATCCTGAAGATTTAGCGAGTGAATTTGTTCAAAATGGGGAAAATACAAAGGATATTTTTGGATATAAAACAAAAGCTCTGTTTCATGAAGGTTATCTTAGAGAAATTTTCAAAGAACGTAGTTTGGCTTCAAAAACGCATTTTTCTTATAGTAAACCTAGACCAAGAGAAGTGCAAGAAGAATATTATCTTAAACAACTGATGGCAAGAGTTGAGGGAAATTCCGATCATTTACTGAATTTTCAATATTTTATAAATTTTTGTTTAAAAATCAAGGGAAAATTAAATAAATAATACACTATCTATTTATGTTTTAGCCGTTTTAATGTGAGTATTTAATTATTATAGTGGGCTTTTATCCACTTAAGTATTGCCCCAACTAAGTTCGGTTGACTGGGTGAGAAAGTTTGCAGCGGAATATCCCCTTGTTCGCATAATATGCAAATCGCGCGATCGAATTTGCTTAAAGCTTTCAGAAATGGCTCGCTAAATCCCGTGGGTGTGGCTGAGAGTGCTGTGGAATCGTAGTAGATGAAAAACAGGGGAATATCGCTTTCTATCCTTAATTCATCCCAGTAATCTTGTAGTTCTGCCATTGTTTTTGGTTTGCCATCTTCACTTTTGTCACAACCTTGTAAGCGCATTTCATTGTAAATTTTTGTAGCGGGATTTTCGGGATTACCGAATTTGTCACTATCAATGCAAATTAGCTTTACTTTGTTGCATAAATCGGGTCGATCTTTAATAGCTTCGGCAAGGAGTTGGGGTAAGTTGGCTAAGTTGAGATTTGCTGTTGCGGAGTTGATAGGGGTGTCTTGGTGCCAAGCTTGATAGAAGTCGGGATAGGGTATATTTTGGGCATAGTGCCATAGAATCGTATAGTAGTAGCTGTATTCCCTAGAACCTTTCTCAAGGGAATTTATTAAATTTTTTAAACTTGTTATAAGCCTTTTTATATTTTCTATTGAAATGAAAGTTACAAGTTTTTTAGTAATTTCCTGGATTTTCGCTTTGCATAGAGGAAACTCAGTATCTGACAGGATTAATGTTTGAGACTGAGGGCAAAGTAAATCAATAATAACAGATGTCAATTTGAAGTGCTTTCTTCCAACTGTTAATAATTTACTAAGGGCATCAATATAAATTTCATATTTTTCTCGTGTATTATTAAGCTTGGATGTAACTATATATATTGGTGAATCAGGAAATAGTTTTGCCAAGCTATCAATATTTCCCAATTTTGATTCATGTATATATAAGCGTGTGCACGTACCAGAAAAACAGTTACTTTCTTGTGTTGTATTGAACCATTGTATATATTCGATTCTTTCGCTTTCAGAGGTTTCACAAGTATTTAGAATACCAACTAATACTTCTGCAATCTCTTGCTTATCTTTGTTCGATCGTCCTAACATAACTTCTTTTTGTTCGGAACTTAAATGCTGACTTAAAAGATCTTCATACCTTTCTTGATGTGCAAGAAATTCCTGTTCTGGATCAAAATCAAAAGGAGGTGGTCCTAATTGCTTTAATATAGAGATAGCATCGGAATCACTGGGATTAATTTCCTTTAAATTTTCAGCAGCAGACAAAGCAATAATTAGTGAATTATGTTGGAGCAAATTCTTTAAAATATAAGTTGCATCCAATTTATCAGAATTTACTTTTTTCAAAACATCCGTAATTTGAAGGATAATGTGTTCATTATGGCAAACCTCTAATAGATTGATAATGGCATTAATAGCAGTTAAGTTACTAGCATCAAGCTCAATTAAAGAATTAGCCAATTCCCAACGCAACTCTTCAGTTATAAGGCGAGACAGTCTTTCAGTCAGTGCGGTAATAATAGCCTCATTATTGTAACCAATTATACTTAAAATTTGAGCTGCATACTTAATGCCAAAGCTTATATTACTGTTACTTACAATCGAAATTAATGCAATAATGGCTAATCTTCTGTCAGTCTCCAGTAATGCTTCTTTGGATGATTCTGCTAGAGAATCTTCTATAAAGTTATCAAAGTCATAACACGCTACTTTAGCTACAGCCGTTACAATTTCAGCAGCATCACTATGATCTATAAACTCTGCTACTCCCACTGCTACGAGAAGGTATGACCTGGCGCGGTAGCATCTTTGACAATCATCTTGGAAGTTCTGCAGTGCGTCAATAAACTCATTCCTTTGTGCTGGTGAAGCATCTTCATCTTTACGCCCCAACCAAAGCAAAATTACCTCTTTCCACTGCGGCTCAAAAATGCGGTATGGCTTGCCATAGACAGGACGATTAATATGATTGCGAGGCAAGAAAAAATCCCAATAATCAACTTTTTCATCAACAGCTAAAGCCGCGAAATATTCCTGAAATGTGGGATGAAAGAAAGCGTAAACAGCCTTTTTCGTGCGGGTATCCCTGTCAACTAAAACCAACCATCCCAACTCACCAGCTAAATTAAACCACTGTTCCTCCATCTGTTCAATGGCAAATTCTTCCTCAATCCGAAACCGATTGGTGCTTTCCATTGCCGCTAAAGCCAACTTTGCCAAAGCTTGTTGAATCTGTTTTTTTTCCGTCTGTTTTAATACTCGCTGATGCTTATTCTGAAATTCCTCTTGTTTCCACTCAAAAAAATAAGTCGTAAACTGCTCGTAAAGTGCCGCCTTCGTTTCGGGCAAATCCTGTTCGGGTACGCACCAAGACTGACACAACATCGACAAGCGCAGAGGATTTCTTACCATTCTCCTAATGTTATTTTTTCCCGGTTCTTTTAATTCTTGCTGCAAGCGTTTCCCCTGTTCAAGCCAATAGGTTTCATTTCCCGAATTGCGCCGTTTCTCATCCTGACTCGCTTGCTCAAACCACTGGCAAATAAATTTATTAACATCATCCGGTTCAAATTCCAATGTTTTATAAGTATCAAAATCCGTCAGGGTATTGCTAATCGCCGCATCCCAAACATTCAAACGGCAAGTTAGCACCACCCGCGCCTTACCCACCCAGTCAGTCAGTTGATCCCGAATTTTCGCCAATGCCAACACAGGCGATTCCGCCGCCATTTCATCCACCCCATCCAACAGCAACCACACCTTACCTTGACGGAACAGTTGTTTAAGAGATTCTATAATTTCTGGAGTGACACTCTGGGGAACAGGTTCTATATGTTCCAGTGCTTTTTCTAGCCAATTATTGACTAAATAATCTTTTATTGTGCTTCCCTGTAAATCCGCCAGCCGAATACAAATCGGAAAATCCGGGGAATTTTTCGGCAACTGTTCCGCCAGTTTTCCTAACAGCGTAGTTTTCCCCGCACCCGGTTCGCCAATAATCGCGATGTGTTTGGCTTTGTCGGTGTGATTTTCGGCAATAACTTTCTGGAAAAAAGCATCATCTTTATAAGTTTCGACGATTTGCAGTTCTGGTTCTTTCTGCGATCGCGAATCTTCCCCAGTGATATTTTGTCTGGGGTTAGGTGTTTTGGGACGTTCCATTAATCCCAAGGGAACGTAAATATTTAATTCATATTGTTGTGTTGTTGCTTGGCGGCGGAGTTGTTGTGTTGCTACAACTTTGTCGCAGATATCGCGCCAGTCAAACTCATCCGATTTCTGGTAATTCAATACTAAAGTTTTAGATTTTTCTGGTCTGCTATCTTCCCATGCCTTATCAAACTGCTTGAGGTTCTTTTCCCGGTCTTTTGACCACAGCGTCAGCGTGAAATGCCAGTCATCAGAACCTTGTGTTTTGGTTCGGTTGTCTTTTAGAATCTTCAAAAAGTTTTCCAGCAGCTTGAGTGCTTCACGAATTTGCTCTTTCTTTAACTTGCCAGGATATTTGTCTTTCGCTATCAGTTGTTCCAAGGCTACCAGCGTTGTTTTGAAAATTACCTTGGGTTTGGTAACGTCTTCCGTCTCCGGCTTGAACTCAATGTCAAACTTGCCCTCAAATTCATAATTGACGAAATCAAGCAACGCCTCTAACAGGCGCTTCACTCGCTTTTTTACTGTATCCCCGTAAGTATTTCGCGGCATAAAATTCCAAAAAATTACCACAAAGTTTGGGGCTACCCCAAATTACCTCTACCACCCCAAACCCCTACTATCCAGATTTTACAAGACTTTTCGCTGCGATCGCTATGACTTGATTAAGTTTACAACCCCAAAGAGAACCTGTTGATGTGGTTAATCAAACAAGGTTCCGAACATGAAAAACAACAGCCAAAGCGATCGACAAAAGTTCATCCACCAAGCGATCGCAATTGCATTTATCCTGCAAGCAGTCATCATTGGTGTGAAGGGCAATCTCGATATAGAATCTGGAAAACCCGCCCTGGATGTGATTCAGGGAATGCTTTTTCACGGGATTGAGTTAATCGTCAAAGCTAATCGCAGCCGAAAGAGTGTTGAAAAGATCGATCGCCCTTATCAACGTCGCATCACCCCAAATTCCGACGATTGATCTCGCTGGTGCAAAATCATCGCCCAACCAACGCCAAAAAGGGGAAATTGAGCTTAATTCAACTTCCCCTTCTTCACAAACGCTTTGTTGTCTGAAGCTATTTCCTAACAGGCCATTTGCTGCCACTCTCTTTCTAGCAAGCGCAGCAATCTTTCATCGCCTTTAGCTGCGGCTATTTGTTTCCGTCGATCGAGAATATTGCAGATATGCGATCGGTGAACTTGCGCCAAATCCGCAGCAGTTGGTGCAGATTCAACCGCCGCGCAAGCTGCGCCAACTGTTGTGACCTGCTGCTGGGCTTGAAAATTTCGCTTTGTGGTAGAGTTGATACCGCCGTATTTTTTGGGGACAGCCAGGTGTCTCGGATACCGATAGTTCCAGTCTTGACCCCGATATTTGCCTGCGACTTCCCCTTCGATCATATCTACTGTCGGAATGTCGTACTCGTAGTTGGCACCGCGATAAGTGAGTTTCATATTTTTCCTTATATTGAGATAAAAACGGTCGTCAGTCGATTTGAGATTTGAGATTGACTTTACAGATGAATCTGGTAGCTGGGACTTTGGTCTAAAATTTTGCGATCGACTTTCAGGAGTATACGTGGCACGGTACCTGCTTTTGGGCCTGGTTAGCTCACGCTTGCTTTTGATAGCTAAAACTCTTTAAGTTTCTGTATTCAATTATACTGTTTTTTAATTGAAATGCGTTTGTTTACATAAATTAATATTTTGACGGTGAGAAGGCAGGAAAAAACCCGCCGCAGCGGGTTTAATCGAGCTTTGACTAATTCGATCGTACTCAGAGCGAAACGGATCGAGATCCGAGGAATTACCCGACTGTCACTTCATCGGTTTGTACGCCTGTGGCGCCCTCTTCAGCAGAGGCAAGGGCCACCAACTTGTCAAGAACTTCCTGACTGGGAACTTGACCCTTGAGAACAACCGTGCCGCTGAGTTGAGCAACCCAAACAGTCTCGATATCAGCAACTTCTGAATCGCCGTCAAAAGCCAAAGCCACCCGCTTCGCTAGGCCGCTTTCGTCAAAATTTCCGTCTGGGCCGACTTTAGCAGGAGCAATGGATTGTGCTTCGGCAGCTTGCTGTACTACTTCTGCCATCGGTTGAGCTTGCTCTTCAGGCTTTTCCATTCCAAACAGTCTTTTAAACCAACCCATAGAAGTTGAGTCTCCAGAAAATACACTTTGTCTAAGATAGCTCTAGAATTCCAAAAGAATCGTAATTGTTGCAAAACTAAGCGAAATTTCTGAAAATTCTTTTTCGACCGACTTTCAGAATCTAAAATCTCCAATGGTATCCCTATGTTGATGTTACTTTTTTATGTCGGGGACGATCGCTATGCCTTGGATAGCAGGCGCGTAGTCGAAGTAGTTCCCACTGTCACCTTGAAAAAACTCCACAACGCGCCGGAATACATTCCCGGCTTGTTTAACTACCGGGGACATCTCGTCCCGGTTATTGATTTGTGCCAAATGATACAGGGGACGGCCGCCCGCGCTTACTTGAGCACGCGCATCGTCTTAGTCAATTGCCAGTTTCCGGATAATTCTGAGGGGAACAACGACAGTTTGCACGGCCCCCTAATTTTAGGGCTGATGGCGGAACGGGTGACAGAAACTCTCGACAAACCAGAAACCGAATTTGTTAGTCCCGGCATTAAGATTGACAGCACTCCTTATTTGGGAGAAATGATTGCAGACGATCGCGGTATGATTCAATTTGTCAGGGTAGAACATCTGCTGCCTGAATCCCAAAAAAATTATCTGCTTCCCCAGCAAGAGGACTGAGATTTAGTCATTAGTCATTAGTCATTAGTCATTGGTCATTGGTTATTGGTTATTGGTAATGGTAATGGTAATGGTAATGGTAATGGTAATGGTAATGGTAATGGTAATGGTGAGTACGTCCGAAAGTTGATAACTACGATATTAACAAATTAGGGAAAGGTAACTGTCAACTGTCAATTGTCAACTGTCAACTGAATGGGGAGCATCTCAGTTTTGTATTTATAGTGCGAGCGTCCCCGCTCGCGTGTTGTACAATACGCGAGCGGGGACGCTCGCACTCAAAGAAAAAATGCTTTTTGCAAAACTGAGATGCTCCCAACGGAATGAACGCAAATCTACGAGCTAAAATCAATGACACAAGTAGCAATTGAAGCTCTACTCAGACAAAAAATTGGTTTAGATGCCCTGACTATTGGGTCTAATACAATTACTAGAGCCGTTAACCGTCGGATGGAAGATTGCGGTTTAACGGATATGAGTATTTACTTGACAAAATTGCAAACATCCGCTCCAGAATTGGAAGAATTAATCGAAGCTGTCGTGATACCGGAAACTTGGTTTTTTCGCGATCGCGAACCTTTTGTTTTTTTGAGTCGCTACGCGTTTTCGGAATGGTTGCCACAAAATCCCGGCAAAACCCTGCGCGTGTTAAGCCTTCCTTGTTCGACGGGGGAGGAACCTTACTCGATCGCGATCGCCCTACTAAACGCTGGTTTAAATCCGCTCAACTTCAGCATCGATGCGGCAGATATCAGCAAAGTTGCTCTCAAAAAAGCCCAGCGCGCGGTTTACGGCAGAAACTCTTTCCGTGACAAAAACTTGGATTTTCGCGATCGCTATTTTACTCCGCTCCCGGGAGACCTTTATCAGTTGAACGACTTGGTGAGAAGGAAAGTTAATTTTATTCAGGGTAATATTCTAGATAGCTATTTTTTATCTAACCAACTTCCTTACGATGCAATTTTTTGCCGGAACGTATTAATTTACTTTGATAAAGCAGGCAGAAATCAAACCATTCAACTGTTAAATCGATTGTTGAAAAAAACAGGAATATTATTTTTGGGTCACTCAGAAAGCGGGCAAAAACTGCCTCCTCAATTTGTATCGGTGCGTCATTCCCTAGCATTTGCTTACCGCAAAACAGATATTCCAGACAGCCCGCAAGTTCAGGTCAAAAAAGAACCGACTAATATCAGTTATTCGCGGATGGTTCGGGAGTTTAAACACGCGGAAAATAGGGAAAATATTCGCAGTGATAAGTTGCCAAGTATTAACAGTAAATCCTCTACTTCCCATCAAAAATATCCGAGAGAGAATGAGAATTTGGGGATTTTGCCAATTCGGGCGATCGCACTTACACCAGATCCTGCTAAGTCTGCGAGTGCGGATTTAGACGCAGCGCGACGTTTGGCCGATCGCGGACAATTGCAGGAAGCGGCCAAACTGTGCGAAACTTACCTCAGTCAAAATCCCACGAATGCTGACGCTTACGTCTTATTGGGGCAAGTTTACCAAGCAAGGGGCGATCGCCAACAAGCTGAGCAATCTTTCCAAAAAGCAACTTACCTGAAGCCGGATCACTATGAAGGACTAATTCACCTAGCTTTGCTCAAAGAAGAGCGAGGAGATATTGCCGGTGCTGCGATCGTCCGCCGGCGCATTCAGCGAATGGAAAAATAGCCTAATAAGTAATAACTGAGAACGGAATTATGGACAATATTTTTAAGCATATGACTTTGCAAAGACGCATGATCGCTGCGTTTGTGTTCATGGGGGCGATCGTGCTTGTTGTAGCTTTAGTCGGCGCCAGCGGCAATTTTCGGCTATCCGGACACCTGAAGTCGATCGCCAACGATGCTTATCCCAGCACCGTCGCTTTGTGGAAAATCAACGAAGGACAAACACAGGTGCAGTCTTCCGATCGGATGCTGCTCAACGAAGCAATCAATCCTGACCAAAGACGCCGAGAGATTGCGAGAATAAATAATGCTTGGATTCAAATAAATCAAGGCTTTCAAGATTACGATAAACTTCCGCGCAACGAGGAAGAAGACAAGCTTTATCAACAATTTAAACCGCTGTGGCAAAAGTGGACTGAGGCTCACAAAGAATTCCAAGAACTCAATAAAGAATATGAAAGAGTGGGTATTGTCAACCCCCGCCAAATCCAAATTGATTTGCTCAAACAGGGTAAAACTAAATCACCTGAACTAGCAACTGCTGCATCAGCAGTTGAGGTGCTTAACAGAATGAACGACAAAGCTTTGAATGAGAAAGTAACTACATTTCAAGCTGCGACAGAGGGAATGCTGGAACTCCTGAACTACGATCGCCAATTAGCAGCAGACTCAGCCAAAGCTGCCACCGAAGATATCAGTCAAACTAGGTTCTGGGTGATTTTAGGCACGCTGCTGGGCCCTTTAACGGCCGTACTGTTTGGACTCTACTTTAGCAATACGATCGCCAAACCGTTAGGGGCTAAAATTGCCGGAGTGGTGGATGTAGCAGAGAAAATGTCGATCGGCGATTTAACAGCAGAAGTTCATGTCAGCGACAGCAAAGACGAAATTAGCAAATTGGAGAACTCCTTCCGCAGCATGAATCGGGGTTTGGCCGCATTAATCAAACAAGTGCAAACATCGGGCATACAAATCACCTCATCAGCCACCCAAATAGCCGCTTCTGGCAAACAATTAGAAGCCACAGTCAACGAACAAGCAGCATCCACCAACGAAGTTGTAGCTACTGCCAAAGAAATCGCAGCCACCAGCGGTAAACTCGTAAAAACGATGGATGAAGTTTCCCACATGGCAGAGTCAACCGCCCGCGAAGCTAGCACAGGTCAAAAAGAGTTAGTTCGCATGGAAAATACCATGAAAGTGTTGGGAAATGCTACCATTTCTATCTCTAACAAACTCGGAATCATTAGCGAAAAAGCCAACAATATCAACAGCATTGTTACCACGATCACCAAAGTAGCAGATCAAACTAATTTACTTTCCTTAAATGCAGCGATCGAAGCCGAAAAAGCCGGAGAATACGGCATGGGTTTTGCCGTCGTCGCCCGCGAAATTCGCCGCCTAGCCGACCAAACAGCCGTGGCCACATTAGATATTGAAAATATGGTTAAAGAGATGCAGTCAGCCGTTTCTACTGGGGTGATGGAAATGGATAAATTCTCCCATGAAGTCAGCAAGGGGATGGAAGATATTCGCAACATCGGCGTGCAATTAGCCGAAATTATTCAGCAAGTACAATCTCTCACTCCCCGCTTCGATTCGGTAAATCGAGGCATGGAAGCTCAATCGGAAGGAGCTCAGCAAATTAGCGAAACTATGGCGCAGTTGGCCGAAACTTCCCTGCAAACTGCTGATGCTTTGCGGGAAATCAATAGTGCGATCGGCCTTTTGAACGAAGCAGCCCACGGGATGCGCCACGAAATTTCGCGATTCAAAGTCAATTGATAGTTACTCACACCCAATATTCGTCAGTATCTAAACTCTAAAATATCAAATTTTATTCATTATTTGTAGCAGACAAAAAAGAGGTAAATTAAGTGCAGAAAAATTCAACTATTCAACAAATTTTGTGGAGGGGATTTGGCACAATATTTACCTTAATACTTATAGGGAATCTTGTAGCACAACACACTAAAAATACCTTAGTTAAATCTTTAGATAACGTTACTTCGAGCCATAAAATTTTGCAAGAATTGGCACAGTTAGATATGCTTTTGCTGGAAGCTGAGACTGGTCAGCGCGGCTATCTGTACACGGGAAAAGAGAATTTTTTAGAGCCATACAATGAAGCAAATGCAAGCATTAACGTGCAACTAGCAGAGTTGAAAGAGAAGATGAAAAATCCGACACAACAAGAAAAACTCGGTCAATTGCAAATCCTGATTAGAGAAAGAATCGATTATTTAGAAAAAACTATTCAACTCCGCAAATCTGGTCGAGAACAGCAGGTAAAACAAATAGTAAGTGCTGGAACAGGACTAGAAATTATGGCGAAGCTAAGGGGGAAAATTACAGAAATAAAGGAAACAGAAAATCGATTCTTGGATGAAAGAAAGAAATTCGCCCAGGAATCTGAGATTTTTTCAACTTACTTTGCTGGGGCGAGCACTTTGATTATTGTGGGAGTTGGGGTGTTAATTTCTTGGGTAATTATCCGGAATATCGCGCAATCCTTGGGAATAGCAGTAAAAGTTGCAGAAGAAGTATCTGCTGGTAATTTAACTGCCAATATTTCAGCAAATTATCAGGGAGAAGTTGGCAAACTACTCGCCGGATTCCAAAGCATGACTCAAAGCCTCAATTCCTTGATCGGGCAAGTACAAAATTCTGGCCTTCAAGTAACTGCTTCCTCTCATGAAATTGCCGCCTCTGGCAAGGACTTGGAGGAAGTAATCGCCAAACAAGCAGCTTCGATTAGAGAGGTGGAAGCTACTACAAAAGAGATAGCGGCTACTTCTCGACAACTGAAGCAAGCAATGCAGGGAATTACTTCTACCTTCCAAACTACCACAATAGCAGCAGAGGGCGGTCAGCGGAACTTAAGCCACATGGAAAATACCATGCGGGAATTATCAACCGCCACAACTTCTATTTCTAGCCAACTTAGCAACATCAGCGAAAAAGCTAATAATATTAGTCGAATTATTATTACAATAACCAAGGTAGCTGACCAAACTAATTTACTTTCTTTGAATGCTGCCATAGAAGCAGAAAAAGCTGGAAAATATGGTATGGGTTTTGCTGTAGTTGCTAGAGAAATTCGGCGTTTAGCCGATCAAACTGCTGTTGCTACTTTAGATATTGAAAAAATGGTTAAAGAAATGCAGGCAGCAGTTTCTACTGGGGTGACGGAAATGAACAAGTTTACTGAAGAAGTAAATGATAGCGTTGAGGATGTGGAAAGTGTGAGCTGGCAACTGACTGAAATTATCGAGCAGGTGCAGGCTATCACTCCGCGTTTTTCAGTGGTAAATCAGAGTATGGAGGCTCAATCGGAAGGCGCTCAGCAAATTAGCGAGGTGATGGTATATCTGAGTCAATCGTCGTCGCAAACGGCGGGCGCATTGCGCGAAATTAACGGTGCTATCTCTCAATTAAATGAAGCATCTCAAGGTTTGCG
Source organism: Microcoleus sp. bin48.metabat.b7b8b9.023 (assembly GCF_013299185.1). Classification (GTDB taxonomy): domain Bacteria; phylum Cyanobacteriota; class Cyanobacteriia; order Cyanobacteriales; family Microcoleaceae; genus Microcoleus. The sequence continues at coordinate 60,619 of NZ_JAAFKG010000025.1, read as the reverse complement.
TCAAGAAATTTCTCGGTTTAAAGTAAGCAATAAGGATGTAGAAAATGTTTAAAAATATCAGTTTCAAAAAGCGCCTGAATGCTGCATTTGTTTTTCTAGCTGTGATTGTTTTAGCTGTGGCTTGTATTGGTTGGAGCGGCACTTCTCGGCTAGGTAGACATATTGATACGCTAGCTAATAATAGCCTGCCGAGCGTTAGTGGATTGTGGAAAATTAATGAAGGACAAACGCAAATAGAGTCGTCGGAACGAGCCTTACTGGATCTGGAACTCAGCCCAGAGGAAAGGAGAACTGAGTTGACGAGAATTCAGAAGGCTTGGGAGCAGATTAATGAGGGTTTCAAAGAGTATGAAACCACATCCAGAAGTGCGGAGGAAGATAAGGTATACAAAGACTTGCAGGTTAAATGGGATATCTGGAAGAAAAATCACGAAGCTTTTTTAGATTTAAATAAAAGATTTGAGAGTTTGGGAATTCTCAACCCATTTAAAAGGCAGATCGAACTGATTGGTCAAGGGAATACTAAGTCGCCCGATATCGAGGCTGCTAGAAGGGCTGGGGCGTTTTACAATCAATTGAGCGATCGCGCCAAAGCGAATCGATCCTCGTTTCAAGCAGCTACTAACTTAATCTTGGAAGACCTCAAAATCAATGAAACAACGGGACAACTAGCTAAAGATCAGTCTAAAAACGATATTAATCAAACCACATTTTGGGTGATTTTTGGCATGATTCTCGGGCCGCTAACGGCTGGACTGTTTGGACTGTTTCTCACGAGCGCGGTATCCCAAACTCTGGAAAATCAAATAGATCTGTCGGGTCTCAGAATTAGCGGCTCTACGAACCAAATTGCTGCTTCTGGCAAGGAATTGGAAGCGACGATGAATCAACAAGTGGCTTCGACTAATGAAGTAGTAGCCACGGCTAAAGAAATTGCTGCTACTGCTATGCAACTGGCGAGGACAATGGATGAAGTTTCGGAGATGTCCCACCAAGCTGCTCAATCTGCCGGCGGCGGTAAACAAGAAATTGGTCGCATGGAATCCACGATGAATAAATTAGCAGATTCTACCAGTGCGATCTCGGGTAAATTGGGAGTTATTAGCGAAAAAGCTAATAATATTAACAGTATTATCACGACGATTACGAAGGTGGCAGATCAAACTAATTTGCTTTCGCTCAACGCGGCTATTGAAGCGGAAAAAGCGGGAGAGTATGGGTTGGGTTTTGCGGTGGTGGCTAGGGAAATTCGCCGACTGGCAGATCAAACGGCGGTGGCTACTTTGGATATTGAAAATATGGTTAAAGAAATGCAGTCTGCGGTGGGTGTTGGTGTGATGGAAATGGATAAGTTTACTAATGAGGTGCGCCGCGGGGTGGAAGATGTGCAAACTATTAGTTTGCAGTTGGAATCGATTATCCAGCGGGTGGAAGCTTTGACTCCGCGTTTTGAAGAGGTGAATGAGGGGATGGATGCACAGTCTCAGGGTGCTGTGCAAATTAGCGAGGCGATGGTGCAGTTGAGTGAGGCTTCTTCGCAAACTGCGTCGGCGCTCCGGGATATCAATGGGGCGATCGGGCAAGTTAATGATGCTACACTCGGTTTACGCCACGAAATGCTAGCGTTTTTAAAGTAGCCTTTTTAAAGTAAAGAGGGAGTCGGCGGCCCGAGTCGGTTTTTTAGAAGAATAACAGGTGTAGCAAGGCTCAGTCTAAAATCTATTTTTTTGTACAATAGTTATTGTAGGGTGCGGTCGAAGCCTGAATGCGATCGCAAAACTAAGCATTTCCCCCCGCTGGCCACCCTACGGTTAGTTAAATCAACTGGTGCGTGGTGCACACCCTACAAACTAAAATCTAAAATCTAAAATCTAAAATCTAAAATCTAAAATCGAATGACTGATGATTGCTGGAATCGGATCGGAGTTGGGGGCGATCGGACTTGTCCTCAATTAAAAACATTTATTCACTGCCGCAACTGTCCCGTCTATTCCGACGCGGGCCGGAGTTTGCTGGAACAGCAATTACCGACTGGATATCTGGAAGAGTGGACTAATTTATTGCGATCGAGTCAAGGAGTAACTAACGCCGTCACGGCTGCGGGTACTATATCTGTAGGTATTTTTAGGCTTAACGGCGAATGGTTGGCTTTACCGGCGGCGCTGTTTAAGGAAGTGACGCAGATCTCTGTTATCCACACTTTGCCACACCGCAGCAATAATATACTTATTGGCTTGGTGAATATTCGCGGCGAAATCCAGTTGTGCATTTCGCTAAAAGCACTTTTGGGATTGGAAGCAGCAGATGCTAGCCGACAAAATATTAGTCCTGTTGTTTACGAAAGGATGGTAGTTATTGAGAGAGAAGGCAGCCGCTGGGTGTTTGGGGTGGATGAAATTTACGGCATTCACCGCATTCTCCCGGAACAAATCAGAAATGTTCCATCTACTGTTTCTAAAGTGCCAGAAACTTATACTAAAGGGATTATCAGTTGGCAGGGGCAAAGTGTTTGTTATCTGGATGATGATTTGCTGTTTTATACGTTGAATAAGAAGATTATCTGATAAATTGGGCATTGGCCAAACAGGGCGGAGCGTAGCGGAGGGATTGGGCGGAGCGTAGCGGAGGGATTGGGCATTGGGCATTGTAAAAAAAAATAACTGCTTGCAGTATAAAAAAGATTAATTATCGTTTATCTGCGTTTATCAGCTTGGAGAACGAGCAGAAAAGCTTGTTTCTATCTTCCTTCAACATTCATCCGTTAAATCATTTACACAATCTGTTGCCGAACTTCCGTCTTATATCAAATCTGGTAGCATCAAAATTATAAATCGAGTCAACAGTGAAGAGCCAATCACCATCATTTTTCCGATTAAGAGTCCCACAGTCAACAGTCAACAGTCAACAGTCAACAGTTAACAGTCAACAGTTAACAATCACCTGACGGTGCAACCGGAATTCATATCACTTATTAAGGATTAATAAAAAATGGCAAACCAAGATATGAGCAATTTCTCCATGATGGATTTATTTCGCATGGAGGCGGACACTCAAGTAGCAGTATTAAATGAGAACATTTTGGTATTGGAAAATAACCCGAATTCTCCTGCTGAACTGGAATCTTTGATGCGGGCGGCCCACTCGCTCAAGGGCGCGGCGCGGATTGTGGGACTAGATGCTGCGGTGCGAATCGCTCACATGATGGAGGATTGCTTTGTGGCGGCGCAGGCTGGCTCGATCGCCCTAGACTCACCTGATAAGATTGATGTGATGCTGCGGGCGATCGACCTTTTGGCCCAAATCAGCCAGATTCCGGAAACCGAGATCGAAAATTGGTTCCCGGTTAATCGATCGCAAATTGAAACCTTAGAAACTGCCATCTTAGCAATTATCAATAACGAACAATTAGATTTGGGCAGCCCAGATGAAGCAGAAACAATAGAACAAGAGACCATTGTTGAAACAGAAATTCTGCCGGAATGGGAGCCGCAATTACCTGTTGATTTTACCGCAGAAATAACAGATCACGTACAATTCAATTCTGATATTCCTCATGAAATATTGCCCGATTTGCCACAGGTTGAAAGTCCAGAAACTCGGCTGCTTAAAACTGATTTATCGATGTTAGCTTTATTTGCCACAGAAGTAGAAGCACAATCAATACTATTAAACCAAACTTTACTCTCGCTCAAAAATGACCCCAATGAATATTTAGACTTAGACTCCCTTGTTAAATCCGCTCATTTAATAAAAGGTGCTGGCAGAATAGTTCAGTTCCATGAAGTTGTTAAACTTGCGAAGGCGATAGAAGATACATTTGTGGCACTTCAGAAGCACAAATCTAGCTTAAATCCCAGTCAAATTGACACCCTGCTCGCTGGAGTAAATATTCTGGTAAATATGCAGGAAATTCCGGCACTGGAAATCGAATCTTGGCTGGCAGAACAAGAGGCAGGAATAGATAATATTGTCGCAGATATAAGTAAGATTTTTGAATTATTAACAACTAAACAATCGGCAACAACTGCGGCAGTTGTTTCACAAAAATCTGCCGAAGTAACGAGTATCCAAACAACCCCGACACCACAACCAAAACCTCAAGATAATGCTTCCCAACGCACAAAAAATAGCGATCGAATTTCCCCCGCTGCCAATTCTACAGCAGTAGCTGTAGAGCAACGACCGACTAAAATTGTTAGCGCCAAACCTGCACCTTCAAATCTCAGGGAAAACGCTCAAAAGCCTAAAACCGCCGATCGCGTAGTGCGAGTAAATGCGGAAAATTTAAACCGGATTATGGGTTTGGCGGGCGAATCTTTAGTCGAAGCAAAATGGCTGCAACCGTTTGCTGATTCATTATTAAAACTTAGAAAAAACCAAGGACAACTTTATAATTTGTTGGAGAAATTGCAGGAATCTTTAAGCGATTCTGTTCTGGATCAGCGCTCGGAAGATTATCTCAGCAGTGCTCGCAAAAAAGCTAATGATTGCCGCCATATTTTGTCCGATCGCCTTAACGAACTAGAACTGTTTGCCCGCCGTTCTGCCAACTTGTCCGATCGCTTGTACCGAGAAGTTATTGCCAGCAATATGCGACCGTTTGCTGACGGCGTTTCAGCTTTTGGGCGAATGCTGAGAGATTTGGCGAGACAGTTGGGCAAGCAAGTAAAATTTGAAGTTGTTGGCAAATCTACTCAGGTAGATAGAGATATTTTAGAAAAATTAGAAGCACCGCTAACGCACATTTTACGCAACGCTCTTGACCACGGTATTGAACTCCCAGACGCACGTTTGGCTGCGGGAAAATCGGCGGAAGGTACGATCCGACTGGAAGCTGCACATCGGGGCGGGATGCTATCAATTACCGTTTCGGATGATGGAAAAGGAATAGAACCGGAAAAACTCCGCCAAAAAATTGTCACGAAAGGTATGGTAAGTGCGGAAATGGCTGCGAAATTGACTGAACCAGAATTGATGGATTTTCTGTTTTTGCCTGGTTTTTCTACTGCTAGTCAAGTGACGGAAATTTCGGGCCGCGGTGTTGGTTTGGATATTGTGCAAAGTATGGTGCAGGAGGTTGGTGGCATTCTCCGGGCGACATCTGTGCCGGAAAAAGGTATGAGTTTTCATTTGCAGTTGCCGCTAACTCTGTCGGTAATTCGGACGCTGTTGGTGGAAATTTCGGGGGAACCTTATGCTTTTCCGCTGACTCGGATCGATCGCATTGTGATGGTTGAGTCTGCTGATATTGCGATCGCCGAAAACCGACAGTATTTTACTCTTGACAACCAAAACATTGGTTTGGTGACAGCTTATCAGGTGTTGGAGTTACCTGCGCCACCTGAGAAGTTGGATTTGTTGCCGGTGATCATTGTGAGCGATCGCTCTAGCAGTTATGGTTTAGCTGTGGATAAGTTTCTGGGCGAACGCGATTTAGTTGTCAGGCCTTTAGATCCGCGTTTGGGTAAGGTAGCGGATATCAGCGCGGCTGCTTTTATGGAAGACGGTGCGCCGGTGCTGATTATCGATGTTGAAGATTTGGTGCGATCGACTGATAAACTGCTGGCTGAAAGTCTGTTACAGAAAGTTAGTAAAACCGAACAAACTGCTGAATCAACAACTCGCAAGCGCGTTTTGGTAGTAGATGATTCAATTACTGTTCGAGAAGTAGAGCGCAAACTTTTAGAAAATCAAGGATATGAGGTTGAAATAGCTGTTAATGGTATGGATGGTTGGAATGCTCTGCGTACCGGGCAGTTTGATTTGGTAATTAGCGATGTTGATATGCCGCGCATGACGGGGATCGAGCTGGTAAGTCAAATTAAAAATCATTCGGCGCTAAAGTCGATTCCGGTAATTATTGTTTCTTACAAAGACCGCGAGCAAGATAGAATCAGAGGATTGGAAGTGGGAGCGGATTATTATTTAACTAAAAGCAGTTTTCACGACGATACGCTGTTAAATGCGGTGGTTGATTTAATCGGTGAGGCTTAGAAAAAATAGCTTCAACAGTTGACAGTTGACAGTTGACAGTTGACAGTTTGAGAGCGACCTCTACGTAGAAGGAAGAGGATTGGGGTAATCAATAGTCTGATTTTAATTTCTCCCGATCGGGGAGAGGCTTTCAACCAATTCTTTATGGTAAAAAAATAAGAATTAAAAATTAAACCCCAATGTGGTATAAATAGTTAGGGTGCGTCAGCCGGTGCAATGCGGTCGGCACTGGAGCAACTATATTGCCGTTCAAATGCCCAAAAACTTATACAAGCCCCCGACAATCGTCGTAGAGCACTGCAAATTTTAGATCGCAGTTCAATCTCCCAGATTCATCTGTGAAATAAATCTAAAATCTAACATCTAAAATCGACGGCACAGTACAAGTTTTATTTTAAAGAAAATTCGGCAAAAAAAATGAATCGGTAGGCTCCGGCAACTACCCGCAACCTAAAATTAATTAACTATGAGCAATTTCAACATGAAAATAGCGATCGTCAACGACACGTTGATTGCTGCTGAAGCTTTGCGCCGAGTTTTGGTGACGGTACCGGAGTATGAAATTATTTGGATAGCGGCGGATGGGGCCGAAGCTGTGGAAAAGTGCGCCCGCAATACACCGGATGTGATATTGATGGATTTGATCATGCCGGTGATGGATGGTGTTGAGGCGACGCGCCTGATCATGAAGCAATCTCCCTGCGCGATTCTGCTAGTGACATCTTCGGTGACAGGTAATGCGGGCAGGGTTTTTGAAGCTATGGGATATGGAGCTCTGGATGCTATTAATACGCCAATTTTGGGGTTGATGGGCAATTCCCCAAGCGGCGGTATGGAGTTGTTAAAAACTATTTCTAAAGTTGCTAGATTGATTGGCAAAAGTAACTCGACTTCTTTATTTCACAGCGCAACTCCCAAATGCTTGACTCCGCCGCTGCTGGCGATCGGCTCTTCGACTGGCGGGCCCCAAGCTTTGGCAACTCTGCTATCGGCTTTACCTGCCAATTTATCGGCGGCTGTGGCGATCGTCCAACACGTAGATGCTGAGTTTGCTCCTGGTTTGGCAGATTGGCTGAGTCAAAAAAGTAAGTTGTCGGTGAGTGTCGCAGTTGCCGATCGACCTTTGGAAGTCGGTAAGGTGATAATTGCCGCGACTAACGACCACTTAGTATTACAATCGAATTTAACACTTAAGTATACGAAAGAACCTTTAGAATATCCTTACCGCCCTTCAGTGGACACTTTTTTTGAGAGTGTCGCTCAATACTGGCCGGGCAAAGGGGTGGCAGTGCTGTTAACGGGTATGGGCAAAGACGGCGCTAAAGGGCTCAAAGTTTTGCGATCGGCAGGCTGGCACACGATCGCCCAAGACCGCGCTACATCAGTAGTTTACGGGATGCCGAAAGCTGCTGCTGATTTGAATGCGGCTGTGCAGGTTTTGCCGATCGAGGCGATCGCCCCAGCCTGCATGAAATATCTCGTGTAGAAAATACTAGAGATGTTTGGGCCATAAGGCTTAAGTTGTTGAGCACAATGGCCGAGGTCGTGCCAGACTCTCAGCGATCATAATCAATCTATTGGGGTGATGTTTTGGGATCGCGATCGCGCGTATATCTTGCAGCAGTCTGTAATTTCACGGAATGCTGAGGTTACCGGACACCTGCTAGCAAGCAGCAGCAGGGTGTCCCAACAATTAGCGATCGTCGCCCTTGCAATCAATGTCAAGCGTGCTAGGCTGTGTAAAGATTTTACAAAAATCAGCGGATAAGACTTTACCAACCTGGTATTATCACCTGGTAAGCGTACTTAAATAATACCGGGTCGCTATTGACACTTAGAAAATATTTAAGTAAAAGTTTCGATCCTCTCCAGACAATGGCCGTTGCCCGATCTAGTTATGAAATTAACTCACTCTCAGGCTATTGAATTCGATCGCAGTTGTACACTAAATCAACGAGAAAGTCAAATATTCAACGGCAACGTGGTAAAGTTGAAATTTGACGATCGGGGCAACAATGGAAAAAACCCAGTTATCGCCAGAGATAGCGCTATTCTCAGTAACCTCAAATTGGAGAAAAGCCATCACTCGATCGACTTAAATTTACCCTTAAATTCAGAAACCCAAAAAATATCTAGCTTGACCGAATACACTGTTACAGTTTTACTGATTGACGATCAGGAAATGATCGGCGAAGCGGTGCGCCGAATGCTTGCTAATGAAAAAGACATTAAATTTTATTACTGTAACGATCCAGCTCAAGCAATTAAGAAAGCATTAGAGGTGAAGCCAACAGTCATCCTCCAAGATTTAGTAATGCCAGAAATAGATGGATTGCAGTTGCTGCGCTTTTTTCGAGGGAATTCGCTGACGCGAGACATTCCGATGATTGTTCTCTCCAGTAAAGAAGAAGCGGAACTAAAAGCGCAAGCATTTTCCTTGGGTGCTAACGATTATTTAGTAAAACTGCCCAATCCAGTCGAACTGATTGCTAGAATTCGCTATCACTCCAAAGCTTATATGCACCTGCTGGAAAGGAATCTTGCCTATCAAACCATGCAGGATTATCTAGTCAAATTAGAGATAGAACAAAAAAAATCCCAGGAGTTGCTGTTAAATATATTGCCAGAGGCGATCGCCGAAAGATTAAAAAAAGAACAAGGTGTAATCGCCGACGAATTCGCAGCAGTTAGCGTGATGTTCGCGGATATTGTTGGCTTCACCCAGTTGTCGGCATCAATATCGCCCAAAAAATTAGTACATTTACTCAACGATATATTTTCCAAGTTCGACGATCTCGCCGAAAAACACGGTTTAGAAAAAATTAAGACAATTGGCGACTCTTATATGGTAGTGGCGGGGCTGCCAAATCCGAGAGCAGATCACGGAGATGCGATCGCGGAAATGGCGATCGATATGCAAGAAGCCATAGTTAAATACAGAGAAGAGTTCGGCCTCACTATTAGCATCCGCATCGGCATTCATTCGGGCCCAGTGGTAGCTGGAATCATCGGGACAAAAAAGTTTATTTACGATTTGTGGGGCGATACGGTAAATACCGCTTCCCGCATGGAATCTCACGGTATCCCGGACGGGATTCAGATTTCCGACGCAACTTATTTGCTTATAGAAGACAAGTATGATTTTGAAAAACGCGGTTTAATCAATGTCAAAGGTAAGGGCCAAATGGCTGCTTATTTACTAAAAGGAAGATTGGAAGTTGATTTTTAATTCATTCAATACGCTTGGGATAAGATCGGACGGCGGTTGAAACCGCAGCTACACAAACAAAGTCCGCCTCCGCGGACTAAGAGAGAATAACGTATTTAGCCCGGTTTTCAACCCGCTCTCGTCGGGTTTTGCCTGTATAGACGCGGTTTCAACCGCCGTCCGATCTTGTGAGATAATATTGTTCTGCTTCCGACCAATTTAGTTTAAGTAACGAATCTTCTCCACTTGAAAGCTTGAAACTCGGCTTAATTGGTTTTACGCCCAAAGCGCTAATAATCTGCGCTGCTACAGCTTTCGCCAATAGTGGCGGTACAGAATTTCCGACTTGGCGAAAACCGTGCCATTTTGTGACGTGAAATCTAAACCAGTCAGGATAGGAATGCAATCGCGCTGCTTCTCTGACTGTAATGCACCGAGGCGCGATCGGGTGAATTGGCCTTGGCGAAGTATAAGCGCCCCTCGCCCTGTCGGTTCCAGCCCTGAGAGTGTTGCAAACTCCGTCGGGGTGAAGCTTGTAAAAACGGCTGATCGGCTCTTTTTCGCCGTAGGCTGCGGCTGCAAATCTTTCCATACATTCGGGAGAATGTTTGGTGCGCCGACTGCATGAGAGGATTTGTCGATCGTACTGGCGATCGTAAGCATAATCATTCTCAAAATCATCGAATCCGCGCAAAAAACTCGCGTAATCGCTGCTGCACTTTCCGTACTCCACCATTACCCAATCTCGGTGTAGCAACTCGCTATACTTTTCTACTTCCGGCAAATCTCCAATCGCATCCAAAACTGTCGGAACCGCAGGTAAATTAACTTTTTTATAGCGTTGAGGAAGTTTCTTTTTAGGCAAAAAAGTAGTTGGCTGAGGATATTTTGGCAGATCGTAGTCTTTTTTGCAACCAATCAGAAACAATCGTTTGCGAGCTTGCGGCACTCCGTAGTGAGCGGCGTTGAGAACTTGATAGTTTTCTTCTACTTGATAGCCTGCTTCCAGAAAAGAGCTAATTAAAAGATTCAGGAGTTCTTTGTGTTCGCCTGCTACAATTCCCGGCACATTTTCCATTACAAAAAACTTGGGTTTGAGCTCCAAAACCAAGCGTTGAAAGTGGAAAATTAGAGAATTTCGCGGATCGCCGACATCGCGCTTCCCCATCAGCGAGAATCCTTGACAGGGCGAACCGCTGATTACTACGTCGATTTCGCGCCGCCCGATCGCAGATTTTTGCCGAATTTCTGCTCCAGTCAGCTCTGAGACATCTTTGCACAATACAGAACACATCGGGAAATTGAACTCGTGGGTAGCGCAGTGGATGGGGTCAATTTCGACTGAAGCAAGTACATCAAAACCTGCTTGTTCAAAGCCCAGCGTCATGCCGCCTGCACCTGCAAATAAATCAACAGCGATCGGTCGCTTTTTCCGATAGCTTGACATAATATTTCAATAATAAAATTGTTTTAAGAAGGTGTATTTATTTTAACATTTTTGATTATTTCGGCAGCCGCGCGATCGCACACACCGACATCTCCGAGACTTTCCCGCATTTTCCGATAATCCGTCAAAGTTTGCTGGCGTCGATCGGCATTTTGGAGCAATTCCAGGGCGTGGAAAACTATATTTTCGGCAGTAGCCTCGTCTTGCAGCAACTCCGGAACGATCTGCTTCATTTGCACCAAATTGGGCGGAGAGATAAAAGGAATCGACAATTTCAGCAGGTGGCGGGCAATCATCGCCGTAATGCGACTGACGCGGTAGGCGACAACTTGCGGAACGCCCAGCAAAGCTAATTCCAAATTAACAGTACCAGATTTGGCGATCGCAAAGTCGGCAGCAGCCAAGATTTCCAGATTTTGATTTTCCAACAAAGTAGCCCGCAAACCGTAATTCTCGATCGCTTTTTCGATTTTGCTGCGGAAAGCCGCTTGAGAAACCGGAATCCAGAAATGAACCTGCGGCAATTTAGCTTGAATAATGCGAGCAGCCTCAAATATCACCGGCATCAGGTACTTGAGTTCTTGCTTTCTAGAAGCCGGAATTAGAGCGACTGACACCTGTTCCGGCTCAATTCCCAAAGTTTTGCGGGCAACTTCCCGACTGGGCGCAGATTGCATTCTATCCACCAAAGGATGACCAACCCAACTGACTTGAGAGCCTTTAGCGCGATAATAAGTAGCTTCCTCGGGGAAAATCGCCAAAATGCGATCGGCAATATTGACAATCAATTGAGTATTGCGAGGAGAAATCGAGCAAACCCATTCTTGAGGTGCGATGTACCAAACCACAGGTAAATCGGGCAAACAGCGGCGAATGTAGCTACCAATACCGAGATTGGGAGTCAAATAATCAATCAATACAACAACATCGGGACGGAATTTTTTGAGATATTGTTTAGCTTTTTGCTGAACTGCGATCGTTGGCAAAATATAAGGCACAGATTCTATAATACCCATAGAACCAATACCCAGAGTATCGCCTAAAATAGTAGCGCCAGCTTGAGCCATACGAGGGCCGCCCAATGCGGTTATTTCCAACTCCAAACCAGCGGCGACAGCATGACGTTTTAAAGCTGCAACTAACAAAGCTCCTTGCAAATCGCCAGAAACCTCACCAGTGCTAATAAAAATTTTCATAAAATCCATAGGTTTGTAGTGAGGACTTCAGTCCTCTCTCTCATCGGTTTGTAGTGAGGACTTCAGTCCTCTCTCTCATCGGTTCGATCCTTCGGACTTTAGTCCTCTGACGCGACTTTTAGCTAATAAGGACTAAAGTCCTTACTACAAACAAACAGCTAACTACTCATAGGTTCGATCCTTCGGACTTCAGTCCTCTCTGACGCGACTTTTAGCTAATAAGGACTAAAGTCCTTACTACAAACAATAGATTTATTCTACCTCATTCACTTTTTACCGGGAATCAAACCGCGCCGCCCTTTGGTTACAGACTGTTGCACAAATCTCCGCAGGTGCTGCAAGTGGTGATTTTCCGGCAACAAATCCAACTGTTCCAAAGCTTGATTGAGAGTGTAGCCAGAATGGTATAAAATCCGAAAAGTTTTCTTTAAAACTAGCAAATCTTCTGGGGTTAAACCTGCGCGTTCGAGGCCTATTTTGTTGATAGCTCGCACTCGCGATGGATTCCCCTCAACTAGCATATAAGGAGGTACATCTCGATCGATCCTGCTCAAGCCACCGATCATGGATAAGCGGCCGATATGGACAAACTGGTGAACGCCCAAAACCCCGCTGAGTCTGGCTTGGGACTCAATTTTGACGTGTCCGGCTAGGGCTACAGCGTTGGCGATGATTACTCGATCGGCAATATCGCAATTATGACCCACATGAACGTAAGCCATCAACATATTATTATTGCCGAGTTTGGTGCTTTCGCCCGCTCCAGTAGCGCGGTTGATTGTCACGTATTCCCGAATCACATTGTTGTCGCCAATTGTCACCCTAGTCAGAGAACCCTCATATTTGAGATCTTGAGGTTCCAAACCAATCGCCGCACCAGGGAAAATTTGATTGCGAGCACCTATTTCTGTTAGCCCGTCGATAATTGCATGGGCACCAATCTTAGTCTCCGGCCCGATTTTCACTCTTTCCCCAATTACAGCATAAGCGCCCACTTCTACAGTCGGGTGCACTTCGGCGCGGGGATGAATCACAGCAGTTGGGTGAATCAAAGTAAGCATTTTTCAGTTTTCAGTTTTCAGTTTTCAGTTTTCATACCAAATCAAGCTTAAATACCCCGTTTATTTCTTAGTCCGCGGAGGCGGACTTCGCTTGTGTAGTAGCGATTTCAATCGCCGAATCATCAAGGAGTAACAAACCAGAATTTAGTATCAGTAGTCCCGTCAATTGTCAGTTGTCAGTTGTCATCAGAAATAAATTTTCCTAAACAACTAATCACCAATAACCAATAACCAATAACCAATAACCAATTTAATCTACCATCGAAAACGTCAATTCTCCTTCACAAACTTTTTGTCCGTCCACTTCTGCAATCGCCTGCATTTTTCCGAAGCGGCGGCGTTTTACCCAGAGCAATTCTACAGTCATCAGCAACCGATCGCCCGGTACAACCTGACGGCGGAATTTGACTTTATCAATGCCGGTAAACATCCACAATCCTTGCTCAATGTCCGGTAACTGACCGAGAACCATACCACCAACTTGAGCCATCGCTTCGACAATTAAGACACCCGGCATAATCGGTCTTCCCGGGAAATGTCCTTGAAATTGTGGTTCGTTGAAAGTCACATTTTTAATTCCTACAGCCCGCACTCCCGGCACGTAATCAACAATCCTGTCTACGAGTGCAAAAGGATAGCGGTGAGGCAATATTTTCTGGATTTCTTCGAGAGTAAAAGTAGATTTAACCGCTGGAGAATTTTCACCGTTTTCTGTGGAAACGGACTCGGGATTAGCAGTAGGGATGGTGTTAACTTCAGTCAGCATGGACATTGCTTGAAGACTTTTGAGTGTGGTAGGAAGAAGGAAGAAGGAAGAAGGAAGAAGGAAGAAGGAAGAAGGAAGAAGGAAGAAGGAAGAAGGAAGGCTTTAGTTATTGCTGCGAGAGCACAGATCCACTGCAATGGTTTTAGCAATTAAGAATGTTCTCAGCGCCTTAGCCGTTGCTACATAAACGCAAAAGATCGCGTCTTGGGTTGTGAATTGCAACTGCAAACTATAACTGTATGTAGCCTGGAACCTTTTCTAACTTGTCTCTAGCACGGCTGAAGCTTGGGATTTCAGGGCTTTGGCAAGTTGGACGTGCAGGTTGTGACTGGCTTTGTAGGCCAAGTAATGAGCTTTTGGCAAAGCTCCCAGCAGACTGAGGTCGCCTACTAAGTCTAAGATTTTATGGCGCACTGGTTCGTTGGCAAATCTCAAGGGCGGGTTGAGCCACCCGGATCGATCGCAAACTAGGGCGTTCTCTAGGGTACCACCTTTGATCAAACCTGCTTGTCGCAATTGTTCAACTTGGCGGGCCAGTCCAAAAGTGCGGGCTGGGGCGATCGCGCTTGCAAAACTTTCTACCTCTGGCGACCAACTGTACCATTGATTGCCGATCGCCTGTTCCTCAAAATCAATTCCGTAACTAAACCGAGTTTCCGCCGACGGTAAGGCGGCGGCAAAAGCATCGCCGTGACGCACCCAAATCGGCTCAGTCAGGACGAATGAGGGATTTGGATCTTCCTGGGATTCTTGAGCAATTAGGCCGCTACGGGCGATCGTCTCCACCCAAACCTGAGCCGAACCGTCCAGCAGCGGCACTTCTGGCCCATCAACCTCAATTCGAGCATTATCCGCTCCCATCCCCGCCAAAGCGCCTAATAGATGCTCTACAGTGCGAATTTGAGCACCTGCGGCACCTACTAATTCAGTAGAAAGTGCAGTCTGACAAACCGCCTCAATTGTTGCCGGAATTATCGGAGCACCGGGCAAGTCAATTCTGACAAAATAGCGGCCTTCTCCCACCGCAGCCGGCAAGACTCGGACGCGAGTTTGTTCGCCGCTGTGCAAACCAATTCCCGACAGTTCAAATTCAGATTTTAGAGTGTGAATAGTCATTAGTCAGTTCTTATGGGGCATCGGGCATCGGGCATGGGGCATAGAGGGCATCGGGCATTTAACTGGTTCCCAGGTTCTGCCTGGAAAACGATGTCCAGAGGCTCTGGCTCGTGTGGCGAAGGGAAAATGGAGGCAGAGCAGACCGATCTGCGTTACGGGGCAGAGCCTGGTAACGAGTAGAATACCCGATGCCCAATGCCCTATGCCCTATGCCCAATTCCCAATTCCCAATTCCCAATTAGAATCGCTCACCAATCCCAAAGTGAATTTGATTGTCGCCGCTGTCGTTGATACCGTAATCGATCCGGATCGGGCCTAAAGGAGATTGAATCCGCACGCCGAGGCCGTAACCGTAACCGCTACCGGGCTTTCTGCGAACACCAGCCGGGTCGCCGGGGACATCTTTGCCCGTGCCCAAATCGGTGCCTGCATCCAAAAATAGCGCTCCACCGATAAACGAAATAATCGGGAAACGGTACTCCACACTGCCTTCTAGGAAACTGCGGCCGGCTCCGATGTCGCCTTCGTTGTATCCGCGTACAGAGTTGGCCCCACCCAAGGCAAAGGCTTCGTAGGGAGGCAAATCTCCGAATACGGTACCGGCTTTCAAGCTAAATGCCAGGGTTTGGGGGCCGGGGGTAAAGTTAGTGTACTTGACTGGTAGGTAAAAGCTGTAGCTGGCACGCACGCGGTTGAGCAGGATGCTGCCGGAACCGATAGGAATCGATTGTTCCATGCCAAATCTGAGCAGGGAACCGCTGGTGGGGCGGAGGGGGTCGTTGCGCCGATCGCGCACAGCACCTGCTTGGATTGTTGTCAAGTCGTCGCTGCCGGAATCGCTAAAACTTAGCTGGTTGCCTAGTGCGTCCTCGGCTTCGCGCCGGCCTTTGCGATCGGTAATTGAGACTCGCTGGTATTGCAAACCGAGTGAAGCTGTCCACTCGGAATCTGCAAAAGGATTGCGCGACAAGGGACGGGTAAAATTGATGCCGCCACCGGTGCGGACGATGCGGGGTCGATCGTCATTTGCCAATCTAACTTCCCTCTCGCCACCGTCAAAAATCACGCTGATCGATCGTCTTCTAAAAATATTAGCCGTGAAAGAAGTCCGGTAAGGATCGCCCGCAATCCAGGGATCGGTAAAACTCAAGTCAAACAGGGTTTGGCGTTCCCCGATTTGTACTTCAGCCCCCAATTTTTGGTTCCTACCGTTCAAGTTTTGCTGCTGGTAACTCACCGTACCGAACAAACCCGTCGCGGAACTCAAACCCGCACCCGCAGCCAGAGAACCTGTATTTTTCTCAATGACGTTGACAATTACCCTTGCCTTGCGGGGGTCAGTCGTTCCCGGTTCCAAAGCAAGCCGCACGTCTTCAAAAATCCCCAAACCAAACACTCGCCTCAAATCCCTTTCCGCCTTGGTGCGGTTAAAGATGTCTCCGGGCTTGAGTTGTACTTCGCGGGTGATGACATAGCGGCGGGTGTTACCTCCGATCGTCTGACCGGTCGCATCCGTTGCCTCTCCCTCCTTGTTCAGGAAGCGGACATCAACGGATTCGATTTGACCTTCTGCCACTACCAAGGTGACAGTGCCGTCATCTGCTACTTGTGGCGCATCAGTGATTTGGCCCAAAACATAGCCGTTTTCTTGATACCAGGCATTAATTTTTTTCACTCCCTCCTCAAAGCGGCGGAGGTTGAGAATTTTGCCGTACTGATCGCGGAAGCTATCGTCAATTACGCTTTGGGGCAGAACTTGCTGACCGGTGATTTTCACTCCCTGTAGCACAGGATTTGGCTGCACGATAAAACTCACCCGAACGCCCAAGGGGGTGTCTTCCGGGACTGCGCGCACGTTTCTGAAAAAGCCTGTGGCAAAAATGGCGTTGATGTCTTGTTGCAGTTGGGTGCGGTTGGTCGTGCGTCCCGGTTGGGTGCTGATGACTCGGTAAATCTCGCTTGCCAGGTCTCCGGTTGCCCCGGTAACGGTAACTTCGGCAACTAGCACTTGCGGTTCTGCTGCCCCGGCTGGTGCGGGGGCTGGTCTGGGCTGCGGTGTTCCTGGGCCCGAGGGCAATGTCGGAAGGGTGTTAGCCGGCGGTCTGGTCGGGGCCGGTCTGGTCGGGGCCGGTCTAGCCGGGGCCGGTCTGCGCGGAATTTGGGCGTTTTGGACGATCGCCCCTGATTCATCCTGGCCTGGTTTGGGAGAAACTTGGGCGTTTTGGGCGATCGCCCCTGATTCATCCTGGCCTGGTTTGGGAGAAACTTGGGCGTTTTGGACGATCGCCCCTGATTCATCCTGTTTCCGAGGCTCTACGGAAACCCAGGCGGGCGAAACACCCGTCTCCGAGGGGGGGAGAGGGCTAGCCACTTGTGCCTCTGGCAGGGCATTTTGGCTGCTAGAGGCGACGGGATTGGATGCAATCTCGGGTTTGAGTTGCACCTGTGCGGGCGAAACGGGGTTTGCCGGGTCTGTGACTCGGTTTGGGGGTTCGCGATCGTCTTCTCCTCTGCGAGGGGCCGCCGCTATTTTTAGGGCTGCCGCTGGGCTGCTGTTAGCTGCTGTGCGGTTTTGAGGAGAATTTTCGGTTAATTCTGGAACGGGGCGATCGGGTAATTCGATCGACGGGGCGGAAGGAACGGCAGCCAAAGCTTCCTCTGTTGATTCAGAGTAGGATGTTTGACCACTTGCCGAATTTGACAATCCGAAGGTTGCTGAGACAGTAAAAACTGCCACCAATACAGCAGATAAACGCATTTTTGTTCACTCTTTTGGGCGATCCACACACACGACTCTATTTAATCATTAGTCATTGGGCATTGGGCATTGGGCATTGGGCGGAGCGTAGCGGAGGGATTGGGCATTGGGCATTAGTCATTAGTCATTAGTTATTAGTGCGAGCGTCCCCGCTCGCGAACAGCATTAGTCATTAGTCATTAGTTATTAGTTCAGAAGTCATTAGTCATTAGTCATTAGTCATTAATTAACTGTCAACTGTCAACTGTCAACTGTCAACTGTTTATATACTCCCGCAAGGCTTTCGTGGTGTTCCCCAAATTTTAGACTAAGGGTTCAACCTCCCAGATTAATCTGTGAAGTAAATCTCTAATCGAAAAATGGAAAATCTACTGACCGCTAATTCATGACTGTTCACCGCTGATTGCTGACACCGAACGTACAAGAGTACAAGTACAAACTGTGCAATTCTAGCGCATTTCCAGCCTCTAGACTTTCTGAGCTAGAACCCGCTGGAGAACTTGTTGGTAAGCGCTTTCTACCGATCCCAAGTCGCGGCGGAATCTGTCTTTGTCCATCACGCGGGCGTCGGGGTCAGTTTCTGCGTTGTCCCAGAGGCGACAAGTGTCGGGACTGATTTCGTCAGCCAGGATCAGATTTTGATGTTGGTCGATCCCAAATTCCAGTTTGAAGTCTACCAGGGTGATGCCACACTGGGTAAAAAATTCTTTGAGTATTTCGTTAATTTCACGGGCGGCGATGGACAGTTGCTTTACTTGTTCGGGGGTGGCTAGCTGCATTAACTGCAATCGGCCGCGGGTTAGCAGCGGGTCTCCCAGATCGTCGTTTTTGTAATAAAATTCCACCAGCGGCGGATTGATAATTGTACCGATCGCAATTCCGGTTTGTTTGCAAAGACTACCGGCGGCAATGTTTCTGACGACGACTTCTAAGGGCAAGATGCCGACGCGGCAGACTCGCATTTGGTTGGGGGCGGGCGTGTCGATGAAGTGGGTGGGAATGCCTTTGGCTTCTAGCATCCGAAACAGGTGGGCAGATATGGCACAGTTAATTTCGCCTTTGCCGGCGATGCTGCCCCGTTTTTGGGCGTTAAACGCTGTGGCGTCGTCTTTGAAATGAGTCAGCAAAATTTCGCTGTCTTCGGTGGAGTATAGGATTTTGGCTTTGCCTTCGTAGAGTTTGCGATCGGCTGACATGGCGGTTAATAATTATAGATGAGTTTGAGATTTTACCGTAGCTCGATCGCAAATTATACCATTTTAGATGTGAGATTTTAGATAGGGAATGCCCGATCGTGTATAGGTTTCGAGCTTACTTAGAGTTTCATTCTTTTTTTTAACTGGTATTATTTGCGAGTTTTTGCCGATCGACTGCACCGTTAGATGCCTCCTACCCACTACCAGAAATAATTAGTTGAAAGCCGGCCCGCCTTCTCGGGAGAAATTAAAATCAGACTATTTATTACTTCAATCCTCGGGCTTAATGGTAGAGGTCGCTTTAAACTGTCAACTGTCAACTGTCAACTGTCAACTGTCAACTGAGTATGCCTCCAGATATATACTGCGATCGGCTGAGGCATAAATGATTCTTGACAAAGCACAATAGAGATTAGACCTGCTGGGTTCGCGATCGGTGCTGAATGAAGCTCACCATACAGACTGGCGCTTAACAAACATCTGTAAAATGGCTGATTTATGGAAGACAAAAAAATTCATATCCTCTTGGTAGAAGATGATGAGGTAGATGTGATGAACGTCCGGCGAGCGTTCAAAAAAAATAACATTGTTAACCCGCTCTACTTGGCTGCAAACGGATTAGAAGCTCTGCATATATTGCGCGGAGAAAGCAAAACAGAGCCTGCAATGCCTCAAGCACGCCGATTGATTTTGCTCGACTTGAATATGCCGAGAATGAACGGCATCGAGTTTTTGCGAGAATTGCGGCTGGATGAAAAGTTGAAGTCGATTCCGGTGATCGTCCTCACCACTTCAAATGAAGATAGAGATAAGGTAGAAGCTTATAATTTAAATGTCGCGGGTTATATTCTTAAACCAGTAACTTTTTCTAATTTTGTCGAAGTTATGGCTACCCTCAACAGATACTGGATGTTGAGCGAAATTCCGTAAGCCCTAGAAAATAGAACAGAAAAATTTCAAGGTTGCTGTTGTGATTTTGGGAGCGGTACATTTGTTTTATATATTTTTGGGATGCCGCATTTTTTTGAGATTAATTCACAATTCGGTTGTTATGGACAAACTTATCAAAATTCTGATAGTTGATGACGATGAAGTCGATCGCATGGCGGTCAAACGCTCGCTCAAGTCAGCTCGGGTTTCGGTAGAAATTACTGAAGCCGAAGACTGCGCCGATGCTCTGGCAAAATTATTGGTGAGCAAAAGTTCTAGTATAGCAGCGGCGAAACTCTCGCATCCAGATAAATCTCAAAAGTTAAGCGAGGTTGAGGAAACCGAAAATTCGTTGCTATTAAACCAGATATTTGACTGCAAATTTGACTGCGTATTCCTAGACTACCGCTTGCCAGACGGAGACGGACTGACTTTGGTAAAAAATGTACGGGAATCTGGGCTGAAAGTTCCCTTAATTGTACTTACCGGGCAAGGCGACGAACAAATTGCTGTGGAATTGATGAAGGCGGGAGCTTCTGATTATATCGTTAAAGGCAAAATGTCTGCTGAGAGTTTGTCGCGCAGTTTGCAGAATGCCCTTCGCGTTTACCGCGCCGAATCTCAGGCGTTTCATACCAGTCAACAACTTAAGGAAAGCGAGGAAAGGTACAGGTTAGTTTTAGAGGGAGTGAACGACGGAATTTGGGATTGGGATTTAAGTAAAAATGAGGTTTATTGGAACGATCGCCTTTTGGAAATTATCGGTTTGGCGCGAGATCAATTTGGCAGTACGATGGATGCTCTCTACAGCCGCCTGCACCCCGATGACAAGGACGGCATCGTCCGGGCGATCGCCGCTCACTTAGATCGGGCGATCGACTACAATGTAGAATTCCGGCTGCTGCACTCCTCAGGAGCTTACCGCTACTGCACTTCCCAGGGCAAAGCCCAGCGAAATTCCCAAGGAAAAGCGCTGCGGATGGCCGGCATGATTAGCGATATTACCGATCGCAAACAAGCCGAAGACGCGCTAGAAAGAGAACGGCAGCAACTGAAACAAATTATTACCTGCGTGCCGGTAGCAATGGCGATGTTCGATACCCAAATGCGCTATTTAGCTAACTCTCACCAATGGCTGACTCAATTTAATTTTGAGTGGCAGTCCCTGACAAATCTCAGTCATTACGAATTGTTTCCAGATACGCCTAATCGCTGGAAAATGATGTATCAAGATGTGTTAAAGGGTAAGGTAGTTTCTGTGAGCGAAGATGCTTGGGAACGAGCAGACGGCTCTGTGATGTACCTGCGCTGGGCAGCTCACCCTTGGTACAATCCCGACGGCAAAGTGGGGGGAATGGTAATGGTAGCCGACAAGATTAATGAGTTGGTGGAAGCGCGGGAAACTGCCCTAGAAGCAAGCAGAGTCAAGTCGCAATTTTTGGCTAACATGAGTCACGAAATTCGTACTCCAATGAATGGCGTTTTGGGCATGGCTCAATTGCTGCTGCGCGCTCCTCTGGAACCAAAACAGCGGGAGTCGGCTCAGACTATTTACCGCAGTGCCGAACATTTGCTGAGCGTGATTAATGATATCCTCGATTTTTCTAAGATAGAAGCCGGAGAAATGCGGCTGGAAAAGGCAGATTTTGATTTGGATATCTGCCTGGAATCGGTGATAGAAATGGTGGCACCTTTGGCGGAGGAAAAAAGTCTTGAATTGGATTTTTTAATTGACAGTGCGGTGCCAAAAAAGTTGGTGGGCGACTCGGGCAGGTTGAAGCAAATATTGCTAAATTTGACGGTAAATGCAATCAAATTTACCGATCGCGGTCAAGTCTTAGTTCACGTGAGTGTGAAACGGAGCAACCGATTGGCAGACGGCAGACAAGGAGAAAGTTTGCTATTTTCGGTGCGCGATACAGGCATTGGAATTTCGCCGGAAGGGCAGACAAAACTGTTCCAATCTTTTTCTCAGGTAGACGCTTCTCCAACTAGGGCTTACGGAGGCACGGGTTTGGGTTTGGCTATTTGCAAGCAGTTAGTCGAAATGATGGGAGGTGCCATTGGGGTTCGCAGTTTTCTCGGCAACGGTTCGACATTTTGGTTTGCTGTACCTTTGGAAAAACAGTTGCAAGTTGAGCCTCAGACTGGCGAACTTGCAGGAAAGAAGCTGTTAGTAGTCTCGGGAAGCGCTTTGAAGAGGGCGGCGGTGCGATCGCTCGCTCAAAGTTGGGGCGCCCGCTGCTACGAAGCAGAAACCGCTGCTGCTGCTTTGACTTGGTTGAGAAATGCCAATAGCAGCATTTCTGGGCATTCAGAGGAAGGCGAAAAAAGCTGCGATGCGGTGCTGGTGGACTTGCAAATGCCGGATTTGGATGCTGAGGAATTTGCCCGGAAAGTGCGATCGACCTCGACATTTGCCTCGTTAATCGCCATGACTGCTTTGCGGGAACAGCCGAAAGCTGAAGCACTTTGCTGTCATGGTTTTAGCGGTTATTTAATCGAGCCGGTGCGGCCTTCCCGCTTGCTTGAAGCTTTGCTGGCATCGGTTAAGGGAACGGGAGACTTTGACAGCTTGGAGGCTGCTAATACTTGCAAATTGCCAGGAGTTAATTCTCGATATGTTACTCCCAATTCACCCTCATCTATGAGAATATTGCTGGCGGAAGACCACCCGATCAATCAAGAAGTTATTGTCGAACAGTTGACAGCTTTAGGCTATCATGCTGACTCCGCCTCCAACGGTCAAGAAGCGCTGGACTTGCTGGCACAGAAAAGCTATGATTTGGTGTTGATGGACTGTCAAATGCCAATCCTTGACGGTTATGAAACGACAAAAAAGTTAAGGGAACGAGAAAAGGGCGATCGGCATACTTTTGTGATTGCTTTAACGGCTCACGCTATGCCGGGAGAACGAGAAAAATGTCTGGCGGCGGGGATGGATGATTATCTCAGCAAACCTGTAGATTTAGATGCTTTGGCCGTGGCGCTGAAAAAATATGAATCCCAAAATGTTGAGTTTAAAAATAAGTATGGAGTTAAAGGTATTAATTTGGTACAAAATCCTCAATTAGAAACAAATTATCCAGAAGTTTTGGAAGCAGCAAAGCCTGTGGCTGTGCCGGCACCAAGGGCGATTAAGAACCCGATAGCTTCGCCGCGCGAACTGCAATCTTGGGAACACGCAGACTGCGACGGACTGTTCGATAAAAGCAGATTGCAGCAACTCGGACAGGTTAATGTCAAATTGCCCGAGCGACTCTTGCAAGCATTTGTGGGAAACGCACAAGCTGATGTGGATGCTGCCAAAATAGCCGCAGAAGCTAAAGATTGGCCAACTGTGGAATATCAAGCTCACCGTCTGAAGGGAACTTCTGCAAATGTGGGAGTTGCTCAGATGTCGGATTTAGCAGCACAATTGGAGCATCAGGCGCGAGGCTTTCAATCTCAACCGCCAGCTTCTGGATTGTCAACTATTGAGAGGGTTGAAAGCATATTAGCGAGTTTGTCCAGTCATTTAGCCAGAGTTCAAGAGTTTGTGGAAACTCGAATGTTTGGTTAAAATTTAAGTTTTTAGATGCGTCGGCATAGTGATTGTAGGGTGCCGTTCGTAGTGTGGACTTTAGTCCGCAGTATGTTGCGGACTAAAGTCCACACTACGAACCTTACTTATTGCAATCGATCGGAGACGATATTATTGTAGGCTCAGTTATTGTAGGGTGCGTCAGGACGGATTTTGTTAACAAAAGACGAAGAATATTCTCCCTGACGCACCCTACTTTTATCTGCGGTTACTTTCAAAAATCGATGAGTTAATCTATGACTTACGATACCGATACAAACCCTGTTTCACATAGCGAACCATTAGAAAATAATGGAGAACTGCTAACGCCTTTGATGGATTTTGCTCGGGAAGTTTTATTACATGAAAACAATGCTATTTCTGGGGAAACTTCTGTAAATGCCGTGCCGTGTCCGCCTGAGGAAATTAATAAATTTTCTGTTGATAGTCTGGTGACCAAAATAGCTCGGTGCTGTCGGGAAAGCAAAATAGGCAAAAAATTACCAACGGCTTTTTACGTTCACGTTTCGGCTTTGTCAGCACTCAATCCTGTCCTGGTAATTTACGAAAATTGTGCCAGACGCCATCTCGAAAATATTGATGAAGCAACTTTAGTTAAGTTTTCCCTCAATCAACCTAAAATATCTTATCTTTTTTACCCCGATTTCGATACGGACGCTCACCCTGCTTTGCAAAATAGCATCCAAATTAATCTAGAAACAGGCGAAGTTAAATATTTCGATTACAGCAACAGCGAAAATCCACCAGTTTTGCACCGCAAAGAAACTTTTGTGACACCCGATTATCCCAATTACGAGAAGTTTGCTCGGCTGACTCGCTGCGAGGAAGGATGGGGACTGCTGGACAATACAAGCGTCATTGGCACTCGCGATGGTTGGCTTAAATATTTGGGATATTGCGGTGTGGAAATCCACGATCATGCTGTTGTCGAGCGTTTGAAACAGGAGAATAGTGAGTTATCAATTCCCAAGATTGAGCGGCACAAAGCTGCGATGGTGCGGAACTCTATTTCTAAACCTGTGCGCCTGGTTTTGGAATCTGATTTGTTTGTTGATGGGATGACTTTTTTTGATTACGGTTGCGGTTACGGTGGGGATGTTAAATGTATTAGCCAAGAGGGTTATGGTGCTGCTGGTTGGGATCCGTACTATCAGCCGGATACTCCGCAAATTTGTGCGGATATTGTGAATATTGGTTATGTAATTAATGTGATTGAATCTTTGGCGGAACGCCGAGAAGCTTTGCTGAATGCTTGGGAATTAACTAAGAATTTATTGGTGGTGGCGGCTCAGGTTTTGATTGACGATCCGGATCGCGGTCAAATTGCTTATGGGGATGGGGTGATTACTTCTCGGAATACTTTTCAGAAGTATTACGAACAGGAAGAATTGAAAATTTATATCGACCAAGTTTTGAATGTTGATGCGATTCCTGTGGCTTTGGGGATTTATTTTGTGTTTCGGGATGCGGCGGAGGGTGAGGGTTTTCGGGCTTCTCGATTTCGATCGCACTTAGCGACTCCCAGAGTGCGATCGCAAGTCAAGCGTTTTGAGGATTACGAGGAAATGTTGGCTCCTTTGATGGCTTTTGTGAGCGATCGCGGCCGGCTTCCGGTGAAGGGCGAATTAGCCGAAGAAGCGCCAATTAAGGAGGAATTTCACAGTTTTAATCGGGCTTGGAGGGTGATTTTGCAAGCAACGGATGCGGATGATTGGGAGACAATCGCCGACAAGCGCCGCCAGGATTTGCTAGTATATCTCGCTCTTAACGGTTTGGGCGATCGCCCTCCGATGCGGCGGCTTCCGGCTCAAATCCGCAATGACATCAAGGGTTTGTTTGACAGTTATCAGAGGGCTTGCACTTTGGCAGATTTAATGCTATACAGCCTGAGCAAACCGGATATTGTGGCGGATTGTTGCGAGGATAGTGCGATCGGCTACAAACAGCACGGTTCCCTTTCAGTCCACGTCTCATTTTTAGAAGAACTCGACCCTTTGCTGCGCCTCTACGAAGGCTGCGCCAACCGCACAATTGGCAGGCTGGACGGCGCTACAATCGTCAAATTTCATGCTTGCAAACCTCAAATTTCCTATTTGTTTTATCCAGATTTTGACACTAATCCGCATCCAGCCCTGCACAAGTCTATGCACATACATTTGGGCGACCTTTCTGTCAGCTATCAAGACTATTCCGATGTATACAACCCGCCACTTTTAGTCAGAAAAGAAGCTTTTGTGACGCCTAGTTATCCGCATTACGAAAAGTTTGCAAAACTCACCCGCCAAGAGGAAAAGTTGGGGATTCTCGATGGTGGTGCGGTTAGGAAATATCGGGAATGGGTACAGTGTTTGGAGGACAATTGCGTTAAGATTAAAGGTCATAAGTTATTTTGGCGATCGGATGCTGACCCGGAAAAATTGAAAATTCTGCAACAAGCTGCGTCTGAACGTCACTCGCGAAAAATTGAGGTTAATGGGGGAAAGATTGAAGGAACCGCAGAGGGCGCAGAGAGCACAGAGGAGGAGAAGGAAGAGGCAGATGAAAAAGGTTCGTAGTGAGGACTTCAGTCCTTCTTCATCCATTCAAAAAGGACTAAAGTCCTCACTACAAACCAAGAGAGGAAAAAGTTTCGTAGTGAGGACTTCAGTCCTTCTTCATCCATGGATAAAGGACTAAAGTCCTTACTACAAACCGTGTCCTAAATTTAAAGAATAGTATCCTAATTTTATTAAACAGTATATGCCCATATCCATAACGCCTAACTTGGCATCTCCGATTCCTTTCGATATATATCCTCCCCAACCACTCCTTGAAGATGATGACTCATCTTCCGTCATCTTAATCTTACAGGGAGTTGAAATCGACAAGTTAGAATATACTGCGATCGCAACCGAGTTGACTAAGCATCAATTCTGGGTAATTGTGCCAAACTGCTTCCCAGTTGGCAGAGATTATCTTTGTCCAGATAACAGTTCAGCGGCGAAGGTTTTTGCCGCACTGAAACCTTCGAGTTGTCCCTCGCTTAATAATGCTCTCGATAGAGGAGTTATATTGTTAGGACATTCGGCTGGTGGTATGGCTGCTTTCGGTACTGTAGGCGCTAATTCTCCTGAACTGTCCAGTCAACTCATGGCGATAGTTACCTACGGATCGAACGCACCATCAAACACTAGCGCGATCGCCCCGTTGCCTCCTATCCTAATGCTATCTGGGGAAAAGGACTCAGTGGTTCCTCAAACACTTTCGCGATCGGCATTTCAGAGGATACCAGCACCAGCAAAAACCTTCATTGAGTTAACGGGTTTAAACCATTACAGCATCAATGATTCTCCACAACCCAGCGGTGCACCGGAAGAGGATAACACAGCGGATTTCTCAAATCAAGACTCTGTGAGGTCGATCGCCTTTTTGTTGAGTTGCTTTGTGCACAGTGTTCAATCCCAACAGGAGAATTGGCTGAGTGCGATCGATCGCGATATCGTGAGTGCGATCGGATACACTGAATCAACGTCGAAGGGTTAAATGCGATCGCCTTTCATTCCAAAAACAATCAACTACGGAGTAGTAAATGAGTCAAAATATTTATCGATTTGATGGTGATGATGCGGATATAAATCTTGCCAGCAAGAAAGAACGGGCTCTCCCGCCCATCCCACTTTCAAGAGTGTAAATTATTTAATTTGCGATCCTAAGTGTGGGTGTGACGATTAATCCATCAGCTAATAGATTGCGATCGGCGCTGACTTGATATTAATTGCTAGCGAGCGGACTAATCACTCCCTACGACTAATGCTTGACCCGCACTCGATCGCGTGCGGGTCTAAATAATAATGCCCGAAATTTTCCACATAACACCACGATTTGTGTGATTGGGCACAAAATTTCGGTCTAATCAGATAAAATAGGGATTTTAGGCAGAAACTTTCGGCTTTTGATTCCATATAGGGTGTTTAGCCAGAAACTTGACAATTATCCTAAACGGCCTGTAATATTAGATATACCAATCCTAAATGATTTGCTGGCATTATACGCTAGTAAAACGCTTACACTGCAAAGGTTCTGGCATCCATCAATTTTTCGACTGATTTAGGGCTGCTATAGTTAGGTTTTATCTGTTTTGACGAAGGATTATAACTATGTCGGATCACCAAATTGAGAATGTTGTCCTTGGATTTGCAACTAATCTAAATCCAGAGAGACTAGAGGTATTTGCAAAAACTCTTCGTAGCGTCTATGCTCCTCAAGTATGCGACTTAGTCATCTGCACGAATAATGTTAACAATCAGCTTTGTCAAATTGCCAAAGAGTATTCGGTAACATTTTCATACACTCCAAATAACTATTCCCCTAGTGTAAATAAGTTCTCCAAGCTTCTCAATAGATGCATACTCTACCCAACAAGATGGCTGGCACTGTCAACTCAAAATATACCGTCATTAAGAGTTATATTTTACGAAATGTACGTTCAGCTATTGAAGCTATGGCATCATCCTCATTTTGTCCGGTGGTTCACTTACAGAGACTTCCTAAAAACGAATCCACAGTATAAGAAAGTCTTTATGTCAGATGTAAAAGATGTAGCTTTTCAGTCACCCTTTTTTGATGAGGTAGATTCCTCAGAATTACACTTTTTTAAGCAGGATGTCCAGTATGGAGGTGACGATTACTGGGATACAAAGTGGTATGGCGATAGCTACGGTTCCAAGGCTTTGCAAAAGGTGGTAGGCAAACCAGCGATTTGCATTGGCACAATTATGGGAAGCTTCAAGGGAGTCGATGCTTTCCTTGAAGTTCTATGTGCAGAAATTTTGAAAACTCCCTTTATTGGTATCGAGCAATCAGTCTTTAATCATCTTTTCTACACTGATGGGTTTAAGAATATTCCGTTTGAAGTTCATGAAAATGCCATGGGCCCTGTACTAACAATTACTGGCGCATCCTTGAATCGCTTTAAAGTTTGTCCTGATGGAGTATTCACTGTAGATGAAAAATTGGCTTCGGTTATACATATGTATGACCGACATCAAGAAACTTTGGATTACTTCTCTAAACTGTTGGGATACGAAATGAAACAGGAAGGTCTAGCGAAATGATAGAACTTATTTTGTGTAGGAATGTATAATTTTTGTGTTGATGCGCGATCGAGGTATTCTGGAAGCCTTGACAACTGATAAACACTTTGGCCAAGAGGGTTTTAGTCGTCTGTTGCGATCGCCAGACTAACACTAATACACGCAGAAACTCTCTTTGGTCGCGAACAACCAGCGGTTGGGTACTTCGCTTTCATCATGGTACACCATTTCAACGATCGCACCACAATGATAAACGCAATTGCCTATCGACCTCCGCAGCTTGGGGACGAACAAGAAATTAGTGCTTGTATGTGGGCTTCTGCGGATCTATGGGAACTCACAGATGGAACACCAGAAAGCGTTGCTGAATGGAAACAAATTTCCGATCTAGAAGAATTAAGAGCAAGAATTTTGAGTAGCGAGAAAACGCTAGTTGCTACATGGAATGGGATAGTTGTTGGTTTTATTGCATTTCGGAGAGGCAATCATCTGTCATTGTTGTTCGTCCGCAGAGAATTTTCGGGGCAAGGAATCGGTAGAGAACTATTCACCCGATGCAGCAACGAGCTTGATGAAATCACGGTTAACGCATCTGATGTTGCAGTAGGCTTTTACCAGAAAGTAGGGTTTGTCAAAAGTGGCGATCGCTTCTTCACAAAGGGAATATGGGGAACACCAATGAAGTGGGCTAATACCAATTTAATGTGAAGTTGCACATATCTTGATCCCCCTAAATCCCCCTTAAAAAGGGGGACTTTGAGAAAAATCTTTCCCCCCCTTATTAAGGGGGCTAGGCAGGGAGGTTTTATTGTCGTCAGAAAATTAGGTACGTAGTTGCGCTTCAGCGCTCTTTATAAGATTAGCTAACAGCGCAAAGATCGAAACTACGTACCTTGGCGAGCAATACTTTTCGTAGTTAGAAATTTCCTATCCTGACAATAAAACCACCCTGCTTATTAAGGGGGAGTAGGGGGCAAGCTAAGGGGGGATCGGATTATATGCAGCCTCATGAAAAATTCGTATAACAAGGAAGTAAACCGAATTAGACGAGACCCGTTGATTACTTTGTTGAGTTAAATTACTAAAATAGCCTTGAGTTCAGATGTTTGACTGAGTAGATAGTCTCTACAATGACTAAACTAAAAATACAGGACTTACACAGGCAAACTATTTATATTGTGCCTGCGTAAGTCCTGTTAAATTAAGCAAACTTAATCTTCAAATAATCATCCTCCATCTTCGCCCCGGAAGGTTGCAGTGCAGCTAAAGCTTGCGGCAATACCATATTGCGGCGGTGATTCCCAATCCGAACATTCAACTCATCACCAGTTTTGCTCAACTGAATCTGATCCTTAGCAATTCCAGGCAAATACAGTTCTAGAACATATTGATTGTTGTCCTGCACAATCTTAATCGTATTTTCTGTGTAATAAACTTTGCTAGGATCTTCGTCTTTGTAAAGCGTTTCTTTCAATCGCTCCAAGGCTGGCAAACCGCACATTTCTTCGGAATAAAGCGGCACTTCTTTCACTGGTAGCGGCCGGAAGTTCTCGTGAATTTCCTGCTTGTACTCCTGCTGGTTTTCTTTCCAGCGCTTGAAAAAGGGATCGGTTACTTCTTCGGGAATAATCCGATTGGCTACGATTAAATCTGTGGCAACATTGTACAAACTCAAATAAGCGTGGGCGCGCAAAGACTCTTTAATTACCATTTTTTCGGGATTAGTGATTAACCTTACCGAAGTCACAGTATTATCAGTTAAAATCTTTTCCAGAGCTTCGATTTGTTCGTAAAATTCATAAGGTGCATCCATCACCTCTTTGTTCGGCAAAGAAAAGCCGGCAATTGGTCTAAAAATCGGTTCAACTAAAGGTCTGAGGGCGGCTGATATGCCTTGCAATGGCTTGTAAAATTTTCTCATGTACCAGCCGCCAACTTCTGGCAAACTTAGGAGTCGCAATGCTGTGCCGGTGGGGGCAGAATCGATAATTAAAACATCATATATTCCCTCGTCGTAATGCCGTTTCATCCGCACCAAACCGAATATTTCGTCCATTCCCGGCAAAATGGCTAGTTCTTCAGCTTGCACGCCCTCAAGTCCCTGGGCTTTCAAAACTTCACTAATGTAGCGTTTTACTGCTCCCCAGTTGCCTTCTAATTCTCTGAGGGCGTCCAATTCTGCTCCCCACAAGTTGGGTTTTACGAGTCGGGCGTCGTGTCCGAGCTCCATGTCGAAGCTGTCGGCCAAGGAGTGGGCGGGATCTGTGCTCAGCACTAGGGTTTTGTATCCCAATTCGGCGCATCGCAGCCCTGTAGCAGCGGCTACGGAGGTTTTCCCGACGCCGCCTTTTCCGGTCATTAAGATTAAGCGCATTGATTTTTGAGCTCGCCTGCAAGTTCTGTTTACTTTTTTATTGTAACGGAATGTAACTTTATGAGACTGAGGCTACAAAATATCAGTCTGTGGGGTGCTGGTGGGGCGTCGGCTGGGGTGGCTGGGGTGTCCCTTAGAGGGTGTTTGAAAAGTCCTTGCGTTGGTATCAAAACACCCGATCCCCCTAGCCCCCTTAAAAAGGGGGAACCAGAATCCGGCTCAAAGTCCCCCTTCTTAAGGGGGATTTAGGGGGATCGGGTGTTAATTGTGACAACCTTTGACTTTTCAAACATCCTCTTAAGATATTCGCAAAGATTGAATGAATAATTTACTATAGGGTGCGGATGGTTGTACCTTCGCCAGCGAACCAAACAGCTCTTTTCCGCCGAAGATAACTAATGTCTTCTGTTTAGAGCGAGGTTCTTGACTCAGGACTTGTGAATGAACGGACAGAATACTATCTGAATCAAAACCATAGAAATAGTCCAAGTCGCCACAAAGCCCTTCTTCAACATCCTTGAGATTAGGAAAAAGTTCTTGAGACGAACGTGGTTCGTGACCGATTAAAATTAGTGCATCTAATATCTCCATTTTGTTAAGATCGATTAGATACATGAGTCCTTCATCTGTGTTGACTAGAATGCGATCGTCCGATACGTAGCACATATAGTAGCCAAAACCGTCATTCGCATGAGGCCATTCGCATATTCCCAGTAGATTGCAGTCGGGAAAACTGAATCGGCTGATTTTTCGCCCACAATCATGTACGGTCACAAATTCCCTACCAGCAGGATGAAATTCTGGAGGTGCTGCGTCATGGGGACATGGAACCTCCACGGCGTGAATTCTCGTACCATCATCATAAAGCCAGTAAATTTGCTGTAAGCCCTGACCCTCAGCAGCCCAAATAGCTAAAATTTGGTTTTCCGGGTGCGGGTAAAACCCGAAGGAACTCGATCCAAAAGGGTCTTCGAGCAAAAGTTTTCGCTGGATTTGCCATGAATTGGTATCGCGAATTTGAATTTCTACTTCCTTGCCTTCAATTACTTTCATGCACCAAAAACGCAAGCCGTCTGCATCAAACCAGCAGTCCTCAAATCCATTATAGTTAGGAAGTTTAGGTAGCTGTTCTTCAAAAACTAGCTGGTTTTCTGCTGTCACAATTGCTAAATGATTGCCATTTGCCATAATTGCTGCCAGCAAGTCGCCTTTGGCGCTAATGGCTAAGCAGCTAATTTCGTCTGGAAGCTGGTATTCGTATTTTGGTGACAAGTTGCGATCGCACACAGTGACATTTTGACCGCAAGTTATCGCAATAGCCCACTCTGAATTGATGGTTTGATTTATAGTTAATATCCCGCCGTCACTTTTTATTTCACGTTTTGGTTTAATAAGCATACATATATTCAGATATGTTGTGTAGATTCGATCCAGGAATTTTGCGCGGGGTGGGGGCGGGTTTATTTAACCTGTCTGCATCCTTTAAGGTTATTAGTGAACCCGCCCCTACAGGAATTACGATAATTGCGATGCTCGATCGAAATACAGTCGGTTTTTAATTGATATTTTGCACCATTTTTAATAATCTGTAGGGGCGGGTTCGCCAAGGACTATAAAGGTAGCAAACAGGTTAAATAAACCCGCCCAAACCCCACGAATAACCCCTCGATCGAGAATGATGCAAGATTGTAGTTTTTAACCGACTTTCGCTATGAGGCAGGGGTTTAAACCCCCGCCGGACTGTGGGAAAGCGCCCAAATCGTAAGGTGCGCCATAAGCACCCTACATTTACAAATTGGCATTCTTTCTCGCAGTTTTCTGCACGGGAACAGCCACCGCCTGCGGCTTCTTCTTCGCTGCAAACATCCCGAAGAAATCGTGCAGCAAAATATAGAAACACGGAATAATAAACAGCGTCAGCAAAGTAGCCAGCGACAAACCAGAAAACACCACGACACCCAAAGGTTGCAGAAACTCCGAACCTTCTCCAATTCCCAAAGCGAGGGGAAACAAACCCAAAACTGTGGTAATAGTTGTCATCAAAATCGGACGCAAACGTTGAGGTGCCGCCCTGATAATTGCTGTCGGGCGATCGACCTTTTCATCTTCCCGAATTTGGTTGGCCAATTCTACCATAATAATGCCGTTATTCACGATGATTCCCACGAGCAAAATTGCCCCGATCATCACCGTGGCCCCGATCGCAGTTTTGGTCACGTACAGCCCGAAAATCCCCCCAGCCAACGCCAGCGGCACTGTCAGCAAAATCACCAGCGGATCGACTAGGGAATTGTACTGCACCGCCATCGCTACAAACACTAAAAAAGTCGCCAACCCGCCCAAAACTTTGAGCGCAGTTTGCAATTGCTGGTTGGTTTCCGCAGCGGAACTTGGCACAATTCTGACTCCTGGCGGTAACTTTAATTGGGCTAAAACTGCATCGACTTGCTTGACAGCATCGCCTAAACTTGCACCGCGATTTAAGTTTCCGACAATTAAGAAAACTTGCCGCTGGTTGAGACGCTGAATTTCTCCCGGCGCTTTGCCGATCGCAATTTTTGCCACATCGCTCAAACGGACGATGCTATTATTACCAGATAACGGAATTTGTCCGAGTTGGGCGGTGGATTTGACAGAAGTGCGATCGAACTGCACGCGCACGTCTACCAAACGGTTTCCCCGCTGCACCTGAGTCGGAATAGAACCTTCAATTGCTGTTTGAACTGTCTGCCCAATGTCTCGGGCACTGAGCCCGTACAAAGAAGCTCTTTCCCAGTCTGGACGAATTTGCACTTCCGACTGCGGCGCATCTCCATCGGGCCGAAACCTGGCTAATTTTACCTTTTCATCCAATGCTGTTAATATCTGGCGGCCTGCTTCTTGCAGTGATTTTTCGGTTTTGCCCTGAAGTATGACATCAATTTCGCCGCCCCTGACTGGAGAATTCGTTAACACTAAACCCCTGATTCCCTCTGGGACTAAGCGCAAGCGAGTTCCCTTGGGAACGTCGATTTTCCTTAATTCCTCAGTCAGTCTTTCCGTAAAGGCGATCGTATTTGTACCTTTTTTCAGCGTAATCGTGCTGCTTCCCCGGAGCAAATTCTCGATCGTATTGTTGCCGAACAGCAGCCCTCCGGCTGTGGTTAAAGTATACTCGGTTTCTGGCTGTGCGAGCAGCAGTTTATCGGCGGCTGCAACTACTTTTTGATTGGTTTCTAAGTTAGTACCGGGAGGAAACAAAGCAAATAATCGCGCTTGACTTGTATTGATTCTTGGCAATATTTCCTGGGGAATTTGACTTGCCATCACCCAAGTTCCGCAGCCTAAAATTATAAAAGCTAGTGGAATGATAATTAAGCGCAAACCCAGCACTTTTGACAGCACCGCACCGTAGGCCCGGGTGCCGTTTTCAAAGCTGCGGTTGAAAAGTGCGATCGGCCCGAACTGACTGACGCCGCTGGAATAAGACATTCCCATCAAGCGGGAAGTCAGCATCGGTACTACAGTTACAGCTACTAGCAGAGACGCTGCTACTGCAAAGCAAATTGTCAAAATTAATTCGCTAAATAGCAGGGAAAAGAAGCCGCCAATCAGCAAAAATGGCAGCACAGATACTAAGTTAGCGGCAGTGGAAGCAACCATTGCTGATTCTACTTCTTGACTCCGCATTACCGACTCTTCTATGGTTAGTTGTTGGCGATTTTTGATTTTGCCTTTTTTGAGATCGGGGTTGCTGTTTAAACCGACTACAATATTTTCTAAAATAACTACGCTAGTATCGATCGCCTGACCGATTCCCAAGGCTAAACCGCCCAAACTAAACAAGTTCAGCGACAACCCGAACAGCTTCATTAAAATAATTGCAGCTAAAGTACACAGGGGAATAGTCAGAGAGATAATCAGCGTTTGTCTGAGGGAACCTAAAAAGAACAAAACGGCGATCGCAGCCAAGACTGCCCCGGAAATTCCGGCATTCGCGACATCGGCTAGGGAATTGCGGATGAATCGGGATTCGTCTAAGGTGGTAACTACTTTCATGTCTGCCGAAATCAAGCCGGATTCCTGCATTTGTTTGAGGCGATTTTTCACTCCGTCCACAACCGTAATCGTGTTGGCGTCCGGCTGTTTCAAAATGCTAATTTTAACGGCAGGTTTTTGATTTAGAAAAACTTTAACTCGCTGTTCTTCTGTACCGTCTTTGACTGCGGCAAAATCGCGCAGGTAAACTCGTTTGGGCGGGTTGGAACCGGATATTTGAAAGGAAAGGTTGTTGATTTCGGCGGCTGTTTTAAATCGCCCGATGGTGCGAGTCAGGGGTTCGTTGGATTCTTGGCGCAGTCTGCCGCCGGAAGTGTCTAAATTGCGATCGCGCAAAGCACTAAAAACATCGTTAAGATTAACTCCTAAACTTTGCAGCCGGTTCAGGTCAATATTAACTTGAATTTCTTCTTGAACCCCGCCGGAAACGTCAACGGAAGCTACTCCGGGAATTACGTTAATTTCCCTGGCTAATTCGTCATCGGCGAATACTCGCAAATCTACGCCTTGGCGCGAGTCTGAAGTCAGCGCAAATTCGTAAACCGGCTGTTGGGAAGGGTCAAATTTAAACAGAGTGGGGGATGCAACTGTGTCGGGAAGTCGGTTGCGAATGCGGTTGACGGAGGCTGTGGCGTCGTTGAGGGCTTGGTCAATATCGCCGCCGGTTTTGAAGAATAAATCGACGCTGACTTGTCCTTCGCGGGTGCGGGAAAAGACTTGCGTGACTCCTTCTGTGGCTGAAAGTCCTTGTTCGAGGGGGCGGGTAATTTCGTCAACTGCGACTTCTGGCGAGACTCCGGGGGCGTCTAGGCGCACGCTGATGCGGGGATAGGTGATGGAGGGTAGCAAGTCAACGGGGAGTTGGGTGATGTAGAAAATGCCCACTACGACGATCGCCAATGTCAGCATTATAGTGCCGATGTGGCGGCGAATCGCGATCGCGCTAATACTAAATCCGGTTTTGTCGGCGCTCATTCGATTTTAGATTTTGGATTGAAGAGTTTACCCAGTCAGTCACATTAATTTTAGTAGGGTGCGTCAGTCTTAAATTTAGGTCGAGGAGAAATAAATTTTACGGACGCACCTTACGAGTAGTATAATAAATCTTAATAAAATCTCAAAAAAGTGTTTTTTTATATTCCTTTAGACATAGCCGATCGCCCGCAATGAAAATTTGCTAAACTTGCGATCGACTGTGGAATTTCTGTAAGGTATTACTATCTGTTTCCTGTTCCCTGTTCCCTGTTCCGGGAGCCTCTCAGTTTTGCATTTATAGTAGTGCGAGCGTCCCCGCTCGCGTGCTTTATAAAGCACGCGAGCGGGGACGCTCGCACTGAAAGAAAAAATGCTTTTTGCAAAAATGAGATGCTCCCCCTGTTCCCTGTTCCCTCTTCCTTGATTTACTGTACTTGACTGCCGTGGGCGCGCGGGTCTGAACTGCTTGTTTTCACAGGGCCTGTGGCGGGAGTAAAATCAGAAACTTGACCGGAAGATTGCGAGTGCGGTATTGGTTTTCCGGCAATTAAAGCCTCTAAATTTTCTTCCATAATACTGCGTGGGGTTTCGCCGATGGTTTCAGCAACGCTGCTGCCTTTATTATTCAAATAGACAAAGTGGGGAATGCCATCTACTCGATATTTGGTGATTTCTGGTAGCCATTTGTCGTTGTCTACATTTAGCATGACAAAATTCATTGGTTCGGCATATTTCTGTTTGATGGCGCTTAAGTCCTTAGCCATTGCTTGACAGCTACCGCACCAATCAGCATAAAATTCCATGAGTGTTGGCTTGCCGTTTGTTAAGGCTGTTGCTATCGGTGCCGAGGCTTTTGCCATTTCGGTGAGACTGCTTGCTGGCGTTTGAGTTCGCACTCCTAAGAAGAGGGATACTGAAAGGGCGATCGCTGCTAATACGATCAATAAGTTTCTGACGCGCGCGGCGGCGTTTATTTCGGAATCTGCGGGTGCAGGAGTTGAGTTGGGCGAATTAAGACTCATAAAATAAATTGGGATCTTATTTCTATGTTTTTATTTTTAATAAGCACTTTAAATTATACCACATTTTGAGATAATCAGACCAATCTCATCAAAAATTTGGCTGAGGCCAGTAATTAGAGCAAGTGCGCTAAAACAATAAGATAAGAAAGATTGTGTTTGTAAATTACCGAGGTAACAGTGAAAAAACGGGTAACGCTGACGTTTCCACAACGATCGATCCAAATGCCTGTCACCTATCGACTGGCCAAGGATTTTAATGTTGCAGCCAACATTATCCGCGCTCAGGTGGCTCCGAATCAAGTGGGCAAACTGGTGCTAGAGTTATCAGGGGACATTGACCAACTAGAAGCGGCGATCGACTGGATGCGATCGCAAAATATCGGCGTTTCCCTAGCCAGCAGGGAAATACTCATCGATGAAGATACCTGCGTTCACTGCGGCTTGTGCACGGGGGTTTGCCCGACAGAAGCCTTGACCCTTGACCCAGAAAGCTTTAAACTAACGTTTGCTCGATCGCGCTGTATCGTCTGCGAGCAGTGCATCCCTACTTGTCCGGTGCAAGCTATTTCTACTAATCTCTAAGCCCGCACGCAAATTTATCGGAGTCAGCCGATTTTAGATTAAAGAAATGAAGAATTTTAGATTTACTCGCAGCGCCCTGAATCTGAGAGCTTAAGCAAGAGTCTAAAATTTTGGAATCGACCATCATGAGTGTCGGCAAGCAAGTAACCGTTTTTGGGCGGGGTCATCTTTATGTTGCTTGGTTCCCCTAATTTGTATATCGGATGAAAAGAAACTCTTGGTTTTCCTTAACTCTACTTTTTGTTACTTATTTCATTTTTGGCTGGAAATTATCTGAATTTGATATTCCCCCGCACCTGACTTGGTTTTTTGCCGTAGCTGCTGTTTTAGTATTAGCCATTGCCTTGTCATTCCCGCTGAAGGAGACAAAAAAATGGCTCATGCGCTGGATTTCGAGTGATGCTGGGGCTTTTATTTCGATTATTGTAGGAGCTTGTTTGGCAGTTATAGTTGTTACCTGGTTGCACCTTTTTGTGACGGTTTTAGTTTTGACTTCAGCCGGAGCTTTGGCAAGACTCGATATTCAAATGTTTGGGCACCAAAGATGGCGGACTTTTGCGATATTAGCTACTATTTCTTTAACTGGTTTGGGGGTGGGCGGAGCGATCGAGTTTTTGTCAAGAACAGGCAGGCTAGTATTACCGTAATGTGGAACGGGAAATTCATAAAGCCAAATTCTACAACTGGCAATGGGTATTTAGCGCAAAATTATGCGATCGCTCATAAAAATAATACGGAATGCGGGAAACTCAGCGTCTTTAGACCTGAGAGGGAAGCGACTCGTGGGACTTCAGTCCCCGTGTTCTTTCCTTCTTTCTTTCTTTCTTTATTTATTTATTTCTTTATTTATTGTTTAATTGGCCGAATAGTATGGGTTTATATTTGACGTATCCATGCTCGATCGTTTAAACTGGAAAAATCAACCAATATCCAGGAAGACAGAGGTGACTAAAACCAAAAAAATAATGGGAGTTCAGCAAGTATTACTATCTCCAAACAAAGATGTTAAAGCCTTGTTAGAGTATCTCTGTCAGCAATCTGGAAAGCTTTACAATAGTGGCGTTTACTTGGCTCGTCAGACTTTTTTCAAAACAGGAAAACTGTTGACTGGAAAGTTCGACTTATCTGTTGAATCGTCAGTTTCAAGGTCAATGGTTGCTAAGTCATTGCCGTCAACGCCAATGCAGCAAACATTGATGTCAGTCGCAGAAGCATTCAAATCTTTTAAAGAATTAAGAGACTTGTACATCAAAGGTCAATTGCATTTTAAGCCCAAGCCACCGGGATACCTAAAAGGGTCTAAGTTGTTCAAAGTGGCTTATCCAAATTCTGGAGGTTTAAGACCTAAACTTGTTGGGAATCAGTTAAGATTTTCCTTGGGTTTAACAGTGAGGCGATGGTTTGGAGTTTCTGAATTCTTTCTACCTATGCCATCGAATCTTGATTTTTTCAAAGTGAAAGAGTTTACAATTCTCCCTAAAAATGGCGTTTTTTATCTGGAAATGTCCTACGAAGTTGAAAAACAACAACATAATCTGGACATTAATCAAGCGTTATCAATTGACTTGGGAACTGCTGATAATCTAGCAGCTTGTGTCGATACATTAGGAAATTCCTTCTTAATTGATTCTCGTGCCATGAAAGCGATGAATCAATTGTGGAACAAGAAAGTAGCAACTAGAAAAGAAGGAAAGCCAGAAGGTTATTGGGATAATTGGCTAGACCGTGTAACCCGGAAGCGCAATCACCAAATGCGTGATGGTATAAATAAGGCTGCAAAGTTGATTACCAACCATTGCCTTAAATCCGGAATTGGCACGCTGATAGTTGGGTGGAATGAAGGTTTCAAGTCTAACAGTAATCTCGGTAAAGTGAACAATCAAAAGTTTGTTCAAATGCCTTTAGGTAAGCTAAAAAATAGGTTAAAAGAACTGTGCGATTTGCACGGCATCAGGTTTGTTGAAACCGAAGAAGCATATACATCGAAAGCTAGTTTTTTAGATGGTGACTCCCTACCCAAATATGGTGAAAAACCATCTGGGTGGAAAGCATCTGGAAAACGGATTAAACGTGGCTTGTATCAGTCAGCTAATGCTTCGATGGTGAATGCAGACTTAAATGGTGCTGCCAATATTCTGAGAAAAGTAGCCAGTAAGTTAAGTGTAAACCTTGACCAACTGGGTAGACGGGTTTTGACGACCGTAGCGAGAGTTAGACTTTGGGTATTGCCCAAACCTATTCTGTCCGCAGAATCTCAGTGTCTTTAGACCTGAGAGTGTCAACAATAAATGGAGATGGTTTTTTTAATACCTCACCGCCCCCCGACTAAGGCCTTCGTGCCGTAATTCTAGCAGTTGTCCACTCTCATAAGGTTGAGATTCCCAATTACCGATTACAAATTCACAATACCCAATTAGCAATTGCCAATTGCCAATTGTCAATTAGGGAGGAACCTGGAGTGCAACGGAAAACCACTATGGCAATATCGATCTGTAGCGACTGTTGTTCAAAATTTTATTCCCAAGATCCGTAAATCCGGCAACCAAAAACTAAATCCCAATAAAAAAGCAGCTTTAGGGAGCTGCTCGTCAGAATGCATGAGGTATTGTTTTTAGAATAGGACAGGTTGAATTCGATCGATCTTGGGTTACATTTTTTGATACGAGAGCATTGATGAGTCAATGGACGATCGCAAAATCGTCACACAGGAGGATAGCATCGATGCTAATTTTTCCGACAATGAGGTTAGCGTTTAACTGTCCTTGCGCCCTACAGCCCTTCAGCGGTGGGGCCATTTTATTTTTTGGCACAACAGAAGGAAGAGTTGACAGTTGATAGAAGGAAGAAGGAAGAAGGAAGAAGGAAGAAGGAAGAAGGAAGAAGGAAGAAGGAAGAAGGAAGAGGAAAGAAGGAAGAAGGAAGAAGGAAGAGGGAAGAAGGAAGAGGAAGAAGGCCCTTCGACTTCGCGATCGGGTAAATAGAGGGAAGAAGCAGCAATACAAGCAAGGGTTTCAGCAATCCCAGAAGGTTTTAATCGTCGAGGGCGGTTGCTGTAGCCTTTCTCAAAAAGATGAGGTATGGCTGACAGCTTACGTAACCATCCAGAGAAAGAGGGCTAAAGCCCAACAACATACCTTATTTTTTTGAGAACCTTTATATATGAAACTTACGCACCACATCTGCTTAAACCCGGTTGATTTGCAAACATTCAGCGGTTAAAGCGACACACTCAGGCATAAATCAGTATTTTTACGTAACTTTTAAGTCTTTATAAATAGGTAATTTTGCCAAGACCCAATTGATGAGTGTATCAATTGACATCATGCCCAGTTTCTGATAAAAACCGAGCCAGATGGTTAGGACGTTTTAGTTGTCGAAACCGTTGCTTTCTTCTTCCTTCTTCCTTCTTCCTTCCTCTAGAACTT
The DNA here is from genome assembly GCF_013299185.1 of Microcoleus sp. bin48.metabat.b7b8b9.023. GTDB lineage: Bacteria > Cyanobacteriota > Cyanobacteriia > Cyanobacteriales > Microcoleaceae > Microcoleus. The sequence continues at coordinate 19,876 of NZ_JAAFKG010000025.1, read as the reverse complement.
TTTTGATTTCCTCGATCGCCCGACGCGCTACTTCTTCGGGCCTTTCGCCTCCGGAAATGCCAACTCGGACATCTGCTTGAGCGTAGAAACGCTCTCTTTCGCTCAAAAGGCCTTGCAACTTAGATTTGAGGTCTCCCTCCCGCAGTAGGGGCCGAGTGCTGTCCGATCGCAGTCGATCGCACAATTGGTCTACAGGCACATCCAGCCAAACCACGATACCGTAATGCAAGTAACCCCAATTTTTCGATCGGGCAACAATACCGCCGCCCGTAGCCACGATCGAATTTTGATAAGCAGCCAATTCGCCGAGCACTTTCGTTTCTAATTCCCGAAAAGCCTCTTCCCCTTCGCGATCGAAAATCTCAGCAATTGACTGATTAGCAACTCGCACAATTAGTTCATCAGTATCAAAAAAACGGTATTTTAATTCCCTTGCCAAAATCCGCCCCACCGTGGTTTTACCCACACCCATCATCCCGACGAGATAGATATTAACTCCCCTCAACAAATCCACCGCCAAATCCTCCAATATTTTGCTATTTTTTCAGGTTAATCGGGCCGTCGCTGGGACGTGAGTCGTCCTCATCAAAGACATCATCCTCATTCAATCCCCAATCATCCTCTGTGTCTGCACTAGGATTTTGGGGGACTTGGGCGCCACCCGGTGAAGGTATGGGATCTTGCGGGGGAACCAACACTCGATACTCTGCATCGTAGACAGACTCTGTTTGTCCCACCCCCGACTTGCTGGGATCTCGATAGCCATAGGAGTATACTGAGCCAGCCCAAGACTTGCTTTTCGGTTCCTGCGTCGATTCGTAAGCCCTCGGATTTGCTGCTGGAACGTCATTTACCTGCGGTCGATCGGCAAAATCTCGATCGTCCCCCCAATCATCATCGCTGCCGCCAGAGACCGATTTTGAGCTATTTGAAACCCAATCATCTTCATCATCTGCGGCTTGAATAATTGTCGGTCGATCGTAATTCTTAGCAACAGGAGGGTTTGGAGTTTCTGGTTGGAAAGTTTGCGGAGTGTAGCCTGCCGGTGTCCCGTACTCAGTTCGATCGGAAGTTTGGCTATTTACCGTCTCAAAATCGGGGTCAATCTCCTGTTTTCTGGGAGGGGGAGGTGGCGCGTAAGCTGTTCTCCTGTCTGGTGAGACAGCCTCACGGCTGCGAATGTCGCGGCCGCTGCGCCCTCGTGTTTGAGATAGGTAATTTGAAAAGGAGAGCAAAGCAGAAATCAATAAAGACGTGACAACTCCCGTCCCCATGCTGAGCAAAATCCAGATAGATAAGGGTAAAGCGGGCGATCGAATTCCCAAAAATACCAGCGATAATGCCGGCTCCACATTTTGTAAGGCAAAAATAGTTAGCCCTACCACAATCACTAGCAATAATACAGGGCGCATATCAAATTTTTATTGGTTATTGGTTATTGGTTATTGGTTATTGGTTATTAGTTATTGGTTATTGGTTATTGGTTATTGGTTATTGGTTATTGGTTATTGGTTATTGGTTATTGGTTATTGCCAACTGCCAACTGCCAACTGCCAACTGCCAACTGCCAACTGCCAACTGTCAACTGCCAACTGTCAACTGTCAACTGCCAACTGCCAACTATCAACTGTCAACTGCCAACTGTCAACTGTCAACTGTCAACTGTCAACTGTCAACTGTCAACTGCCAACTGTCAACTGTCAACTGTCAACTGTCAACTCTTCTTCCTTCCAGCGTTTGAGAGGAACGCAATCAATCCCCAACTGATCCAAAGCACGAGCCACCACAAAGTCTACTAAATCTTCAATTGTTTGGGGATTGTGATACCAAGCGGGAATCGCTGGCACAATTCTAGCTCCCGCTTCTGCTAAGGTCGTCAAATTCCGCAGGTGAATCAAACTAAAAGGGGTTTCTCTAGGTACAAGTACCAATTTACGCCCTTCCTTGAGCTGAACGTCGGCCGCTCTTTCGAGTAAATCCGAGCTCAAGCCAGCCGCCAATTTGCCTAGTGTACTCATGCTACAGGGAATAATCATCATCCCTTGGGTGCGAAACGATCCGCTAGCAATATTAGCACCAACATCTTGCCAGGGATGACACCGGAGTTTGCCAGAATTGGGTACTCCTGCTTGTTCTCGCCAGAATTCTTCTTGCAGAGTCGGTTCTGCGGGCATTCGGATGTTCTGTTCGCTTTGCCAAACCATGTAGGTAGATTTTGATGCTACCAGTTCGACGGCTCGATCGGCTTCCAAGAGATATTTTAATGTTCGCACGGCGTAAATCAGTCCCGATGCTCCAGTCACTCCTACAATCAGCGGGTAGTTATTTGTCATTAGTTAGTTGTTATTTGTTATTTGTTATTTGTTAGTTATTATTTGACTGTTGACTGTTGACTGTTGACTGTTGGCTGTTGACTGTTGACTGTTGACTGTTGTTGATTATTTTTGGATGATTTATGAGTATAGTTTGCTCCCAATTTATCAATACTTAGTTGCTAGACAATGACAACTAAGTATTGAGGAAAATTAACTGTCAACTGTCAACTGTCAACTGTCAACTGTCAACTGACTATTCCTCATCATCAAAAGCTTGGCTACCGCCGCCAACTGCAACTAAATCAATTTGCTGGCGGTAGTAGTCAACGCTTTTGACTTGAACTTCTACCCGATCGCCCAAACGGTACTGATTGCGGTTTTTGCGGCCAACTAGAGTTTGCTGGCGCGATCGATATTCATACCAATCATCCTTCAGCGAAGAAACGTGCACCAACCCTTCAACTCGCAAAAGTTCACTTTCCGGCGGCCGCACCTCAATTTCCACAAAGAAACCATAAGACTGCACCCCTGTAATCAAACCCTGGAAAGTTTGACCGGTGCGCTCTTTCATCAATCCGGTTTTCTTCAATCCCTGCAAATCGCTTTCGGCATCCTCAGCAACCCTTTCGCGTTCCGTCAGGTGTACCACCGCCGCTGCAAACTCTGTCTCAAACTCGTGATGCAAGTCTGGCGGCAGGACATTCCAAGTAATTTGACCGTGACAGGAGGAATGGTGCAGGTTAACTTTTTCCTTAGCGCGAGTTGTACGGCTGCTGCGCCCTTGCTCTAACACAGCGTGCAACACCCGCAGCACCAGCAAATCGGCGTAGCGGGAAAGCGGCGAAGTGCAGCGCGTGTAGCCATCTGACAGGGCCAAACCGAAGTGCGGCTTGGGAGTTGTGCTGTAAACAGCGGGCTTCATCGTGTCTTCGAGCAGGTAGGTGAGAACTCTTTCGGACTTGAGGCCGGCAAACTGTTGGGTAAATCGCTGGAAGTCAAAGGGCAGAACTTCTTCCTCGTTTTCGAGATACAGTTCGCCTCCGAGGTTGTTCGAGAGTTTGATGAACTCTTGAATGTCTGCCGGATCTGGCATCGGTTGGACGCGGTAGATTGCTGGGACTCCCAAGGCTTGCAGGTGGGTGGCGACAGCTTCGTTGGCAAGTACGACCAACTCGGAGACAGCCGACTGCACGGGGGGAGCCGTTGCAAAAGCTCCTAATTCGCCTTCGTCGTCGAAGTGAGAGTTAGCGTCTGGCAAATTTAGTTCAAAAGCTCCCCGCTTGAGCCTCGCCTGTCTGGCAGCCTGTGAGGCTGCGGAGATTTGAGCTAGGAAAGGACGGAGGGCGGAGGATAAAGCGCGATCTTCGGCATCGGAGCCTGGTTCGACAATTGCTTGAGCTTGCTCGTAGGTTAGCTGGTAGTCAATGTGAATGACGCTGGTTTGAATTTCGTATTCTAGGAGTTCTCCTGATTCGTCTAGGGTGAGCATGATGCTGAATGCCAGCCGTTCGGTGTCTAGCAGCAGGGAGCAGCGATCGCTGAGGAGTTCTGGCAGTACGGCGATGATTTTTTCTCCCAAATGGGCTGCTGTGCCTCGTTTGCGGGCTTCGCGGTCTAGGGGGGTTTCGGGCTGTACGTACTCGGCGGCGTCGGTGACGTGGACTCCAACTTGCCAGCCGCCGGACTTCAGACTTTCGATCGACAATGCGTGTTCTATTGGCGGATCTGAGAGGAATGAAGTGGGGTCAAACTCGTTTTCGGCGGAGTCCTCTGAGAAACTTTCCTGCTGAGTTTTCGGGGCATCATTTTCGCCGTTGGTTTCTATCGGTTCATTTCTGCTGAAGGTAACAGTCAAGATGTTCCGCAAATCTAGCCGTTTTTTGATGTCGGTTTTTTTGACTTTGCTGGGCAAATTTTCGGCTGCTTTGATGACGGCTGCGGGGAAGGAGCGCGGCAAGTCGTGCTTGCAGCATACAATGTCGAGGTCGTCGGCGGCTTCGGCGTCGGAACCGAGTACCTGTACTACTTTGCCGACTGGGCGGTGGGTTCCTAGGGGATAGCGTTTGACTTCGACGTGTACTAAATGGTCGATCGCCTCTTGGAGATTTGTACCGTTGGCGAGCAAGTCTAGTTCAAACAGCAGGCGATCGTCCAGGGGAATTGCTCTGTAGCTGACGCGGCCGGTGGGGGTGGCGGTTTGCTTGACTCGCGCCAGTACCGAGGGGTTGGCGCGTTCGAGGATCAGCATGACTTCGCCTTCGGGCGATCGGCGGCGGCTACCTTCCTTGATAATTTTGACTAAAACTCGATCGCCATTCCAAGCAGTCGAGAGGTGACTTTCCCGCACATAAACGTCTTCTGAACCTTCAGCATCTTGAATTGCAAAGCAAAATCCTTTGCTCGAACAGCGCAGTTTTGCTTCTACTACGTCATCTTCAGCTACTCGACGATAGCGGCCTTTGTCTTTGACTAATATACCAATTTTCTCTAGAGCTTCTAATGCAATTTGAAGTTTGAGTTGACTGGTTTCATCATTGCAGTCGAGTTTTTTTTCTAGTGCTTTGGGAGCCACTAATTTGTCTTCTGTAAAATTTGCCAGCAGTGCAGCGATAGAAAATTCCATGTAGCGATCGATCCTCTTGTTTCCAGCAATTAGTCTAATTTTGGCGAAATCAGCCGCACCCTTTCTTGCCCTCGCTGTGCCTGCTTCCCAACAAATGCGCGGGTTAGTCGGTGGAGATACCAGCACAGTCGGTGCTACCCGTGCGCGGGGATTTTTTCAGATTATTTCCCCACACCAGCAGTCGCTAATTGTCTGCTGTCTGTCTGCAAATGACAGATGATGGTGCAGACAAATACCCCATACCCTATTCCCCAATACAATTTTTTAGCGTTGGTTCCTTTGCTTTTGGCTTGCAGCGCCGAGCTCTTCGCGAAGTAGAAAGCCCCTGTCGGTTCTTAAAAGATGACTCGATGCTGAAAGCGACGGGTTGAGTCCTGGATCGGGAGATGGAGAGATGCAGAGGGAGAAAATTTGCATTTGGGCCTCCTGCCTTTTTCCTTCTGCCTTTTTCCTGCTTTCTTCTGCTTTTTGAAGTGCCTCTTGCCTTGTGCTAAAGCCAAAGATTTTACCGGCGATCGGGCAAAATTGCTAGTAGCTCATCGCTGCGATGCCCCTGTTTTTTCCACGCGATCTGTCCTTGGGGACAGAGGAGGAACGAGCGGGTCGGGAGCAATCTGTGCTGTAGAAGGTGCTTGGTACACAAAACCGGAGACTTTTACTACTTTTGCCTAGTTGCTGTGTCATAAAAGCACTCGGTAAGTGGGAAACGAGCGAGACTTCAGTCCTGAGAGGGAAACTCCAAGAGCGGTTTCAACCGCCTTGAATCCCCTTGCGGGGTAGAGGGGTATGGTTGCCCCTCTGGCGAGGATGGTTGTCCTCAATCTCCCTTTCGGGTAAAGTTAGCTTCGCCAATGTTATAAAGGCTTGTCAGGCTAGCAGCACTGCCTCAGTGACTTTAAGGCTGTTTAACTACTAGCGACAGAGCAAGGGACTAGCTTCGCATCCCAGGGTGTCGTGACCTAAATAACGTAGCCAGTTAAGGCTTAGGCTGGTCAATACAGCTTGCTCGATTTCTCTTACAAGCTCAGTGGCTTTAGCACTGAGTTACTGACCTCCTATAGGTAGAAATGACTGCCGGTGCTTGTTAGCTTAAACCGCCGGATGTGGGATAGGGTTTAATGGCGTGAAAGGTTGCGTGCATGATTCACCTTTCATTTATTGTATGTTGAATATGTGCTTTCAGAAAATTGTTTTCTCTGTCGTTGTACTAAACTCAACTCATCAGCCCCTTTTGATTTCGGGGTAAAAAATTTATGTTTGCAGAATTTCGCGCCCTTTATCCCGCTGGACAGTTGATCTGTGAGTTGCTGACTATTCATCACGGTAAGTTTGTGGTTCGCTGTTTGGTTGAGGTTGACGGCAAAACTCTCGCTACTGGTATGTCCGCTGCTGAGTCTGTTGAGGATGCTGAAGACCGCGCCCGATCGCGAGCGATTGCTGTCCTCGCATTTGCTCCGGCTCCGGCTTCGGTTGCTGCTGTTCCCGTTCCCGTTCCGGCTCCGGCTTCGGTTGCTGCTGTTCCCGTTCCGGCTCCGGTTGCTGTTGTTCCCGTTCCGGCTCCGGCTCCGGTTGTTCCCGTTCCCGTTCCCGTTCCGCCAGCCCTTGCTCCGCTTCCGGTTTTAGAAATGCCTGTTCCAGACAAAGTTGACATACCGCATCAAAGCAATTTTGTCAATGCCGAACCCAAATTAAATGCAGAGTCGATCGCACCTGTAGCGGAACCTTTGCCGCCAACAGTTGATTTACCTCCGGCAGTGGGATTTGTACCAAAGCAGTTAGACTCGGACGCTTGGCTGTCTTCCAGCTACGGCGAACCGCTTCCCGAACTGGAAGTGCCAAATACTAGCCAAAGCGAACTGTCGCAGGGTGCGGCCGAAGTCCGGGAATTCCAACCGATCGCGGTAGGAATTCCCAGCGATGCGATCGAAGATGATTCTGATACGATCGCCCAAATAGACGCAATTCTCAAACGGCTGCGATGGACAAAAAAACAGGAAACCGACTGTCTCGAACAAAATTATGGCAAGTCATCGCAGAGAGAACTTGCTAGCGAACAGTTGGCAGATTTCCTAGAATATCTGGAAATCTACAGCAGAACCACCGAAGAAATCAAGAGGTTGGGATGGACAGCCAACCAAGGAAAAGATTATCTCAAACAAGGTTACGGCAAAGAAGCGCGACATTTCTTAAATAGAGAAGAATTGTTCGACTTCCTGCAATATCTCGAATCTTTACCCTAAAAATCAGGAAAATAGGTTTGATCGTGAGGACTTCAGTCCTTCTTTCTTGCGGACTTTAGTCCTTAAAATAGGTTCGTAGTGAGGACTTCAGTCCTTCTTAAGACTAAAGTCCGAACGATCAAAGAAGTTAGCATAAAAAAACCTAAAATAGGTTCGTAGTGAGGACTTAAGTCCTTCTTTCTTGCGGACTTTAGTCCTTAAAATAGGTTCGTAGTGAGGACTTCAGTCCTTCTTAAGACTAAAGTCCGAACGATCAAACAAGTTACCGTAAAAAAGCCTAAAAAATGTTCGTAGTGAGGACTTCAGTGCTGCTGTCTAAGGACTAAAGTCCCAACGATCGAACCTATTTGATGAAAAGGAATTAAGCGGACAGTAAAAATCAAAAATCAACAATGAAGAAAATTTCCCCATTGTTGATTTTTGATTTTTAATTTACGCCACAGCAGCGATCGGGCGGCTAGCAGAAGGACGGCGATCGATCACTTGATCGACTAAACCATAATCCTTTGCTTCTTCAGCCGACATAAAGAAATCGCGTTCAGTATCTTCTTCAATGCGAGAAAGCGGCTGACCGGTATGATCTGCCAAAAATTGATTCAGGCGCTGTTTGTGGTACAAAATCTCTTTCGCCTGAATTTCAATATCGGTAGCTTGTCCTTGAGCTCCGCCCAGAGGTTGGTGGATCATAATCCGGGAGTGAGGCAAACTCATCCGCTTGCCTTTAGCGCCCGCACTCAGCAGAAAAGCGCCCATGCTGGCGGCCAAACCAAGACAAATAGTGCAAATATCGGGACGGATGTGGTTCATCGTGTCAAAAATCCCCATACCTGCTGTTACCGATCCGCCGGGGGAGTTGATATAGAGGTAAATATCTTTCTCCGGGTCTTCGGCGTCTAAAAATAGCAATTGGGCTACGATCAGGTTGGCTAAGTCGGAGTCAACCTGTTGGCCCAAGAAGACGATGCGATCGCGCAGGAGTCGCGAGTAAATGTCAAAGGCGCGTTCGCCGCGACCGGATTGTTCTATAACTGTTGGGATCATTGACCGGGCCTGCCTATTACGTATCTTTTTTTTATTTTAGCGATTTGGGCTCACTTATAGTTAGGGTGCGCTGGCGGGCGATCGGCCCTGAAGGCTAAAAGCTTGAATCTGAAACCAGTTGAGGCATTCTCGTCGGTTATGATTAGGTGTGGAAGTTTCTGGTGAAAATGAAATGACTTCTCAATTACAAACTAAGTTACTGCCAACTCAACAACCAGAAAAAGTTCTGTATCCAGACAGCGACGGACAGCCCATGTCAGATAACACCCTTCAATTTGGTTGGATTGTCAAACTCAAAGAAGGGTGCGAAGCCTTATTTAAAGACAATCCAACTGTATTCGTAGCCGGCGACTTGTTGTGGTATCCCGTCGAAGGTGACAATAAAACTCGGCGTGCCCCCGATGCTATGGTGGTATTTGGCAGACCAAAAGGATATCGCGGGTCTTACCAGCAATGGCTGGAAGATAATATCGCGCCCCAGGTCGTTTTTGAGATTTTGTCGCCGGGAAATACGCTATCGGAAATGGCGCTGAAGTTGCAGTTTTACAATCGATTTGGTGTGGAAGAATATTATCTCTACGATCCAGATAATAACGATCTGACTGGATGGCAAAGAACTGAAGCAGGACTAACAGTAATTGAGTCTTTAGATGGCTGGATCAGTCCGCGTTTGGGAGTTCGGTTCGTATTTGCAGAACCAGAATTAGAGATAATTCGTCCCGACGGACAGCGGTTTTTGTCTTATGTTGAGTTAATGGAACAGCGGGATGAAATTCAGCAACAGCGCGATGAAATTCAGCAACAGCGCGATGAAATTCAGCAACAGCGCGATGAAATCCAGCAACAGCGCGATGAAATCCAGCAACAGCGCGATCGCATGGCTGCAAAACTGAGAGAACTAGATATCGATCCAACTCAGATTTAAGAATAGAACTCTTGCAAAAATAATTAGGACGGGCAAGATGCCCATCCCACAAGATTTATTTTTTTTGTGGGATGGGCATCTTGCCCGTCCCATCAATTGATCAAAAGGATTTTTGTAAGAGGCTTAATAGGTGCGATCGCTCCCTCTCCTTTAGCAGCAGTTCCATTTGTGCATCCCGTAAGGTAGCAAGGGTTTGTTTCAAATTGGTTTCAGCTTGTGGGCGATCGCAAATTTCTTGACGAAGCTGTTGTTGAATGTTCTCCAAAGCCTGATAAGTATTCACCCCTGCTAGAACTTCTTCAATTTGAATCGATCGAGTTGTTGCATCGAGACAATCTTCCTCAGTCCAGGTATCGCTTGGCTCGACGACAGAGACATTTCCCTGTGATAAGTCGTTGAGGATTAGAGTTGCTAAGTGTAGTTGCTCCGTTGGTGGCAAAGTGCGGACAACTTGAAGATAGATTTCTTGAGCATTAGTCGGCATATAGCGGTTTTCACAAAGATTCGCGGACGTTGTTGGGAAGAGAGCCCTCTTGATTTCAGCGGTTATGTAAGCTGTCAGCCATACCTCATCTTTTTGAGAAAGGCTATAATATATCCTCCTGCCTTCAATTATAACTTAAACTGGTGTTTTGCTAGAAAGATCGATCGCCCTTATCTCAATACTTCGGACATTTTTAGATCTAATCGAGTATCTCAAACCCTTGATGGCTATAGGGATGAGTATTTTTTCAATGTTTGAGTCTAGCCCGCTCGTTTCAAAAAAACATTAAAAATGCCAGGGCTTACGCTGTAACGCTTACAGAGTCGTTGAAAAACTGTCCGAAGTATTGTTATCTGAGATTATTAAAAGAGTTATAGCGGATCTAGCTCCCATATTCGCGGACGTTGTTGGGAAGAGTGCCCTCTTGGTTTCAGTGGTTATATAACCTGTCAGTCATACCTCACCTTTTTGAGAAAGGCTATACATCAACTACACCAAACTTATCAAATTTTAATCTGCCAACCGCGGCGGTACATCCCATACAAAATCAACCACCAACACAATACCGCCGTCACTGCAAAAGCCAGAGAACCATTCAACGGCCCAGCCCAAGGCACAAACCAGTTTTCATAAATCCAAGTGTAAGTTGTTGGAGCAGTTTCGCCACTACCGATATGAGTTTTCAACAAAAGTCTGGCGACAATCCCAGAAGCAACAAACAAGAAAATCGCATTCAATCCCATAATCTCAAACGGTCGCCCCCATTTCCAACCTCGCACTTCAATTGTTTCGTAGCAAGCTGCTAGCAAAAGCAAAGCCCAACCTGCGGTAAAAACTACATAGGAACTCGTCCAAAGTTGTTTGTTAATCGGAAATGAAAATCCCCACAAATGACCAATTACTAAGCAACATAATCCACTAATTACTAAATTTAAACTCGTCCGGGTTTTGATTGGCTGCACGCGCAACCATTCCCCTGTAAAATAGCCGATCAGCACTGTCACGCTGGCTGGTAACGTACTCAACAATCCTTCTGGATCGAAGGGGCCGCCTTTGTACAGGTGTTGGCTGCCGAGAATTAGCCGATCGACATATCCACCTACATATCCCTCCGGCGTCAGTGCGTATTCAGTGTACCCCCCTACAGCAAATACAAATAATGCGCCCCAATAACCTAAAAGCACGGCAACAGCGAGCAGTTTTTGATTGCGGGGGGAAAGGTTCAACATCGCGATCGCACTAATTGCATACGCTAAGCCAATCCGCTGCAAAACTCCCATGATGCGGATTTTACCGAAATTTGCGATCGGGGCGCCGTTCAAAAGTACGTCAAGGGCGATCGAAGATGTATTTAGCAGCAATCCTAATACAAATAAAATCGCCGCCCGCCGCACAATTCGCCAATAAATATTTGTTTCTATTTTTGTAGTAGTTTCAGTATATTTTGACAGCGAGAAAGACATCGCACAGCCAACGATAAACAGGAAAAACGGAAATACTAAGTCTGTCGGGGTGCAGCCGTGCCATTCTGCGTGTTCTAGCGGCGGATACACCTGTTTCCAACTGCCGGGGTTGTTCACTAGAATCATGGAGGCGATCGCAATTCCGCGAAAAACATCAAGAGATTTTAAGCGCATAAATTAAGTTATCTGTTATTTGTTATTTCTTATTTGTTATTCGTTATTCGTTATCAGTTCGTGATAATAAATGATACCCAATGCCCAATGCCCAATACCCAATGCCCAATGCCCTATATTTCAATTCCTTCCAAAGTCATAATCAGTGCATTCTTCATCAACATATCGCAGCGTTCTGCATAAAACAATGCAGCCTTATCATACTTGTTCACTTGCAAGACACGCATAAACATTTGCCTCGCCTGCGCGAATTGCTGCTGGTAGTGAAAAAAAATGCCCTGTTCAAAATCAGTTTGGGTTTTTCCTTTTAGTTCGATCATCATATCCGAGTCGCCGTCATAAATCTCAAACACAGCCACCGGCGCTTGTTTTCCTTTTACTTGAACGCGATCGAGAAATCGGCACTTATAATGTTGGGGGTCGTCAATCCGGCACAAAGTCTGAACGCTAGCAACAATACCAACTCCGTAAAGCTTTGTCAATCCTTCCACCCTAGAGGCTAAATTTACAGCATCAGAAATGACCGTACTTTCCATCCGTTCCGCCTCGCCAATAGTACCCAACATTAAAGTTCCAGTATGCAAGCCAATCCCTATAGAAATAGGTTTGTATCCACAATTTTGTCTGTGTTTGTTATAAATTTTAACTTGCTGCTGCATCTCTATTGCTGCTTGCACAGCATCTTCAGCACAGTTAGGAAATAAAGCCATAATTCCGTCACCAATATATTTATCTATAAAACCGTTGTACTGGCGGATAACTGGGCCAACTCGGCTTAAGTAAGAGTTGAGAAATTCAAAATTTTCTCGGGGAGACATACTCTCTGACAAACTTGTAAATGAACGAATATCAGCAAACATAATCGTCATTTCTGCCTGTACAGAGTCTCCCAATCTGGCATCAACTATGCTTTCTCTTTGGAGAAATTTCAAAAATTCTCTGGGTACAAAGCGCGCTGACGCTGCTGCTATTTTTTCTAGTTCACTTTTGCTAGCCTCGATTTGAGTCAGGGCGCGAAATGCTCTGAGTGCTGTCACTACCGTGGTAAATAACTTTTTGTTTGTTAGTTCTGTTTTTGTTTTGTAATCATTAATATCGTAGCTGACAATTACTACATCTTCTGGCACTTGTCCCGGCTGTCCGGTACGCAAAATAATCCGTACTACTTGATTCTCTAAAATATCGCGGATGTATTTTACTACTTCCAAGCCTGCCTCTTCTGTTTCCATGACTACATCGAGTAAAATCAAGGCTATGTCTGGATGGGCTTCGATTATTTCTTTGGCTTCTTTACCTGAGTAAGCGCTGATAAATGCGATCGCTTTGTTTTCAAATATAAATTCATTTAAAGCGAGTTTTGTAATATTATGAATTTCTATTTCATCGTCTACAATCAATATTTTCCACGTTCCTGCGATCGGCTTGTCTTCCGTCTCGTCTTCGTCGGCAAAGATTAATTCATCGTCGCCCGCCACTATTAATTCGTCATCGCCCGCAGCCAACACATTTTTACTAGCTTCTGACATTTATCGTTCTCCTAAATAGAATTATATTAAAACTGACAGTATAATAACTAATTTCTTCTTATAGCCGGAAATTCTATCATAAATTTTGTGCCTTTTTCTACTTGACTTTCGCAGCGAATTCTGCCTTTTAGTTTTTGCGTGACAAGGTTGTAAATAATGTGCAGTCCCAATCCTGTGCCGCCCTGACCTCTTTTTGTCGTAAAAAATGGTTCAAAAATTTTACTGAGATTTTCTGGGGTAATTCCTTTGCCGTTATCGGCATATTCAAATATTAGCCGATCGCCCTCTAGTTTCAAATCAAACGCCAGAATCCCCCCATTTTCTCCATCGTAAGCGTGAATTAGGGAATTCAACACCAGATTTGTCACAATTTGAGAGAACACACCGGGGTAACTGTCCAGTACAATATTTTCATCGCACTTAATCTCTACTTTGTGCTTAGTTCTTCTGAGTTTGGCGCTTAAGGATGTCAAAATCTCCTCTAGATAGTTTTTCACGTTAAACGTGCGTTTTAATTCGCTCGACTGATCTACAGCCACTTCTTTAAAACTGTGAATCAAGTCTGCCGCCCGCGTGAGGTTGGATAAGATCATATTACTGCTTTGCAGCGCCGTATCCAGGAATTTTTCTAGCTCCGATCGTTTAATTTGACCCTTGCTGTAAAGATCCAAAAATTTTGTGACTTTTTCAGCCAGTAGCGAGGCGGCAGTGATACCTACGCCGATGGGAGTATTTATTTCGTGGGCGACACCTGCAACCAACCCTCCGAGGGCAGCCATTTTTTCCGCTTCTACCAGTTTATTTTGAGCCGATTTTAAGTCTTCTAAAGTTTGGGACAATTCGCAGGTACGCTGCTGAACTAAGTTTTCAAGATTCTGATTGAATTGCTGCAAGTTCATGTAAAGTTGGGCGTTTTCAATCGAGATAGAAATTTGAGAAGACAGCAGTTTTAATAGTTCCAACCTGTCTGGCGTAAAAGCGCCTGTAGTCAGATTGTTTTCTAAATATAAAATGCCACTGAGTTTGCCTTGATGGATTAAGGGAGTGCAAAGAATTGATTTAGGTTGAACCGCAATTATATAAGGTGCGCGAGTAAATTGTCCTTCGCGGGTGGCATCATTTAAAACTATACTTTCCTGGGTACGGGCGACGTAGTTGACAACAGAAACTGCCAGCAAAGTTACTTCTCGATCTTCACCTACAAAATCTATCGGAATTGATTGCATTACATTAACCCGCTCGACATCTACAGAGCCTGATGCTTCAATCACCCATTGACCAGATTTTTCTAGTATTAAAAAGCCTTTTTGTCCCCCGGCATTTTCAATAACAATTTTCATCAGTTTTGCCAGCAGTTTGTCTAGAACTATTTCGCCCGCTAAGGTTTGCGATGCTTTTACTGCTGTTGTCAAGTCTAGTACGCCTGCACCGTCGCTCGTAGTGCAAGCGCTACTCGTAGATTTGTGAGTTTCGATATTAGTTGAAATTGAGGGTGAAGTCAGCAACTGCGAGTATTTTGATTCTAAATGCGCTACTTTCGCTTTAGCTCCCCAGCGCTGATAGCAATAACGCGCTTCTGTCAAGTAAGTTTTCGCAATTTTTTCTCGTCCAATCGATAAATAAAATGCTCCTGCCAATTCTGCTGCTAGTGCTTGTACCTGTATGTATCCGTTTGTTTGCGCTCCGGCAATGGCGGAGTCGTAATATTCCATTGCTCTCACAATATCTCCCAATATTCGAGCTTTTTCAGCGGCAATCAAGTCACATTTGTGCTGGAGGTTCATCGGCGCAGAAAGTGCTTTCTTTTGCATTTTTTTTAGGTTGGTGTTTGCGTAAAAAAGATGCTCTTCTTGTACCTCTTTTGTTGCCGATGGATATGCTGCGAGTCGGGCGAGAGAATCGTAAAAATGGTATTCAGGAACATTAATAAACCCCACAACTCCGTCTAAATAAACTTCGGCTTGCGCTGCATTTTCTAGCGCCAGCTCGACATTGCCAAATAAATAGGCTAATATTAATTTCTGTAAGTAAAAAGTTTGAAGTCCCACTCGATCGTTAACTTTCAACAGCAGCGGCAATAATGTTTTTTCGCTGTAAGCTTCACGTAATAAAATGTCGGGGCTTTCCATTTTCCCCATCAATTGCAAAACTGTTTGCCAATATATTTGATTCCAAGTCAATACCGTTTCTTGCTTTAGTTGAAATAGCAAATGGTTGTAATTTACCATTTTTCGTTCCAGTTGCGGCAATTCTTGACCAATAAAATACAAGGACTGACAAATATTTACGGCAGAATATCCAACCGATTCTAAATCACCATTTTCGAGCGCGCTTTGATAGGCTTCTTCTAACAGAGGTAAAGTATCTTTAACGTGATGTTTGCCGTGCATCAAAATGAAGGCAACTAAATTAAGAGTCTTGCTTTTGAATTCTAAAGCATTTAGTCGAGCGATCAAATTTAATGCTAATTGACCAAATCGCTCGCCCGATTCAATGTCTCTAACTATTCCTTTTAAAATTGCTCCGTAATTAGCATAACCGAAGGCAGAAAAAGCAGAATTTCCGTAGTTGATAGATAAATTAACTTGCTCGCAGACAATCAACGGCAACAGTATGGGTTCAACAATCGAGGTAGCCGACAACATACTGGAAAGCACGCGCATAGTTGCTAATTTACGCGGCTCGGTCATCATAGGCAAGTCAATTAAATCTTCTATCTTTTTTCCTGTTAAATAAGCTGAGGTTTTGGTAAGTGCTTGCTGAATGTGGAGGGGAGTTGGCGATTTTGGAAAGTTTATTCCTAACATTGTGAGTGATTCCCGACCAATTGTTACCGCTTCTTGCAGTTTGGTTTGCATCGCACAAGCTGTGATTCGGATTTCAAAAACTTTGACTTTGTCTAGTTCATTTTGGGCGTATTGCAAGACAATTTTTGCCCATTTTTCCATTTGTTCAAAATCGGTATTGAGGTAAGCTGCTTCTGCTGCTGACTCGTAGAGTGCAAGAGTCAAGTCGTAGTCGGTTTGCCAACTTTGCATGGGAAGCAATGCAATACCTGCGGCCAAATATTTGACAGCGAGTTCGTAAGCTGCACTGGCTTTTGCTTTGCGGCCCGCCATTAAATTTAATTTACATAAATGAAGTTTTTCTAATTTACTGCTGATGATTGGTTGGGCTGCATTTAGTTGGTTGACTAAATCGAAAATATGGTTTTCTAATTGCTCTGGATGCGCGTTTTGCAGCAAGAATCTGCCGATTTTGAGATGAATTTCTTGTTTCTGAGATTCCGATATTAAAGCGTAAGCTGCTTGCTGAACTCGCTCGTGCAAAAATTTATAAGTTGCGCTACCAGCATCAGCAACTGGTAGGGACAATTCATCTGTAACGTCTCTAGATATTTGGTCTTTTAAGCCTGTGCTTGCTGCTAGTGCGATCGGAATTTTGTAAGCGTTATTCACGGGCAAAATGAGACCGGACTGAAGTGCCTCCCAGAGGTCTATTGCTGCGGAAGTGAGAGGTTGTTCGCTGATTTGGGAGAGAATTGCTAAATCAAATTTGTTACCTATACAAGCGGCTAATTTTAGCAGTTCCTGCGTATTGCCTGAAAGTTTCTGAATGTTGTCTATCATTAATTCCACAACATTGTCAGTTATTCCTATTTCTTGTATTTGCTCAATGTCCCACTGCCACTCGCCTGTGATTTTGCATTTTTTCACAGCTTGTTCTGGGATTTGTTCGGCAAAGTCAGACAAGTGAGGTTCGGCTCGATCGACGGATTTTTTAGAGGCTACAATTTTAAATTGTAGCATTTTTTGCGAGTAAAGAGACTTCAGCAACTGGATTATAAAAAATGGATTTCCTCCGGTTTTGTGAAACAGTAATTGTCCCAAAGGTAGCGATTTTTCTGGGGCGCAGATCAGAGTATCCGCGACGAGTTGATTGACGCTGTTAATATCTAAAGGCAAAAGGGCGATCGTACTTACATTCCCGCCTGCTTTCCTAATTGTTTCTGCGGCTAGCATTACGGGATGATTTGCATCTACTTCTGATTCTCTATAGGCTCCGATTATTAATAAGTATTGGCTGGCCATGTCAGTTGCTAGCAGTTGGATCAACTTGAGCGAGGCTGAATCAATCCACTGCAAGTCATCGAGAAAAATCACCAGCGGGTGTGCTTTTTGAGTAAAGATGCGGATGAATTTTTGAAATACTAAATTAAAGCGATTTTGAGATTCATTCGATCCTAAATCTGGCACAGAAGGCTGCGACCCGACAATCAGTTCTACTTCTGGAATAACTTCAATAATTACTTGGCAGTTGTTACCGAGAGCATTTAAAATTTCTTGTTTCCAAACTAGCACTTTGGCGGCTGTTTCTGTGAGAATTTGCTGCAACAAGTCTTGAAAAGCTTGGAGCAAAAAAGCGTAGGGAATATCGCGCTTGAATTCCTCAAATTTGCTGTCTATAAAATACCCATTCTCCCGGAGTATGGGTTGGTAAATTTCATAGACAAGCGACGATTTGCCAAGACCGGCACAACCGGAAATAAGTAGGATTTCTGTATAGCCTCGCTTCATGCGATCGAACGTATTGAGAAGTAGATTAACTTCCGCTTCTCGTCCGTAAAGTTTTTGGGAAATTTGTAGGTGAGTTGACCGATCTTGCTCGCCGAGGGTGATGTGAGAAATTGCGCCGCTTGTTTGCAGTTGAGCGAGACAATTTTCCAAGTCATACAAAAGTCCGAAAGCACTTTTATACCTGTCTTCGGCTGTTTTTGCTAATAGCTTCATTACGATATCGTCAATGGCTAGAGGAATCTCGTCGCTTTCTGTTTGATTGATGCTGCTTTTGACTTTCTGCTTTCTATTTTCGCCAGGAGAAATGGGCGTTTTAGCAATATGGGAGTGGACTAATTCCATCGGATCGATCGCACTAAAAGGCAATTCGCCGCAGAGCATTTCATAAAATGTGACGCCTAAAGAATAAAAATCGGTGCGGTAGTCGATCGCCCGATTCATGCGTCCCGTTTGTTCGGGAGAGATATAGGCGAGGGTTCCTTCGAGTAAATTGGGGTGGGCCAGGGCGGGGTTTTCGCCCGGTAGCAGGGAGGCGATCGCAAAATCAGTAATTTTGACATCCCCAGTCTGGATATTGACAATAATATTGCTGGGTTTAATATCTTTGTGAATGATGTGGTGTTCGTGAAGTTGCCCGAGAGTTTCTGCTAGTTTTATGCCTATTTGGAGAAATTGTTGTAAATCTAGCTGGTTGGTGCTGAGAAAATCTTTTAGGGAAATGCCACCAAAATCTTCTAAAATTAAAACAGGAAAGTGATTGTATTTTTCGAGCTTGTAAAGTTTGACTATTCCTGGCAAATTTAAATTTTTAAGGATTTCTGCTTCGTGCAGGAGTTGGGCTATTCGCCCTGGGGTAGGGTAGGTCGGCGTGAGAGTTTTCAGGATAACTGGTTTTTGATCTTCAAGCTGCATCCCTCGATAAATGGCTGTGTGGGGGTTTGTATAAAGTTCTCCGTCAATGCGGTATCCCGGAATGGTAATCATGCTGTTTGAGGGCTGGCTTGAAAAGTACGGTTAGAGGATTTTAGATTTTAAATTTTAGATTTGAGATGGAAGAAGTGGGAATGAATGATGACAGAATGGTTGACATATTGGCTGCTGTTGTTGTTTTTTACATGGTATTATTAAGTAAGTAAAAATACAGATCGCAGATCGAGGGCGGTTTTTACGGCAGTAAACTAGCTGCTATTATGTAGCTTAGTTAAACCAGGCCCTAAAGGCTCATCCTTGATACTTTTTTGGGGTTTACTCAATTATCTATATTCTAGTATTCAAAAAATCAGAAGTTGCATTTTGCTATCGGGCCAGTGCCAAAATAAACTGGTACGTGCAAATCAACAGGTAAAATCTAAAAACAATCATGCAGAATATAACTGCCTCAAATCCAGCTACTGCGACCGATCGCAATTTTGGCACCGCAGACATTAAACTACTGGTAGTGGATATCGACGGGACGATCGCAGGTTTGTCAAATCAGATCCGAGAACCGGTCAAGCAGGCCATTTTGGCAGCCCAGTCGCGGGGAGTGAAAGTAGCTGTCGCTACGGGCAGGATGTACCAGTCTGCTTTGCGTTTCCACTCGCATATCGGCTCAACTCTGCCGCTGATTTGCTACCAGGGCGCGTGGATTCAAGATGTCGCGAGTCAAAAGCGGCTGCGCCACTTACCGCTGTCGATACCAAGGGCTTTGCAATTGTTAGAGCATTTTGAAGTACCGGAATTGCGATCGCTCCTATCGATCCATTTCTACATTGACGATAAACTGTATGTACCAGAAATTACCACAGCTACCCGACTTTATGCCGAACGATCGGGTATTCAACCAAATGTAATTAAAGATTTGCGGCGAGATATTCCGGGGGAACCGACGAAAGTCTTGGCTTTGTGCCAGAATCCGGAGGTACTCGACGGCTTGCTCATTAGTATGCGCGAGCGTTACACGCCTGCGGAGCTTTATTTAACTCGATCCGTTGCTACTTTTTTTGAAGCGACGCATCCTTCGGCGAATAAGGGAGATGCAGTGCAGTATTTGGCGGAGGAAATTTTGGGTTTGCAGGCGGCGAATGTGATGGCGATCGGCGACAATTTTAACGATCTAGAAATGATTTCCTACGCGGGTGTGGGCGTGGCGATGGGGAATGCTCCTGATGGGGTGAAGGCTGTTGCTAATTGGGTGGCGCCGGATGTGGAGGAAGATGGTGTGGCGGCTGCGATCGAACAATTTGTTTTGAGCGCGAGCTAATATTGTTAGTTGGTGGAACAGGCTGGAAAGCCTGTTATCTGTGGTTCGTAGTGAGGACTTCAGTCCTCATAAATTCAGAGGACTGAAGTCCTCACTACGAACCTAAGAGTATTTATTTAACGAACCGCGAAGACGCTAAGAACCCACATTCCGCACCCCCAACTGGCACATACACTGCTTGAGGGGGTAAAAGTGAATTATCCGAGATAATAGTGAGTAAAAACACCCAGAAATCTGTGCAATTATCGCATCACCCAGTTAGGGAT
>NZ_JAAFKG010000024.1 GCF_013299185.1 Microcoleus sp. bin48.metabat.b7b8b9.023 | reverse complement strand
TCGCAAGACTCTTTGTTATTCTAAATGTGAGGAAATGCTCAAGCATTCTATTAAATTATTAATACATTACTTGAAGTTTGACGATATTCCCATTCCTGGAGCATTCATACCTTGATTCAGCAACGCCAAAATTGTAAGTTATTTAATTCTCATTCCTAAGAGGGCCCGCACTCTTGGCACCGCCATATAACTGTCAACTGTCAACTGTCAACTGTCAACTGACGCGTACCGCTGATGAAATATTAGCAACTGATTGCTCGGGCTGTTGCCGCACGGGTACCTCAATCCAGAATTCAGTTCCCTCTCCCGGAGCCGATACGCACCTGAGCGAACCTTGATGTTTTTCCACTATTTGATAGCTAATCGACAATCCCAATCCGGTACCTTTGCCTACAGGCTTGGTAGTAAAAAACGGCTCAAACAAACGTTGTTTTACCTTCTCCGTCATGCCCGCTCCATTGTCCGCGATCCGCACGCACGCACAATTATAACTTAAAAGTTCAGTGCGAATCACAATGGTAGGTAAAAAAGGCGACTCTGAGGAAAATTTTGCGATTAAATGTTTATTTTTTTCGCCGTCATACAAAACATCAATCGCATTGCTTAAAATATTCATGAATACCTGATTTAATTGTCCTGCCCAGCACTCCACCAAGGGCAATTTGCCGTATTCTTTGATAATTTTAATGCCGGGAAAATCACCGTTAGCTTTCAGCCTACCGTCCAAAATCATCAAGGTACTGTCAAGGCCTTCGTGAAGATCGACCGACTTCATTTCAGCTTCATCCAAACGCGAAAAATTTCGTAGAGAAAGCACAATCTGGCGGATGCGTTCGGCTCCTACATTCATCGATTTTAGGAGTTTAGGCAAGTCTTCACTAATGAATTCCAAATCGATCTCTTGTAGTTTTCCTTGTACTTCTGGCGTTGGGTTGGGATATTGCTGCTGGTATATTTTCACAAGTTCCAGCAAGTTTTGAGTATATTCGCCTGTATGGCTCAGGTTGCCAGAAATAAAGCAGACAGGATTGTTAATTTCGTGAGCCACTCCAGCCACCAACTGCCCCAAGCTGGACATTTTTTCAGTTTGGATTAGTTTTAATTGCGCTGACTGTAAATTTGTCAGTGCCGTTTCTAGTTCAGCGGTGCGCTCTTTTAGTTGAATTGTACGATCGCGCACTTGGTGTTCTACTTTGGCTGTACGTCCTAGAGACATCAACAGGTAAGCCGTCAAGCTGCCACTCATCAAAAGCCCGATCGCGCCAATTGCCAGCGAACCCTCATGGGCGCTCAGACTATCGTACCCCTTTCCCGGCAAAACTAGCAGCATCCACTGGCGGTCTGCTATGTTAAATGTGCGAGTGCAAGCACTCTTATTTTCACAGATAGGTTGCCGGAGATTAGTTAACTCTGGATGTTCTAGTTCTGCATTATCTATAAACTGCTTGGTTTGCGAGTCGTACCGCATCAGAAAGCGTTCTTTCCCTGTAGCTGAATTGTCATAGAGATAAAAATTTATGTGATCTAAATTCAGCGATTCTAAATAAAAATTGACCATATTGGTAATCTGAAACACACCTGAAATCACTCCCCTGAGGTTTTCGCGGCTGTTTGCCGAGTTATCTGGAGAACTTGCGCGGCCAGGTACTGGCAGAAATAGTTGCACTCCAGGTCGATCGTTCTTGATTAATTGAATCTTCCCCGAAGCAGCTATTTTCCCGGTATTCACCGACTTCTCTAAAGCTGCTTTGCGTTCGGGATTGGAAGCCAGATCGAAACCCAGTGATTTTGTATCTGCTTCCAGGGCTTCTCTGTACGTGACAGGAAAATATTCCGATCGCGCTTTTACTGGTACAGGCTTTTTGTCAGCATCTCGCTCGTAGATTTGAAATGCCCGAAAACCTTCGGCTCGAATTGTCTGTTCGTAAGCTGCTTTGTCCGCAGCCGGGACGCGCAAAACCCAGTTTACAGAAAAGACGGCAGCATTTCGGGACAGTGCCGGTTGAACGAATTCCCTCAAATCTTCTCTGCTAACTTCAGCAGATGCGCTGTAGAATGCTTGAATTGAGTACAGAAAATCTAAGTTTTTGTTGATGCTTTGCTGTAATGTCGCATTCAGGCGATCGGCTTGCTGATGAAATTCTGCTGCCATCCGCTGATTTTCCCAATTCCAGACAACGGCAGCCGCTATCAATGACAAGCCGGCACCCGTGCAAAGAGTCAACGCTGCTGGAATGTAGCGGCGATACGACTGTAAACTTTTCGTTACTAAATTAAACCAATTGCTCGCAACATTCATATTTCCAGAGTTTTTGGCACCGGAGTGCGATTCGTTTAAATAGTTCTGAATTTCCTTGTTGACACTCCCCAGCCTGAAGGCGTGGGGATTCTTTGATCTACGACATGACTTGCTGATGCAGGATTTCTCCAGCTTGCAGTAGAGGACTCATCTCCCAAAGCGTTGCTTGCATTTAATGCAAAGCTTCCCGTATGCCCTACGGTAGCCAATCCTCGACTTAGGATATTTCTAGCTGCATTGAAATCCCTATCTAAGCTACAACCACACTGACAAACGTGAGTTCTAGTAGATAGTGTTTTCTTGACAATTGTACCACAACTAGAGCATTCTTGGCTGGTATATTGCGGATTTACCGCAACTGTTACTTTCTCAAATACTTTGCCAAAATATTCAAGCCAGACACGAAACTGATACCAAGAAGCATCATTAATCGACTTAGCCAAACAGTGATTTTTTGCCATATTTTTAATTCTCAAATCTGCCTTCGGCACGGCGAAGCGCCTACGTAAGCTATCAAATCGTTAGATTGAACTACGCACCGTGCAAGTTTGATTGCATGATCTTTACGTTGCCTACTTATTTTGAGGTGGCGTTTTCCTAACACCTGTCTGGCTTTGCCTCTGTTCTTTGAACCTTTTAGTTTTCTTGATGTTCGACGTTGACAACGCTTAAGAACTTTTTCACCTTTTCGGAGGAACTTGGGGTTTTCAACCATTACCCCATTGGAATCGGTATAATATTCCTTCAACCCAACGTCTAAGCCGATGTTATTACCATTCGGTTCTACTATGTTTTCTTTTCGGTCAACATCAACACAAAACTGAACATATACGCCCGAAGCCCGTTTCACCAATCTCACCCGTTTAATTTGGTTAATTTGGTAGAAGTGTAAGTCCCGTGTTCCTTTGAGTTTGAGCTTGCCAATTCCTTTTTTGTCGATAAACTTAATCGACTTCCGATCTTGGGCCAGTTTCCATCCAGTTAATTTATACTCAACTGAGCGACAATCTTTCTGGAATTGCGGATATCCTTTTTTACCGGGAATCCCTTTTTTGCAGTTATCATAGAATCGGGAGATAGCATACCATGCTCTTTCAGCACTGGCTTGTCTTGCTTGAGAGTTAAGTTCGTCGGCAAACGGAAATTCACTCGCCAGTACCGCACAATATTTGTTTAAGTCGTACTTATCTATTTTTCTATTGTCCATCCAATAGCGCAAACAGCTATTGCGAACAAATTGAGCTGTACGAATTGCTTCATCTACTGCCGTGAACTGACTTGATTTCCCGTAGGCTTTAAACTCAAAAACTAGCATGGTTTGACCTCCCACGTTATCCTATATCTTTCAGTACAAGATTGGCTCGCAAGTGCAACAAAGATTTATAATTAAAGCCATCCTAGAAGGACTGGGTTTTCAACCCAGTTTCCTTGATAACACGATCGACAGCGCAGAAACAAGATTGTCTCAAAACTTAAGATCGCACAAATATGAATTTATCTTCATAAAGTCGGTTTCTGCGAAAATATTAGTTTGGTAACGACAAGATGATAATTACCTTACCTCAGTATAGTGCGCCGAATGCACCTTACACAAGTAGCAATTCGCACTTGATTGTTAAATTTGAGTGGGCGCTACACACCTTGCCTAAATAGCAACTCGCACTTAACCGTTGACACGAAGGTGCGCTTATTACTTTGTGCGAGTAACAAGTCGCACCTTTGTGTTGATTTAATTGTCTGCAACCCACACCTTACTCAAGTAGCAATTTGCACCTTACAAAACAGTCCCAATTTCCTTCAAATACACCCGAGTAAACGGTTCCCCATCCTCCAGACTGTACTGTTCGATCAAACCTTGGCGGCGGATAGAAATACTATTGCCTTCCCGCACCACCACAGTATCATCATCAGTGCTTTCCCTGAGCAAAATCATCTCTGTTTCCCCCGGATTGTCCAGCACCACCATATTACTGCCCTGATAAAACATTCCCTCAGCTTCCAAAACATTTTCGGGATATTCAGCAATCAACAAATCGAGTTTAGGATTTCGCAGCAAAGTTTGCACATTAAGATTGTAATTTTTATGCAAAACCTTTTCAGAACGGTTGACAAAAAGTCCAGAGCGACAAACAGCACCGATTGTCCAATCAGGATGTTGCAACAAAATGTGGTCGATTGTTTCTTGCAGTTCGTGTACCGAAATTCGGTTGAACGTAATAATCGGAATTCTGGCTGATTTTCCAGAATCAAAGAAAGTATCAATAATATGTGAAGGCACATCAACCCCTTCTCCGACAGCCGGGTTGAGGTGCATAAAAATTCCCGGCGCGGCATTGATTTCGATAATCCCAAAATTCCCAGTTTTCCAAGATTTGGCGAGAGTTTCTGTGACAACATCAATCCCCAAACAAGTTAACCGAAAATGCAGGGCGATATCTTGAGCTAAAACAATGTTATCCGGGTGAATGGTGCGAGTAGCATCGATGCTGACGCCACCTGCGGAAAGATTGGCTACTTTCCGCAGAGATACAGTGCGATCGCCCTCTACGACACTATCCAATGACAGCCCTTGTTCTTCTAGATACATTTCCATCGCTTCGTCGGACTGAATTTTGCTCATCGCCGAAGTTGGCGTGTCCAAGCGTTCTGGTTTGCGGTTTTCGCGGCGGATCAATTCCCGAATAGTTGAGTCGCCGTCTCCTCTTACCCAAGCGGGCCGGCGTTCAGTTGCAGAAACAAACTTGCCGTCAACGCACAGCAGCCTAAAATCCGCTCCTTTGATGCTGTTTTCCACAATAACTCGCACGGGCGAGGTTTCGGGAATTGCGTTAACTGCTCTTTTAAAAGCCGCCTGCAATTCCTCTGCATCTCCCACATCTGCGGTGACGCCAATTCCTTTATGACCGACTACTGGTTTAATAGCAACTGGGTAGCCAATTTCTCTCGCAACTCCCAAAGCTCCGTTTTCTGTGGAGACGATATCGCCTTTAGGAACTGGAAATCCTAAGGTAGCAAGAAAAGCTTTACAATCATCTTTGCGCGTGGTAAAATCTGAGTCTAAATGACTGTCGGAATCAAAAGTTGTGGCAGAGCCGCGCACCAGTTTTTTACCGTAACCGTATTGCATCAATCCTTCATCCCACAAATAAAATGTGGGAATGCCTTTTTGGGATGCCGATCGCATTAATGAATAAACTGTCGGGCCTCCGTAAACAGACTGGCGGAACATATTTTGCAGGGCGCCGATTTGTGCTGCTAACGGGAAATCTTGATTTTGATCGATCGCTTCAAACCAATCCCAAACAGCGTAAACTACGGCTCTGGCGCTGCGGGCGTGAATTGCTTCTATGCTGATTCTGCTAAACCCAGAAAATGGTTTGACGTTCCAGTGTTGGAAGTGCAAACCCATATCGAGTTTTGCTACTTCTGAGGCGGTGCGGCCGAACAGTTGAGCGTGGTTCGTGAAGCTTTCGTGCAACAGTTGCGGGTAGCGATCGCC
This sequence comes from Microcoleus sp. bin48.metabat.b7b8b9.023, assembly GCF_013299185.1. Taxonomy (GTDB): domain Bacteria; phylum Cyanobacteriota; class Cyanobacteriia; order Cyanobacteriales; family Microcoleaceae; genus Microcoleus. The sequence goes on along the minus strand of NZ_JAAFKG010000024.1, from coordinate 90,173 downwards.
AATAATTTCATGGTAATGTGCGATCGGCTGTGGTGCGATCGCATCCGTCACCGCCAAATCGAAAACTAAAGCCGCTGTTTCTAAATAAGGGTTTGGCCCGATGTAATGTTTGAAGTTGAAAATATCAAAAACATCGGTTTTTCGAGCATTAACCCGGGCTGTCTCGGTATTTTTTTCTTGCAGCATTTTTTAACCTCCTTTGAGCTAACTTATCACACTAGCTCTCTTGTCGGCGCATTCGATACTACCTGCGGGCATATATATTGTAGAGTCTCAGACAGATGAGGTATGTCCGCTAATCGGTAATCGGTAATCGCTCGCGCATATAGCCTTTCTCAAAAAGATGAGGTACGTCTGAGAGCTGGTATAACCGCTTAGACTAAGAGGGCTTAAGCCCAACAACATACCTCATCTTTCTGATAACCGCTATATAGGCTCGATCGGGTTTTTGGAGGTACAGACGCCACCGTTTACAAATCCTGACATTCGCAGAATCTGGCATACCTCATGGGGTGCGATCGCCACTATATTGCAGAGAGAGGGAGAGAATGGGAGAGGAAGAAAGAGAGGGAGAGGGGGAGAGAGAGGGAGAGGAAGATAGAGACGAAGAGGGGGAGAATTACCCAATTACCAATTCCCAATTACCAATTCCCCATTACGAATACTAATGACTAATGACTAAATGACTAATCACTAAATTATCAATCACTAATGAAAAAAAGCTATAACTTTTGAGAGGTACACAGCCAATTAAAATTGGCTATGACTGTGAAAAAGGATTTAAGAGGCAGAGAATTATGAAGATTGCACAAACTGCTCTCAGGGATCAAGTTCATCAATTAGCTGAGGAAGCATTTCACTTGAAGCTGATTTCTGGGTACGGTGACGGTCAACACAGCAATGAATATCAGATTGTCTGGAACGGCAAACCCCGACACCTGCCTTTGGAACGAGCGCGTACAGTATTGAGCAATTTGATCGAGCGATCGCACTAACTCGCGATCGAACTAATCTAAAAGCGCCGATCGACCCGGTTGATACGAAAAATAAAAGGTTTATGGGTCAAGTCTCCAGTCAGAAATCGGGTTGATGACCCGTCGCGCGTAAGTCCTGTAATGTAAACTCATTTTTTGACCCCTCCTCCATGGTGTGAGGAGGGGTTAGTTTTTTTATCAAAAATCGCCTTACCAGAAAGAATTGGTTGAAAGCCGGAACCCTTTGAGGGAAAAATTAAAATCAGACTATTCATTACTCCAATACTCAGACTTTTAGGTAGAGTTCGCTTTTCAACTGTCAACTGTCAACTGTCAACTGTCAACTGTCAACTGTCAACTGTTGAAAGCCCGGGATTCGAGTGAAATAACCGGAACGCTTGAGTTGCGTGCCTCCCAGACTTATCAAAATCAGAGGTTTGTTCTGTATCGATCTCTACCTTTTGGCAGTTTTAGGACACAAAAAAGTTATGTTTTAGCTCCTCGGCGGGAAGCCCCGCGCTCTATTGCGTTGCCATGAGCGTCGGGATGAGAGCCAAGGCAATGATGAATTGTGCCCTTGACCGATGCGAAACGCATTTGAGCAAGGGATTGGGCACGATGAAGAATTGCCAATCTCCTACAAACGAAGCGAGAAAAACTGTATCCGCTCAATAACTCGGGGTAGACTACTGCTTTTGGAACGATTTTGCGATGCTTGACGCTCATCATTGAGCGATTTACCCCGATTTATTGAGCGGATACGAAGCGAGAAAAACTGATATACTACTCGCGAGGTCGCTGACCTGCCTAGCCTCTCGAACAGACAGGATTAAGTAGCAGTCATATGCTTGCCACAGCAAGATTGTCGCTAGGGAAGCCGAACCGTCACTGGAAGCCATGAGCAAGCCATACGGCAAGGACAGAAAACAATTAAACTCCTTGGGGCGCAGGGAGTCTGCCCGGAGGCTGTGTATGCAGTCTGCCAGTAAGGGACACACAAGTGATCCAAACCTGTGGACGCTGTGTAAGACCAGTGTTCTCCTTGTGGGAGCAACGGCAACGGCGGATGAAACGGGAAGCCCGCTTCTGTATGCGAAGCATCAGAGTCGGGTACGTCACTGAAATACAATTCATTAAGAGTGCAGATCGTATGGCTGGCAGCGAAAATCAGGGAAAGTTGCTAATTATTGGCGGCGCCGAAGACAAAGACGGGGATTGCAAAATTCTGCGGGAATTCTTGCGGTGCGCTGGAGGCACTAAAGCCCGCATTGTAGTGATGACGGCTGCGACAAGCCTCCCGGGAGAAGTCGGAGATAATTACATCAGAGTGTTTGAACGGCTGGGCGCTGAAGATGTGCGAGTGGTTGATACCCAGAAAGCCGAAGATGCTGACAATCCAGATTATTTAGAAGCGATCGAACAAGCGACTGGCATATTCTTTACCGGCGGGGAGCAAGCGCGGATTATTAGCTGCTTGAAAGATACCAAACTCGACGCAGCTATGCACAAACGCTACTCCGAAGGGGCGATCGTTGGCGGCACCAGTGCAGGCGCGGCGATGATGCCAGACATGATGATTATTGAAGGAGACTCCGAGACAAATCCTCGCGTTGACGTGGTAGCAATGGGCCCGGGAATGGGTTTCCTGCCAGGAATTGTCATCGATCAGCATTTCGCCCAGCGAGGCCGTCTGGGACGCTTAGTTGCTGCACTCTTGTTGCAACCAGCAGTCTTGGGATTTGGGATTGACGAAAATACAGCTATTTTAGTCAGCGGTGACGTGGTTGAAGTCATTGGCGAAGGGGCTGTAACTGTCATCGACGAGTCGGAAAAACTCCACGACAATATGGATGGACTGTTGAAGGATGAGGCTTTGGCGCTTTGCGGGGCCAAGTTGCACATCCTCCCCCACGGATATCGATTTAATTTGAAAACTCGCCAGCCGATGCTCGATAGGGTAGCAACGGTAGCATAGTCAGACTCGGGCGATCGGGCAACTTGCTTGCAACTGTGCAAAAATCTCAAAATTATCTAGGGTGCGATCGATCGCACCTTGCTGTTTGAACGAAGTATCATATCGTGTCCGATCTATTAACCGCAATCAGACTCGTTTGTAGTGCGGACTTAAGTCCGCCTCCGGAAAGCGGACTTAAGTCCGCACTACAAACCTTTTTGTTCGCGCGTGCGGACTTAAGTCCGTAGATTTTTACGGACTTAAGTCCGCACTACAAACCTTTTTGCGATGGTAATCGACCGGACACGAACTCAGGGTAAAAACAACCTGATACTTCGTCCAAGACACTAATAAAAAGAAGAGGCAAAATCCTCTTCTTTTATTACTGCCGTTTCTGCTTTTTTAAGCACTTTTTTGTTCGTCAAAAAATGACTGCTGCCCATCTTCAGTAGATACTAAATTCCACCCTTGAGTTATCAGCTTCTGAAAAGTTGCCCATCCCTTAGAACCCCCTGGCTCCATGTAGTCCGAAACCGCGAACTGCGGAAAAGCAGTATAAGGCCGCCACGCTTGACGAGCTTCGGTACGCAGGTGCAATATCTTTTCTCCATTGCCTCCCAATCTGGGCAACCAACACATTTGTTTTAGCATTTTTAACACTCCAGAGTTTTTACAGTAACGGTAATTCGTCAACATCCCAAATTAAACTTTTAGAGCCATCTTAGCCGCTGCTCGGAAGATCTAACAGGTAACAGGGACGGATGAAATTTTCACCGATTACCAATTACTGAGGTAGCAGCAGTCGTTTAAGCTGATTTTGGTTCTGCAAAGTTTCCCAGTCTTTGACTAAAAAACAAGTGCTACCAAGGTATAAGCAAAAATAATCATTGCTCTTATCCGCTCAAACTCGACTTAAAGGCGATCGCCCGAGAATCCAGTTGAATAAAGTATTTATCTTTCTGGTTTCCCTTACTTGATAACTACAAGCTCATCCTCGCTCTTTCCGCCTAAAATGACATCTTTCTACGGTATTAGCTCTGTCAGCTAAAAAATGTTCCTTTAGTTACAAATATTAATCTTTGAAGGCGATTTATCTACTTATCAAAAGTTAAATTAATTTTCATAAACAGCGATCGATAAGTTTTAGTTACTTTAGCTACAATTTTGATTTCATTCAGGTTAGGGATGCTTTGCTGGTACTGCACTTGACTCAATTACGCCCCCGATCCCCCTAATCCGTTTCAAAACGGGGGTGGTTTTATTGTCACGAGAAATAAAGGTACGTTGTTGGGCTTCAGCCCTCTTGAGACGTATGGATAAAGAGGGCCCAAGCCCAACTACGTACCTAATTTTTATGATGATAATCAAACCACGCTCTAGGGTGCGCGCGGAACTCATGACAACATTCGAGTTACGATTTAACTCTTAAGAACGATGGCGACAGATTGGCAAAATTGTAAAAATGAATACTAATCACAGTTATAAGTTCTGCGTAAAAGGTATTCATGGCCGCTGCAATTCAATTCAAACTCTTCGCTCCCAACAACAAAGCAGCTACAGTGTTCGGCTCTTTTTCTAAATGGGAAGAAATTCCCTTAGAAAAAGATGATAGAGGTTATTTCCACACTAAAATTCAGCTCGCAGACGGTATTTATCAATACAAGTTCCGAGTGCAGTTGCAGAGTCCTTGTTTTGAAACCGACGAATGGGTAAAAGTTAATGACCCCTACGCTACTGAGATTGACAGCACTGCTCATATTTTAAACGCGCTAAATTGGCAGCAGTTTTGCTAGTCACAGCAGTAGGAATACCGATGCTGTGGATGGGCGAAGAGTTCGGACAATCCACTCGCCAAACCCCCAGCCAGCCGAATAACTTGCAATGGTCTTTGTTGAACAATCAGCAGAATCATGATTTGTTGGAATACTACAAACACCTGATTCGATTGTGGACAAATGTTCCGGCACTTTACACCCAAAACATTGAATTCATCCACCAAAATACCGAAGCTAAAGTGCTCGCTTACTATCGCTGGAGCGATGAGGGTTCGCGAATAGTAGTGGTGACCAATTTTTCGGACACTTATCTATCTACTTACTGTATTCCTAACTTTCCCGATACCGGAACTTGGCACGAGTGGATGTACAACAAAATTGTAGAAGTTGGGGAAGAAGACTTTAAGTTTGATTTCCCGGAATGGTCGGCTCATGTATTTCTTTGAGATGAGAAAAATTTATGTCCCCAGGCAGAGGTTTGATGAAGTTGTAGAAGATTAAATTGTATTTATGACTGGCACATACAACTCGCTCGACCGAGTTTTTGTACCGAGCCTGATGGCCGTAACAACTCGGTGTCTGCGTCCTGAATGGCGATCGCAATTCCTGGTATTGAGTATAAGAATTGTACGGCGCCGTGCCAAATGTCAATTAACAAAAACATTTTGAGAGGGTAACTTCTGTGGGCTGGCTAAAAAGACTGTTTGGTTTAGAAAAACTGGAAAATCAAGAAAATGTGGAAGCTCCTGCTTACCAAGCACCTGTAGCTCCATCTCAAGCTCAAGTTCAAACTCAACCTGCTGCTAGGGCGACTCAGACAATCCCGCCGGAACGCATGGGATTGAATGGAGAATACGATCAAAGCGGTTTAGCTAAACGGGTGGCTCAGGCTTTCGATGCAAATCCTGATGTGGCGGACATTGAGACTGTTTATGTTGCTCAACACGGTACTACGGTGGTTCTCAAAGGTACGGTTCCCAGTCAGGAAATTGTCACCAAGTTGGTGACAATTGCTAAAAGGGTTAAGGGTGCAACTGGGGTGGAAACCAATCAAGTTACTGTCGGCTAGGGGAGCATCTCAGTTTGGTATTTATAGTGCGAGCGTCCCCGCTCGCGAGTTGTAGAATACGCGAGCGGGGACGCTCGCACTATAATAAAAAAAATGCTTTTTGCAAAACTGAGATGCTCCCGTTGGCTAGGGCGACGGTTGTTGGGAACAGTTAACGGTTAACAAGTGAACTGTTAACTGTGATACCAATTTAATGTGAAGTTGCACATATTCCGATCCCCCTAAATCCCCCTTAAGAAGGGGGACTTTGAGAAGATTCCAGTCCCCCCCTTATTAAGGGGGGTTAGGCAGGGTGGTTTTATTGTCAGGATAGGAAATTTCTAACTACGAAAAGTATTGCTCGCCAAGGTACGTAGTTTCGATCTTTGCGCTGTTAGCTAATCTTATAAAGAGCGCTGAAGCGCAACTACATACCTAATTTTCTGACGACAATAAAACCGCCCTGCTTATTAAGGGGGGTTAGGGGGGATCAGATTCTATGCAGTCTCATAAAAATTGGTATGAACTGTTAACTATTAAGTATTTTTTTGAGCGATCTTGCTGTACGTAAAAAATATGACCGGGGAAAATTTAGTACCTACTCGCGGAAAGTTAGAACGCAGTCTGGCCCAGGGTATTCAAGCTTTGTATCGCTCTCTGCTGGGACAGCAAACGAGTCAGGCGCTCTGCAATCTTTTGGATAACAAATTAATCATTGTAATCGAAAATGCGATTACTCAACCAGAAAAACTGCTGGCTCAGAACGGTCAGGAAGATTTGGCTTCCCAGGTGCGATCGCAATTAGAGTCAGTTCTGGAAGTGGCACTGAAAGACTTAATCAAAGAGGTTTTGGGTGTGGCCGTGACTGATTTGCTCAGCGATGCGACTTTGGAGACGGGCCGCGCCGGAACGATCGCAATTTTGGAGTCTGCACCTCAAGTTCGCGATTCGAGTTCTAAGTCTAAAACTCCACGAGAATCGGCTGATGGTTGAGATGGTGGCGGATAATTTGTTCTAAATCCTTGATGTTGAAAGGTTTAGAAAGATATGCAACGCAGCCTGCTTCGAGAATCCGATCGCGGTCTTCTGTTTTTGCTAGTGCTGTGACGGCCACGATCGGAATATGTCTGAGATCCGGGTTTTCTCTGATCCGCTTTACTAATTCTATACCGTCTATATCGGGCAGACAAATATCGAGTACGATTAAGTCGGGAGAGCGCGAGACTGCTGTCGAAAGAGCACTGTAGCCGTCCATGGCTCCTACGCACTCGCAGCCGAATAAATCGAGTATTTGCGTCAGCAGCTCTAAGTTATCGTGATTGTCGTCTACAGCCAATACGAGAGGACGCTTGTCAACCGCCAGGTGACCCATATTTAAAGAAGATTCCAAATGCTGATTCCACGTAGGGTAGTTCATAAATCCAGATCGAAAAACGATCGTAAAAGTTTTACCCGAGGCATTCTTCAAGTGGCGCTCCGGCACTTGAAACAGATTGGCTCGTATTTGTAGCTCTCAGATGGCCAGTCTTCAGTCTAGCCAGATTGTACAATATCGCTGCGAGTTCTGGCAAAGACTGCACCAGTCGAGCGCTCCCACAGTATCTCCATAATTTTACCGATCCCCGGGCAAATTGCCAACTTACGCCCTAAGGTTGCGTCAGCTTTGACAACAAGAGGCGATTACTAGGAAAAAGCTTGCTAATAAACTATCCTAGCTTAATTTTTGCTTTGAAGAGTGGCCGCAGTTTTTGAGAATTCTCTCAACATTACACTACTGATATCCTCCGTGTATATACCTAAAGAAAGATTAGATGAGGCACATAAATTTAACAACTTCCACCTGCTGAGATACTTATTTCTCCGGTTTAGATTTCAATGTTTTTAAGTAGTAATTATCGCTACTTAAACCCGTAAAAATATCATTTTTTACTGACTGTTTACCAGATATTAACCTAGGAGATGTTGATGACAATTGCAATCAGAGACGACTTAACTTACCAGAAAGAATTGGTTGAAAGCCCGCCCGCCCGATTTGATGACAACAGAAGCCAGCGATCGCGTGGAAGCCGAACTGCACAAAGAAGTTTTACCTACGGACGACAAAACCCTCCAAACAGAAATAGCTGACCTCTGGAAAGATACGAATCCGCTGGTACGATTGCTAAGCCGGGTGCGTGAGCCTTTGCGCGGGCCTGCACCTTTGGGCATCGATGCCAATTTGTTTGTACGGAGGGTCGAACTAGAAGGCTCACTTCCTTCGGGAGTAAAATCGGAAACTGCGATCGCGGGTGTATTTTCGGCAACGAAGAATGAGTTGTCCCAGGAGCGAATTCAGGAAATAGCGAGCTTTTTGCCGGAGAGAATTCGGGAAATTTGGGAGTCGGCTTAACGGGATATTTCCCAGTATAAATACTGAGCAACCGGGTTTACTATTCCAGCATTCTGCACTCTCAGTCAGAAGCTTGTGCGATCGACCCGCTTTCTAGATTGGTTTGATCGTTCGGACTTTAGTCCGCATAAAAGTCTGTTAAGAAACCCGGTTCCTACCGAAAATTTGTGGAAAAACCAGAAATATTCATAAAAACTGGGTTTCTGGCTCTCTGGTTGCGTCAATCCCACAGACTGAGCGAAAGTGTTGTAGTCTATAAAACAGGGCGAGTTAACAAGGTGGCTCGCAAAAATGCTGTCAATTGCCCTGGAGATTAAAAGGGATGGCCCGCAGAAGAGTTAGACAAACGTCAAGAGCGAATTTAAAACAAGAGATTTTACTCAATCGAATTACCAATCGCATCCGCAACTCTTTAGAACTGCAAGAGATTTTGACGACAACGGCGCGAGAAATCCGCAGCTTTTTAGGAAGCGATCGGGTAAAAGTTTATCGCTTTGATGCAGACGGTAGCGGCGAGGTGATTGCCGAGGCCATCAACGGCGAAAATGTGCCATCTCTGCTGGGTTTGCGCTTTCCTGCGGGCGACATTCCGCCTAGTGCGCGCGAAATGTTTGTCAAAGCGCGGCAGCGAGTGATTGTAGATGTGGGATTGCAGCATAAAATAATTAATCGCTTAGATTGTCCCGAAACCGGCCAAACTTTAGCAGTTGAAGATATTCGCTATTGTCCTGTAGACCCCTGTCACGCAGAATATCTGGAGGCTATGGGGGCGCGTTCTTCTCTGACGGTGCCGATCGTACATCAAAATCAACTTTGGGGGCTGCTGGCCTGTCACCACAGTCAACCCAAACGGTTTAGCGATCGAGAATTGAACATAGTACAGTTGCTTGTGGATCAGCTTTCAATTGCGATCGCCCAATCTTTTCTCCTCACTCAAGCCCGACAGCAAGCGCACGACGAAGCCGTTGTCAACCAAATTAGCAGTTTGCTGCACTCTCCTCTGGAACTAAACGAAATTCGGCAAGCAGTTCTCGAACAAACTGTCAAGCATTTGCACGGTTCGGGAGGACGCTTGTACATTGCCGCCGAATTTGGCGATCGGCCGGCTAAACTTTATACCTGCGGCGTGCAGCCTCCAGACACCAATCTCGAACTCACCGAGTTTTGGCAGCAGATCATGGGGTGGGCAAACCAAGACGAGCAACCAAAAACTGCCGACAGTACCAGCCAATTAGGCATTTATCAAAATCTATATTCCGAGCATTACAGTTCAATTGATACAAATATTTCTAATTTAATCGTCCCGCACTTGTACGCGATTTCCGATATTTCTCAAGAACCTCAAGTCAAATCTTTATCTGCAAATTTTCTCGAAGCTGACATTCGGTCATTTTTGGCAGTACCGCTGCAATACCGCCAACAGTGCATCGGCTGTCTCACCATTTTTCGCGCAGCCGTAGAAACCGAAATTTTGTGGGCTGGCCGTTGCAGTTCCGACGCCCGGAGCGATCGACCCCGACAGTCCTTTGCAGCTTGGAAAGAAATCAAAACCGGCGAAGCTCAAAAATGGAGCAGCGAGGAACAGAAGCTAGCAAAATCATTAGGAACTCACCTGTACATGGCTGCCATGCAGAGGCGCGTCGAGGCAATGATGCGACATCAAGCTTCGCACGACCCATTAACAGGTTTAGCGAATAGATTGCTGTTTAATGAAAGGCTGTCTTTAGCTTTAGCTAACGCTCACCAGAATGCAGAAATGTTGGCGGTGATATTTCTAGATTTAGACAGATTTAAAAATGTTAACGATACTCTCGGCCACCCAGTGGGCGACCAGTTGCTGCAAGGTGTATCTAGGCGTTTGACTAACTGTTTGCGCCTCGGGGATTCGATCGCCCGTTGGGGCGGGGATGAATTTACTTTGCTGCTGTACAATATCAACAGCCCAGAGGACGCAACTAAGGTTTGCCAGCGAATAATCCAGAGTTTAAGCACTCCTTTTGATTTTGACGGTCGGGAACTTTATACTAAGGCTAGTTTGGGAATTGCTTTGGCTCCTTATGACGGAGAAGATGCAGAAACCTTACTGAAAAATGCTGATGCTGCGATGTACAAAGCTAAACAGAAAGGTCGGAACAATTATCATTTTTACACGCGGGCGATCGGCAATCAAGTCTCCGAGGAACTTAACTTAGAAAATCAGCTTTACAAAGCTTTGAAACAATCAGAGTTTGTGCTGCACTATCAACCGCAAATAAACTTAAATACTTGCCAAATAGTCGGCATGGAAGCTTTGATTCGCTGGCAGCATCCCGAACGCGGTTTGATTTCTCCCGATCGATTTATTCCCCTAGCTGAGGAAACAGGATTAATCTGCCAAATTGACGAATGGGTGCTGCGGACAGCTTGCTTGCAAAATCGAGAGTGGCAGTTATTGGGATTGCCGCCGGTACGGGTAGCTGTGAATTTATCAGCCCGTCAGTTTCTACAAGCTAACACGGTAGAAACCATTGCTAAAATCTTGTCAGAAACCGAGTTAAATCCCGAGTATTTAGAAATAGAAATTACCGAGACAGTTGCCATGACAGATGTAAATTTTACGGTGTCGGTATTGCAGCAGTTGCAGCAAATGGGCATTCAAATTTCTCTGGACGATTTTGGCACAGGTTATTCTTCGCTGTGGTCTCTGAAAAACTTTCCACTGAATAATTTAAAAATAGATAAATCCTTCGTGGCAGATTTGCTCAACTGCAACAGCGGTGCTACGATTGTGAAAGTGGCGATCGCTCTGGGACAGGGCTTGAATTTACAGGTGATTGCTGAGGGAGTGGAAACAGCAGAACAGTTGGCATTTTTGCAATCGCTTCAATGCGATATGGGTCAGGGTTACTTCTTTAGCAAACCCATACCGGCGGCGGCTGCAACCCAATTGTATCTAGAAAATCAACCGAGTAAAATATGTAGTTTACCTTCACATTGAGAAATACCAGTAGGGCCCGTGTAAAAAATAAAATTTCTCGCAAGTAAAATTAAAGAAAGGTACGTAGTTGCGCTTGAGCGCTCTTTCACATATATAATAAGAGCGCAGTAAAATTAAAGAAAGGTACGTAGTTGCGCTTGAGCGCTCTTTCATATATAGAATAAGAGCGCAGTAAAATTAAAGAAAGGTACGTAGTTGCGCTTCAGCGCTCTTTCATATATAGAATAAGAGCGCAGTAAAATTAAATAAAGGTACGTAGTTGCGCTTGAGCGCTCTTTCACATATATAATAAGAGGGCTAAAGCCCAACAACGTACCTAACAGATTACTGCCAAACAAATACTTTGGCTTCGTATTCCGGCAAGTCAATCTTAATATTGTCATCGCCAGATTCCACATCATAATTGCCCGTCCATTCGTGCCAAGTTCCGTTTGCTGGGAAGTGGGGAACGCTGTAACCCGCTAGATAATTTTCCGACAGATTCGCAACTACTACAACTCTCGAACCTTCATCGTTCCAGCGAGTGTAAGCAAACACTTTCGAGTCGGGGTCTTCGTGGAAAAAGTCGATGTTTTCGGTGTAAAGTGCTTGGTTGTTTTTGCGTAGGTGAATCAAGCCTTTGTAGTATTCCCACAAACCTTTATTCATGTCATTTTCCAGCAGCGTCCAGTCAATTTTTGCTTGCTCGATTGTTTTGGCTTTGTATTCGCCAAATTCTTCGCCCATCCAAATCAGCGGTACGCCAACTGCTGTCATTAACAACACAGAACCCAACTTCGCCCGCTTGAATGCTGGTTCATCCAAAATTCCCCGATCGCCCAATTCTGAGAATACGCGATCGCGATCGTGATTGCTCAAATAATTGACTACATTTGTCGCACCCAAGAAACCTTGGCGCTTGCAGTCGATCGCATCTTTCAGCCGTTCTAAATCAAAGGTATCGCCGCAGATATGTTTGACAATGCAGTGATAGAAACTATCGTGCCAGCAGCCATCCATCGGGCCCTCTAGATTTGTGATGCTGGGAGTTTCGGGAATGTATTCAGCAACGGTGTAAAACGGTTTCGGGCCGGCAGCATTTTTGGCTTCTTGAACTATCCAGTGCATGAAATCGTAGTTGGCAATTTGTCGGGCGGCGTCGAAACGAATGCCGTCGAGATGGTATTCTTGAACCCAATAGCGGACTGTATCGCCAATGAATTTGCGCGCCGGATAAGTTCCTAAGTTTTCGTCGTAAAATTCGTAGTTGAATTCTGGGCCCCAATTGTTGCCTGGATCGCGGGGGGCGTGGTGGTACCAATAATCGCGATCGATTTGGGTGAGGGGGCTGGATGATTCGGAGTGGTTGTAAATCCCGTCGATGATGACGCGAATCCCGCGCCCGTGACACTCGTCTATCAGGTTTTTGAGTTGTTCGGTGGTGCCGTAGCTGGACTCGGCAGCGAAGAAGTAGCGCGGGTTGTAGCCCCAACTGTAGTCGCCTGGGTATTCTTTGAGGGGCATGAGTTCGATCGCGTTAACGCCGAGTTCGACTAGATAATCGAGTTTTTCGACGACGTGCTCGTACTTGCCGCGGGCGAGGGGATCGGCTTCGCCGCCGGAAAAGTCGGCAACGTGCATTTCGTAGATTACTAATTCTCGATCGGCAGGTAGCGGTTTGTCATCGTGCTGCCACACGTAGGTATCGACAATGCGATCGCCATCTTTGATTCTAACCACGCCGTTTTGAGTGGGATCGTCGATATCAGTCGCGTAGGGATCTACCACATCTACCCACTGATCTGCCTCCAGAAACCAGCTTTTGGACTGCACGCGAAATTTGTATTGATAAACGCCATCCTCCAACTCAACTCGCGTGCGGAAATAACCTTCTTCGTCCTTTGCCATCGGAATTTCTTCCCAATTAGAAAAAGACCCCATCAAGGCAGCTCCTTTGTTGTAGGGAGCAAATAACTGAAATTCAATTGGAGCGCTCATAATGCCTCTTTTTAAGATTTTTCAGTAGCAGTAGATAGTTTTAATCTCGCAAATTGAAGCGAACTCTGGCATCACTCTGCGGATATAATTTCTGTAAGTGCTTAACTATTCCTAAAAGTATGAGTATCTAGCCGAGCCTACGCATTTTATGAAGTGACATCGCGCCATACCGACAGTGCGATTCGGAATTTTATCTAACTTTCTATTTCTCAACCATAAGTATTAGTAAGTTGAGAATTATTTGGCATCTATCTTAAGGTAGATTTACCGATCAAAAGATGATTGTAAATATCTGCACCAGGATAGATGCGGACTTAAATATAGCTTTTAAGACATCAGATTATGCGGCTGGCGATGCTGAGATTGAAGTCTATATCTTCGGCAGTAAAGTGCGCCGAAGAATACCCTAGATAAGCGCCAACAATTAGTCAGCCGGTGCCAAGTACGCATCCTAAAATTAATGCGTAAGGTGCGCCCGCGCACCTTACTTTTAACTTGCTTTTGCCTGCTGGTGAGGCTTTATCCAACCAAGCCAGAACGCAGGGCGAGAACGGCCGCCTGAGTGCGATCGTCAGCGCACAGCTTGTTCAGAATATTGCGGACGTGAGTCTTGACTGTACCGACAGTAATGTACAGCTTTTCGGCGATAGCAGCATTGCTGTAACCCTGCACGATCAGTTCCAAAACTTCTAACTCCCGCTCGGTTAACGGGTAAGTTTCAATGATGTGACTGAACTCGGGTTCGGCAGCCTTAATTGTGACTCTTTTGCCCTCAGGCTTGGGTTCTTCCGGAGCAGACTCTTTAGTGCGAGCTTGTTTCAGAACGATGCGAGCTATCGCCGGATCGATCCAAGAGTTACCTTCATGGGTTACTTTTACTACATCCAACAACTGATCGAAGCTGATATCTTTCATGCAGTAAGAGTCAGCTCCGGCGGCAAAAGCTGCCAGAACTTCTTCTTCGTTGTCCTGAAAAGTCAGAATCAAAACTTTGGTATCCGGATCGGAGTCGGCTGCTATCGATTTTTTGAATTTTTGTGTCAGTTCAATGCCGTCAAAATCTGGCAAACCGATGTCTACAATTGCCACATCAGGTTTGGTAGACTGAAGCAGTTTCAATCCGTCTGTAGCGTTAGCTGCATCCCCGACAACTTCGATGGTGTCACGCTGTTGTAAAGCTGTGCGGATGCCGACTCTTGTCAGGTCGTGGTCTTCTATTAAAGCAACGCGAATTTTACTCATCTTTCTTCCAATAGTCCGCTAAACTTTTAAAATATCGTCAAGTGACTCAGCCAAGCTGAGTAAATTTGAGAATGTGTCCTGATTTAGGGTTTGACAGCCCGCACATCTTTTTCCAGGATACTCATGCAGCCGCCAAGATTGCAAGTAAATTTTTAAATTATTTTGCGGCGCGGGGAAAGCGAGATCGGGACAGGTAAGCTCTCAATGTTTAAACATTGTAACTGAATTATCTCATTGTCCGCCCCTTGATAGAGGTAAAGATACCACTACCTGGATAAATTTAAGGTATAAAAACTTTTGATGCACATTGTACGTCAAATCAATAAAGCTAGCAGCACGAGCCTCGATCTGGTGTTATGGCTAAAGTTGAATGCTTATTTATAAAACCAGTTATGACTCACTACCACGGCAACAACTCTTTTCGCTCGGAGTTTTCTGAGGCGGAAATATTACACAAAGTATCTGAAATACCATCCCCCCTACAGCAAGTTTGCGATCGCGAAACTGTGGACGATCGCCTGTGGTCGGCCATTCCTCACATAGTTTGGAAAGCTAATACCGGCGGCTGGACGACTTATTTAGGTCAGCCGTGGGAAGAGTACACGGGAGTACCAGCATCAGCAGCTTTGGGTTTCGGGTATCTGGCGTGCGTCCACCCAGAAGACCGCCCCCGTCTGTTGGCGCGCCACGGGTGGAACCCAACGCCATCGGGCACGGGTGGGGAGCGGCCACCAAGTTACGAAATCAAATTTCGGCTGCGGACGCGAGAGGGGACTTACCGCTGGAACCTGGCTAGAGGATCGCCCGCCAACCCACACAGTCAGGAAGTTATGGAATGGGTGGGAACCTACACAGATATGCACCCGATCGCACAAACTCAAGCCGAACCAGAATCAGAAGTCGAATTTTTGCGCCCGATCGCCCGATCGTCCGCTAACTTAAAAGCAGAAAAATTGCCCGAATACCCAATACTAATGGATGCTGGGGCGAATTTGCAGGCGATCGAGCGGTTTACAAATCTGTTGAGCCAGCGCGCAGGTAACTTGTCGGAATTGTTACAAGCGATCGCGGACGCGACTGTGGAGGCGATCGCCGGAGCTGAATTTTGCCTGGTTGCGCTCCCGGAGTGCGATTCCAGCGGGCTCAAACTCAGCGCTGTCGGGGGTGCGACAAACTTTGAGAAAGGCAAAACCCTGCACGTGCAAGACAAGCTGCTGCTGAGGGCGTTTGCGACGGGAGAGTCTCAACTGTGGCGCTCTGAGTCGTGCCCAGGAGTGGCGGCGGCGGCCTGTGCTGCGGCGATCGAGTCGCGGGAAACCGGGCGTTTGGGCGTTTTGGCGATCGGTAACGGGAAAGACAGGACGGCTATTGACAGCGGATCTGTGCAACTGCTGGCGGTGATGGGAAGACAAGCTGCGATCGCGATTAACAGCACGCGGGCGATCGAAAAATTTAAAAAGCAGGAACAGCTTTTAGACTTGCAAAACGAGCTGCTAATTCGCCAACAACAAGAACTGGAAAATCAGGGTCGGCGCATTCAACAGCAAAAATTGCAACTGCTAGAAGCAGCAAAGTTAAAATCGCAATTTTTGGCCAGCATGTCCCACGAATTGCTAACTCCCATGAATTCGATTATCGGCTTTTCCCAATTGCTGCTGCGCCAGCACAAACAACTGCTGAGCGCGCAGCAAATAGATATGGTGGGGCGAATTTTAAATAACGGCAAAAACCTGCTAGTCCTGCTGGACGATATCCTCGACCTCTCCAAAATCGAGAGCGGTCGCACCGAATTAGAAATTGAAGAATTTGATTTAGGGCATTTAGTAATGGATGTGGCTCTGGAATTTGGAAATCAAGCCACCGAAAAGAATCTGGCAATGTCCGTCTGCGTGGGCTTGCAGGATCGGTGTATCGTTAATGACAAGTTGCGGCTGCGGCAAGTTTTGGTGAATCTGATTTCCAACGCGGTTAAATTCACTCATCAGGGCTGCATTTGCATTGAGGTAGGGGAATTAGAGGGCGATCGGCTAATTATCACCGTTCGGGATACAGGAATCGGCATTTCTAAAACAGATCTGCCCCACATTTTCGACAAATTCCATCAAGCCGACCAAAGCACAACCCGCCCATATCCAGGCACCGGTTTAGGACTAGCGATTAGTGCCTCGTTAGTCAAGATAATGAACAGCACAATTACGGTCGAAAGTCAACTAAAAAAAGGTTCGAGATTTGCGATCGAAATTCCTCGAACAGTTAACCCCAAAAAGCCATAGCATAAGTCATTAGTTATTGGTTATTGGTTATTGGTTATTGGTTATTGGTTATTGGTTGTTGGTTGTTGGTTATTGGTTATTGGTTATTGGTTATTGGTTGTTGGTTATTGGTTATAGCGGTTCTCACAAAGATTCGCGGACGTTGTTGGGCTTGGGCCCTCTTGGTTTAAGCGGTTATATAAGCTGTCAGTTATACCTCATCTTTTTGAGAAAGGCTATATTAGTCATCAGTCATCAGGAAGAAGGAAGAATAGTTGGCGATCGCACTCCTTCGTCACTTCATATCATATTCCCTCGAACCACCACAATAAAATTGGTTCGTAGTGAGGACTTTAGTCCTCATAAAAATTGAGGACTAAAGTCCTCACTACGAACATCCTAGATAATTAGGTTCTGCATCCAGGAGCAATTTAGGAAGGATTAAAACCGGAGTTTGCTTACAAACCTGCAGACACTTCGGAGGTTTACTCATGCCCGCTAATTATATCGTATCCGCTCGATTAACCACAATCAAATTCGTTCGTAGTGCGGACTGAAGTCCGCACTACAAACTGTTTTTGTTATGGTAATCGACCGCAAAAAGCTGCGGACTGAAGTCCGCACTACAAACTGTTTTTGTTATGGTAATCGACCGGACATGGTATGACACCAAATCCGGCTTTAAAGCCTGCTTTATTCTTCAGTCCACAGAATCTAATCTTCCTTTGACTGGATACGCGGTTGCAACCGTCCCGTCTTATTTCCTAAAAACTAGAAGTTTTCCCAACTTGAGCCTGAGTAGCAATTGGTTTAACATCCGTGTAGCCCATATTATTAGCTACATCGCGCAGCACCGAAATTTGCTGTTCAAACTCCAGACCTTCAATTTGATCTAACACGCAATTCACAGCCTCAGTTGCCTCATATCCTTCGGGGATATCGACAATTTTATCCCCCATATCAATAGCCCAAGCATACCAAACCAGCAACTGATTGTTAGCAGTTAAAGCTCCGTAAGCGCGAGAATAAGGCGTGTCGTCACCGTTGACAATACATCGCATGATATTCAGTTGTTGGTCGTGGGAAAGGTTGTAAAAATCATTTAGCAACATGGGAGCTAACTCTGGTTCCGCAGCAGTGGGAGCGGCTGGTGTAATTGACTCTCCCATTTTTTCATAAATAAAGTAGAGCAGTGCCAGTTTTTCATCTGTACCCAAACCGTTGATTTTATCAACCATGTTTTGAGTATCGTCTGAGAGAGCGTGAGTATTGGTCGCGGCGGGTGAGTTCATAGGTAAAATTCCTTAAAAATGCTTCCAGAATATATAAATATCAACATTTGTAGGTACAAGTCACCATCCCCGAGAGGTAATGCGATTTGGGAATTGGGAATTGGGAATTGGCCAAACAGGGAATGACTTATGATGTATGGGTTTGGATCGCTGGCGTAGAGTAGCCTTCTTTTTTTACACAAATAATTTTGAGCCACGACCTTAGCATAAATCATCCTTGAGATAGAAGCGCACGATACATCTGCGGATAGATGAAAAAAACAGGAATTTTAGCGACAATAATTATATTGAATTGTTAAATAGAAGTAACAAGGAGTCGGCTATGTCTGAAGTTAATCCTCAAGTGAATACAGAATTAGATAACACTCAAACATTTGATGCTCAACAGATAACTGAAAGCGTAGAAGCTGGAGAACAAAAGTTGCCTGAGGTTAATGTATCGGCCGACTACGAAGCTTCAAAACAATTCAGCGTTAGCGATATCGATCGCACGAGTGCCGGCGCCGAAGCTGCCGCTGCTGCAACTGCGCCTAAGTTTGAGATTCCCGCCCCTCAAGAAATTCCTATGCCGGCGGATGCACAGGGAAATCCCGATGATTTTTTAGCGATGGCTAAGGAAGTTAACCCCACAGGTGCACCGGGCTATGTTACGGACGATTTGGTGCAAAAGGCGATCGAACTCGGTACTCCCGGCAGTTAATTTAGAATTGAGACTTAAAATTAACCCTTTAAGGTATGTAGTTGCGCTTCAGCGCTCTTTGCGAATATCAGGAAAGAGCGCTGAAGCGCAACTACGTACCTAATTCGTTTAAAATTGGTATTGGTAATGGCTATCAGTCGATCGCGCGACAAATCTTCCCGATCGCGCGATCGAGCCTCTAAGGTATGTAGTTGCGCTTCAGCGCTCTTTGCGAATATCAGGAAAGAGCGCTGAATCGCAACTACGTACCTAATTCGTTTAAAATTGGTATTGCTAATGGTTTAATTATCAGTCGATCGCACGACAAATCTTACCGATCGCGCGATCGGGCAAAATTTCCACCACCAAATCCACGCTATCGCCCTCCAGCATCGACTGAATATATAACTCAGGATGCAGCGCTTTCCAGAAATATTCCACAAACCGATTAATTTCCGACTCAGACATTCCCGACTTCCCCGCAGCGATCGTTTCCTGTTCCGCCTGATTGCGCCACACTTGAGAAAGGCGGTAATCTCGGGGATACAAAACCATCAACCGATCTAATCGGTTCCACAGTGGCAAATAGTCGTGCAGCTTCGCATTCATATCGCGCGCAAACTGACAGTCGCCCTCTGTCGAAATCGGAAACGGCGCCGCCGCCAAAAACTCGTTCAATCTGCGATCGGCGACTGGGTTTACACCGACAAACCAACCTTCAAACAGTACAATATCCGCACCGGAAATAAGTTCGGATTGACTGCGATCGCCCGCACCTCCCCAGGCTGATTTTTCAAACCGGGGAATTTCTATTTTTTGACTGTCAAATGCTGCTAATTCGCCCGTGCCAGAAGCGCGCAACTTGTCTAAAACGGAGATTCCCAAGTCAATATCGTGAGTGCCGGGGGGGCCGCGCCAAATCAAACGCGGATCGGCTTGTTGGAGATTTTGGCGATCGGCATAAGTCTTGTAAAGATCGTCTAAAGAAAGGCTGACTGTAGAATGTCCCAATTTTTCGAGTATCAGCCTCAAAACTTGGCATAAAGTAGTTTTTCCCGTTCCTTGGACTCCTAAAATTCCTTGAATTAAAGTTTGGTTTAAACTTTGTTTTTCAGTCGATAATTGTATCGCCAGCGGCAGCCACAGATTCCACAAACTTTCGAGAAAAACACTTGACTTGACGGGGAAAGTATGCAGTCGATCGAGTACAGACAGGAATAAATCGGTTTTGTGGCGGACAACATGGGCTGCGTTGTCAGGAGTAATGTTAAAAGCGCGCGATCGCACACCGTCGGCAAGTTCCCAACAGGCGAGGCGATCGAAATCGGGAGCGATCGGGCGATCGCCCGATCGCCAGCGGTGTAAAATTTCAACAGGATTTACAGGCGAGCCAACCATTTTAGATTTTAGGATTGGATGATATTATGTCGAGTCGATTACCATAACAAAAATAGTTTGTAGTGCGGACTTCAGTCCGCAGAGTGAGAGCGGACTTCAGTCCGCACTACAAACGAATTTTACTGCGATTAATCGAGCGGACACCATATGATTTAATAATTTAAGAGCCAAGTTTGAAAGCTTCTACAAATAAATTGTAAGTCACGCCAATTTTTAGAGCATTGAGCATTTCCACCCACAAAGCACCAGCCAGCCGCCGCCTGCTGTAAACCAATCGGTTCGCCAACTCGGTCAACAACACCAACATCCCGGCTACGATAATATCCCAATTAGCGGCTTGTCCGGCGATCGTCGAAAGAGCAGTTCCCAAAAAATTGCCGAACAGCAGGCTAATTACCAGCAGCGAAATCCGCCGCCAAGGATTGCTAGCCCAGCCTGCAAATTGCTCGCCCAGAACATCAATCAATCTGTTAATTCGGGTATTCTGCATAAAAGTTAAAAGTTATGCGGATGAGTCAGTAGATTTTAGATTTTAGATTGAAGAATTTTAGATTTTAGATTTACTGTCGTATTGAATCTGCTGGGAGATTGACCAGGAGTCTCAAGTTTTTGGCTAGATACTCTTGAGTATCGGGGCTTGTAGCTGTTTTTGAGCGGGGTTAAAAAATGCCGATCGCCAACAACCCCAAATCCTTACCGGATCGGTATCCGGCAATGTCAAGTCTCAAATTTTACATCTAAAATGGTATTGAGCGATCGCGAGCTTTATAGCCCCGAACCGTCAAGTAATTAAGTGTAACTGTATCTTGTGGCACAGTAGCCCCGGATTCTACATTCAAGATAGGTAGGACTAATAGCAGGGGTGCAGTCTATCCTTTAAGCATAAAATTTATGAAACTTCAAAATTACCAGATATTAATTGGAATGGCGATCGTCCTAATTACAGGAATGTTTCTCGGACGTTTTGAAATCACCATCTCCAACGGTGCAAATCGATCGAGTGATTTGCCCTCAGCAGCCACCGCACTCCCTCCAACACCTCCGGTTTCGACAGTCGCGACAGCTTCGGCAGACACCGCTAGGGCGCCCAAACCCGACTTACCCCCAGAAGCAGAGGAAGAAACCAATTCCTCAATCCCTGTCAATGGCAAAGCCGCCGGCAGTTTGCGAGTCAGCAACCGCAGCGAACACCCAGTGCGAGTGGCCTTGCTGTCGAAACGGCAAACCGAGAAATCCTACGGAAAACCGGCCCACTGGGATTTTGCACCGGGGGAAGGTGGCGGCAAGGGACTAATGCTATCGCTGCCGGAGGGCAAGTTAAAAGTCAAACAGGGAGACATTCTGGTGGTTTTTGCTCAGGATGGTTCCCGCCGCTACTGGGGGCCCTACGTCGCCGGGGAGACAGCCTCGCCCGCTTGGAATCCCAAAGCTGAAGAATGGCAATTAACTTTGCAGCAGTGAAGTCATCAGTCATTAGTCATTAGTCATCAGTCATTAGTGATGTTTTGCAAGCGTCCCCCCGAATTGTTGAGAACGGTGCAAGATGTGAGTTGAAGGAGTGCGATCGAATTTCCAGTTTCGATCGCGCGAATCTTTCGGTAGACTCTCTATGCGAGTTAAAATTTTCAATCTAAAATCGCAGGAAGTTTCCGTGAAGGAAGTTATTAAAAATTTGTCAGAATATTACAGGCATCGGCCGATGGTACCTTTGTTGCTATCGGTGTTGTGGCTGTGCGCGATCGCCTGGGTAGCTTTCTTGTGGAATTTAGGCAACATCGGCTTAGTTGACGAAACCGAACCGCTGTTTGCTGAAGCCGCCCGTCAAATGACGGTGACAGGGGATTGGATCACTCCTTATTTCAACGGCGAAACCAGGTTTGACAAGCCACCGTTGATTTACTGGCTGATGGCGGTGGCTTACCGCACTCTGGGCGTTAACGAGTGGGCTGTGCGACTTCCGTCGGCTTTGTGCGCGATCGGCCTGACTTGCCTCGGATTCTACACTCTATCGCGATCGAAGGAAGAAGGAAGTTCGGCAACGGATTCTCTAGCGGATGTAACGGATTTAACAGATACAAGGGAGAAGTCTGAGAGAATATTTTCCCCCTCTCCCTCTCTCCCTCTCTCCCCCTCTCGTCATCTCCCGCTGTTTCTTTCTACTCCTTGGATTGGTGCGGCATTAATAGCTTTAAATCCCCAAACTATTGCCTGGGGGCGGACTGGCGTTTCGGATATGCTATTAGTTGCCTGTATGTGTTCGGCACTTCTGGCATTTTTTCTCGGTTACACGCTAGAAGAAAAGAGAGAAAAAGCAGAACTTTCCACCATTTCTGCTGGGCGATTTCCCAATAAATGGTATGTGACTTGTTACGTACTAATTGCCTTAGCAATTCTGGCTAAGGGGCCTGTGGGAATTGTCGTACCAGCGATGATTATTGGTAGCTTCGCGCTGTATTTGGGAAATTTTCGACAACTTTGGCGCGAAATGCGTCCGCTGTCGGGAATCCTGATTATTTTGGCGATCGCCCTGCCTTGGTACATTCTGGTGATATTAGATAACGGTGAAACTTATATTGAGAGTTTTTTCGGCTATCACAATTTCCAGCGTTTTACTGGAGTAGTCAACAAGCACTCGGCGCCTTGGTATTTTTACTTTTTTGTAGTGCTGCTTGGTTTTGCGCCTTGGTCAATTTATTTGCCGGTGGCGATCGCGCGTACCCGTTTTTGGCAGCGCAGTTACTGGCGCCGTCAAGCGCGATCGGCACAATTAAGTTTATTTGCCCTATTTTGGTTCGGCTGCATCTTTGGCTTTTTCACGATCGCCGTGACAAAATTGCCGAGTTATGTATTGCCTTTACTGCCAGCGGCGGCGATTTTGGTAACGCTGCTGTGGGACGATATTGTGGCAGGAAAAGCATCAGAAGTCAGGCCCGGGCGATCGACAAACAAACCAAATTCTCTGCCGCGATCGCTGTTAGTTACATTCATTGTTAACGTCGTATTTTTATTGATTCTAGCGGGAGCAACTTTCTACTGCTACCACTGGCTGGGAGACGATCCGGCAATGCCGAATTTTCCCGAAGCAATTCAGCAGTCGGGATTGCTGATGGTGGGCGGTACGATTTGGATAATTACGGCAGGGGCGATCGCACTTTTACTCTGGAAACGTCAACAGCGCTGGATTTTGGTAGCTAACTTCATCGGATTAGTCGCATTTATCATCTTTGGTTTGACTCCCGCCTACAATTTGGTCGATCTCAACCGCCAGTTACCTCTGAGAGAGTTAGCGAAGGTTGTTGTCCAACAAAAACTGCCGGGAGAAGAGTTGATGATGATTGGTTTCTGGAAACCGAGTCTAGTTTTTTATACCCAAGATCCGGTGACTTTCTACCGACTTCCCAGGGGCGCAAAAGACTACATTGAGGAATCCAACAACCACACTTCTCCGACGATTCTAGTGCTGGGATATCCACACAAGTTTGTGGAATTCGGATTGCAGCCAAATCAATATCAGTTGTTGGACAGTCGCGGCGCGTACCAACTGGCAAGGGTTCAGAGAAAGGCGTTTTTGAATTAGTGTATTGTACTGCGGTTTTGGCGATCGATCGTCAGACAAGGTATGACGTTGAAATTGCAGTACAATCCGATCGGCTTAGAAACATAACTTTGGCGAAAATGTGGTATAATCTCTACACAAGAGTGTTATACCACAGTTACGGTATAATTGATAGTGATATGGCAAGTTCATACTTAAATCGCCCAAAGTAAAATGTCATACTCAGCTTTAGCAAACATAGTATTTGCGGTGGGACGAACAGGAGCAAACGGGGTACAGTTGCTTGGTACAGCGACTCTACTAAATAGTCCAGGAAGATTTGTTACTGCTGCCCATGTTACTAATAAAGATGACCAGAATCTAGTCGTAGTCCTAAGAAATTACAATTCTATTGAGGACTATCAAGATACTTCTGATTCTCAAGTTCAGGTAATTCCTGTTCGCATTGAAGCTATTGATCCCTTCACAGATTTGTGTATTTTGTCGGCTGATATTGATCTGTCTTCTAACCTATCAATAGGTAGCACGGATATTCTAAACGTGAGCAGTGTTGTTGATATTTTTGGTTATCCTCACGCAGATCATGGGAGATTGGTACTTACTCATCAACGAACTGAGATCGGTGCAAGAATCTTAATTAAAAATGGAGTAGTGAAAACCAAGCACGTCGTGCTGAATACTCAGGCTCGCCCAGGTCAATCTGGAAGCCCTATATTCTCTGCATACACTACTACAGTAGTTGCTATTCTAATTGGGTCATATGCTCCAGGTGGTGGAGGTGGTATTTCATTGGGTGGGGTAGATCCGCATACCCTCCATCAAACTACTCATGCGGTCTCTGTTGAGTACGTTAGGGAAATGTTGTAGATATGGAAAATAAATTAGCACAAGTATTTCAGATTGACAGTGAAGAGTGGCTCGCAACGCTGCCTAAATACCAACAAAATAGGATAAAGCAGCTAGTGGATTCCACTAACTCTTACGAAGAGGCAGCGAAACAGTGGCTCAATGCAATGCCAGAAAACACATTCCCATTAGGAGCAGAACAAGCAAAAAATGTATTTATTGAAAAAGTCCGCGATGAAATCGAAAAATTCTTAAGCGGCAATGAAAAATATGCTGATGAACAACAGCTAGTTTCTTCGTCAGAGGTACTACAAAAAACTTTCGTGAGTTCTGTTTCAGCAGCAATTGCCCCAGCAATAGGCATAGCAACAGCCTACGTCATGCCTGTAATTGTTCTTGAATTAATGACAATGAGTAAGATTGCGGATAGAGCGGTTGTGATTGCAGGACAGACTAGCAATGCAGTATTCTTATCAGAAGCTGACTTGGTAGACGATATGCGTTGGGATCAATCATTCTCCCGTTCCCCAGATGTTCTTGCTAAACTCGCAGCGACCGCAATGGCTGAGTATCATGCAGGCAAAACTCAAGAACTAGATCCAGAAACATTGTGAAGTCACGCACGACAATCGAGTTCCGTAAATTATTTGCTGATTTACCCGAACAAGTTCGAGATCAGACGCGCGCGGCGTATCGTCAGTTCAAGCAAAACCCAAGTCACCCAAGCCTGCGTTTCAAGAAGGTGCATTCAGAGTTACCAATCTATTCTGCCCGAATTAACCAAAACTATCGAGCTGTTGGTCAGTTGGATGGAGACACTGCGATCTGGTTTTGGGTTGGTTCACACGCAGAGTACGATAAGTTCCTGGGGCAGTTGTAGCGCGATGCGGGAATCGATTCGGGAAGGAATGGCAACGTCAATTGAGGAGTGCGATCGCCATTTAGACTGGTAACTGAGCAAACCATATGTGCCATAATCAGCCATATTACTTGAAGTGCGATCGCCCGAACCTATGGATGCGCTCATCGGCAAAACTTTACAGGGTGGAAAGTACACCCTCGAACAAGAATTGGGACGCGGTGGCTTTGGAATTACCTTCAAGGCAACTCACCGCTATTTAGGACAGCCTGTCGTTATTAAAACCCTCAACGAATCCCTGCGGCGACAACCAAATTTTGCTGAATTCGATCGCAAGTTTCAAGACGAAGCAAGGCGGTTGGCTTCCTGCGTCCATCCGAATATAGTCCGCGTCAGCGACTTCTTCATTGAAGACGGACAGCCATACATGGTAATGGACTACATAGCCGGTCAGAATTTGGGCGATGTAGTCGGTACAAACAATCCCCTCCCAGAAAATCTGGCAATTCTCTACATCACTCAAATT
Source organism: Microcoleus sp. bin48.metabat.b7b8b9.023 (assembly GCF_013299185.1). GTDB lineage: Bacteria > Cyanobacteriota > Cyanobacteriia > Cyanobacteriales > Microcoleaceae > Microcoleus. Next base: position 64,429 of record NZ_JAAFKG010000024.1, on the reverse strand, counting down.
GGGGCTGCTTTGAAAGCAGTTCATCAAAAGGGTTTGCTGCACCGAGATATCAAACCGCAAAACATCCTGCTGCGCCAAGGTACTCAAGAAGTCGTGCTGATCGATTTTGGCATTGCTCGCGAGTTTACAGCAGGCGCAACCCAAAGTCACACTAATATGGTGTCCGACGGTTACGCACCACCAGAACAGTATTTCGCCCAAGGAAAATATACGCCCGCCACCGATGTTTACGGGCTAGCGGCGACGCTTTACACTTTGCTCACAGCCAGGGTGCCCGTGGCTGCCATTTTGCGTACCAGTCAGCCGATGCCTTCACCCCGCGACTTGCGCCCTGACTTAAGTGTGACTGTGAGTCAAGCGGTGATGCGGGGGATGACGGTAGAGGCTCAAAATCGCCCTGCTAGCGTGGATGAGTGGCTGGCGCTGCTGCACGGGCAGTCGCCGGATACCGGGCCGACGCTGGCTGTGATGCCGGGACACGGCCCTCAGTCGCCTGCAACTCTCAAAACAGCGCCTGCTGTGGTGACGAATGGGTTCGGCAACCGCAAGGTTTGGTTGATTTTGGGGTTTGTGACGATCGCACTTATATTCGGTGGTTTGGTCGGCATTGCGAGGATTTTCTTCAACGGACAATCTTCGGAACCGGCACCAATAGCGAAGGACGATCGCACTTCCACCCCCGCAGATCCAGACGCACGCACCAGCCCCGCACCAATTCCCCCTCGCCTAGAAACTCCGTCGCCAACTCCAACTCCAACTCCAACTCCAACTCCAACTCCAACTCCAACTCCAACTCCTGCTGCAACTCCAACTGCAACTGCAACTGCAACTCCAACTTCAACTCCAGCCCCAACTCCAGCCCCAACTCCAACTCCAAAACCTAAGGCTTCCGAACCCACACAACCGGAAAAACTGGTTGACAAGCAATTGCCGCCCGGATCCGCACCCAGCGAACCACCGGCAACCAGCAATCAGAAGACTCCCACTATCCCAGGGTTTGCCGTTGGTACGCCGGAAAGTCAGATTGTAAGTGCACTGGGAGATCCCACAGACTCTCAATCCCGCGGCTATTGGCCGAATACTCGCACCGCACTTTATGAATTGCTGCCGAACCGGGTTACTCTGGGCTATATTTACGATCGCAATTCCGAACAACTCGTGCAAACAGAGGGCTCTTTTGCCCAGTCGGTGGACGATTTGGTAGTCCGAACCGCGTTAAACGGCATGGTGGGCGGCGCAGATAAGGAGATTTTGCAAGGGTTCCGGGACGTGCAGCAACGTCGCACCAATCGGTTTAATTTTCAGAAAGGTTCGCTGAAAGGGACGATCGAACGCAATGAGCGCGATCGAATTTACATCGGTGTCTGGGACAAAACTTTGCATTAGAAATCTTCCACGGGTGTAGAGAAACCGGGTTTTTTAACGAAAATATTTGCCCAAAATGCTCATTCTTTGTAAAAAACCCGGTTTCTTTGTTGGTAGTGCGTCCTCGACTATTGGTAAAAAAAGCCTCAATCCACAATCTAAAATCCAAAATCTAAAATCTAAAATCCAAAATCGATTGACGTTATACAAAATATTAGCTATGATTAGAGAACACGAGGGGCTGTAATGGTTTCGACAGGGTGGCGAAAGCTGCTCCGTGATGCAGGTCGAGAGGGAGTCTACTCTCGTTAATATCGGCTCAAAAAAAATAGTAAATGCGAACAACATCGTTCCTTTCGCTCGCAAAGCCGTAGCTGTAGCCTAAAAACTTCTCTAGCTTGGTTCAGAGTGTATGCCGCTTAACTCCGTTAAAGGCAGCATAACAACCCCCAACGGATGCCCTAGCTAAACGTTTCTAGTCGGTTAGCCGGGAAAGAAATCACTAGAAAATCCCCCCATTTGGGATAAAGATGGTTCCCGCCCCGAGGATCAGAGGGGATAAACCTGTGAACGATCGGAAGGTAAATACCCGCTTTGGACGGCAGTTCGATTCTGCCCAGTTCCATAAAAAAGGTAGCGTAAAATCAATGGTTTAAGCCATTTGAAAGTTACCTTAAAGCATAAAAAGGGCAGAGAATTAATTCTCTGCCCTTTTTGTTTGGGCTATATAGCAGTTGACAGTTGACAGTTGACAGTTGACAGTTATAGCAAGCGAATCAAACCGTTTTTCGAGGGTTCGTCGGCCTTATTCATGAGTTTATTTCTGTCCGCGCCCGATGTGGCGGTTGCTATATCTCGTTCATCGAACTTATACCAATTTAAAAAAAGAATGCAACAGTATTCTTGTCCCCCCCGCAATGCAGCGGGGGGGCTAGGGGGGGTCGAAGAGTGTTGCACGATTTTAGAAAAATGGTATTACACGCGGGTACTCAGAAACCGGGTTTTTGCGAAAAAACTTCGTTACAACTCGCAGAAACCCATAAAAACCCGGTTTCTTTGGTCTTTCCCTACAAACAGTCAACAGTAATTAGCTAACACTCAACCATAAGTTACCAACCGATTAGCTCGCGTTGGGGCTCAGATAATTAGAACTTCACCTCATCCATCGGTTCTTGGGGCCAGTCCGGCGATATACTGATATGCGGTAAAGCATTAAAAATCTTTACAAAGTCCCCGCTCTCTAAGCCTACTCCTACGAAGGACGGGTGAAAAATTATATGGCGATCGCTCAAAAGCTGGAAACATGAACCCAGGAATTGACTTACAAGGAAGTTTTGTAGAAGCCCTAATGAATTTGGGCTTACCTGCCGACATCGCCCACGTGCTTTGGCTGCCACTGCCGATGGTGCTGATGGTTGTCGGTGCTGTATTCGGGGTACTGACTAGCGTCTGGCTAGAGCGGAAAATCTCCGCCGCCGCTCAACAGCGGATTGGCCCGGAATTTCTCGGCCCCCTGGGAGTCCTAGCACCCGTTGCTGACGGCATGAAGTTGGTATTCAAAGAAGACATTGTACCGGCAAAAGCTGACGCGCTGCTGTTCACGCTCGGCCCGGTAATTGTCGTGATTCCAGTGTTTCTGTCCTACTTGATCGTACCCTTCGGAGAGCATATGCTCATCGCCGATATGGGGACAGCGATATTTCTGTGGATTGCTCTCTCTAGCATTCAGCCGATCGGCTTGCTGATGTCGGGCTATGCTTCTAACAACAAATACGCCCTCCTCGGCGGACTCAGAGCCGCTGCTCAATCCCTCAGCTACGAAATTCCCCTAGCTTTGGCAGTATTGGCAGTTGTGATGATGTCCAACAGCTTAAGTACGATCGACATCGTACACCAACAAGCCGGCTACGGCATCATCGGCTGGAACGTCTGGCGCCAACCCGCAGGTTTCCTGATTTTCTGGATTGCAGCACTAGCCGAATGCGAACGTTTGCCCTTTGACTTACCCGAAGCAGAAGAAGAATTGGTAGCAGGATATCAGACTGAGTATACAGGCATGAAATTTGCCTTATACTACATCGCTTCCTACGTTAACCTCGTCCTTTCTTGCCTGCTAGTAGCCGTTTTGTACCTCGGTGGTTGGGAATGCCCGATTCCCGTCGGAGTTATCACAAATGCCCTGGGATTGAGCGAAACAACTCCTTGGTTGCAGGTAATTACTGGCACGCTGGGCATTACAATGACCTTGTTGAAAGCCTACTTTTTCCTGTTCTTGGCAGTTCTGCTCCGTTGGACTCTGCCACGAGTTCGGATTGACCAATTGCTAGATTTGGGATGGAAGTTTTTGCTTCCGGTTGCTCTAGTTAACTTGCTATTGACCGCAGCTTTGAAACTTGCCTTTCCCTTTGCTTTTGGCGGTTAATTCATAATAGGTAAAGGGCAACAGAAAAAATACCTGTTAACCAATTACCTATTATTAGTTAGCAATTACCAAAAACTCAAGTACAGAGAGAGAACACGATGCTAAAATTCCTCAATCAAGTAGGCGAATACGCCAAAGAGACTGTTCAAGCTGCTAAGTATATCGGCCAAGGACTAGCAGTGACCTTCGATCACATGAGACGCCGCCCGGTTACGGTGCAGTATCCTTACGAGAAACTAATTCCTTCCGAACGTTTTCGGGGCAGAATTCACTTTGAATTTGACAAGTGCATCTCCTGCGAAGTCTGCGTTCGAGTTTGTCCGATCAATTTGCCTGTGGTGGATTGGGAATTTAACAAAGAAACTAAGAAGAAGCAACTCAAGCACTACAGTATCGATTTCGGGGTGTGTATCTTCTGCGGTAACTGTGTAGAATATTGTCCGACTAATTGTTTGTCGATGACAGAAGAATACGAGTTAGCCGCCTACGAACGTCATGAATTGAATTATGACAACGTGGCCCTCGGACGTTTGCCCTACAAGGTTTCAGACGATCCGATGGTGACACCGTTGCGCGAATTCGCTTATTTGCCGAAAGGTGTGATGGATCCTCATGAAGTTTCCTACACCGATCGCCGTGCAGGCCTCCGCCCAGAGGAAATTCAGGAAAGTAAGTAATGGGAATGGGGCATCGGGCATGGGGCATCGGGCATGGGGAATAGTTAGTAGTTAGTGGTTAGTGGTTACTTGTTAGTTGTTAGTAGTTTTTCAAATAACAAATAACAAATAACAAATAACAAATGCCCAATCCCTCCGCTTCGCTTCGCCCAATGCCCAATGCTCAATGCCCAATGCCCTGTTTGGCCAATGCCCTGTTTGCCCAATTAACAAAGGATTAAATATTGTGAATCTAGCCGAAGGGGTTCAAATTGTTTCATTTGGCATACTCGCCTTAATGATGATTGGAGGAGCATTAGGAGTAGTGCTGTTTTCCAACATCGTTTACTCAGCATTTCTGCTGTGTGGCGTATTTACCAGCATTGCCGGCTTGTACCTATTGTTGAATGCTGACTTTGTAGCAGCAGCGCAAATCTTAATTTATGTTGGCGCTGTTAACGTCTTAATTTTGTTTGCCATCATGTTGGTAAACAAACGAGAAGAGTTCCGCACAATTCCTAACGCTTGGGTGCGTCAAGTCGCAACCGCAGTCGTTTGTGCTGGTTTGTTTGCGCTGTTGGGTACAATGGTCGTGTCTACTCCTTGGGCAATTGTTACAACGACGGGAGCACCCGCCGAAAGTTCGATCGTGACGATCGCCAAACACTTCTTCACCGACTATTTGCTACCTTTCGAGTTAGCATCGGTATTTTTGTTGATGGCAATGGTAGGAGCAATTGTCTTGGCGCGCCGCGATTTCTTCCCGGATGAATTGTCCATGAAGCAATCAGATACACCAGCTTTTAGTTTGCCGGAACGCCCCCGCGAATTAGTTTCAGCCGGTGATGTTTCTTCACCGGAAACAAAGTAATTGTAGGGTGTGCACTGCCCACCTATGTGTTCGTCAGGCGAGAAACCTGGTTTCTGTTCGCAGCCTCTGTATCTGCCTGTTTTGTAGTAATTTAGACTGAGAGCAATTCCCAAAAATTATGCAACTGCAACTCCAGTATTTCCTGCTATTAGCTGCTGCACTTTTCTGCATTGGCATTTACGGTTTAATTACCAGCCGAAATGCCGTGCGCGTGTTGATGTCGATCGAGTTGATGCTGAATGCAGTCAATCTCAATCTGATGGGTTTTTCTAACTATCTTGACCCCGTACAGATTAAAGGTCAAGTATTTACTGTTTTTGTAGTCACCGTTGCGGCTGCTGAGGCTGCTGTTGGTTTGGCGATCGTCTTGGCGATTTACCGCAACCGCAATACCGTAGACATGGAAGAGTTTAATTTGCTGAAATGGTAATCGGCAGTCATTAAGCTGTCAAAATTAAGGTGGAGGGTTGACCAAATTGGGGAATTTCGGTGTTTTAGCTCAAATATCCCCAACCCTCAACCCAATAAATTAGAAGTAAAAGACTATCAAGGGCGATCGGCTAATAGAGATAAGGTTGAAATGTTTTCAGATGTCGCAACACTATAAAATGTCTGAAAAGTATCGTGTAATACCACTTCCAACAACTTCAAACCAAAGCTCCCAGAGCAGTTGGTAAAAATCCTAATCGCTGCCAATTCTCAATAAACTCGCTGTAGAATACAGCAATACAGATAATTTTTCTAACCAATACTTCGGACGGGTGCAGCGGCTTGTGCAAGGCAAATATGTTTGTAGGGGCGAAGCATGACCGAAATCAATATGAGATGATAACTAATAACTTATATGCGGTCATGCTTCGCCCTCTTGAAAAACCAGATGCACTCCTTCGGACAGTATTCGATCGCCAAGAAGAGCATCAAAGTTTCAAGGGAAGTCGGTAATCGAGTGGCCGACGGAAAATCAAGGGTTTCAGACTACAACTAAAAACTGTCCGGACTATTGCTCATAATTGTAGCTTATTTTAAATATCGCGATCGGGAAAGGGTGCACTAGCGAGCTGAATTTTGGAAACTTTGCTACTTGTAAGGAGTTTTTGTGTTACTTAAGTTCGGGTATCTTAAAAATTAGCAATTCCCGATTGTAACCTACCGAATTCATTGGGGCTATCGTACCATTTTTTTAACTTATATTGAGTCCTATCGGACAATCTAGTATGAGAAAAATTCAAAAACATACTGGTAAAGCCTTTGTAACTGCTGCGAGCGCAGCCTTATCAATTCTGGCGGCTACCATGATTCTCGATCGCTCCGAAACTCAACGATTTCAGGAACAACAACAGGCAGATACTCTCAATCAACTGAGTACCGTGCGAGCCCGTTTGGAAGCGGCAATTAACACCAGACTTCTTCTCGTAGAAGCTTTAGTCATTCATGCTTCAACCCGTCCCGAACTCACCCAAGATGAATTTACAGCTATTGGTTCTCCTCTGTTGGAGAGGTATCGAGGGATTCGGAGTATGAACCTAGCCAAAAAATCGGCGATCAGTCATATTTATCCCGTTGAAGGCAACGAAAAAGCTTTTGGGTTGAACTTAGCAGCAACGCCGACCCAAAAAGAAGCTGTCGATCGAACTATTGCCTCCAAAAAATCGGTTGTTGCCGGCCCGGTTAAACTCGTACAAGGCGGTATTGCATTTATTAACCGATCGCCTATTTTTGTCAAATCAATAGAGGGAAAATCTGAATATTGGGGACTCGCGAGTATTTTGGTCAATCCCGAAACTATCTATGAAGAAGCCGGATTGTTACAAGAATCCTCTAACTTAAAATATGTACTGCGTGGCAAAGATGGATTGGGGGAAAAAGGTGAGGTTTTTTTCGGGAATGGGGCAATTTTTCAGGAAAAACCCGTTTTTCTTTCCGTCACGTTACCGAACGGTTCTTGGCAGTTAGCAGCCGTTCCTAAAACTGGATGGGATGACCATTCACCAGTTACTATTTGGTTGAGGGGAGGAGGTATGGCGATCGCACTTGTGGGAAGCATCGCTGTCTTCATTTTAGCTAGCGAACCGGCACGGTTGCAATTGGCGATCGATCGCGCCACCGCCGCATTGCGCCAAAATGAAGAAACACTCAAACAGAAGAATGCCGAGATGAAAGCCTTAAATTCAGCATTATCTGAAAGCGAAGGCCGCCTATCGCAATTCCTCGATGCCATGCCCATTGGTGTTTTTGTCACCGACAGTCACGGAAATCCGTACTACACCAATCAAACTGGACAGCATCTTCTCGGTCAAGGTGTGGTAGCATCCGTTGCCGAACAAATTCAGATTCAATACAAAATTTACCAAGCTGGTAGCGATCGCATTTATCCTCAAGAATCAGATCCCCTGTTAAATGCGTTGCAAGGAAAAAGCGTGCGTGGCGAGGATATGGAAATTCATCATCCAGACAAAATTATTCCCATTGAAAGCGCAGGAACGCCGATTTACGATGCCGATGGAAACCTAAGTTATGCGATCGCAGCTTTCCAGGATATCACCGAACGCAAACAAGCTGAAAAATTGCGCGAAGATTACAATCGAACATTAGAGGAACAAGTTGCCGAACGCACAGCCAAACTATCCCAAACCTTAACCGAACTCCAACTGACTCAAGATGAATTAGTGCAATCGGAAAAAATGGCAGCATTAGGTCAACTCGTAGCAGGAGTTGCTCACGAAATTAACACGCCGTTAGGAGCAATTCGCTCTTCTGTGAGTTATATTACCGACTTTCTCAACGAAAACCTCAGCCAATTTCCCACATTATTTCGCGAACTTACCCCAGAACGAGAAACACAATTTTTGGAATTGTTGCAACGATCCATTGCCAACACCACGATCGTATCCGGTCGCGAACGCCGACAACTCAGAAAAACAATTACTAGCCAACTCGCCGCCCAAAACATTGAGAAATCAGAAGGATTAGCCAATATCCTCCTCGACTTAGGAGTTCACGATCGCCTCGAACCTTTATTCTCGCTTCTACGACAAAGCGACAGCGACGAATTCCTCAAAACTGTACGGGCCTTTGTACGCTTGCAGGCCAGCACCCGAGATATTAACATCGCCAGCGATCGTGCCGCCAAAGCCGTGTTTGCCCTCAAAACCTACGCCCGACACGACTCTAGCGGTGAAACAATCGAAGCCAACATCCTCGACGGCATAGATGCAGTTTTGACCCTCTATCAAAGTCAGATCAGACAGGGTATAGAATTAACTAAAAACTACGAACATATCCCACCCATTCAGTGTTATTTTGACGAACTTAACCAAGTGTGGACGAATTTGATTCATAACGCCCTACAAGCGATGAATAACAAAGGATTTCTCACCGTTAACGCAATTCACAATGACGAAAATATCCAAATTAGCATTGCCGACAGTGGCACCGGGATTCCCCCAGAAATCCACTCAAAAATATTCCAACCTTTCTTTACCACTAAACCCCCAGGCGAAGGAAGTGGATTGGGACTGGATATCGTTCGCAAAATCGTTGAAAAACATCGGGGACAGATTACTTTTCAATCTCGTCCAGGTCAAACCACATTTACAGTTATCCTACCAATAGAGCGTTAAAAAAAATGAGTAAACTTATTGTGATTTGTATTGATGACGAGCAATTTGTTCTGGATAGCCTCATCCGAGAAATATCAGAATCTTTAGAGAATGAATGCGAAATCGAAACAGCACTGGGAGGTGTGGAAGCATTAGAATTGGTGGATGAGTTAATCAAAGATGGTAGTGAAATTGCGCTGGTGATATCTGACTATATCATGCCAGATATCAAAGGAGATGAAGTCCTGCGATACGTTCACGAAAAACTCCCACAAACTCTAAAAATTATGTTGACAGGCGAGGCAACAGTTGAAGGAATCGTGAATGCGATTAACTCCGCAAAACTCTATCGATATATTTCCAAGCCTTGGCACAAAGTCGATTTAAAATTGACAGTAAAAGAAGCAATCAAAAGTTACGTGCAGGAAAGAAAGCTAGCCGAACAGAATAAACGATTAATAGAAAATGAACAGCGATTGAGACATTTTTTAGAAGCTATGCCAATTGGTGTATCGGTTCATAACGCTCTGGGACAACTAACCTACGCCAATCAAAAATATAAGGAATTGTTTGCAATCGCAGAAGGGACAATCTCGAATATCGAAAATTTACCCCATATTTATGCTTTGTATCAAAGCGAGTACCAAGATTTGTGCCGATCGCCAGACTTGCCGATCGCGCGTTCTTTGTCAGGAGAAGTAGTGCGAACTGACGATCTAGAAATTCATCAAGAAAAACGGATAATTCCTTTAGAGATTTCTTCGACACCAATTCGCGATGAAACTGGAAAAATTTGTTATGCGATTGCCACTTTTTCCGATATTACAGAAAGGAAACAAGCCGAAAAACTCAGAGAGAATTACAATCGTAATTTAGAATCTCAAGTTTCCGAAAGAACGCAACAGCTACAGCAAAAAAACGAAGAACTTGCCAATACTTTAAAACAGCTAGAATCAGCTCAGCAGGAATTGATTCATTCTGAAAAAATGGCAGCATTAGGTCAACTGATTGCGGGAGTTGCCCACGAAATCAATACACCTTTGGGTGCGATTCAATCCTCTGTTAAATATATTGGCGATTACTTCTCGGAAAATTTGGCTGCATTACCGACATGGTTTCGACAGTTGACACCCGAAAAAGAATTACAATTTAAGGAATTATTAGCGCGCTCGATGGTAAATCCTGCATTGATTTCTGGAAGGGAAAGACGACAACTCAGAAAAGCAATCGTCGCCCAACTAGAAACCCAAAATCTCAGTAATGCCGATACTCTTGCCAATCTGCTTCTCGATCTTAAAATTTACGAAAACATAGAGCCTCTGTTCAATTTATTTCAAGAGCCCAGCAGCGAAATATTTCTCAAAACAGTCCGCTCTTTTGTGCGATTGCAAGAAAGCACTCGAGATATCAATACTGCCTCTGAAAGGGCTGCAAAAGTTGTATTTGCACTCAAAACCTATGCCAGACAAAATCTCAACGAGCAAAAAATTAAAGTCAATATTATCGAAGGATTAGAAGCGGTTCTGACGCTTTATCAAAATCAAATCAAACATGGAGTAGAGTTAATCAAAAATTATGAAGATTTGCCCCAGATCGAATGCTATTTCGATGAACTCAATCAAGTGTGGACAAACTTAATTCACAATGCTTTGCAAGCGATGAACTATCGGGGAATACTCAGAGTTGATGCCGCTCGCTCGAATGGTAACGTCGAAGTCAGTATTACTGATAGCGGCAGTGGTATACCAGAAGAGATTCAAGATAAAATCTTTCAGCCATTTTTTACCACTAAACCTCCAGGGGAGGGCAGCGGTTTAGGGCTGGACATCGTGAAAAAAATTATTGAAAAACATGGAGGGACAATTCATTTTATATCGCTGCCTGGTAAAACTACTTTTATTGTGACATTACCAGCAGGTATCTAGAGTAGTTTGATGTTAAATTGTTTGTAATTTCAGGAGAAATAATTATGCCTAAGCTTGCAATTTTGTGTGTTGATGATGAAGTTGTTATTTTAAACAGCGTACTGCGACAAATTCAAGAAGAATTTGATGACCAATATGTATATGAAACTGCCGAAAATGCAGAAGAAGCACTAGAAGTTCTAGATGAACTTTATGAAGAAGGAACTCAAGTCGTAATTATTGTTTCTGATTGGTTAATGCCGGGAATGAAAGGCGATGAATTACTCGTTCAAGTGCAGAAAAGGTTTCCAGGAACGGTGAAAATTTTATTAACTGGACAGGCAGATGATGCAGCGATCGAACGAGCCCAAAAAGAAGCAGACCTTCATCATTTTATCCCCAAACCTTGGACAAAGCAAGAACTGATTAACTCCATCAAGTCGGGAATTGAAAAATTATAAATTAATCCCACTTTAGAGCAATATGAAAAAACCAGTCATTCTGTGTGTCGATGATGAACAAATGATTCTTGATAGCCTCAGAAAAGAACTATCAGAAACCCTAGAAAATCAATATGAAATAGAAACAGCGCATGACGGGTATGAAGCGCTGCAAATTGTCGATGATTTATTAGAAGATGGTCATGAAATTGCTGTCGTAATTGCCGACTACATGATGCCCATAATGAAAGGAGATGAAGTCTTAAAAGAAATTCACAATAAGTCTCCTTCAACAATTACAATCATGCTGACGGGGCAAGCGAGTATCGAGGGAGTCACCAATGCCATTAATACGGCAAAACTCTATCGATATATAGCTAAGCCCTGGCAAGCTGAAGATTTATTTTTGACGATAACAGAAGCTACAAAAAGTTATATACAAGCAAAAAATATAGTTAAACAAAATATAGAATTAATTAAAATAAACCAAAATTTAATTGCTTTAAACACAGCTTGTTCTCGCTTCGTACCGGATGAGTTTCTTAAATTGTTGAATAAAAAAAATCTTGTCGATATTGAACTTGGTGATTCTGTGAAAAAAGAGATGTCAGTTATGTTTTCTGATATTCGATCGTTTACAAGTATTTCAGAAACCATGCCTTTAGAAGATATTTTTAAATTTATTAATAGCTATTTTTCTATAATGGAACCCGCTGTTATTGAGAATAATGGGTTAATTGACAAATATATTGGCGATGCGCTTATGGCATTATTTGGTAGTGTTTATCATGCGGATTCTGCCGTCAAGGCGGGAATTTCTATGCTCAAAAAACTTGCCGAATACAATCTAACCAGACAAGCACGCGATCGCCCTCACATTAAAATTGGTATCGGCATCAATACAGGAATGTTAATGCTTGGAACTGTAGGCGGAAAATTTCGTATGGACGGGACAACAATCGGCGATGCTGTCAATATAGCCTCCCGACTAGAAACTTTAACTAAGCTGTATGGCGTGCCGTTGTTGATTAGCGATTGCACATTTTTAGGGTTAAAAGATGCTAATCAATATTGCATTCGTTTAGTCGATCTTGTACAAGTTAAAGGCAAATCTAAAGTGGTATCCGTCTTTGAAGTCTTCGATGCCGAACCGCCGGAAATTCAAGAGTACAAACTCGCTACTAAAACCGAGTTTGAGCAAGGGTTAGTATTTTACACAACAGAAGAATGGGAAGCTGCTTCCCGATGTTTTGAAAAATGCTTGCAGCATAATCCACAAGATACTGTAGCACAATTACACTGGAATCGATGCCAAAATAAATACTCCAATTAAAGGGCGATGAATGCTGAAAATAGTCGGATTATTGGTTATTTGAGAAGATATATAGCGGTTATCAGAAAGATTCGCGGATGTTGTTGGGCTTGGGCCCTATACGTTGAACTGGTTATATAAGCTGTCAGTCATACCTCATCTTTTTGAGAAAGGCTATACTAATAACCAATAACTAATAATCAATGATATCGTGTCCGCACTGCCAACTGCAATTAGATTCGATCGCGCGTGCGGATTTAAGTCGGCAAAATGGAGCGGACTTAAGTCCGCACTACCAACTGCAATTAGATTCGATCGCGCGTGCGGATTTAAGTCGGCAAAATGGAGCGGACTTAAGTCAGCACTACCAACTGTTTTTGTTATGGTAATTGACCGGACATGATATGACTAATCACTAATCACTAATGACTTCTAACTATTTCTAGAGTGATTTTGCCGCCGAAGTCGGGGATGGGAGCGGCCGGTTTTGAAAGCTGTACTTTAACTTTTTCAACTAAAGGAAGTTTTAAAAGCGCTTGGGCGATCGCATCTGCTAACCGTTCGATCAATAAAAACTTGGAGTTTTTGACTAACTCTTGAATCAGAGTAATGGCACTGCGGTAATCCAGAGTATGTTCAATATCATCACTTTTTCCAGCCTTCGACAAATCTAGCCAGAGAGTGACATCCACCTCAAACCGCTGTCCCAAAACTTGCTCTTCCGGTAGATAGCCCGTGTAGCCGTAGCAGCGAATTCCTGTAAGTTGAATACAATCCATTGTGAAATAAACTAAAAGTAAGTTGCCTATACCAAATTGTATTAAACCAGATAAAGTTATCCTGGGTGCATTTCAATTTGGAAAGGGCGAAGATATTTGCAAAAATGAGATGCACCCGTTCTCCTTCTCTTGTATCTCTTTCTTTCTCCCCTCTGCGCCCTCTGCGCCCTCTGTGGTTAAATAACTCTTATTCTATCTTAAATTTTACAACTGCCCTCCCTTCTCCAAATTATCCAGAAAATCCTCAGCAACTTCACACCATTTCTGCCTAATTTCTGCATCTTCTGGCTTGTCTGTCAATGTACGACCTTGTAATTCGGGATATTTATTGTAAAATAATTCATCTACTTTTTGATAGAATATATCTGGGTCAATGTTGAGATTTTTGCGACGCTTTCCAATTTTTTCTTGCCTAGCTATTTCTGCATCTAAAGACGTATTTGTGGGAAATTGTGGAAGTTCCGGAAACTTGGGTAATTCAGGCAGTTTGGGTAGAGTAAAACCAGATTTGACGGCACCAAAAGCTAACACTCCCGGCAATAAAACCACGCTTAAACTAGCAACAGTTTTCCAAGGAATTAATTTTAAAATATTGGTAGTTTTAACAATTTGAGGGTTTTGGTTGACTGGAGTCTGATTGTTGGTAGCAGTTTTAGTAATGTTTTTGAAGGGGCGCCCGACAAAGTTCATCGTTACCATTTGGGAGATGATGTTGCCAATTTGGGATAATTTTGGATCTTTGAGGGCTTCGCGGACTTCTTTTGCGGATTGGTAGCGATCGCCCGGTGGTTCTGCTAGCATCTTATCTAACACGGTTCCCAGGTTTGGACTGACGGTGACGTGCGATCGCCAATCCCAAGTTCTGTTATGGATATCGTAGAATTTTTGAGGCTTTTTGCCGCTTAGCAGTACCAAAGCCGTGACAGCTAAAGCGTACAAATCGCTAGCCGCCGAAACTTTTCCGTGTCGCATTTGTTCTGGGGGCGAATATCCCTGTTTGCCGATCGCCGTTGCAGCTTGTCCCCTAAACTGAAATACGGCTGTTGCTGCGATTTGCTTGACAGAACCGAAGTCAATTAAAAAGGGCAGTTTGTCAACACTGTGCTGAATGATGTTGTCGGGGGAAACATCGCGGTGAATTAAATTGCGGGAATGGATGTATTCTAAAACTGGTAAAAGCTGAAATAGGAGTTGAGTAACTTCCGCCTCGGTAAAATTTTTACCTTGCTGCTGGCGGGATATAAGTATTTCTTCGTAGGTTTGACCGGGGATGTAGTCTTGAACTAAAAATAAAGATAGATTGCCGCCCAAATCGGTGCGGAGGAGTTCTCGAAAGCGGGGGATTTGCGGGTGTTGGAGGTTGTAAAGCATACTCGCTTCGCGATCGAACAATTCGGCTGCTTTGGGGCTTTGAACAACCGGAGAGAACTCTTTGAGCACGCATTGTTCGTTGTAGCGGTTGATATCTTCGGCGAGGTAAGTGCGCCCGAAGCCGCCGCGGCCCAATTCGCGGATGATGCGGTAGCGTTTTTCGAGGGTGGAACCTGGGGCTAGGGGGGAAGGGTTGGACATAGACAACTGAAAAGTGTTCGAGTTGGGTGGCGCAGTATCGCTTAATTGTAGCTAATTTTGGTTGGAATGGAGGCAAGATGGGTTAATCCGAAACACTGTTTAGCCACTCACAAAACTCATTCGGTGTCATTGCAGGGCGAGATATTGATTTAGCTAAAGCTTCTTGCACAACTTCAGCCATTGTTCGATCGTAATTTGGGTGTTTTTTTTCGATTGCTCCAAGTACAGCATTTTTCAGACGAACAGATTGTATGCGCTTGCGAGATTTGCTAAATTTCATGAGGGTTAATTGTCCAAAATTCTAACAGCTTTCTATTTAGAAATTTAGGTAAAATTAGATTTCGATCGCCCTCCGCCTTCATGGAAAAAGAAAAAGTGCATAGGGTAAAATGGTAGACAAGAGCGATCGAAGTTGTAGGGGGCGTCAGACGCGGGTATAGGGTGATTATTCAGGGTCTTGAATCTGACGCACCCTACTAATTATGCCTGTTTCGTAAATCTTAGATCGCAAGTAAGTTGTAGGGTGCGTCAGTTTGTTATAAATCTTTATACATCGCGTTTTTTTATTCCCACTCTAATTCAAATACACCATACGATCGCTGCTTGTAACGATTCCCCGAATCCAGATCTATTAAATACCAGTCGATGACTTCTCCGTCTTCGCTTAAATATACTTCGGCACCGCGCGGATATCCTTGTCCGTTGATGGTATGCTGAGTAGACAGCACGATTACACTAGGTTTACCCCCGGCATACCGCCACACAACAAATTGCAAACTGCAAGGAAATTCCTCGATTATTCGATCTGCGTCTATTTCATGGGAATACTCCAACAATTTGCCAGTTTGATCAAAAGTCAGGCGGCTATCTGACGGGTACAAAACTCCATCTATTTCAACCTCTGAAGCTAGCGAAGCATTCAGCAACCGACCGTTTTCGTGCAAGTAGACTATACGGTCACCAAGACAAGGAATACCATCCAAAACAGTTGTTTGGGATAGCCAACAGAGTTTAAGGCGTCCGGAGGGAAAAAAGACTGCACTGCGATCGCCCAAACAGGGAACACATTGAATTACGGCATCGCTGGCAAGTATAGCATCATGAACGGAGCCATTTGGGAAAAATTCAGCATCCTCATCTAGGAATTTTATACCATTTACTATCATTATCCTTCTCACCTGATAAAAAAACAACGCTCGAAGTTGTAGGGTGCGTCAGACGCGGTTCTAGGGTGATCATTTAGGGTTTCCGATCTGACGCACCCTACTAATTATGGCTGTTCCGTAAATCTTAGATCACAAGTCCCGATGAGTAAATTCGCGAGCATCTTTCCCCACATAACTAGCCGCAATGTGGCCATCTCCCACTACTCGATATTTATACGTTACCAACCCTTCTAAACCAACGGGCCCGCGAGGCGGCATTTGCTGCGTGCTAATCCCCACTTCTGCGCCGAAACCGTAGCGGAAACCGTCAGCAAATCGAGTCGAACAATTGTGATAAACTCCGGCCGCATCGACTTGATTTAAAAATGTCTCGGCGGCTTCGCTATCTTCGGTGACAATCGCATCTGTGTGTCTGGAACCGTAGGTATTGATGTGGTTAATTGCCTCTTCTACAGAGTCTACGATTTTGATTGATAAAATTAAATCGCTGTATTCTGTAGACCAATCTGCTTCATTTGCTTCGGCAATATCCAAGATGGTGCGAGTTGCTTCGTCTCCCCGCAGTTCGACTTTTTTCTGCTGCAATGCTTGGGCGACAGCGGGTAGGAAAATAGGGGCAATATCCCTGTGGACTAACAAGGTTTCAATGGCATTGCAGGCGGCGGGATACTGAGTTTTGGCATCCACAGAAATCTCTACTGCTTTCTGAATGTCCGCTGCTTTGTCTGCGTACAAATGACAGATTCCGTCGGCGTGTCCCAAGACGGGAATCCGGGTATTTTCTTGTACGAAGCGCACGAATGAATTAGAACCTCTGGGAATAATTAAATCTACGTATTCATCCATTTTTAGCAGTTCGATTGTTTCTTCCCGGGTGGTGAGTAACTGCACTGCTGCGGGATTGACGGCTGTTTCTGCTAATGCTTGATGGATGACTTTTGTCAAGATTTCGCAGGAACGGACGGCTTCTTTGCCGCCTTTGAGAATGACGCCGTTGCCGGATTTGATTGCTAATGATACTATCTGAATTAAGGCTTCTGGACGTGCTTCAAAAATAATCCCTAAAACGCCTAAAGGACAGGTAACGCGCTTCAGAATTAATCCTGTGTCTAATTCGCGGTGGATTTGCACGGCACCGATCGCCTCTGGGAGTTTGGCAACGTCTCGCACGCCCGCGATCGCACTTTTCAACTTACTTTCGTCTAACTTCAGGCGATCGTACAGCGGTTTGGCAATGCCATCCGCCTGGGCAGCCGCGCGATCGGCAGCATTCGCCGCCAAAATGTCGGGTGCAGAAGCTTCTAAAGCTTTAGCAATCGCTTCAATGGCTTGATTTTTGGCATGGGCGGACAAAACTGCTAATTTCCTAGCAGCTTGGCGTGTTTTTTGGGCAATTTCAATAATCGACATGGCGTTTATTCAGTTGACAGTTGACAGTTGACAGTTGACAGTTGACGGTTGACTGTAGGGGCGGTGCCCCCGTGCACGCCCTCTTAATTGACAGTTGATAGTTGAGGGCGACCTCTACCTGGAATGAAGACTATTGGAGTAATGAATTGTCTGATTTTAATTTCTCCCTACAAGGGTTCCGGCTTGAAACCAATTCTTTTTTGTAACTTTGAAATATAGCCTTTCTCAAAAAGATGAGGTATAACTGACATCTTATATAACCAATTAAACCAAGAGGGCTGAAGCCCAACAACGTACCTCATCTTTCTGAGAACCGCTATAAATAGTTTTGATTGTTGAGTTTTCAAATGGGAATTGGATTTTGGGAAATAAATTGGGCGGGCTGTTTTCCATCTTAACAATTTACAGGAAATTATATATTTTTGTTGAGATCCCTTACCCCGCTCCGTAGTGACAGGTTAAAACAGTGAAGTATAGATAAATTCCCACGGTAATTACCTTTTGTCAATCACCTTAGGAGAATATTATGTCATCTCAAGCTCCTTTACGCAAGGCAGGGCGATCGCCCAAAGCCGGGATTAAACTGATCCAGAAAACTGGCGGAAACCTGGTTTTAGCTTCCGGCGCCACTATCATCATGCTGTTTGGTATGGTGTTCGTGTTGTCCTTGGCCACAGTTTTCATTATCAACAGTCCCGATCCTGTCGTCGGATTGGCGATCGCACTTCCGATCACTCTAATTTTTAACATCGCAGCTTTTTTCCTATCGCCTTACTTGATGGACTTAACCCAAAATTGGCTCTACAATACTCGCTGGGTTTCCCTAGCAGAAATTGACAGCCTGAGTCCGGAAACAGCGAAAGTTATTCAGAAAGTTTGCCAACAGAAAAAGCTCAAGCAGCCGCGTTTAGGAATTATCGACGACCAAAACCCTACTGCTTTTACCTACGGTTCTTTTCCTAACAGCGCTCGCTTAGTCGTCAGTCAAGGTCTTTTCACCTATTTAGACGACGATGAAATTGCCACTGTTTACGCCCACGAACTCGGTCACATCGTCCATTGGGACTTTGCAGTCATGACTTTAGCTTCAACTTTAGTGCAGATTACTTATTTAATTTACACTACAGCTCAAAGCCTCGGTCGAAGCGGTGGCGAAAAAGCTAAAGATGCGGCCGGAACTGTCGCTGCTGTTGCTTATGTATTTTACATCGCAGGCACTTATTTGTTGCTGTACTTGTCGCGGACGCGAGAATATTTTGCCGACCATTTTGCCGCCGAAACTACCGGAAACCCCAATGCTTTATCGCGTGCTTTGGTAAAGATTGCTTACGGTATTTTGGAAGAAGGAGAAAGAGCAACGGAACCCAGTCGCTTGTTAGAAGGAACTCGTGCTTTAGGCATTTATGATGCAAAAGCTGCGGCATCTAGCGGTACTGCTTACAGGATTGCGTCGGAACCGGAAAAAATTGGACGAGTTTTTCTGTGGGATATGTTTAATCCGTGGGGTTGGTGGATGGAGTTGAATTCGACTCACCCGCTGACTGGTAAGCGAGTTCGCGCTTTGAGCACCTACGCAGAACAATTAGGCTTGGATATTGAGTTTGACATGGGTCGGATTGTGGGCGAGGGTCACCTTTTGAGCAAGCGGAAATTGTACGGAAATTTCTTTTTCGATTTGCTGCTGTACAGTGCGGAAACTCTGGGTTTGGCGGTGGGTTTTGCGATCGGCATTTCCCTCTCGGCTGGGAAGCCGATGATGATGGTTGCTTGTGCTTTAATCGGTTTGGGCGTGGGAATTTTAATCAAAGCTTTGGTGATGTTCCCGAATTACGCACAAGCAGAAGAGTTGGATGTTTTAACTTTAATGTCTGACCCTTATGCGAGTCCTTTACGCGGTCAACCTGCGAAACTACAAGGCGAATTAATTGGTCGCGGTGATGCGGGTTATGCCTTTGGTTCCGATTTGAAATTGCAAGACAGAACGGGAATGATGTATCTACATTATGCTTCTCGTTTTGGGCCGATTGGTAATTTTCTGTTTGGGATGAAACGGGTTGAAAGTTTGATTGGTATGGATGTTAGCGCTTTGGGTTGGTTCCGCCGGGGTGTGGCGCCTTGGATGGATTTGATTCAGCTTGAAAGCGATAGCGGTACGACGGTTAGCAGCTATCACCGCTTTTGGTCTTTTGTGATGGGGATTGGTGCGATCGCGATCGGTATTGCAGTTCTTTTTCTGTAATGTCCAGCTTAACATTTGAAAGGACTGAAGTCCGAACGATCAAACCAGGTTCGTAGTGAGGACTTCAGTCCTTCCCAAACCAGGTTCGTAGTGAGGACTTCACTCCTTCCCCTTTTTACCAGACGAGCAAAAAATTATGTCAACAATTCGGAAGCGCAATACATTGCTATTTTTGATGTCAAACCAGAGGGAAAGGTTACAAATCAGCGAGTTTTTGCTGAGCTCAAAGATGTCAGTCAAAGCGGAGTTTTCGAGGGTTTAAAAGTTGATTTAGAAGGGAATATTTACAGCACCGGGCCTGGGGGAGTGTGGATTTTATCCCAACAGGCGAACTGTTAGGCAAAATTTATGTACCCGAGACGGCGACTAATTTAGTCTGGGGAGATAGAGATTATAAAACGCTTTACATTACCGGAAGTAAAAGTCTTTATCGAATTCGCCTTAAAAACGGTTTGTAGTGAGGACTTTAGTCCTCAGAAAGCAGGACTGAAGTCCTCACTACCAACACTTTTTATTAGGTAATTTACATGGCATGATATAATTGTACTT
This sequence comes from Microcoleus sp. bin48.metabat.b7b8b9.023, assembly GCF_013299185.1. Lineage (GTDB taxonomy): Bacteria > Cyanobacteriota > Cyanobacteriia > Cyanobacteriales > Microcoleaceae > Microcoleus. The sequence goes on along the minus strand of NZ_JAAFKG010000024.1, from coordinate 44,145 downwards.
TTGAAAATCAGTCTTTCCCAATCTCAAATCTCAAATGGTATTAATTGCCCGCTTGCACAAATTTCTGACGGCGACTGTGGATGAAAAATCCCGATCGCGCACAATATTCTGGTTGATGCTGAGCTTGACATTTGCCGCAGTTTATGGTGTTTTAGGAATTGCTCAAGCCTTCAGCGCCGAGTATGTGGTGCAAGACGATGCGAGACAGCACGTTTTCTGGATGATGCGGTTTGTCGATGCGAAATTATTCCCCAAGGATTTCATTGCTAACTATTTTCAATCAATCGCCCCCGCCGGATACAGCACCCTTTACAAATTAGCTGCAACCATCGGCATTCACCCGCTATTTTTTCACAAAATATTGCCGCTATTTCTCGGCTTAATCTCCACCTATTACTGTTTTGGGCTTTGCTTGGAAATGCTGCCAGTGCCGATGACTGGATTTATCGCATCTTTGCTACTAAATCAGCATATGTGGATGACGGATGATTTGGCTTCCACAACGCCCAGAGCTTTTATCTATCCGATATTTCTCGGTTTTTTATATTATTTGTCGCGGAGTTCGTTGCTGCCCTGTTTGGGGGCGATCGCCCTAATTGGATTATTCTACCCTCCCTACGCCTTGGTTGCTGCCGGAATTTTAGTTTTGCGCCTGCTAAGCTGGGAAAATGGCCGTTTGCGCTTGTCGGGCGATCGCACAAACTACCTATTTTGCACTACCGGTTTGGGAGTAATCTTTTTAGTAATGCTGCCCTATGCCTTAGATAAATCGGAATTTGGCCCGACTTATACCGCAGCAGAAGCCAAGCAAATGGGCGTATTTGCAGCCGACGGCAGAAATGCTTTTTTTCGTCCAAATCCCAAGGATTTTTGGCTGACTGGTAGGGGTAGCGGGATGTTTCCCAAGTCGCTGTTTACGCCTGTAACTCACTGTGTGGGGCTGTTTTTGCCGCTGCTGTTGCTATTTCGCTCTAGCTTTCCTTTGGCAAATCGGATTAATAGCAAAATTTGGCTGTTGCTTCAGCTATTTTTAGCATCCTTGGCGATGTTTTTGGCCGCTCACGCTACCATTTTTAAGCTTTATCAGCCTGGACGCTATACTGCGTATAGCTTGCGCTTTGTTGTTGCGATCGCAAGTGCGATCGCCCTAACGTTAATTATCGATGGTGTCGGTAACTGGGCATCAACAACCGAAACAAAATTTCCTGATTCAGCAACGCCAAAAAATCTAGTTGCACTAATTACCACAGCGACAATTGCGCTCGCAGTTGTGCTTTATCCATGCTTAGTGGAAAAATTTCCCACAGTCGGGTATGTAGAAGGTAAAATGCCCACTTTGTACAAGTTTTTTCAGCAACAACCAAAAGATATCCTCATTGCTTCCATCGCCCCAGAGGCGGACAATTTGCCAACTTTTAGTCAGCGTTCGGTTTTGGTGGGAAAGGAATATGCAGTGCCTTATCAGAAAGGCTACTACAGCAGATTTTTACGGCGAATTAACGATTTGATTCGCGCTCAATATACGGGCGATCCAACTGTTTTGCGAAAGTTCATTAACAATTATGGAATTGATTTTTGGATGCTCGATCGCAATGCCTTAACTCTTAAGTATGTAGAGGATTACGGCTGGATCGAAGACTTTGATTCTACACCGGAAGCTATACTTGCTCTCAAACAAGGGAAAGTTCCTGTTTTAACTCAAGCAATGACGAGTTGTGCGGTTTTTGAGAATCAAGTTTTAGTAGTTTTGCAAACATCTTGCATTGCGAAATTCGCCTCTTGAGTTGAAGCGAGTGGGCTCAGGGGCCTACCCCACAAGAAAACTAATTATTTGTGGAAGAGGCTTTTCCGGCCTGTTCTTGAGAACGGACATGATATCAGTTATAATTCCCATAGGAGATAATGGTGCGGTTCAATGACACAAGTTCTCGATCGCGAAATTCTCGATGGACGAGTGGTGCTCAATGGCACCTGGGAGCAATTCAAGTTAATCCAGAAAGGTTCGGAAGATTCCCCTGGGGTAAAGTTGTCTTTTTTTGCAGGTGCGATCGAAATTCTGATGCCGGGATTCCCACACCAAAATTTTTCGGAAATCATTGGTTACTTGGTGACAACTTTTTTGCTGGCGCAAGGCATTAGGTTTTACCCTTCTGGTTCCATGACGCAGGAGAAAACGGGAGAAGTTTCAACCCAAGCCGACAAATCCTTTTGTTTGGGACAACCTAAGTTGATTCCCGATTTGTCGATCGAGGTAGTTTATACTAGCGGTGGACTGATTAAGTTGCCAAAATATCGGGCTTTGGGTGTACCAGAAATCTGGTTTTGGGAGGATGGCACATTGCGGCTATATCATCTTGGGGAAGATGGATATCAAGAAGTAATTCAGAGTCAACTGTCAGGATTGGAAACGCTGGATATTGATTTGCTAAAACGCTGCATTTTGATGGGCGAAACTGATTTGGCTGAAGCGGTGAAGGTTTTTGGGCAGGGAATCTCGACTCGATCCGAATGAAAAAGCTTAATAAGCTCGATCGCATTTAAATTGTATGTTAAGGGCGGGCGGGACGCCCACCCCACTCATTGGGGAATTGTGTTTTGACAAATAATTTAAATACAGAAAAGCTTGCCCAGGTATCCGACTTCTTCAAGAAGTCGGGTACCTGCTATTTCGGGGAACGAGAAATCAAGTATTTTGTAGGGGCAATCCCCCTGGGGTTGTCATCCCCTATGGCTGTCTTCCCAATCAAAGCTAAATATATATCCGCAGTCAAATTCGTACAGAATGTAAATTGCCCAAAAGTCGATCGCAAATTATCCATATAGCAACAACATGGCAACACTTTACGTTAACCCCCAAACAGGCAGCGATGCAGCAGCCGGCAGCCAATCTGCTCCATTCAAAACGATCGCCCGCGCTATCAGCCGCGCTGCATCGGGAACAGTTATTCAGCTAGCAGCGGGAACTTACAGCGCAGCCAGCGGCGAACAATTCCCCTTAGAAATTTCCTCAGGAGTCAAAGTAATCGGCAATGAAGCCAACAAAGGAAGCGGTACTCTAATTCAAGGAAGTGGCAAATTTGTCAGTCCCACCGCTGCAAGTCAAAATATCACTCTACTGCTAGCAACTGATGCAGAATTGCGGGGAGTAACTGTCACTAATCTAGATATTCGCGGTACTGCTGTCTGGATGGAGTCAACTTCTCCTACTGTTGCTGGCTGCACTTTCACGCTTTCCAAGCGCGAAGGCGTATTTGCCACAGGAAATGCCAATCCGGCGATTCTGGACAACATATTTATTCAAAACTCTGCCGCTGGGGTAATTATGGCGGGGAGTGCTAAGGGCGTAATCCGGCGCAATCTTTTTCAAAATACTGGTTTCGGCATTTCTCTGCAAGCTCAATCGGCTCCTTTGATTGTTGAAAACCAAATTATCGCCAATCGCTCCGGTATCGTTTTAACGGGGAACTCTAAGCCGGTTGTGCGGAAGAATCGCATTGAAAAAAATACCGAAGATGGTTTGACTGCGGTGGAAAAATCTCTGCCAGATCTTGGTACGGCTCAAGATTTAGGGGGAAATATTTTTGCTAACAATGGCGAATTTGATTTGCAAAATGCTACTGCGACTAAGATTTTTGCCCTGGGAAATCAACTCAATCCTTCGCGGGTAAAAGGTTTATTTGAGTTGGGAAATGTGACGCCAACTCCAACCCCAACCCCAACTCCAACTCCAACTCCAACTCCAACTCCAACTCCAACTCCAACTCCAACTCCAACTCCGACTCCTGGGGGTGTAAAGTTTAGCGATATCAGCACTCACTGGGCTAAGGATTTTATCGATCGCCTCGCTAAGATGAATATTGTTAACGGGTTTCCCGACGGCACTTTTAAACCTGACGAGAGTTTAACTAGGGCTCAGTATGCGGCGTTGCTGGCGAAGGCGTTTGAGTTGGCGCCGCGCCGTGAAGCAACGGTTTTTAAGGATGTGGCGGCGGATTTTTGGGCCCAAAGTGCGATCGTCAAAGCGAATCGAGGCGGGTTTTTGGTTGGATATCCCGACAGCACGTTTCGCCCGGAACAGAATTTGACTAAAGCTCAGGCGATCGTATCATTGATAAACGGCTTGCAGTTTAAAGGCGGCAATCCTAATTCTTTGAGCGTTTATGCCGATCGGGCTTTAATTCCCAGTTTTTCCACCGACTCCATCGCCACCGCCACAGAGCGCAAAATCGTAGTCAACTATCCCGCGCGGGACAAGCTTTCCCCCGCCCGCGACATCACCCGCGCCGAGATATCCGCCCTCGTCTACCAAACTCTGGTAGCCACAAAGGGCGCGGAGCCAATTAACTCTCCCTACATCGTCTAAAGGTATGTAGTTGCGCTTGGGCGCTCTCTTTGGTACGTAGTTGCGCTTCAGCGCTCTTTGTGAGATATGGGAAAAAGTACTAAACCCCAACAGCCAATAGTGAAGGAGAGAGCCAGGGCTCAGGCAACTCAAAGGTACGTAGTTGCGCTGTCTTCGCTCTTTCCGATATCCCAGAAAGAGGGCTAAAGCCCAACTACATACCTGTTGCGCTGTCTTCGCTCTTTCCGATATCCCAGAAAGAGCGCTCAAGCGCAACTACGTACCTGAAAAATAGCCCCTCTCCCCCGATCCCCATCGCACAATCTCCCCAAGTCTTGACTTGGGAGCGTCCAAATCGTTTTATGATTAAAAGATTAAGAAATTCAGCAATCTTTAAGGTTCCACTCTCAGATTATGGCTAAAATTCAATTCTCCCGGGGTATAGACGAAGATACTGTACCCGAAGTCCGCCTAACTCGTTCTAAAAGCGGAGCTCAAGGCACTGCCACATTTATCTTTGAAAATCCGAAATCTCTCAGCAACGATAGCACCCAAGACATTACTGGAATGTACATGATCGACGAAGAAGGCGAACTTCTGACTCGCGAAGTTAAGGCTAAGTTCATCAACGGTCAACCTGCGGGTTTGGAAGCTCTTTATCTGATGAAAAGTGCCGCTGACTGGGAACGCTTTATGCGTTTTATGGAACGCTACTCGGAAGCAAACGGCTTAGGATTTAGCAAGGCATAATAGATAGTTAATAATTGGTAGTTGGTAATTGGTAATTGGCCGATAGCCGATTGCTGGTTGCCGATTACTTACGACAAGAAACAATGACGCAAATTCCTCACCCCGATTTATCTAAAATAACCGTAAATTGCGCTATCATGACTGTTAGCGATACGCGCTCTGCTGACACAGACAATAGCGGTTTGTTAACGAAAAAATTGCTAAAAGATGCAGGTCACTCTGTGGTAGCTTACACTGTTGTTAAAGATGATGCTGCAAAAATTGTATTGCAAATGCAGGCGCTTGCCCAGCGCGAAGATGTGGATGCGATAGTTTTGAGTGGCGGGACGGGTATTTCTCCACGAGATACTACCTACGATGTGATGGAGAGTTTGCTCGACAGGATTTTACCTGGATTTGGCGAGATATTTCGGTTTTTGAGCTATCAAGAAATTGGTTCGAGGGCGATCGCATCTCGGGCTGTTGCAGGCGTGTATCAAGGCAAGTTAGTCTTTTCTCTTCCTGGATCTAGTAATGGCGTGAAACTAGCTGTGGAAAAGCTAATTTTACCAGAGTTAGTTCACTTGGTCAAGCAGTTGCGGGGTGGATGAGGGGTGAAGTTGGTTTTTTCACTGAGGGGAGAGATTGGCGGTCGATCGACAATAAAGCTCGATCGACCGCTTTGTTGTAAGTTAAGAGCGATCGGCTACACTTCGATTTTATAATTGAGTTGATGTTCATCACCCGGTAAGCCCCGAAAACCCCAATTGTGTTTAGGATTCTCAAAAATCGTGATTTCTAAATCCTGTGTGGAAATTCCAAAGGGCTGTAATCGCTCAAACAATAAACGAATCAACTGCTTTTTCGTCTCGACACTGCGTCCTTCAATCATGCTCACCTCAATGATAGTGTAACGTTCTGTGCGCCCTGTTGGATAAAAAAAATCAGAGGAGTCGAACAGAAAGAAACGGTGTGAACGTTTATCAGGTGGATAATGAAGTGCATCTACGACACAGGAATTAATGACATCGGAGAGTTGAGGCTTAATGGGATCGAGATGCTCTCTCAAACCGGAGATTTTAACCTGTACCATAATTCTATGTATGACAACAACTATAGCCTTTCTCAAAAAGATGAGGTATAACTGACAGCCCACACAACCCTTAAACCAAGAGGGCCCAAGCCCAACAACATACCTCATCTTTCTGAGAACCGCTATATCTATTAAAACCTATTTGTCTCGCGTTAACTTGTCTAGCGATCGCACATAAATTTCAGGGTACCAAAAGGCACCACCTTTGTTACACCAGATAGGTTTCGCTTGAAAGTTGTGGGCTGACGCCTTGACATTCAGTCGAACGCCATATCAAGTAATAGATATTATGCGATGAAGATCCCAGCAACCTTGTCTCCATTCATCGTCATGCGTGCCACAAATTCATCTCCACCATCTGCAAAACTCAGCTTCCACAAATAAACCTGAAAACCCTCTTGTGTCAATTCACCAAAATAACTAATTGAATATCCGTTTTGCAGGCGCGAACCGAGTTCATCGCTAACATTATCGAACATTTCTTGTGTAATTCCCGCTTTGTAGCCTGCATCGCCCACCGTGGTAAACAGCTCGTAATTTTTTGAGGCTGTGGCATCCAAAATAACCTGCAAACAATCAATAATTTTTTGAGGGGGGGCTGTCGGGTTCATGATGATATCCTTTTTTTAGGTTTCTCTCAACACGATATAGCTAAGACTGCTGTCTGAGTATTAATTCTACCACATTTGCGATCGAATTTAGTTTTCGAGCATCATTGACAGCCAACAGTTTTTGCACATCAACCTTTACTGAAATACAGTAGGGACACGGCACTGCCATGTCCTACCCAAACATCTGTAATTCAGTCAACTTAAAACTGCTATATTGCTTGAGCAACAACAGTCCGGTGTCTGAGAGTATTGCAAGTGATTGTCGGCACCGCAAAACCCGAATCAACCAAAGCCTGCTCAATATCCAACCCAAAATACTGATCCAAATAAGGCTCCGTACTCTTGAGCAAAGTCAAAATATAAGGAGGCATTTTGGCATAAACTTCCGACTGAGGATTCATATCCATAATTGTCAAATGTCCGCCAGCGCGCAGCAAACGCCTCGCTTCCCGGAATACTGCCTTAGAAGCTTTCTCCGGCAATTCGTGACAAACTAAACAAATAGAAACTAAATCAAAAGAAGCCGCAGGTAAACCAGTAGATTCAGCAGCAGCGTGCACCCAAATTGGAGATTTTTGATTAGAAAATTCCGCTTCTCGCTGTTGGGAACGGTATTGAGCAACGGACAAAAAATAAGGCGACAAATCCACCCCAGTCATCTTTGCTTCCGGGTAAACATCCCCAAGCGCAAACGTACTCATTCCCACACTGCATCCCAAATCGACAATATCTTGCGGTGTTTGAGAAATTTGAGCTTTGACGATTTCGTGATAGCTGGCGCGGAGTTTAGCATCGCCTTCTGCACCCGCTTCTGGCCAAATTCCGGCGTGCACTGCACGGGCTGCAACTTCAACTTCTGTGGCAGCTTCCCAACTCATATTACCTTTTTCGTAAGCGTGAAATGAAGTTAGATAATATTTCGGGTAAACCAAATCGGGATTTTCTACGCTGAGCAATTCTGCATCCCAATTTCGGGACAAAAGTGCTTGGGCTTCTTCTCGCCAATGCACTCCGATTTTTTCGGCTCTGTTTATCATCATTTCCCGCGCTTGGTGCTTGGCTAGAGCGGCCAAAGGTTTGATGGAGAGTACGCCATTTACTAAACGCGATGCTAATCCCGGAGTTTTGTTAACTGCAACAGTCATATTTTATTGTTTTCGATTTAGCGCCATCAACTTTAACACGTTTTGGTAATTTTGAGTGAGTTGAGATAATCAAACTTTACAAGGTTCGTAGTGAGGACTTCAGTCCTTTCTTGGATGCGGACTAAAGTCCTCGCTAGAAGCAAATCAGTCCTTTTTTGGATGCAGACTAAAGTCCTCACTACGAACCTATCTGATGCGGACTAAAGTCCTCACTACGAACCTATCTGATGCGGACTAAAGTCCTCACTACGAACCTATCTGATGCGGACGAAAGTCCTCACTACGAACCTATCTGATGCGGACGAAAGTCCTCACTACGAACCTATCTGATGCGGACGAAAGTCCTCACTACGAACCTATCTGATGCGGACTAAAGTCCTCACTACGAACCTATCTGATGCGGACTAAAGTCCTCACTACGAACCTATCTGACTGCCAGCATTAGATCTCAGATGAGATTACCGGGAAATCTGGAATCGGATTTCTGGGAGTTGGAGTATTTGGAAGAATACTTTTAAATGTGGCTATTCAGGAGTTTGTTGTGAGCAAGTCTATTGTGGAATTGGTTGACAATTTGCCGTCTGGTGGCGTGACTGTGATGATGTTGAAATCTCTCGATTTTGTGGTTCCGGGGGAGTGGAATAATTTATCTGGTTTTGATAATACTATTCGATCGCTCACAGGGGAAACCGATCGCGCTTTAGTCGAAAAAATTCGCGCCCGGGCGATCGAGCTTTACGCCAACTCCAACGAGCCCTATCAAGGCGCAGTAAAGCTTTACCAGCTTGCAGACAGTGCTGACAGTGCCTTGGGCGCGACGGCTATGGCGAATAAAATCGGCGAAAAAATCGGCTTTCTGTCGTTTATGAGCCGCCTGACTCCCAAGGCTGATACCACTCAAACGATCGACTTATGCGTCAAAGTGGCGATCGAGCTCATCGTCTTCTGCAAACTCAACAAAATTTCCCTTGAAAACGTGGGAAGCTTTACCAATTACTTATCACAATACAAAGGCGCATCTCTAATGCGGATGGCTGCATTAGTATGCGCTGACGGCTTAATTCCCCTCGGCCCAGACTTTATCAAAGTAGCGCAAAATACCCTAAGCGGCGTAAATCCTGGAACCTTGCAGCAAAACTCAACCTTCCAAAACATCAGCAACCTAATTCCCGGCGCCAACAATGCACAAAAATTCGGATTCGTGACAGCAACCTTCGCCTCAGCCCAAGGTTGGATGAACAATTTAGTGGTATCTCGCGGCTTAACTCCCGCCACAGTTTTAGGCAGCCTCAAGCAATACGTCGATGTTACCGATGACAAATTGGATTATGTCGCCGCCTTTTTGGACATGACTACCAATTATTACGAGCATACCGGAATTCAGACGGTTGCTCGCCAATTGATCGATCGCGCTTACGTCGAAACATTATCCGCCCGGATTTGATTCAGTTGACAGTTGACAGTTGACAGTTGACAGTTGACAGCAACCTCTACCTGGAAGTTCTAGGATTGGAATAATGAATTGTCTGATTTTAATTTCTACGCCAAACGGAGACGCTTTCAACCAATTATTTCTTCTGGTAATCTCGTGAGAGCGATCGAATGCGAGGAACTATTTCAGGCACCTCGCATCTTTCTATGATTGCTTATCATACCTCTTACAAAAATAGCTGGACAGGCAAGATGCCTGTCCCACAAAAATTATTTTTTATTGTAGGATTGGCTGGAAAACTCATCCTACAATCAGAGCAACCCACTCACAATTTAACTCAAAAAATCAAGCAAAAACAACAGTGCGATTGCCATAAACCAAAACACGATTTTGTAAATGATATCGCACCGCCCTTGCCAAAACAATCCGTTCTAAATCTTTACCTTTCCGAATCAAGTCCGACACTTCATCGCGGTGACTCACGCGCACGACATCTTGCTCAATAATCGGGCCAGCATCTAGATCTGGCGTCACATAGTGGGCTGTGGCACCAATAATTTTCACTCCTCTTTCGTAAGCCCTTTCGTAGGGATTCGCCCCCACAAACGCGGGTAAGAATGAATGGTGAATATTAATCACATTGGGAAATTGGCGCATAAAATCTTGACTCAAAATTTGCATATATTTTGCCAATACTACTAAATCGATGTTATATTTCTTGAGAGTATCTAACTGTTGTGCTTCTTGAATAGCCTTGCTCTCTTTATTAATGGGAATATACTCAAAATCGATACCATATTGTTCGGCAATGGGCTTTAACTTTTCATGGTTGCTGATAATCAGGGGGATTTTCGCAGGCATTTCCTTAGAACGTTGTCGCCAAATCAAATCTAACAAGCAATGATCTTGGTGGCTAACCCATATCGCAATCCGTCGAACTTCTTCAGAGAACTGTAATTGCCAATTTGCTTGTAAATCCTTGGCAAGTTCAGTAAAAGCATCTGTCATTTCTTCGATGCTTAAGTCAAAACCGTCTAATTGCCATTCCAGACGACTTAAAAATAATCCGGCGGCAAAATCAGTATGGTGATCTGCGTGGATAATATTGCCATTATGGGAAGCGATAAAATTAGCAAGTAAGGCGACAAGCCCTTTGCGATCGGGACAGGAAATCAAAAGAGTTGCAGTAGGGCTAGTCATGATATAGTGGCAAGGGTATTAATTTTTAATTGATTATATCAGGTCGGTCGTCCTATGGAGCATCTCAGTTTTACTTTTGTAGTGCTGTCCGGGGCTGGCGACTGCTTGGACTGTAAAAAAAAGATTTTTGTATTGGATTTTAAACAGAAATTAAGCAGGTGAGAGCGCAATTTCATAAAATATTTGCTGTTCATTTGTGGGATGTTTTAATACTACCAGTCCGTTTTAACGGACTTTAGCTAAAAGCCCCGTGGGTTTAAACCCCTGGCGGGCTTTCGGAAGGACGAACTAATATCAAATCCGGTAGCATCGGAATTATTCATCTCTCTATTCTCTCCCTCTGTGTCCTCTGCGCTCTAGAAAAGTTAAATCATTCCAATGCAACCGGAAACGAACTAACAGGCTTGTTGGTAAAGAGAAATAGTCAAGTTTGCACGGAAAACTCCTCTGGTTCAATTCCCCAGTTTACCCAGCAAATTGCCTCTTGTGCAGATGTCATATTTGGAGGAACTCGCAGGGCATGAACGAACCCAGTGCTCGGACAGGTCATTTTTAACAAAAAAACTGGTAATGGCATCCCCGAGTCGTCGAAATCGTCCTCAAAATCCATTTTTAACAGGGTATATTCCTGCCAAGTGTCTAATTCAGTGGCTGCTAGTTCTTGACAAATCCGATCGCACCCGATGCCCTGAATTAAGGCTCGCCGAACAAGAGCGTTGTGCTCCTTCAACAGCCATTTAGACTGCCACTCGTGCGGTTGCAGGCGGCCGTACCATTCGGGTAAAATCACGCCGTGATAGGCGTAAATCGCAAAACCGTCGGCAAATTGTACGGCGGGTGCTGCTTCGGCGTGTAAACGGTGGTTGCTGTCTGCAGAAAGTGCGATCGGCTTTTCGCACACAACGCAAACTTTGTCATAGGGAAAAATCCAGCCACAAGTCTTGACAAGCGATTGAAAAATTGTCCAGATATTGCCGTAGGAGTGCGCGCAATTCAACACAGAAATGCAAAAATCTAACAAACTCCCGCCACCAGCCCACAATTCCGGTTGAATGCAATTATCTAGTTGTTTGTTGAGATGAGTGTAGTGCAAATACCGGGCCCGCTGTCCGCTTAAATCGATCGGCAATTTGCTGGCTATTTCCATCGCTAAATGCTCGCGGAGGGGACTCCACAGTTGGCTTTGCAGTTGGGTGTAAAGTTCATTTTCGAGTTGATTTTGCAGTTGACGTTTTAGCTGGTTTTCGAGTTGTCCGCGCAGACAAGTCAGCAGTTGTTTTTCAAATTCGCTGCGTACTTTGCTCTCTAATTGGCTGCGGAAGTGACTCCTGGGCTTGTCTGCGTGGCTGTCGATGATGTTAGCGGCTTGGTAGGGACGATCGCAAAAAATGATTTCCGGTGCTTGTTTGCCGCTCGCCCTGTAAGCTAATGTAATGGTTTCCGCAGCTTGAGAGCGATCGATCGGGCCAGTCGAAAGTGCGATCGCCCTCCACTTGTCGCGATAAACTGGAATCTCAGCCTCTTGTGCTGGCGTGAGTTTTTTAACCTTAGTCTGCGACATACCTCCAGCCTTGGGGTTCGTATTCGCGCTGAATCCGTACCATCCAATTACCTTCTGGAATGGCGATCGCTTTGTGTTCTTCGTGACTCAATAAAGCTGTCGGCGAAAGCACTCGCAAGTACAGGGTACCGTCTTTTTCGTACAGTTCAGCCTGCCCCTCAACAATCTGGTGAGAATGTCCCGTGACTTCACCTTCGGCGAGGGTGAGATGAGGTTTTTTGTCACCTTGGATTTGCGGTACGGGGGTGAGAATTACGTCGCCTTGTCGGATGGGTTGCATAGGTTTTTATTAATTTTGGTTGGTGGTTTTGCTAAATCGAGCCTGATTCGCGGTCACTACATAATACTAGCATACTACAAACAAAAGTCAATAATCGGCTTTGATAATTTTGGATCGGGCAGAACTGAAACTATCGTTTGCTGAGAGGTTTTATGTTAATTTTGATCGGAATTGCGATCGGCGTTATTCTTACTGTTTCAGCAATGAAATATATCAACTTATATGGCTATCCCAGTTTACCTCAGATTTTGCTGTTTATTGCGATCGCGATCGGCATAATTTTATCTTTATTGTACATTGGATTCCTCCTGATATTTAGTCAACTAGATCCGATGCGATTTCGTTTGACCAAGCAGTGTGCTAATTGTGTCTTTGCATTTGCAAATGCAGATTTTAGTGGTGGCGAATTTGAAGGGGCTAACCTCAATAACTCCAATATCGCCAGTGCAAATTTCAGGAATGCCAATCTTAGAAAAGCCAATTTGAGTGGCACAAGCAGCTCTGGGGGAAGCCCTCCCAACTTTCAAGCTGCTAATCTGAGAGAATCAAATTTAACCGATGCTGGTTTACCAAATATCATTCTATCTAATGCTCAACTTCAGAATGCTAACCTGCAAAATGCAGACTTACCATACGCAGAATTGAGCGGTACAAATTTGCAAAATGCTAACTTATTCGGCGCGCAACTCAGTAACGCAAAAACTGTGAATGCAGATTTCAGCGGTGCTGACCTGAGAAATGCCAAAATGTGCTTTCTTTCCAGCAATCAAATTAAGTTAGATGGAGCAAAGTTAGAGGGTGCAAGAATCACAATTTTAGAGGGAAATCCTGACTTTACACCAGCCCAAAAACAGATGCTCAAACAGCGTGGTGCAATTCCGGGAGGCCCTAGCGAACTTTGCTATTAAAGGATGATTTAGCATAACCGATCGCGATTAGTTTTTATTGACAAATCATTGCTCGCGCGTAGCAAAAGTTTCGAGGTAGCCTACTGACATTAACAGTGATGGCAAATTAGAATTAGCAGCAACCAATACTGAAATATAATAATGTCTCAATCATCTTAGGAAATAGCAAAGAAAATTTTACTGCTAATTCTACTTTTGAAGCCGGAAGAAGACCAATTTATATCACGTCCGGTCGATTACCATAACAAAAACCGTTCGTAGTGTGGACTTTAGTCCGCAACATACTGCGGACTAAAGTCCACACTACGAACCTTACTTATGACAGTCAATCGACCGGACACGATATTATAAGTTCCGTCAAGTTTGCACGGAAAACTCCTCATAATCGACATCCCAATTCACCCAACGAATCGCTTCCCTTGCAGATTGCATATCAGGCCGAACCCGCAAAGCATGAATAAATCTGGTGCTGGGACAAGTCATTTTTAACAAGTAAATTGGCTCTTTTTCCTCGGGTTCAAAACCATCAATATCAGAATCAATTCTTAGCAGCGTGTATTCTTGCCAAATATCTAATTCTGTTGCTTGCAATTCTTGACAAATTCTAGCGTAACCAATTCCCTGAATTAACACTCGCCTGAGTTCGGCATTTTCTTCTTCTAAAATCCAAGTAGCTTCCCATTGATTGGGGTGAACTTGTCCGTATTTTTCGGGCAAATTTACACCGTGGTAAGAGTAGAGTTTGTAACCGTCGTTAAATTCCAGTGCACTTTCCCCTTCTGCGTGGAGGCGGTACTCGCTGTCTAGGGAAAGTTTGGTTGGGCGCGAACACACATAGCAGACATTCTCAAACGCAAAAATCCAGTCACATTCTGCTAGAATCTGTTTGATATATTCAAAAGCTTTTTGTGCCTCTGGTTTCAGCGCCCTGCCCGAGGCAGAAACATACAATTCACCAACAGCGACAGCATGAAACAAGCATTTCGGATTCACTATCGACTTTGAGTAATTATGATAATCGGAAAAGTTTGCTTTGAATTGTTGTTCTAGCTGTTCCTGCCATATAATTAACTCCGAAAGTTCCGGCGGCAATGCTGTTAAGGAGAAGGGGTGCAGCGCGTCTTTTACCTGTTTCTCAAGTCGGTTGCTCAACCCTGTTTCCTTTAGTGAATATTTCAGCATTGGTAATTGTGCGAATACTTCGTTGGGGCTACTGCAAAAAGTTATTTCTGGGGCTGCTAAATCTAGGGTGTGGTAGGCATTTTTAACGGCGGCTGCGGCTTGAGAATGATTTATGAATTCGCTAGAGTTGGCGAGAAATTCCCACGAATGACGCAAGGCTTCGATGAGAGCCTTTTGTTGGGGTGTAAAGTCCAGATTCAGACAATTCAAATTAGTCAGAGATTGCAAGGGAGTGATGTCTGATATTTGATTTTTGTGCAGAATCAGAGCAGTCAAATTAGTCAGAGATTGTAGGGGTGTGATGTCTGATATTTGATTGTGGTTCAGAGACAGAGAAGTCAAATTAGTCAGAGATTGCAGGGGTGTGAGGTTTGATATTTGATTGTCGGACAAATTCAGAGAAGTCAAATTAGTGAGAGATTGCAGGGGTGTGATGTCTGATATTTGATTGCCGCCCAGAATCAGCTTAGTCAAATTAGTGAGAGATTGTAGGGGTGTGATGTCTGATATTTGATTGTTGTACAGAGACAGAGAAGTCAAATTAGTCAGAGATTGCAGGGGTGTGATGTCTGATATTTGATTTTTGTGGAAAATCAGCTCTTTCAAATTAGTCAGAGATTGTAGCGGTGTGATGTCTGATATTTGATTGTCCGACAGATTCAGAATAGTTAAATTAGTCAGAGATTGTAGGGGTGTGATGTCTGATATTTGATTGTCGGAGAGATTCAGATGATTGCTACTTGATAGTATCTGGTTCGCTTGATTAATGTCAGAAGTGCCAGCGAATTCTAACATCGCATCAACTGTATGTCTTGCTTCTTTTGAAAGGCTGTCTTTGTGCAAGCACCAATCGGCAAAGCTGCTGAATTCTGCGGGATTTGGCTGTTGTTTTGACATGGCAATAATATTTTAAAGTTGTTATAAAAACAACAAAGTTTTGTCAAGTTTTGCTATGAAACCAAGAATTTGGTACTCCGATCAAAGTTAATTCTTAGGTACGTAGTTGCGCTTTAGCGCTCTTGGCAGATCTATGAAAGAGCGCTGAAGCGCAACTACGTGCCTTGATTTTATCTGATATTTGCGTCTAGGACTGGTTGAAGTTCAACGCTTTTGGCAGATCTATGAAAGAGCGCTGAAGCGCAACTACGTACCTTTATTTTATCTGATATTTGCGTTTGAGAGTGGTTGAAATTTAGCGCTTTTGGTAGATATATGAAAGAGCGCTGAAGCGCAACTACGTACCTTTGTTTGTATTAAGTTTATTTTCGATCGCACGCACGCACCTAAAAACTAATGACTAATGACTGTTATGCTTCAAAGGCTGCAACCGAAACCCGATCGCGCCCAGCGGCCTTCGCCCGGTACAGCGACTCATCGGCGATCGCAATTAACGTCGCCGGCTGCGACATCGGCGCCGGAATGCAGCAAGCTACACCCAAACTCAGCGTGACATATTCGCTGACAGCAGACTGCGCGTGAGGTATCTGCAAATCCCGCACCTGTTGGGCGATCCTTTCGGCAACGCAAGCCGCACCTTCAATATCCGTATTCGGCAAAACTATGGCAAATTCTTCTCCACCGTAACGCGCAACTAAATCAGCCGATCGGTTTACCGATTTCTGCAAAACCTGCGCCACTTGCCGCAAACACTCGTCCCCCGGTTGGTGGCCGTAAGTGTCGTTGTAAAGTTTGAAGTAATCGATATCGCACATAATCAATGACAGCGACGCTTCTTCCCTCGCCAAACGCCGCCATTCCGCATCCATATAATCATTAAAAAAGCGGCGGTTTCTTACCTCAGTCAAACTGTCGTAAGTTGCCAAATACTGCAAGGCTCGATTCACTGTTTCTAACTGCCGTTTCTGCTGCTGCAATTGGCGGTTGAGCACTGTCAACTGCTGTTCGGCTGCGTGGGTTCTGAGCAAGTTTCTAACCCTCGCCAACAGTTCCCTCTCGTCAAAAGGTTTGGAAATATAATCGTCAGCACCAGCATCCAAACTTTCGATCCGAGCTTCCATGCCCGATCGCGCTGTCAAAAAGATTACTGGAGTCGAACTCAACTCCGGCGTCTTCCGAATCTCCTTGAGCAAATCCAGTCCGTTTTGTCGGGGCATGATTTGGTCGCTCAAAATCAAATTCGGCTGCAAACTTTTGGCTTTTTCTAAACCTTCAACCCCGTCCATCGCCACCGCAACTCGATAGTACGGACTCAATAAAGTTTGGAGGTAAGCCAGCAGAGAATAGTTGTCTTCTACTACCAGCAACAGCGGTAATTCTCGGCTGTCAGGCTTTAATTGTCCCCCATTATTTTTGTCGTCACAACTGTTAGAGTCCGGCATCGGGGCGATCGCCCCAACATTTCCCTCGTCTGAGCAGCCAAATTCACTCATCCCTGCCAATTGGACGATCGCGCTTACCAACTGATTCGCCTCCACCGGCTTCGACAAATGCCTCTGAAACCCCGCAGAGAGGGCCGATGCCGAATCCTCCTCACGGACGCCTCCCGTCAGGGCCACCGCCGGCAGCAGTTCCCTCTGCTCGGACGTTTCCATGGCTCTGATGCGGCGGATCAAATCGGAGCCGTCTGTTTCCGACACCGCCATATCGCTCACCAACACGTCGGGCCGCGACTGTTCCAACTGCGCCATCGCTTCGCCAGCGCTACCCACCGCTGTTACCTTGGCTCCAAATGCTTCGAGGGCTGTTTTGAGAAATTCCCGAATCTCGGCGCTGGTTTCCACCACCAGCACTTGCTTTCCGGCTAGGGGTTTGGGAACCGATTCCGCGTGGTTTTCGGTGCGGCCGATCGCGCTTTTGCGATCGTCGTCGCGCGAATTGTTGCTGTTCGCGATCGGTAGCAGCACCCCAAACGTCGTCCCCATACCCAGGCCGGGACTGGAAGCCCAAACAGTTCCCCCGTGCAATTCCACCAAATGCCGCACAATTGAGAGCCCCAACCCGAGCCGATTTTGTTCCTTGGACTGGAAGCTATCTCCGGGGCGGAAGTAGTCAAAGATGTGCGGCACAAATTTGGGTTCAATCCCGCAACCGCTGTCGCTGACCCGAATCAAGGTACCCGACTCTGTAGGCTCGATCCGCACTTTAACTGGGTCTGGTGTCGATTCTGGGGTAAATTTGATGGCGTTGGCCAGGAGGTTCCAGACTATTTGCTGCAAGCGCTCTACGTCGGCCACAACGTAGCTGACGCCGGGGTAGAACTGTGTTTCTACGCGGAGGTTTTTGGCCTCGGCGGCGGGGCGGACGGTCTCAATAGCCGATTCTATGACAGATGGGAGGTGAACCCGAGCCAGGTTCAGGCGGACTTTCCCCCGCAGCAGCCGACTCAAATCGAGGAGATTGTCTATTTGCCGGTTTTGCAATTTGGCGTTGCGCTCGATGATTTCCAAAGCGCGGTTGGTGGTAGCTTCGTTTAACTTGCGCGATCGAGCTAGCTGCACCCATCCCAAAATCGCGCTCAGGGGCGATCGCAGTTCGTGTCCGGCGATGCCCAAAAAATCTTCTTTGGCGCGGTTGACTGCGGCTTGGGCTGCTTCAACGGCTTTGCGATCGGTGATGTCAAATCCGATCGCCAAATACTGACAGGGTTTCTCGTTAAAGTCCAAAAGCGGAACTACTGCTGCGTACACCCAATAATCACTGCCATTTTTGGCTTGGTTCTTCATTTCTCCTTCCCAAACTTCATTTTTGGCAACTGTTGACAGCAGATTTTTGGTTAATTCCGAAGACTTATATTCCGAATGGAGGATGCAAAAATGGCTCCCTATTAGTTCAGTACGCGAATAGTTAGAGATGCTGCACAGTCGATCGCTGACATAATTGATAATTCCTCGGGCGTCGGTTCTCACCGCCAGTGCCGATCTGTCGATCGCTACTTTAAAATCTAAACCTTCTTGCAGCGACGAATCTAGTTCTTTTATCGTAGAAATTTGACTGAGGCGATCGCGCCGCTCCTGGCTCCGCTCTTGAATTTCCATTGCTTCTATTGTCCCCTGATGACTGACACCTAATCTACTCGCATCCTGATTAATTATCACTGTTTTTTCCGCACCGGCGGGTGTAATATTTTGTATATTTTTATTTTCATGAATGCTCGGCAAACAGCACATCCACTCAGGAGTCATACCATTTGAGATTCGAGATTTTAGATGAGGAATGAACAAGAACTATCGGGGTTGGGGATAGCTGCCTACAGTGGCACTATTTTGGAAAACTGGAGTCACCTGAAATTTTATTTGAAGTTTAGACTAAAATTGGTCAATCTGAAGACAGATTTTCTCAGATCTGCCCGCTCCGCCGCTGGCTGCAAAAACCCAACTTTTTTCTTAAAATTACCAGAAAGAATTGGTTGAAAGCCCCAAGTCTTTGAGGGAGAAATTAAAATCAGACTATTCATTACTCCAATCCTCGGACTTAAGGGTAGAGGTCGCTCTCCCATGGTCAACTGTCAACTGTCAACTGTCAACTGTTGAATATGCCGCATCTGGCACAAAATCTCTGCCCCAGGCTTTCGACTCTCCCGCATTCTGCCTCAACTCCACATCCCAGATATATGTGCAGGGCTTGACACTTCCCAAATAATTGGCTGGGAAATGGCTAACCAAGTCTGTGTTTTGCGATCGTCAGCAACTTCAGTTCAATTATTTTCTCCTTACATCTTGACAGGTCTGTAAATATTTTGTATTATAAATGTAATACGACATTTAACGAGAGAGCAGTCCAACTGCATTAACGCACTCAACTATTAAAAATTTGAGGAAAAGTTTTAGTGAATTTATCTAGGAATTTAGACGATGTACGCCAACAATTTGAAGAAAGAGCATTTGATTATGATGGTTTAATTCCCCGCCTCATTCCGCAGTATCGCGAGCAACACGAAATAATATTGCAATTAATTGATTTTGAAACCCATGCCAACATAAAAGTTCTAGATTTAGGCGCGGGAACTGGCATACTGTCTGCAATGATTTTGCAAGCATTTCCTCAAGCAAAAGTCACAGCCT
Organism: Microcoleus sp. bin48.metabat.b7b8b9.023; assembly: GCF_013299185.1. Taxonomy (GTDB): domain Bacteria; phylum Cyanobacteriota; class Cyanobacteriia; order Cyanobacteriales; family Microcoleaceae; genus Microcoleus. The sequence goes on along the minus strand of NZ_JAAFKG010000024.1, from coordinate 24,641 downwards.
TTGACATGGCCCAAAATATGCTAAAAGTTTGTCAAACTAACTTATCCGCTTTCGGACACCGATTGACATTGCAGCAGGGAAACTTCGCCGAAGACGATTTCGGCAGCGGCTACGATTTGGTAGTTTCAGGATTGGCGATCCACCACCTAGACGGCGCCGGAAAACAAACGCTATTTAAGAAACTTTTTCAGTCAATGAATTCAGGAGGAATCTTGCTCATTCGAGATATTGTCACAGGTGCGACTCCCAGGTTGACGGAGCAATACGAACAGTTGTGGCGGCAGTACATGAAAGCTAACGGAGAAGACGATGCAGCTTGGTTTCAAAACTATCTAAAAGAAGATATTCCCTCCTCAGTGGAAGAGCAGACACAGTGGTTGGCAGCAGCGGGTTTTGCAGACGTAGCTTGTCACTGGCGCTATCTCAATTTTGCTATTTTTGGCGGCATTGTCCCAAGGTAGAAGGCAGAGTTTTTCCCGATTCATAAAGGTACGTTGTTGGGCTTTAGCCCTCTTTATATATATCGAAAGAGGGCTAAAGCCCAACAACGTACCTATTAAATAAACCCGATATACCCACAAAATAACTCAATAAATTAAGTAAAATGATGAACGATGCCCGATTAATAAAAATTAGCAGATATCTCAGCAAACACCTGCGCCACGCGCCCGCACGCATCGGCATTCAACTCGCACCGGGGGGCTGGATTTCTGTTGGCGAACTCCTCGATGCTTGCCAAAAAAATAACTTTTCCGTTCAGCTTTACGAACTCAAGGAAGTAGTCGCCCAAAACGACAAACAGCGCTTTTCTTTTGACTCGACAGGCACTCTAATTCGGGCCAACCAAGGACACAGTGTAGAGGTTGACTTGCAGTTAGAACCTGCTGTTCCACCAGATATTTTATATCACGGAACAGGCAAGACTGCCGTCAAGTCTATTCTCAGTGAAGGAATTCGGAAAATGTCTCGACATCACGTTCATTTGTCGGCGGACATTCAAACAGCCCGTAAAGTAGGTGCCAGACACGGCATCCCGGCAGTCTTGATTGTAGATACCGCAGCAATGCAATGCGACGGCCATACATTTTACTGCTCGGATAACAAAGTTTGGTTGGTAGATATGGTGCCGCCCAATTATCTAAAAGTTTATTGAGAAAATCCTGTTTGGTTCTAGCAAGTGTGCGACAAATATTTTAAAATAAGAGTAACTAGGAGTTTTACAAGATGAGTGCGGAAGATATGGGCGATCGCGACAACAATTTTAATCAAAACAACCCTCAAAATCGAGGGCTCCTAGGATCGGGCTGGCGACCTCTCTACCGTCAATTTGATTGGGAACACCTGCTGCACTTAGCATCTAGCGACCCTGTAGAACTCGCTCAAAAAACTTTAGATGCAGCCAGCGATATCGCCGATGCCATGGGACGACACCAGTATACTTGGTGGGCGAATATCTTAAATGTATTCTCGGAAAATACTCGCTACGAAATAGACGAGTTTTGGGATTACATTACTCCGCAACCGGTTTACCCGGATTACCGTTACAAAGATGTTTTAGTCACGGAAACGCCTGTTGTTCAATTGGTCAGCCGCGCTAGTATTCCCATCGACTACGTTCTCAACAAACTCCAAGAGATTGTTGTTTTCAAGGTTCTGGATTTGCTGGGTAAACCGGATGCGATTACCCAGTTTTTTATGGAACGGCATTTTTCTTATCCGCGGGAGCGATTTGTTAGCTGGGAACGTTTGGAAGTTTTGGGTACTGTTTATGCTTATTGGGGACAAGCAGGCTGTTGGCTGCAAATTGACAGCTACGACAGGGGTCGGCGGTGCTACACTCTGATTTGCAAAGATATTGCGCCGTTAGTTAGCAAGGCTACTTATAATTTAGCGGTGATTCTCAGCGGGTACAAAAGTCGTGTCGGACAGGTTCACAGTCACTTTCCTATTCGGAGTTTTTCTGCGGAAGTTCAAAGTTTTACTGATACTGTTCAGCAGGCAATTCTCGATCAAAATCAGTTGGCTGTGTTGGTTAGCGGCGAACCGGGGACTGGCAAAACTGCTTGGACTCAAGCGGTAGCAAAGGAGATTTTAGTGCCGCTGGGTTATGTGATCTTTATCTTAGATCATGATGCGGTGGAAAATTTTGTGCCCCCGAGTTATTTGGAGCGGATTTGCATTATTATCAACGAGGCTGATAATTTGGCTCAAGATCGATCGACCGCAGCGGCCCAACGCAGTAACAAAACTGAACATATTTTGAGTTTGCTGGATGGAACTCTGTATCAAAGCGTGATGGACGAGCACGGGATTCAATTTCAGCAGAAACTCGTAGTGTTACTCACTTGTAACACAATTGAAAGATTAGATCCTGCGATGCTGCGGAAAGGGAGAGTGGATTTTACCAGTGAATTTACGCACAAATTTGTTTGACGACGCACCTAAAGTCTCACACACTTTGGGCGATTCACGAAGAGGGATAGCTAGCCTGTGCGTACTGCTGCGCCACCTCAAATGTTGAATAATTATGAGGAAATTTCCTGAATGTCAATGTTTCGGGAACAATTTATTAAGTACCTATGGACACATCTCCTAGAAAATGATATTACTGATGGGTGAGACCCTCCAAGGGTATCACCCAAAACAGCCAATCAGGGGAAGAGTGTTTTAGGTCTGAAATAGATTTTTCAAACTTGACAGCTATGGAGGAAATCCCAAATCGTGCAAACTAAGCCAGTTAAGCAAGAAATTCGACTGGGAAGGTATGCCGGGGGGAAAATCCCGATCGCCCACCAACCCCCTGATGCAGCCATGTCCGAAAATAAAGAGGGATTTCGGCGGTTTGTGGAGCGCTCCGCCGACGCCGTGGCAATGGTAGATTGTGAAATGCGCTATCTGTCGGTTTCTCGTCGCTGGGAAACAGATTGCGGGTTTGGTGGCGGTGAGGCCCTGGGTCGGTCTCATTGGGAACTGTTCCCAAATCTCCCGGAATATTGGCACCAAAATGCTCGCGCTTGTTTGGCGGGAGTTTTGGAATATAGCGAGTTTGTCGTAGGGCAATCGCCCGTATCTGTAGCAGGACAAATCGAAGGTGGGGTCAGGGCTGCGGAAAAATGGGTATTTTGGCCGTGGAAAAATAACGAAGGTGCGATCGGCGGTTTGATCCTGTTTGCCGAAAAGATAACAGAAAGAAATTTCTACAACAATATATGGAGGCCCGGTGGCAAAAGCCAGAAGTTAGAAACAAAACTACAACTAACTCAAAAAGCCCTCGACAATGCTGCTGATACAGTTTTTTTCACCACCTCCGACGGTCAAATTTGCTATGCGAATAAAGCGGCTTGCGATCGAGGAGGCTACTCGGAATCGGAACTGCTAAAGCTGAGATTCACCGACATCGATTCGCAATTGTCAGCATCGGATTGGCCAGAGCGCTGGGTTGAACTCAAGCAGCAAAACAACCTTACTTTTGAAACCAGTTATAAAACCAAAAATGGCACCATTGTTCCCGTTGAAGTTCAACTCAATTATTTAGAATACGACGGCTGCGAATACTGTTGCGCGATCGCCCGCGACATTTCCGCTCGCCTCGCAGCAAAATCTGCGCTTTTAGAGGCAAAAGAGCAACTTCAAGCCGTCTTGGATGCGGTACCCGGATTAGTTTCTTGGGTAAGTTCCGATTTGCGCTACTTGGGAGTAAACCGACATTTAGCTTCCGCTTATCAAATGCCTGCTGAACTATTTGCAGGTAAAAAAGTAGGTTTTTTAGATACAAGTCCCAAATTTAACGACTTAGTATACGATTTTTTTGTCGGCTCGAACCATAAGACCTCTCAAGAAGTAACAGCGAGCATCAGAGGAGAAAATAAAACTTATTTAATTGTGGCTCAAAAATATCAAAAAAATACGGCAGCGGTATTTGTGGGATTGGACATTACAGAAAGCAAACAGTCTTTGTTGGCTTTGCAAGAATCGGAAGAACGCCTGCGCCAGCAAGCGGCAAAATTAGAGCGGACGCTGTTAGTTTTGCAGCAAACTCAAACTCAACTGATCCAAACAGAAAAGATGTCATCTCTAGGGCAGTTGGTAGCAGGAATAGCGCATGAAATTAATAATCCAGTTAGTTTCATTTCTGGCAACGTCAGCCACGCCACTGGCTACATTCAAGAACTGCTGCGTTCGATCGACCTTTACCAAAAAAATTATCCCGATCCAGCTCCGGAAATTCAAGATTTGATGGAAGAATTAGACTTAGACTTCATCAAAAAAGACATACCAAAACTGCTAAATTCAATGAAAGTCGGTTCGGAGAGAATTCGGGATGTTGTGCGATCGCTCCGCTTGTTCTCGCGTACTGACGAACCTGAAATGAAGCCTGCGGATATCCATGAAGGTTTGGACAGCACTGTGCTGATCTTGCAAAATCGCCTCCAAGCTAAAGGGGGACGGCCGGGTATTTCTCTAGTTAAGGAATACGGGGATTTGCCGCGAGTCCGCTGCTATCCGGGACAGTTAAATCAAGTGTTCATGCACTTGTTGACAAATGCGATCGACGCTTTGGAAGCAGAGGGGAGAAATCCGGAAAAGTATGGTAAAATCCAAAATCAGTCTTTGTTGTCTGCCGGTAGCTCGGGAACTGAAATATTCAATCCCGAAATTCGGATTCGGACAGAAGTGATAGGGGAGAGCGAAGTGGCGATCGCCATTAGCGACAACGGCCCTGGAATGACTGAAGAAGTTCTCTGCCGTATCTTTGACCCTTTATTTACCACTAAATGTCAGACCACGAGCACAGGTTTGGGATTGGCAATATCCCAGCATTTGGTAGTAGAAAAGCATGGTGGTGACTTGCTGTGTATTTCTCGTCCGGGAGAGGGAACTGAGTTAATCGTTAAAATTGCGATCGGTAACGATTAATCGATTAAATCCAAATCTGGAATTATTTTAGGGTGCTTTTACTATCATAATGTTGTGACTGAGAACTAATGTTTTTTTCAATAAGTTTTGTAGGTGCGTCAGGAATGATATAATGTGCTGTCGCTTAGCACAACAAAAATAGTTCGTAGTGCGTCGGGAGTGTCCGCATCATCAGAGCGGACTTAAGTCCGCACGCGCGATCCTTACTTATCCGGGTTAACCGAAAGAACACGATATGAATCTGAGATGACATACCAATCCTTTTTTGCCTGGGCACCTTACAAAATCTAAAATCTACAATCTAAAATCATATGGTAATTGAGTGGCTGAGATTTAAAGTACCTCGTGAAAAATGGGAACAGTTTATTCTGCGAGATGAAGAAGTTTGGACTGCCGGACTCAAAAGTTTTCCCGGTTATTTGGGCAAAGAAGTTTGGGTGGATGCGGTGGAAAATGAGGTGCTGATGTTGATTCGCTGGGAAACTAGGGAACAGTGGAACTCGGTGCCGCAAAGCACAATCGATGAGTTGGATGCTAAAATGGGCGATTTGCAAATGCCGATCGTCGAAAGTCGCGAATATCAAGTTCGCAAGTTTTTGCATTAACTCTTGTGACACTGTTGACTGTTGACTGTTGACTGTTGACAGCTTCCCCGCTCGCGCAGCCAAAGGGTTGACAGTTGACAGCCAATTACCAATTACCAATTAATCAGTTATTCTAAGCAAATTTAGCATAGAGAGCTGAAATAAAATTCACGCTTAAAAAGCCGACTGCTAGGACGAGGATGATAAAGATTGTGATACTGACAATAGACTTGAGCCGATCGGCCTTTTCGGGTTTTTCTGATTTCATTTGTCAAGTCTGGCTGTAAATTATATCTGAGAAATTGAGAAGAAGTAAATTATACCAATGCACGAACAAAAACGCAACTACCGCTAGGCTAAAAGCTTCGATCGCCGTCAGTAGGTGGCAGTTTTAATCTCAAATCGAAAAATGGAAAATCTCAAATCGACCGACCTGTGCAGCGATTGTCGATCGCCTGCGGGCGATCGCGCCCCGTCCTGTAAAATAGAGGACGCCTTGGGGTTCAGCTTTTAACAGCCCCAATTGTGGGCGACAGCAAGACGGCTCGCAAATACATAATAATGTGTCAATCATCCTTAACTTACTGAATTAGGTAAAAATAGAAGAGTGCACAGAAATAATGTAAAACATATAACTGAAAAAAGGATATAAATCGATGCTCCACTCTGTCTCGCAACCTTATCAACAACGAGAAAATACTATGACCCAAAGAGTCGTGCGGAAGCCAAACCCCTCTGTTAGAAACCGCTTGAGGCCAAGTTTTCCTCAAAGGCACTGGCTGGAGGTGGCAGAGTACGCCTCTCTGGCGGCCTCTGGTTTGGGTTCCTTGGCGGTGGCAGTGTCTGGTCAAGCTTTTTACGGGGTGGCTCCCCTAACCTTGGCTTTGTCGCTGAATGTGGCTAATCGGTATCGGTTCGAGCAGCAAGTGCGGGTTCATCAAACTTCGGAATTGGCCCAAGTACAAAAGTCTGTAAATAAGGTCGAAAAAACGGCGGTAACGGTAATTGTTAAATTGCGGAGGCATTTGTCAGCAGATATTGCAGCGCTGCGCCAGCAAATGGCTGCATTGCCTAGGAATGCAGCTTTTGAGGAGTCGATCGATATTGAGCGACAATTGCTGAGTTTGGGAGAGTCGGTAGCTTCTTTGCAAGAAATTGTGGCGTCTGCTGTGCTCGATGTTCGCCAGCAGGTGAGGGAACAAATTCAAGATTTATCGGTGGGCCAACCGACAAATATCGAAGCTGTGGAACAGGCGATAGAACAACTGCAAAGTGCGATGAAGAGCTTGACAGAAACTGCTCTCACCCGAGATGACTGGGAATTAGTAAATACTCGATTTTTGGAAATCCAGAAAGTTATGGCTAATCTGCAAAGCCAAGTGCAAGCTCCTGTGTACCAATCGACTCCGGATTTGTCTGTAGTTCAAGCTCAAATTCACCGTTTGGAACACGAGCAGCAAGAAGTTGTCAAACCTCACCTCAAGCGCTTAATCTCGGTTGTCAAGGAGTTGCAAAACAGTTGACAGTTGACAGTTGACAGTTGACAGTTGACAGTTGACTGCGAAAGCAGTTGATAGTTGGCAGGGGAGCATATCAGTTTTGCATTTAATAGTGCTGTCCCCGCTCGCGAACACCAATCATTAGTGCTGTCTCCGCTCGCGAACAGCCGTCAACAGCAGTTATTGGTCATCAGTCAGAAGGAATATTTTCTGGTGCATCTGAGTTTGGCATTTGTAGTGCGAGCGTCCCCGCTCGCACTGTAAAAAAAATACTTTTTGCGAAAATGAGATGCTCCCAGATTCTCCCCCTCTCCCCCTCTCCCTCACCCGGCTGGAGTGTAACTTTTCCGACAACTGTGTTACAAATTGAAAAGGCAATCTGTCTAGTTCACCTGTTTTCAACCTGTTACAAGAAAATTAAATGACCGCAACCGTAACTGTTACTGATAACCCGTTATTAATTGGCAAAGGATTGCCACCGTTTGATGCGATCGCACTCCTACACGTAGTCCCCGCCGTTACCCAACTGCTGGCGGAACTAGAAGCCGAGTTAGCTGCCTTAGAAGCCTCTGTTGAGCCGACTTGGAGCGGTTTGGTAGAACCATTGCAGCGGCTCGGAGAGCGTTTAAATTGGACTTGGAGCATTGTCGGACATTTGATGGGGGTGAAAAATAGTCCGGAATTGCGATCGGCTCACGAAACAGTGCAGCCGGAAGTAGTAAAATTTGCGAGCAAGCTCAGTCAGAGCAAACCGCTTTATGAAGGTTTTAAAGCGCTGCGGGCTAGCGAAAATTGGGACAGTTTAGAGTCAGCTCAACAGCGAATTGTCGAAGCCTCCCTCCGAGATGCTCAACTCTCCGGCGTTGGTTTAGAAGGCGAGCAAAAAGAGCGTTTCAATGCCATTCAATTAGAAATGGCAGAAATTACTACTCAATTTTCCAATCACGTCCTCGACGCTACCAAAGCTTTCAGTATCACCCTCACAAACAAAGACGAAATTGACGGTTTACCGCCGAGTTTGTTGAGTTTAGCAGCTCAAGCGGCTCGCAGTGCCGGCGCCGAAAATGCCGGTGCGGAAAATGGCCCTTGGCGGATTACTTTAGACTTTCCGAGTTACGGGCCTTTTATGCAGCACAGCACTCGCCGCGATTTGCGCGAAAAGTTGTACAAAGCTTTGATCGGCAGAGCTAGCAGTGGAGAATTGAATAACTGGCCTTTGACCGATCGCATTTTAGCACTGCGCCACGAAAAATCTGCTTTGCTCGGGTTTGGCAGTTATGCCGAATTGAGCTTGGCGAGCAAAATGGCTCCTAACGTGACAGCAGTGGAAGCTTTGTTAGAAGAATTGCGCTTGGCTAGCTACAGTGCTGCTGTCAAAGATTTAGAAGAATTGAAAGTTTTTGCTGCCTCTAAAGGCGCGCCGGAAGCTGCGGATTTGAAGCACTGGGATGTGGGTTTTTGGGCGGAAAGGCAGCGGGAAGAAAAGTTTGCTTTTAGTGCCGAAGAATTGCGTCCTTATTTTGCTTTGCCGCAGGTTTTGGAGGGGTTATTTGGATTAGTAAAGCGGCTCTTCGGTGTGACGGTAACGGCGGCGGACGGTCAAGCTCCTGTCTGGCACAAAGACGTGCGTTATTTTAAAATAGATGATGAAGCCGGAAATGCGATCGCCAATTTCTATCTAGATCCCTACAGCCGCCCAGAAGAAAAGCGCGGCGGTGCTTGGATGGATGAGTGCGTGGTGCGCGCTAAGTTTGTGGAAGCGGGAAAAACAACAACGCGTTTACCTGTGGCGTATTTGGTGTGCAACCAAAGCCCTCCGGTTGACGGGAAACCGAGTTTAATGACTTTTTTGGAAGTAGAAACTTTGTTTCACGAATTCGGCCACGGTTTGCAGCATATGCTGACAACGGTAGACTATCCGGGAGCTTCGGGCATCAATAATGTTGAGTGGGATGCGGTGGAGTTGCCCAGTCAATTTATGGAAAATTGGTGTTACGATAGGGCGACTTTGTTCGGGATGGCGAAACATTACCAAACTGGGGAAACTTTGCCGGAACACTATTACCAAAAGCTGCTAGCAGCGCGCCACTACATGAGCGGCAGTGCCATGCTCAGGCAAGTACATTTTAGCAGTGTTGATATCGAATTGCACCACCGCTATCGATCGGGCGGCAGTGAAACCGTGGCGGATGTCCGCAACCGCATCGCTAAAACGACAACTGTGTTGCCTCCTCTGGAAGAAGACGCATTTTTGTGCGCTTTCGGACACATTTTTGCGGGCGGCTATGCGGCGGGCTATTACAGCTACAAATGGGCGGAAGTCCTTAGTGCTGATGCTTTTGCGGCGTTTGAGGAGGCGGGTTTGGAAGATGAAAGTGCGATCGCCTCTACAGGTAAACTCTTCAGAGATACAGTGTTAGGATTGGGCGGCAGTTTGCACCCGATGGAAGTGTTTAAAACATTCCGGGGACGCGAACCGAGCACTAAAGCTTTGTTGAGACACAGCGGTTTAGTTGCGGCTTAACAAACTGTCGAATAATTGAGGATTAATGCAGGTAAATTCATCTGCATTAATCCCGCTTTTTAGCGAAATTAAAAAGTTTGTAGTGAGGACTTTAGTCCTATAATTTTTATTTACATATAATCCAATACAGTTCACTTAAGGTAGATTCCCCCTAATTCCTCAAAGTTGGGGTAGCGTATTAGACCCAACTTATTAATAAATAAAGGTACGTTGTTGGGCTTTAGCCCTCTTTTGGAGTATAGATAAAGAGGGCTAAAGCCCAACAACGTACCTAATTTTATAGGAACAATATCGAAGGGTTATAGTAACACTTTTAAATTGGTATTAATAGGACTAAAGTCCTCACTACGAACCATTTTTTTTGTAGAACATCATGCAACAAACATCTGTAGTTTTACACATAATTTCCAATCTTTTTGTCGAAAATTGGGGATGATGTACGCGCCGCGTAGCTATCCCGTAGGTAATCGCCAGCAGCTTTTAGATTAGCTTGAAGGCTCATCAAAGCAGCATTAATCTCAATACTGTCAGTATAAACTGCCTTTGGTGAATATTTGCTATCATTAATCAGTGATGATACTTAACTTTACCTACACCTGACACTTAATTTATATTTCGCAACATTTACTGACGGTTTTCTCCTCCATACAGCTAAAGCCTTTATTCGCAACGAAAAATTGAGAATTTTACCGAATCTTTAACATACAGCGGTCACCAGCAGTAGTTTTTTAAAGTTTTGATAAAGATCGGCAGACTCTGCTTCAAAAAAGAGCAAAAAATGAAGGTAAAAATTTAAAATTTTTTGTTATGAATAATTTTAGCCTTGCCAGAAAATATATTTTTATATATGATGAGACGTAAGGATTGATAGTTACTTGTTCACCTATAGATTGAGATATTCATGGATATTCAATTAATTAATATCGGTTTTGGTAATATTGTGTCGGCTAACCGAGTGATTGCCATTGTCAGTCCCGAGTCAGCGCCAATTAAGCGTATAATTACTGATGCGCGGGAGCGCGGACAACTGGTTGACGCTACTTACGGCCGCCGCACGAGGGCGGTTATTATTACTGATTCGAGTCACGTTATCCTCTCGGCGATTCAGCCGGAAACGGTTGCTAATCGTTTTGCGATCGGCAAAGACAGTCAAGGTCGGGATGATTGAGATTTGTCGGTTGCAATTTGAGCACTTACAGTCTAGAGTAAGCGAAAACTCAAATTGTGACACGTTTCTCTTCTAAAAATGAAATCCGGTAAATTAATTGTTCTGACGGGGCCTAGCGGTGTGGGGAAAGGCACCCTAGTGCGATCGCTCCTCAACCGCCATCCCGAATTATATCTTTCGGTATCGGTGACAACTCGTAAGCCCCGTGACGGAGAAATTGAGGGACAACACTACTATTTTGTCAGCCGCAGCCGCTTTGAGGAAATGGTTGAGGCTGGCGAATTGGCTGAATGGGCTGAGTTTGCTGGCAATTTTTACGGTACTCCATTTTTTGCTCTCAAACAGGGAATCGGCGAGGGAAAATTGGTAATCCTGGAAATTGAGCTCGAAGGAGCAAGGCAAATTAGAAATAAGTTTTCTGAAGCTTTGCGAATTTTTATTTTACCTCCTTCTTGGGAAGAATTGGAACGGCGGCTGCGGAGTCGAGGTCAAGATTCCGAAATTGCGATCGCCCGTCGGTTGCTGCGGGCTAAAGAGGAGATTGAAGCTGCGGGCGAATTTGACTTCCAAGTTATCAATGACGATTTAGAAGTTGCTTTAAAAAAACTAGAATCCGTGTTGTTTGTTAGCGACAGGAAATGAGGGGATGATGATGTGATATTACCAATTACGAATTGCCAACTACCAGCAAGACTTGGTTTAAAGCCGGAACCATTGTAGGTAGAAATTAAAATCACACTATTCATTAATCCAATCCTCTTAATTCCAAGTCAACTGTCAACTGTCAACTGTCAACTGTCAACTGTCAACTGAATCAACCATTTTTCTGTACGCGCTAAAACTTCGGTACTTTTCTTGATAGCAACACAAGATTTTAAATTCAATTCTAGAGTTTCGCACGCAGGCGAAAATTTTCTGAGCGGTTCTATTTCGCGAGCAGAACATCCCAACATTTCCATATAAGCTAGTGTCCAGCCAATAGCTGCAAGATCGCTGACATAGCCTTCTCCGGCGCACAGGTGACAACCCGATTCGCCCTTTGGGCTGCACTCAGGACAAACCCAATTGTTCAGTTGTGAATTTATCTGAATAGTGCGGGAGGCTGAGGCAATTGTTAAGGCTTTAATGTGGTTTTGAACTACTTGTTTAAAACCTCGGTTTTGGTTGGTGCGGTAATCGGAATTGTGGTGCGATCGCCCGTTAGCGAAGCCCTCGAAGAGGATCGCCATTCCTGGCTGTTGCGACGAAGCCCCAGATGCTGTTTTGTTTTCTGTTTTGACTTTAGATTCACCCAGGTTCGCCGTTAGCTGAATGCCGTAGTCTTTAGAATCTTCAGTCTGAGAGCGGCTGAGTGCGCTGTCAGAATCGGATGCTGTGCGATCTTCTTCGAGGGCTTCGCGATCGGCAAAATCTTGCATCGAGAGGTGATGTTCGATCGCCAAAGACCAAGTTCTTTTATGTCTGAGATCGCCATATTTTCTGGCTTCGGCATCAGTAATGCCGATCGCCGCAGCCTCTTGGCGCAGCACATTCATCGAAGTCATGACATCTGATATCATAAAACAGTTCGGTAAGTGGGAGACTCAGTGGCTTCAGATAAAGAGAGGGAAACTCCAAGAGCGGTTTCAACCGCCTTGAATCCCCTTTCGGGGTTAGAGGGGTATGGTTGCCCCTCTAGGTCGATATGGTTGTCTCCGAATCCCTTTCGGGTAATGTTCGCTTGTCGGTCAATGTTATAAGGGCTTGTTAGGCTAGCAGCACTGTTTCAGTGACTTTAAAACTGTTTAACTACTAGCGACAGAGCGGAAAACTAGCGTCGCATTCTCCGGTGTCGTGACCCAAATAACGTAGTCAGTTAAGACTTAGGCTGGTCAGTATAGCTTGCAATTTCTTACAAGCTCAGTCTATGAGAGAGCTGAGTTACTGACTAGTTTGTTTGCTGTTAATTTACCTTCGTCGGTAGAGAAGCCCTCGCAGAGGATAGACCTACAAATTAATACCTTAGATATAGTAGCCTAAATCTCAAATCTCAAAACTCAAATCTACATTTATTTAATGAATTCAATTTTTCCTGACACAACGTTATCGGTGGGCGGACTAACATCATACCTGCAAGAGTTGCTGGAGGGCGATCGCAACTTGCAATCAGTTTGGCTGATCGGCGAGGTATCGAACGTTTCCCAGCACGCCAGCGGCTGCTTTTTCACTCTGTGCGACACCGACAAAAGTGCTGCAATTCGCTGCGTGGTGTGGAATTCGCAGCGCCCAAAATTATTGAAGTTGCCCGTAAAAGGGGAGCAATTGCTGGTTTTGGGAAGCATCCGGGTGTACAAAAATCGCGGCGAGTACCAGTTGACAGTTGTACAATCGCTACCGGGTGGGGAAGGATTGGAGGCTTTGCGGTTGCAGCAATTACGATCGCGCTTGGAAGCTGAGGGTTTTTTCGATCCGGCGAGAAAGCGCCAAATCCCCGCACACCCGCAAATTGTCGCCGTTGTGGCTTCCGATAGCAGCGCGGCTTGGGGAGACATTCAGCGCACGTTAGCGCAGAGATATCCGGGTTTGCAGGTGTTGCTGTCGCCGACAGGAGTGCAGGGAGATTTGGCTGCTGCTGCGATTGTCAGGGCGATCGCGCGTGTAGAATTGGACGGTAGGGCGGATGTCATAATTTTAGGGCGGGGCGGGGGTGCTGCGGAGGATTTGGCTTGTTTTAACGATGAAAGAGTCGTCAGGGCGATCGCCAATTGCACAATCCCAATTATTACAGGAATCGGCCACGAGAGAGACGAATCTCTAGCAGATTTAGTAGCAGATAAACGAGCCCATACTCCGACGGCGGCGGCTGCTCAAGCCGTACCAATTTTGGCAGATATTTACTGGGAACACAAGCAGAGAATGCTAAATTTAGCAAGTGTTGTGAGGGCAAGATTTCAGGAGGAAGAACAACATTTGCAACGGTTACAAAATCGTTTAAAACAGTTACCTGCGACATCGCGAACTTTGCGGCAAGCAACTGGTAAACTGGAGGTATTGCAAGAAAAGTTAGCGGCGCTAAATCCGGCGGCGGTTTTGGAAAGGGGTTATGCGGCGGTAATCAAAGGTGACGGTACGATTGTCCGCCAAACAGAGGGTTTGGAATTGGGCGAAGAGTTGACTGTAAGGTTGAGTCGCGGTGTGCTGAAGGTTAAAATTGTGGAAGTTTTGGATGCTGAATAAATGTTATGGTTAAGTCGAAGTTGCGTCAGTCTGACTGGAATTACGAGCAAACGGTCGATCGCATTGAGGCGATTATCGATCGAGTGGAGTCGGGAGAGTTGCCTCTAGAAGAGGTTTTCGAGCAGTTTGCGGTGGCTGTGGAGTGTTTGCAAGAGTGCGAAGGTTTTCTAGCGCGGGGGAAGGATCGGATGGATTTGGCGATCGAGCTTTTGGCTGCGGAACCGGAGTTTTAAGCGCAGATTTAGGCGCTTCGCCTTTATAAATAAACAAGTAATGGCAAGGTATCAAGCACGAATAGGACTTTCAGCAATGCACCAGTTCATCACAACCTGTCCCATCTTTTCCCAATCAGAAACCATGGACTTATCAATTATTTTGGCAATCTCATGAGGACTTTTTTGTTTAAGATATTCAACGGTATTGCTGAGCGTATTTTCTCCAAATCCCAGTGAGATTTTACATTGACATTCTCCACTACTACTGCATTGCCAGTTAACTTGACACCAATTATCTATACAACTTAATATATGGGGACTCATAGAAATCTTTACTTCCCAAAAAGACTTAATATTAGGGTTACTTGATTGAATAATTTCCTTCATTCTAGTTCCTTTTTTTATATCTAAAAAATACCTAATATCGACTGTACTACTACTAATATTTTCAAAATGTATTAATGCTTTGAGTCTTTCCTGATTTTTTGAACACAACTCAGATAAAATTGAGTTAGGTATTAAGTTTTCAACTTCACGGCAATCAAGAATAAAATTTTCCGTATTTATACAAGTTGAATCGCTCAAAGCTTGGAGGCGAGATGCCGTGGAGCCAAGGTTTCCATCAGGAGCAATTTTATCGCTATCTACAATACAAAGGCAAAAGCGTTTTCTGGGTTTTTGAATATTAATATACTCACTAGAAATTGTATTTCCACCACCACCTCTAGATTCGCAAACTATTTGTACATTCATCTTTTTCCATATAAGATAAACTTTTGCTATAATTTCGTATAAAAAAGCATCATCACTATTTTCACACAAGAGTATGGTTTTCTGTACTGACTCTGAATCCTGAAAAAAACGTGGAGCAACTTTAATAATTTGCTTACCTGAATCAGAAACCACTGCTGGTTCATAACAAGGATTAACAATTTCAATATATTTTGTTACCGCAGAAAGATAGGATTGCAATTGTGTAGATTGGTTGTATAATTTATGGTAAATATTCCTGGCAAATTGAGATAGACGAGAGCAGAGAGCAATCTTTTTTAAAGTTTCTCTCTTAGCCATTACTATATGCTTACCTTCCCGGCGAGCAGATGCAAGATTTTCTAAAGCCAAAACAGTCTCATCGTCCCAACTATTTTCATCTCCCTTATCTACTACAGAGCTATCGATCAAAATTAGCATTTATACAAGTTCCATCTCGAAAAAACCTAGCGGCCAGTTTAAAAGATACCCATCTGAATCAAACTGAGCATTTCTGATTGTTACTTCTCCTAGTTTGTCTGATGGCTCAAATAAAACAATGTTGATTTCATCAGGAGAAATTTTACCTTCAGCAACTAATTGCCCGAGGCGATTTACCAATACTTCACTATGGGTTTCAATCATTAAACGTAGCTGAATCTTCTTCTCCTTAGCTGCTTTGATTGACTTAACCAAGGCATCTGTTAAAGTCCCTTGCAGGCGGGGATGAAGATGTAACTCAGGTTGCTCAATAGCGTAGGTTATTGTTCCTCGGTTTACTCGACGAAATGAACTTAGTAACCATAATTGAGTAATAACAGGAAGAATTTGAGAAAAACCAAATCCAGTATCAGCAACATTCAGGTATTTATCAGAATTTTTAGAACGAATTTTTACTGAAATGTGACCAAGGCTAGATTTAATTGATGGCTTAAATCCAAAATTATCTAAAGTCCAGGTAGAAAAGTTTTTCATTTCTGAATCAGTTAGATTGCGTAAAAACATTGCAAGATTATTACCTTGGTAATCCACTTCATCAACAGCTAAATCTTGAGTTCGGTAATAACGCTCTGCTGTAGCTCGTACTGGCCCAATATAGCTAATATTCTTTGAGAAGTTCGCTAGTGTATCATCACATTTTTCAAGAATAAAAGGTATCGCATTTGCGATAATCAGATCCCTTAAATCTTTAAAATCTTTTGTCTCAACTGTCCAATTCTTAGTTTTATTCTTCCAAGATTTGCCAGCAATATTATTTTCTTGAATATCTTTTAACATATTTTCTGAGTTGCCGAGACCAAAAGAGAGTGCCATTTGAATAATAGTCTCTAACTTAGTTGCATGATGAGCCGTCTCTTTGGTTTTGTCTATCAAAGCTTGAAATAAAGCTCTGAAGCGAGAACGATATCTCACAAAACCAGGAGATAGTGAGGATGATTTTTCAAATTCATATTCTTTTTTTTGCTCACTTTCAGTAATAGTTGGCAGAATCAGACTCCTGTCAAATTTTCTAGTAACATATTTATTACCCAAATTTAAAACGTTAAATGAATTTACGAAAAAGTCCGTTAGAGAATCATCCTCACCAAAAGATAATTGGATTTTTGAATCTTCAAGCTGCAAAAAGATTCTACTTGTTCTTGTTGTTTCTTTCTTTTTATTTTCTGAGACTTGGAGAGTTAACGTTATATCACAAGTGTTTAAAATCTTTGCTTCTCCCGAAAAAAGAAAGTAAGAAAAATCTCTAGCAGAGGGAAACTGTCTTGATTCGAGCTTGAAGTTAAAAGAAAATTCAATATTATCTTCTGCTCCTGTTTGATGAGCATCCTCAAAATTACCGAAGTCAACTAGGCGACCAGACCAAAGTATTGGCCCAGTTGTTCTAGATTCTAGGCTTTGTTTCAATAGAGGAAGAATACGCAGAAAACTACTCTTACCTGAACTATTTTGCCCAAGAAGAACAGTTATAGGCTTTAACTGAATATAGCCAGTGTCACCAAGACAACGTAATCTTTCCACTCTAATAGAATCCATTCATACCTCTTAATAAGGAATAGCTTTAATATTTTATCTGCCCAGACGCCTCTAAATCTTAGATTTAATTTTGATAAAAATCTTGTGGGGCGGGCGTCTCGCCCGCCCCCACAATTACAATCTAGATGCCCGACAGCTTACAATTTGTCGATCGCCTTTTTAGCCTTATCCGCCATATTTTTAACAGCATTTTTCACATCTTCTGCTGCGTGGCGGGCGGCTGCTTCTGCTTGTTTTGCTTTGCCTTCTGCCTGATCTTTTTTGTTGCCGGTGATGTTACCGAAAATTTCTTGAGCTTTGCCTTCTACGTTTTTGCCGATCGCCTTTGCTCTGTCTTCTGTACTCATAATCAGCTCCATTGAGTAGTTGAACGCTACTACCACCCTAACATTAGATCGACAGAAGTTGCTCGATAACTTCACATTAATTCATGTTAATTTTGATTTTTATTAGTAGTAGGGTGCGTCAGAATGACTTGATTATTTCGATTTACTCTGCTCTCAACTGACGCACCCTACAGTAACTACAGTTATTATTTTAAACTCGCCGCAGCAACTTTAATCGGTTCTAGCAATTCTAACGGTATATGCAGCATATTCAAGTGAGTAGTTTCAACACCTTTTCTTTCATTTCTTTCTACTTCGGGGCCGTGATAATCGCTGCCACCTGTCATCAGCAAACCGCGATCGAGGCACAATTGTTTTAACTTATGAATTTGGCTGGAACTGTGGCTGGGATGGTATACTTCAACTCCCATTAAACCAGCATCTACTAATTCTTTCAAGACTTCCTCAACCGCGCCGCCACGAAACAAATAAGGGTGAGCCCATACCGGAACTGCACCGCAACTCTTGAGTAAATCGATGCCTTCTGCGATCGAGAATTTCTCGTAATGCACGTAGGCGGGGCCGTCATCTCCCAGCCAGCGATCGAAGGCTTCCCGCGATGATTTGGCGTAACCTGCTTGTACCAGCGCGGTAGCAATGTGAGGCCTTCCCGGTGCCATTCCTGGGGATGTTTTGGGCAGTTCGATCGCGTATCCCATTGCTGCTAATTTGTCTACCATTTCCTGCGATCGCCGAAACCGTCCTTCCAGGCGATCGTTCAAAGGAGCTCGCAGCCTGTTGGCATCGGGATAAAAACCTAAAATATGCAGCGATCGACCGTTATGTACCGTACTCAGTTCCAGTCCGGGTACTATTTCAATATCGTACAAGCTAGCGGCGGCGAAGGCTTCGTCCCAACCCGACATCGTATCGTGATCCGTGATGGCTAAAGCCCTAACTCCTGAGGCAGCGGCGGCTGCTACGAGTTGGCTGGGGGTGAGAGTACCGTCGGAGTAAGTTGTATGGCAGTGAAGCTCTAGCATATTGACCTGATTAATTATCGATCGACTTCGCAAACTGTACTGAAACTCACCCCCTGAGCAAGTATAACCTTAGTCCGTGATTCCTAACTATGGGTTCCAGCTTCGCCCTTGTGCCACTTGGCGAATTGGCTGAATTTAGCGTCTGTTGCTTGTACGCAGAAACAGACTCTTAAGTTATACAGCACAAAAGGTTGAGTGCGATCGCCCGTCATCCGCGATCGAGCGAAAAAGTGTGTAGGTAGGGATAGTGGCATTTTGCGAGCACCCTGACTCAGGGATTTTTTCTAAAGTAACAACATGACATTCAGGAAAAACATATGAAATCTACTCTTTGCTTCCCCGAAACTTCCGTACACTCTCAAAAAATTAATTCCAACAATCATGGGATGAATTCTCACAGTAACATCGACTATTGTATCGCTGCTGCTTGGATCGACTTAGTGGGAGGAGATTACAGCAGTTTGGGAGGAGATGATTGGCTGGCTGTATGCGGCGATATTGATGAAGGCGAAATTTATCGCGAATGGTTTATGTGGCAAGACCGCGAAGTAACTCAAGAATGGGAAGCTTACGATCCAATTACTAATTATCGACACGTTGCTTGTAGCCGAGAAATGTTGATTGCTCAAATTGACAGAATCGAAGATACAAGACTATTTTAAAATCATAACTAATATTTAAATTTGATTGGCACCAAACGTAAATTCAGCTTGCCTTCTCTGATTCCCGACTTCCTAAAAAAGCCGGGAATTTCGTTATTATTTTTTGATTTATTTTTGCTTCTCCCGTTCTAACTTGCGCTGCTTCAACGCTTCCAGATTTTGTTTGATGCTGTCGATCGCACTTCCATTACCCTGCTCTTGGTATAATTCGCTAGCACGGATCAAATCTGCAACAGCCTCGCCATCCGATCGCAAATTCGCAAAAATCAAACCGCGATTGTGGTAAGCTTCAGCCAAGGTAGAAATTTGTGCTAAAGCGCTAGTAAATTTATCTTGAGCTTTGCGGTAATTTCCCGACTGATAAGCCTCAATTCCAGCTTGGAAATAAGCGGCAGCTTTCCTACCGCTGTCTGTATCGGGAAATTCTGGCGAGTTTAAAATAGGTTCTTTAAACAGTACAGAAATACTGCCCTTACCAGAGTAAGCCCAAGTCATTGTTCCCATGCCAATCCCCAGGGCAGCCACAACAATCACAGACAGAGCAATAAAATTGGTGAGTTCCATAGAGAAATATTTGTTGTATTAGAATATGATAATCTAGTTTAGAGTTTTCGCCACAGCCATTAGTCACATACCAATGATTGAACACAATTCCCCCAATTCCCCATTATAAATTTATATGAGTTTCCAATACAGCGCCGCCTTCGTGACTTTAGCAGACATTGACAAAGAAGTTCTCGTTAAATTTTACACAAAATTTCTCGACCTAGAACCGAACCCCTATATTCCGAATACCTATGCTGAATTTCAACTCCCCGGCTTAAGACTCGGCATATTCAAACCCAAAGACTCCCACAAATCGGAATTTGCAAATCGGGCAAAAACAGGCATGAGTTTGTGTTTAGAAGTCAGCGACATCGAAACTGCGATCGCCCGAATCTGGGCCTTAGGATATCCGCCCGCCGGAGAAATTATTAAAGCTTCTCACGGCTTAGAAATCTATGCCTTCGATCCAGCCGGAAATCGCCTAATTTTGCATCAATCGAATCAGTAGATAAGAGTTAATGATTTGCAATCTCAAATCCCCTCCTCATCGGCATGATTCATCTCTCTACTCTCTTCCTCTGTGTCCTCTGCGGCCTCTGCGGTTCAATCATTCCGGTACAGCCGGATTTGCTATCAACCATCGAGTTCCTCTTCCTCAGTGGAACAGGCGTCCCGCCTGTGGTTCGTTCAAAACCCCTCAACTATCTAATCAATTCAGCAAAACTACAAAAACTGATAATTAACAACAACAAAGCAGTCAAATGAGTTAACTGAAATTGAGGCCGCGGCCCCATAGATTCCCGCACCAAAATTGAAAAAGACGAACCAATAATATAACTCAAAGACAGCGTTAAATACTGCCACTGCAACGTTATACTCCACAGCCCGAGAAAAATCATCGCCAAAGTCAACATCACCAACTCAACAAAGCGAGGCGGATTTTGCTGGCTAGACAGAATCACAGTGTTCAACCAATATTCCCAACTTCTCATGTTTTAACGATCGAGCTTTTGGATGTAGCCTTCTAGCTTAACCTACGATCGCCATTCAATCTGTCGCTGCAAACACACCAAAGCCTCCCCCGTCTCCACCTGCGGAAACTGGGCGTAAAACCTGCTGACACTGTAAAAAGGGTGAGGAGTCTCCAGAATAATCGACTTATCAGCGATTTGGGCCAAAAATCCCATCAACTCTGGCGGGGCGACGGGCGCGCAAATCCACAAAGCCGCCGGTTGCTGCGACTGCAAAGCCTGCGCCGCCACAGCCACCGTCATCCCCGTCGCAATCCCATCGTCCACCAAAATCGCCAATGACCCCGCCGCGCTGACATTGGGCCGTCCCGAAGCCAAATCTGCCAACAGAGATTGAGCGCTATTTTCAGCCTGCTGGAGTGCTGATTTTTGCAAGCGTAAATTTTGCTGAGTTTGCTTTTGCCAGATAACCTCGCCGTCAGCAGTTGCAGCCCCGATCGCCAATTCCAAATTATCTGGGCGAGTAATTTTTTTTGCAACTACTACATCCAAAGCACAGCCCAGGCGGCGCGCAATCGGTACAGCAACCGGCAAACCCCCGCGCGGCAAGGCGTAAACAATCGGTTTAATAGTATCCTGTGTTGTTAAATTCAACTGGCAGAGCTCGTCTGCAACTGCCTCGGCCAGTTTTTCGCCTGCATCGGCGCGATCGTCAAAAAACGGAATAGACAACATATTCCTGCCTGTAAGAGCCAACCCGATCTAAACTATAAACTCTAGCTTCCGAAAAATCTCCCTCATCTTTAGCAGTTGACAATTGACAGCAGACAATTACAGCAAAACCTAGATCTGATTTTCGCTATCAACTGTCAACTGCCAACTGTCAACTATCAACTGTCAACTGTCAACTGTTTAAACATATGTCCAGCGACTTGCAACTCAGCCTGTTTGATAGCAATCAAAGTGCCGCTTTCCAAAACGACTCAATCCCAGCAAATGCCAAAATTCCCATTCCCGCCGGCACCTATCAAAACATGGAACAAATCGGCGAACACTGCAACCGCTGTCACCGCTGCGAATTGGGAAATACCCGCACTCACGCCGTCATCGGGCGCGGCAATCCTCAAGCCTCGATTTTGATTGTGGGAGAAGCGCCCGGACAAAATGAAGATGAAACCGGATTACCCTTCGTCGGGCGATCGGGTCAACTGTTAGATAAGATTTTAGAATCCGTAGAATTGAGCACAGAAACCGACGTATTCATAGCCAACGTCATCAAATGTCGCCCACCCAACAACCGCCCTCCCACAGCCAAAGAAATCGAAGCTTGCAAACCATACTTGCTCGAACAAATTCGCATCTTAGATCCCAAAATTATTTTATTAACTGGTGCAACAGCCCTGAAAGGTTTGTTAAGCGACAAGCGACCAATTAGTAAAATTAGAGGTCAATGGATTGAATGGGAAGGACGTTTGTGTATGCCAATTTTTCACCCATCATACTTATTGCGAAATCCCTCCCGCGAACCGGAAACACCAAAATGGTTTATGTGGCAAGATATGCAGGCAGTAAAAGCCAAATTGGATGAATTCAAAACAGTAAGTTAATCAAAATTAACCCCTTATATCATCTCCAATAAACCCCAATAATTGTAAGGGCGGGTTCACCAACCATCTCTGGCTTCAGACCAACAATCTCATAAACCCGCCCCACCCACTTTACCATCCGAGGAATTGCCGTTCTGCTTTTCGCTTTTTCAATACGCCGGAATTTGACTATCATGACTGCGGTTTTAGAGTTGTATGTGTTGCGGTATGAACTTCTCAACCCTTGGTACTTCTCATTTTTCACGACAATCTCGCAACCACAAACGAATCGCCTCAGCAATTGCACTGTTTTCGTTTTCTGGCGGCGACAACGGACGAACATCCGCCACTGTACCAAACCTAGAAACAATTTTTATTAATTCCCACCCCTTCTCTGTTTTAGCTAAAAACAGCCAGTGATATTGCTGAATATCGACTCGTTTTCCATCGCGATACTGTCGTTCCAATGTAGTAATAAAAACTTGATTGGTATTTTCAGGAAGTGGTTCTTCAAAATTTAAAGGTAGCGGTTCAAACTCCGGGCGACCTGCTAAAATTATTTGACGCGGTACGTAACCGATCGCCCTAGAATTGTTAGGAGCAAAGCCCGATCGCACAATTACGCGGTTAGCATAACTCGGCAAATTCTGCAACAGGCGATCGACTAAAGCTTCCAAATCAGCCGGACAGGGCGATCGGGCTAACAAATTATGCTCGCTTCCGTGATATGTGGCAACATCAACCGTCAGAGTATGACTCCCAACTCCCCAAATAATCGCTGCCAAAATACTACTTATCAGAAATACATTCAACCGCCGAAATACTCCTCATCGATCTTAGCCCGCCAATTGTCAAAGCAAGGCTCATCTGCTACAATATCCTGTATCTACACACCATAATACAGCAATATGCAGCACTGGAAACGGGGACAACAACTGCACAAAGGCAAATATTTAATAGAAGAAATCCTGGGTGGCGGCGGTTTCGGTGTCACCTACCGCGCTCAAAATCGCAAAGAAAACAAGTTAGTCGCGATTAAAACTCTCAATGCCAACGTTCAAGGCAAGCCTAACTTCCGCGAACACCAAACCAAATTTCTCAACGAAGCTTTGTCTTTAGCCAAGTGTAGCCATCCCCACGTCGTCCAAGTTTACGAAGTGTTTTCCGAAATGGCAGGAAATATCGAATTATGGTGCATGGTGATGGAATTAATCGAGGGGGTTGACTTAGCTAGCCATCTCGAAGATAACGGCATTTTGTCCCAAGAAAAAGCTTTGCCAATTATTCAGCAAGTAGGAGACGCACTGAGTTTTGTTCACAAGCAGAACATTACTCACCGTGATGTTAAACCGCTAAATATTATGCTTAGACAGCAGAATTTAGAAGCAGTTTTGATTGATTTTGGGTTAGCACGGGAGTTGACATTGCCGGGGAAATTGAGAAGCAGTAGCGTTTTTGGCACAGAGTGTTTTGCCCCCATCGAACAGTATCAAAGGCAAGCCGAACGCGGCCCTTATACGGATGTTTATTCTTTGGCTGTGACTCTTTACGTGATGTTAACGGGTGAGTTACCCTGTCCGTCAAGATACAGAAAGCCAGTTGACCCTTTAATTCCGCCAAAGCAATTCAATTCTCGGATTAGTGATAGGGTGAATGCGGCGATTATTAAAGGTATGGAGTTGGAACCGCAAAATCGCCCCCAGTCGGTGCAGGAATGGTTGGATTTAGTGATGCCTAAACAGGCTGCTAATTTAGTGATGCCTAAACAGGCTGCTAATGAGGTACAATTAGTGATACCTAAACAGGCTGCTAATGAAGTACAATTGGTTTCTGCGGTGGGGATGGATTATAGAAAATTGCGAGATTTATTAGCAGCAGGAAAGTGGCGAGAAGCAGATGGGGAAACAGCGGGAGTGATGCTGAAGGTGGCAGGTAGGGAGAAAGAAGAATATCTGGATGAGTCATCAATAGATAATTTTCCTTGTGAAGACTTGCGAACGATTGACCAACTTTGGGTAAGATACAGTAATGGGCGCTTCGGCTTTTCAGTGCAGAAGCCCATCTATCAAAGTCTGGGCGGAACCAGGGAATACGATCCTTGGAAATGGAAAGAGTTTGGTGCTCGCGTAGGTTGGTGTGTTGTGGAAAATAAATGGTTTGATAAGTGGTTCGACTATTGCGATCTAAAATTCAACTCGAAAGCACCAGAAGGACACCTCCCTGTGAGGTGTGTGGGAAGAGAGGGGTGGGCTGGGTGGGCTGGGGAAGGTGAGTGGAGTGTGGGGGAAGGGGGTGGGTTTACAAGAGTCTCTTCTCTCGTGTCGAGAGTTGTAAAGTGTAACATCTAAGCGTTTCAGAGTTTCGTTAAAATTTATAACAACGGCTAAAACCACGAAACCACGCCAGCTCTACGTTTCCGATACCTGGTACTTTCAATTTACCAAATTACTAAAGAGTAGAAACTAGCTATTTTCGGCGTTGCTGAGTTAGAGTATGAATAGGAGGAATAATTTATGCAATGCCCTGAATGTAAATCAACCCATATCCGTAAAAACGGCAAGAAGAAAGGAAAACAAAATCACATTTGTGTCCAATGCAGT
>NZ_JAAFKG010000023.1 GCF_013299185.1 Microcoleus sp. bin48.metabat.b7b8b9.023 | reverse complement strand
GGGTAATGAGGTATGCGTGACAAGCACCAAAACATTGAGGAGCCGTGTGAAAAGAAATTTTCACGCACGGTTTTGAAGACCAGCGGGGTTGGTGACAGTCTCGCTGAGTTTAATTCTATTGGGTGGGCGTATGTTGATTCTCAAGGGAATCTCAAAGCCAAAGGGCAGATACCATTGCAGATGGGTTTACCAAGAAGCAAACAACAGGCTCAAATTGTTGATTCCTGTTTGCAACTAGCAATAAAAGCCACGGAATTTGAATGTCCCGTAGCTTGTGAGGAACTTGATTTCTCAACAAAAAAGCAGTCACTGGGAGAAAAAAGTAAAAAATATGCTCGGATGTTGTCGGGCTGGGCTTATAGTGAGTTCTACAAGCAACTGAGTTCTATTTTGTCGAATCGTGGCATTGAGTTAATTGCAGTCAATCCAGCTTATTCCAGCATTATCGGTTTGGTAAAATACCTGAGAATGTATGGCTTAGCTAGTGATGAAGCGGCCGCACTGGTAATTGCTCGCAGGGCTATGAAATTAAGTGAAAAGATACCTCGCTCCTTAACCGCCTATTCTGAAGTGAATTCAGAAAAGCACGAGGAGAGCGAGTGGAACCAACTGAATAAAAAAATCAAACGTTCCGCTGTAATATCACGTCGTTGTGATTATTATAGCGTTTCTAACTGGAGTTTCTTGGTCACGCCTCAAAACGAGGAAGCGCAAGCGCTAAGAAAGAATGTTTAAAGCTTATACCGTAGAGCTTACCCAGGTTTACCTAGGTTTTTATAAGCGGTTGGTTGCAAAGATACGGTAAAGATTGAGAATGACAACGCTGAGTTAGTAGACATTAGTAGACAATAGAGAAAGAGTCAGAAAATTTTCAACCACAGTAATACCAGTTCAAAAAAAGAACGCAACTGTAGGTAAACTCCCAACCCTTATTGAATAAGTCATTGGCCAGTCTCAAATCTCAAATAGTATAAGCTGGCAATAATTGCAATTTGTAACTTTTCGATCGCACAGCATAGGGGCCCAGCATCTTGATGAATTCGCAGATGACAGCAGAAGTCCACTCAACCAACCAATATCAAGTCGGAGGATATTTGCCTGCCGGTGCGCCCACCTATGTCAGGCGATCGGCAGACAGCGAACTCTACCAAGGACTCAAAGCCGGACAATTCTGCTACGTGCTGAGTTCGCCACAAATGGGAAAGTCCAGCCTGCTAGTGCAAACGGCCAAAAGGTTGCAAGCAGAAGGTACAGCTTTTGCCGCCGTCAACTTGAGAAGCATTAGCAGCCCAGAAATTTCCCTGGAAAAGTGGTATGGTGCGATCGTGCACCGCATCGCCAGCAGCTTGCGCCTCACAAATAGGTTTGATGCCCTCAAGTGGTGGAACGATCGCGAAGTGCTATCCCCGGTGCAGCGATTGGAGATATTTATCGAAAAAGTTTTGCTCAAGTCTCTGCGGCAAAATTTAGTCATTTTGATAGATGACATTGACACCACCAACATCCTCAATTTCAGTACCAGCGATTTTTTTGCCTTGATTCGACGTTGTTATTCCAAGCGGGCAGAGCAACCAGAGTACGATCGCCTGAATTTTGCGGTTTTCGGAGTAGCAGCCCCGTCACAATTGATCCGAGATCCAAGCTGCAACCCTTTTAATATTGGACGACCAATTCATTTAAGTCGATTGCAACTGGACGAAAGTGCGCCACTAGCAAAAGGATTGGCACTCAAAGCTTTTCGCCCCCAAAAAGTGCTCCAAGAAATATTTACTTGGACGGACGGTCAACCTTTTCTGACTCAAAGACTGTGCCAATTGGTGCTTGAATACGGGTCTTTTATTGGCAGAAATTGCGAAGCCGAGCAGGTGGAACAACTGCTCAAACACAGAATTATTAAAAATTGGGAAGACTGGGACGAACCCCCACATTTGACAGCAATTCGCGATCGCATTTTCTACAGCCGCTGCGATCTCACCAAGCTGTTAACACTGTACCAGAAAATTTTGCAACCGCCCGATCCCAAAAAACCGGAAGAAGTGCCAGGAGTTGCTGTCGATTATTCTCCCGAACAAATCGAATTGCAACTGTCAGGATTGGTGGTTAAATCTCATGGCAAATTAATAGTTTCTAACCTAATTTATCAATCTGTTTTCAATCAGTTCTGGGTGGAAAAAGAACTGGGAAATCTGGCTCCGTACCGCGAGGCATTGGCAGCATGGCTGGCTTCGGATCGCGAAGATAGCTCGCAGTTATTGACGGGAGAAGCTTTACAGTCAGCTTTGGATTGGGCGGCAAACAAACAATTAAGCCAAGAACACTATTGGTTCTTGAATCCCGAAACTTTTCAGAAAAAACCGACAGTCGCTGTCGCACAAGTCGTACAAAGCAGCCCAGATATCGGTGCAGAGAAAATTCTCACCCCGCCGGAAGATACTTTTCTATCGGGCAGCAACGAACAGATATTGTACGATCACATCGTCTCCTGCGTGGAACGAGAATCCCCCGCACATATAATCGAGCGGTTCCGCAAACTATTTATCGACGGTATGGGCTACCCCGATCGCGAAATAGAAGCAACTTTGTACAATATCATCTCCGTCAAGCGATCGGATCGCGAGTTTAAATATATCATCCACCGCTGCTGTTACATCCCGATCAACCGCTGGCAATTGCACTCACAGCACAAATTGAGTATTGCAGATTTAGTAGCTTTATTCAAACAGACTTCTCCCCGATTTGGGATGGAATTTTACATAGTCAAGCGCTTGCAAGAACAAATAGAATTTTTTACTAAAAGTGAAGAATTCCAGACCCTAGAGCGCTTAGTAAAAGCAGTAGAACAAGAGCCACAACCGCAGAAACAAGATAGTCATGCTCCTTTGGGCGAATTGATTTGTCGCTATCCTTATTTGTACGGGCATTCTTTGCTGAGCAAGGACAGCGTTGAAGAAGACCAGCAAACCATCAAAAAGCTAGAAATTCAAAGACAGCGACAATTTGAAAAAAACTTGTCTCAATATTTAAATTATTTGGTTGAGCCGAGAAATACAGAAATAGGAATTGTACAGCCGACGCCAAATCCCACACTTTTGAACGATGCGGAATTGCACTTGGCTGTTAGGGAATTTGCTGGAAAAATAACAGACGATCGCAGTTACAAAGAATCGGCTCAATTTTTTTTGAGAGATGCCAGGAAAACTCCATCCTACAGCTCATTTAAAGTGGATTTATATGAATATCTTATATCATCTGTAGAGCCAGAATATGGTGGTCGTCAATTTAATGACAAGTTGTACAAGTACATCAAAAATACATTTCCAGAAAACGACTCGGGGAAATTAAATAATATATTGTTAGCTCGGACTTGCAACCAGTTATTCAACTTTTTAGTAGTGGAAAATTCCCAACATCCCAACCACTACATTTTTTACGACTTAGTATACAACCTCGGCCCCAGCCGGACAATGGGTTTGCTGCTGAAAATATTACTGCTTTCTGGCAAAGTTAAACCTGAGTTGGAAAAGCGATTTTCTATTTTGTTCAATCACTATGAAGGTAAAGCTTCTGATGAAATTATGTGGTTTATAAAATCATTGGAAAATTTAAATGTGGCTTTGGTTGTGAATTTTGGGAAGACGGATTTGTCTTTGGTTAAACAGCATCTGATTTTGAATTGAAAAATAACAAAATTGCTCTGGAAGCGTTATATAATTGTATTAATACCAATTTAATGTGAAGTTGCACAGATCTCGATCCCCCTAAATCCCCCTTAAGAAGGGGGACTTTGAGAAGAATCTTGTTCCCCCCTTGTCAAGGGGGGCTAGGGGGGATCGGAATTCTACGGGGCCTCATAAAAAATCGGTATAAGTCAAAAAAATCAAGGAAAAATAAATGAAAGCCTTTGAAGTCACAGGAACGATCGACGAAAAAGGTCAATTATTGCTCGATCGACCTTTAACGCTAGATACTCCGGGCCCGGTGCGAGTCATCGTCCTTCTTTCGGAACCTACAGATGAAACTGAAGAAGACGCCGACGATACTCCAGTGGAAGAAGTAAAAGCCAGTCTCAAAAGAGCGTTGCAAGAAGCTAAAACTGGACAAACTCGACCAATCTCTGAACTGTGGGAGGGCATCGATGTCGAATGAATCGGAGCTTGTTAGCATCATTGCTGATTTTGATGAAAGCCAGTAGCGGTGTATTATTATTAATTTTATGATTAGCTATCTCAAAGGCACAGTCGCCAATATCGCCAAAGGCAGCAACCGCGTTATCCTGACTCTCGAAGTTAGTGGAATTGGCTATGACATCCAAATTTTGCCGCGCGTGACTGGCCAATTACCAGCATCCGGCGAAGTCGCCCAAATCTTTACCCACCAGCAAGTTAAGGAAGACCAAATCGTATTGTACGGTTTTGGCAGCACGGCCGAACGCGATTTGTTTCGGCAGTTGACGAGTGTTAGCGGTGTGGGTGCACAACTGGCGATCGCACTTCTCGACACTTTAGGAATGCAAGATTTAGTTCAGGCGATCGTCGGCGGTAACACCCGCATTCTCGCCAAAACCCCCGGCGTGGGCACAAAAACCGCCGAACGCCTTGCTTTGGAACTCAAAAGTAAACTCTCGGAATGGAGACAGGAGGCAGGTTTGACAACTTCCGTCGCCGCCGGAGTCCCCGCAGCGATTCAAGAAGAAGTCGAGATGATTTTGCTGGCGATGGGGTACACTGCGGCGGAAGTCTTGCAAGCGCTGCAAACCCTCAGTCAAGACAGCAACTTGTCAAACAAAGCTAATGCGGATGATTGGATTCGTGAGGCGATCGCCTATTTAAGCCGATAATCCCTACCAAATCCAGCAACCGGGGAATCCGAACCCAAATTCTGCCCGACGAACCAACCCATCTGCGGCGAAAATTTGCTCCTTCACCGTTCCGCTGTGATACTATATGGGATTGTGACAATCGTACAAAAAAAACTAAACTCAATTCATGGCTCTTACACAACAGCGCAAACAAGAAATCATGGGCGACTTTCAAACCCATGAAACCGATACAGGCTCAGCAGATGTCCAAATCGCCATGTTGAGCGATCGCATCAGCAAACTCAGCGCCCACCTGAAAATCAACCAAAAAGACTTCGCCTCCCGGCGCGGTTTGATGATGATGATCAGCCGCCGCAAGCGCCTGTTGGCTTACCTGCAAAAGGAAAATGTCGATCGCTACAAAGCATTAATTGCCCGTCTCGGCATTCGCGGCTAAACAGCAAAGCGAAAATTTGCGACAATATTCAAGAATCTTGGACAAACGCCAGCAGGATTTACGCACTGATCGCAAATCCGTTTCAAACCGTTGATTAACCATCAGAGTTGCGTAAACCCTCGCCAAGATTTATTGAATAATTGTTCGAGATTTCAGGTTAAAGAAAAAATATGTCCTCCGAACCACCCACCCAGCGCTTACCCTTTGAACCGGCTTCAAATCGGAAAAAAACCGCTAAAAAGCCCCCAGAAGCCGAAGCAAACCCAGTCACAGAAGAACCAAAATCAGACAAGCAGCCCAAAGCCACCAAAAAAACTGGCCCGCAGGCGCAATCCATCCCAGAAGCAGTCAGCAAACGCATGATCTCCCGCATCGCGGTATTCTGCGGCGCCCCGACACTCCTGGGAATTTCCACATTTTTTGTCAGTTATTTGATAGTCAGCAAAGGCTGGTTTGACTTGCCCAACACAGCAGTATTGTTGGTAAGCATGGGCTGTTTTGGTCTAGGCGTACTGGGATTAAGCTACGGAGTCCTCTCGGCTTCCTGGGATGAAGAAGCTTCAGGAAGCACTCTGGGGTGGGAAGAATTTAATACTAATTTTGGACGGATGCGACAAGCATGGCGCGATGCGAAATCTAAAAGTTAGTCAGTAGTTATTAGGCATCTGGCATAATTCTTGTGGAACAGGCATCTTGCCTGTTCTTGAAAGCCTTTTTAGGAAATATCTAATAGCTTTCTTCCGACGAAGATAATATCCGTTTTTATGCTTTGTCGGCGCGGGCTGTGGCGCAGGTAGAAACTTGGGGATCTGGCCCGCCGGTGACTCAGCCATCGAGTTCGGTCGTTGTCTGAAAGTATTTTTTTTAACACTTGACAACCAGAGAAATTTACCTTAATATGCCTTCATTGCTAGATTACAGTTGTAAATCTACACAAGCAAATACAAAATTGCTGTGTTAGTTACTACGCAAATCAAAGGCATCAGTACCTAGACAATTGAATAGATTAAAGTAGTGTTTTAGCAGTTCGATCATTGAGCGATCCGACCGATACGCCAAATGGCTAAAACATTGATTATCTCGTTGGATCGGTCGTTCCCTTATCCAGTAAGGATTTCAGCTATGTTTGAGACTTAGTTTTAGGCGTAGATAAATCAAAAAATCGTATCGGTCGGAAACGGGTTCTGGAGCCTTTACTGGGTAAGGCTTTCACAGCTAGGGGTCGCAATTCACTTTTCCCCGCAAGGGGATTGAAACTTGAGGAAGAATAAATGTAACTAAAGGGAGACTAGGGTGAGTCGCAATTCACTTTTCCCCGCAAGGGGATTGAAACTATTTTTTTGGTTGACATCTGCAGATATAAAGAGCGTCGCAATTCACTTTTCCCCGCAAGGGGATTGAAACTTGAGATCTTGCAGGCAGTTGGCGATTGTTGTGGTCAGTCGCAATTCACTTTTCCCCGCAAGGGGATTGAAACAAGGACAAACCTATAGATGTAACTAAGTTAGTAGATGTTAAGTCGCAATTCACTTTTCCCCGCAAGGGGATTGAAACAAGAGGAAGGTACCCATATTAGTTATAAGTGATCTACCACAGTCGCAATTCACTTTTCCCCGCAAGGGGATTGAAACCGTTAATCTTTGATTTAACTCTTCCGTTGAAGTATTGTCGCAATTCACTTTTCCCCGCAAGGGGATTGAAACAACATCCCGCGTGCCGGGTCCTTCTCCGATCGATATCGCAAGTCGCAATTCACTTTTCCCCGCAAGGGGATTGAAACCCAAAAAGTGGCTCTTTGGGACATCACAATTTTTCAAGTCGCAATTCACTTTTCCCCGCAAGGGGATTGAAACAAAGATTTGTCCAGAATAATTCTGGTACACATACTGATTGTCGCAATTCACTTTTCCCCGCAAGGGGATTGAAACATGAGCCAGTTGAAGAATAATACTTATCTTATTTATGTCGCAATTCACTTTTCCCCGCAAGGGGATTGAAACTCGGTATAATCCGATTACAAGTTTGCCATTTTGGTTAAGTCGCAATTCACTTTTCCCCGCAAGGGGATTGAAACCATATTCATTGCTGTTGTATGGGTTATCTTCAGTCGCAATTCACTTTTCCCCGCAAGGGGATTGAAACTCTTAGATATATCATAACCTTGAGCTTTAATAGCTGGTCGCAATTCACTTTTCCCCGCAAGGGGATTAAAACTCTGTTGTTGGGTTAATTCCAGAAGAAGCATCTACACCGTCGCAATTCACTTTTCCCCGCAAGGGGATTGAAACTTATATTATCTTGCCAAGCTCCTATTTTGATATAAGTACTATGAGTCGCAATTCACTTTTCCCCGCAAGGGGATTGAAACATTTGCCGACGTGCTTGGGCGCAGGCTTTGATGTATGGAGTCGCAATTCACTTTTCCCCGCAAGGGGATTAAAACTTGCAGGGCGAACATATCTAATTCGCGCTTTATCAGTGGTCGCAATTCACTTTTCCCGGCAAGGGGATTGAAACTCTCCACTTTGTGCACTGGCTGTTTGTGGATGTCGGAGTCGCAATTCACTTTTCCCCGCAAGGGGATTGAAACCTTAGTCCAAGAAATTTTAGTCCAAGAAACCGGGTTTCTATGGGAATTGACGCATCTTCACGAGATTTTACGCAGAAACCCGGTTTCTGAGTCCCTGCGCTGAGTCCGAGAAACCGGGTTTCTATGGGAATTGACGCATCTTCACGAGATTTTACGCAGAAACCCGGTTTCTGAGTCCCTGCGCTGAGTCCGAGAAACCGGGTTTCTATGGGAATTGACGCATCTTCACGAGATTTTACGCAGAAACCCGGTTTCTGAGTCCCTGCGCTGAGTCCGAGAAACCGGGTTTCTATGGGAATTGACGCATCTTCACGAGATTTTACGCAGAAACCCGGTTTCTGAGTCCCTGCGCTGAGTCCGAGAAACCGGGTTTCTATGGGAATTGACGCATCTTCACGAGATTTTACGCAGAAACCCGGTTTCTGAGTCCCTGCGCTGAGTCCAAGAAACCGGGTTTCTATGGGAATTGACGTATTTTCACGAGATTTTACGCAGAAACCCGGTTTCTGAGTCTCTCGCGCTGAGTCCGAGAAACCGGGTTTCTATGGGAATTGACGTATTTTCACGAGATTTTACGCAGAAACCCGGTTTCTGAGTCTCTCGCCCTTAGTAAAAAAAGTCCTTACGACAAACCAGCCGATCGCCCTTATATCTATATTTTCGGATTCCATCCGTGTCATAATGCGTGTCTTAGCGCAACACAACAGAAAATTATGATTATTGTAATGAAAGCCGGCACTCCAGAAGCCGAGATCGATCGCCTAGACGAAGAACTCCGCACTAGCTGGGGTTTGACACCAGAAAAAATCGTCGGGCGTTACAAAACCGTCATGGGTTTGGTGGGCGACACCGTTGAGCTCGAACCGATGCAACTGCGCGAAATGAGCACTTGGATTGAGGAAGTGCTGCGCGTCGAAAAACCCTACAAGCGCGCTTCCCTGGAATACCGCCAAGGTGAACCCAGCGCCGTACCAGTGGCTACTCCCTTGGGAACTGTGACAATTGGTCTAAATCACCCGATCGCAGTTGTAGCAGGCCCTTGCTCGGTCGAAAACGAAGAAATGATAATTGAGACCGCAATGCGCGTCAAAGCTGCTGGCGCTCAATTTTTGCGCGGTGGAGCCTACAAACCGAGAACTTCTCCCTACGCTTTCCAAGGCCACGGCGAGAGTGCTTTGGGATTGCTGGCGGCGGCCCGGCAAGCTAGCGGCTTGGGAATTATCACGGAAGTTATGGATGCGGCGGACTTAAGTGCGATCGTAGAAGTAGCCGACGTAATCCAAGTCGGAGCCCGAAATATGCAGAATTTCTCGCTGTTGAAGAAAGTCGGAGCTCAAGACAAACCGATTTTGCTGAAGCGCGGCATTTCCGCCACCATTGAAGAATGGTTGATGGCAGCCGAGTATATCATGGCTGCGGGCAATCCGAACGTGATTTTGTGCGAGCGCGGAATTCGCGGCTATGACAGGCAGTATACGCGGAATACGCTGGATTTGTCGGCGGTTCCTGTGCTGCGAACCTTGACTCACTTACCGGTGATGGTTGATCCCAGTCACGGGACTGGTTGGGCGCAGTTTGTACCTTCGATGGCGTTTGCGTCGATCGCCTCCGGTACAGATTCGCTGATGATAGAAGTGCACCCGAATCCCAAAAAAGCCTTGTCTGACGGGCCGCAATCGTTAACACCGGATCAGTTCGACAAGTTGATGGAAGAATTGGCTGTAATTGGTAAGGTCATGAACCGTTGGCCGCAACCAGTGCCAGTTTTGGCATAGAAAGATCGATCGGTAGGTTATCAAAAACCGTAGTATCTACAAGGTACTACGGTTTTTTTTTCATTTAGCCCCTACTCATTGAGTTATGTTGTTTCTAGTTGCATCGGAATGTTTTAACCACAGAGGGCGCAGAGGACGCAGAGGAAGAGAAGAGAGAGAAATGAATAATTCCGATGAAGAGCAGACGTGATATTAGCGATCGCTTGGATTTAAGATTGTTTCAAATGGAGTTTTTGATGGGATGTTGCTTAATATATAATCAGTATAAGAGGGCTAAAGCCCAACAACGTACCTCGTTTTTGAGAACCGCTATATCTCTAATTCTGCGTGTTTTAATCGCTCCTGAATTGACATAGCCTGCAATTTTTCACTCATTTTATATAAATCGACTTTCGGATAATCGCCCTGAAATAGCGGAATTAGAGACTGAACAACCGCAGCGATTCCCTCTGGCGGTACAGCATTCCCAATCTGTCTCCGCACTTCGGTGACTGAACCTTCAAATACAAAATCATCGGGAAAAGTTTGCAGTCTCGCCCTCTCCCGATTTGTCAGTGCACGGGGTTCTGGATAATGATAACCCCAGGTTCCGCCGCCTCCGCCAGCAATGATTGTAGATGATGGTTTCTCGGGATTAATTCGCCGATAAACGTGGCTGATCATGCCTTTTACATAGTAGGGACTGTCTTTGGGAATATCTGAAAAATTTCCTCCGGCTTTGATTCGATTCAAAATTTCAACCGTGCGATCGCGAATTTGATGCTTTTCGTTATTTTCTACAACTTTCTCGACATCTTGGAGTGCTTCGCCCGCTGTGCGATAAGGATGTTGGCGATTGGGCCCGTATTCTGCTTGAGGATGCACGAAATCAAATCCTGTATCCATCCGAATACCGACTAATAATACTCTTTGTCGAAATTGCGGAACTCCGTAATCGGCAAAGTTGTAAAGTTTGGGCTTGACTAAATAACCCGGTGCGATAGTTTCAAAGTCGGAAATTATTTGTTTGATTGCTTGGTAATTATTGGCGCTTAATAAACCTTTGACATTTTCTGCGACAAAAGCTTTGGGCTTTTTCTTGTTGACAAAATCTAGGAAGTATGTATATAAATTGCCTCTGGTTCCTTCAAGTCCGGGGCGCTTCCAAATTAGGGAGAAGTCTTGACAGGGGAAGCCTCCTATACATATTTCGGCTTCGGGAACTTGTGCAATGTCTATGTTTTCTATGCTGTCGTTGATGATGACAGCGGCAATGTTTTTGCTGAAAGTTTTGCAGGCGTATGGATTGGAGTCGATCGCCCAAACTACATCAAACCCAGCTTTGTGAAATGGCAAATCCATACCGCCGCAACCGGAAAACAAGGATATCAGTTGCGGTTTTGCTTTCCAGGTGATGTCTTTGAGACGTTCGAGTGACATATTAGTTCGCAGTGGGACAATAGCCGGCTCAATGCCCGCAACACCAGAGTGTGATTATACCAAATAGTCGTCAGGTGCGCTGTGCAAAAGGTACTAAGAAATGAGAATTAAATAACTTACAATTTTTATTGTTCTTGTGGGATGGGCGTCCCGCCCGTCCTTTATAGACGGGCGGGACGCCCATCCCACAAGCTTATGTAAATTATTTAATTCGCGATCCTAAGGCTCGATCGCGTTTAAATTTTCACTCTTCGTCATCTAATACGAGCCCGGCTTGACGCAATTTTTCTGCTAGTCTTTGGGCCCGGAGACTTTCGCGATCGGCCCGCTGACGTTCTTGTTCGGCCCGCTGACGTTCTAGTTCTAGTCTTTCCTCAGACCACAACAATAACTCGCCTGCTGCATTCCACCACCTCAACCAACAGCCTGTTCTCCCTTCGTGGGTTCCCTCCCAAACTCCTAAAAATAAGTCTAATCCCGGTATCCAATAACGTCCATTTTCATCGGGTTTTTGCAAGTTATAGTGCTCTGATTCTAAAGCGTAAACTTCTAAACGAGCTGTTTTCGCTCGGAATATAACGTATGTGGGAACTTTGATTACGTGTTCGTAAAAAAACCACTTGCCCACCCGCGATGTAAACTCAACAGAGTATTCTTCTCCGTAGGTTTCCGAGAGAAATTCCATCACAATTTGGGGAATTGTCCCTTCTGTGTGTGGCGTGTAACTGCGGCGGATTTGCGAGACATTTTGGGGATTGACGGGTTTCACGTACATCCAGTCTGGCGCTTTGCAAATAGTTCGCTGTTCGTCGGTGGCTGCTTCCGGCAAACTTATCCCGGCACAAAGGGCAAAGTTGGAAACAATTAAAGCATCCTGGATTAATTCGGGAAATTCTGTTAGGGGCTGGCGTAAAGCTGCGGCTAACAATGGTTGGCTTTCGTCTTCCACGGGGTCGTCTGGTAGTTGGAAATCTTCTGGTAGTAGCGGCCAGGTGATTGTGAGTTGGGTTTTTGGGTTTTTAGTTGCTACAGTCATAGTTTATCAGATGTTAAATGTTTTAATGCTTAAATTATATCTCTTGATTTTGGGATTAATGTTAATATTGTTCGTAGTAAGGACTTTAGTCCTTATCTTCAGAGATTGAAGGACTAAAGTCCTTACTACGAACCTGATTGAAGGACTTTAGTCTTTACTGCGAACCTTAGGAGTTTACTTTTCGAGACGATCGCCCTACGCAGATTTTATCTTTTGTTTTAGCTCATCTGTCATGGCTAGCAGTTCAGATTGGCCGATCGCACTTTGTTCGCCACTCGCCAACCACTTCAATTGTACCGTCTCGCTTTCAGCTTCCGCATCCCCCAAAACCAAACACGCAACTGCACCACTTCTGTCAGCTCTTTTAAACTGTTTCCCAAAAGCACTGCCGCTCAAATCTATCTCTACACTAAAGCCCGCACTCCGCAATTTTTGAGCCAACAATATTGATTGTTGTTCGGCTTTATCGCCCCTCGATACCAAATAGAAATCCAACTGCGGAACGGGCAAAGGTTGCAACTTTTGCAGCAGGATAATCAGCCTTTCAATACCCATAGCCCAACCGACTGCCGCGGTATCCGGGCCGCCCAATTCCTTGACTAAACCGTCGTATCTTCCCCCGCCGCAAACTGTGGCTTGCGCGCCCAAATCGTCGGAGATAATTTCAAAAGCGGTGTAAGTATAATAATCTAAACCGCGCACTAATCTTGGATTTAACTGATAGCTAATTCCTAAACTTGTCAGCATTTGCTGTACTTGCTCAAAGTGCGATCGCGATTCATCACCCAAATACTCCAAAATACTCGGCGCACCAGCGACAATTTCTTGAGTGCGCTGATTTTTGCTGTCCAAAATCCGCAGCGGATTGCGAGTCAATCGGTCTTGGGAATCCGCATCTAATTCATCTTTGTACGGTGTAAAATAATCAATCAACGCTTGTCGGTAATTTTGTCTGTCTTGCTTGTTTCCGACAGAATTGATATCGAGGCGCAAATTTTTTAAGCCGATCGCTTGCAGGATATCACAGGCGATCGCAATTACCTCCACATCTGCCCGGGGATCTGCACTTCCCAACACTTCCACCCCAATTTGAGTGAACTGTCGCTGTCTGCCTGCTTGGGTGCGTTCGTAGCGAAACATCGGCCCAGTATACCACAGACGCTGCACGTCACCAGCGGCGTACAAACTGTTTTCAATAAAAGCTCGCACAACTCCCGCGGTGCCTTCCGGGCGCAAAGTAGTCGATCGATCGCCCTTATCTTTAAAAGTATACATTTCTTTGCCCACAACATCGGTAGCTTCGCCGATGCCGCGTTCAAATAAAGATGTTTGTTCAAAAATTGGCGTCCGAATTTCTCGATAAGCCGCTTTTCTCAAAATTGTTCTAGCGACTTCCTCTATATTTTGCCAATATTGAATCTCAGCGGGCAAAATATCCCGCGTTCCCGGTAAAGTTTTAATTGCACTCATTTTTTTAGTCAGTCTTTATTTCTTAGTCCGCGTAGGCGGACTTCGTTTGTGTAGTAGCGATTTCAATCGCCGAATCATCGAAGGGTTAACTAATAACTAATGATTCCCAAGCTCCGTAGCGATCGCCATAATAAGCCAAAATGCGATCTACCCGCTCGCGGCAGGCCAAATCGAACCCATCAGGATACTTTATCCACAAACCCCCAACTTGGCTGTCGCTGTAATCAAAGCGCTGCGACTGCTGCGGAATCAAACCGGTTTCCACCCCTTCAACTTGACGCAAATGGGCTGCCACTTCGCGATACACCGCCAGCGGCAATCCCGGGCATTGAATTTGATAGCGGAGTTGTTTTTCTTGTGCCGTTTGCATCATTTCTTTGCCTGTCCCCAACCATAACCCCTATTTAAGATACTTCTTTATCGATCGGCCCCGGTAGAGGGCAGCAGTTAATATTCTCCATACATACCTTCCCCCACTGCAAAGCCCAGCGCACCAGCGAAACTCGATTGTCAGCGGGCGTCTTGTTCAAGATATTGCTAATGTGGTTGTCAACAGTACGCTTGCTAATCTCTAACTTCTCAGCAATTTTCTCATTGGTCAATCCCGCCGCTACTAACTCTACCACTTGCAATTCTCTGTCCGACAGGGTGACAGGGGTGCCAGAGACGCTCCCGTTCATAAATTTTTCCTATGTGTGCATATTTACCTATATACAATTCTAGAGGATGAGGGATCTAGATATGAAGAGAAAATTAAATTGGCTGGGGCACGGGAGCGCCCAAGGAGTGACAACTTAAGACTAAAACCCTTGATAAATCTCGTTTATATGCCGAGCCTAGATCCCCCTAAATCCCCCTTAAGAAGGGGGACTTTGAGAAGATTCCGGTTCCCCCCTTGTAGGGGCGGTGGATGGTGCGTGCCCGCCCTCTTGGCTCGTTCGGATCTAAATTTAATAGTTAAGCAGCAGTCTGTGGATGGGTTTGAACTTAAGTTGACACTCCTTGGGGAGCCCCAACTCCCTTGCAGAATCGCTGCTTGCAAACTCAGCACCAACACCGCTGGCGCGTGGGGTGGCGGATGCTGGCTTTACCTGGGTGCATCCGAACATCTGGCCCAAAAACCCGCAGAAGTTGGCACGTAAAACTACTGCTGATAAGCCTGCACTGCGACTTGTACGTTGATGGTGTAAGTGTCGGTATCAGTAAGTCTGATATTATGGGAGGAACCCTTAAAAAATAGATGGCAATTTTTCTGGGACGAGTTAAAAATAATTATTGCCTTATTTACTGCTGCTCTTAGATCTAAAATCTAAAATCTAAAATCTAAAATCAATATGACTTATCCTCGCGTTCTGTGTCTGGGTGAAATTTTATTTGATTGTTTAGCAGACAAACCAGGAGTATCTCTAGAAGAGGTAGAATCTTGGACGGCATATGCTGGTGGTGCTCCTGCTAATGTTGCCTGTGCTCTAGCTAAATTGGGGACGGCGGTGGGATTTATCGGTGCTGTAGGTGGGGATGAATTGGGGGATTCTCTGGTACAGGTATTGCAAGAATCAGGGGTTGATATCGCTGGAGTGCAACGCCATCCGAGTGCGCCGACGCGACAAGTTTATGTCTTGCGAAATGAAGCGGGCGATCGATCTTTTGCCGGTTTTGGTAAAATGGATACTGCGGATTTTGCCGACACCCGCTTCCAGGCTGCCCAAATACCCGAGGTGCTGTTTGAAAATGCGGAGTTTTTAGTGCTCGGCACTTTAGAATTAGCTTATCCTGAAAGTCGAGAGGCGATCGCAAGAGCGATCGAACTAGCAGAACGTTACGACGTTAAAATTATAGTTGACATCAATTGGCGTCCGGTATTTTGGCCAAATCCCGACGAAGCAAAAGCGCCCATCTTACAACTATTAAAAAAAGTAGATTTTCTCAAGTTATCTCACGAAGAAGCCGATTGGTTGTTTGGAACTAGCGACGCTGGAGCTATTACCTACCGTCTCGATTCTGTAGAAGGCGTTTTGGTGACGGCGGGCGATAAAGGTTGCTCCTATTGTATATCGGAAAATGAAGGAAAAATCCCCGCCTTTGCAGTAGACGTTGAGGATACAACAGGTGCCGGCGATGGGTTTGTTGCTGGTTTTGTG
This sequence comes from Microcoleus sp. bin48.metabat.b7b8b9.023, assembly GCF_013299185.1. Classification (GTDB taxonomy): domain Bacteria; phylum Cyanobacteriota; class Cyanobacteriia; order Cyanobacteriales; family Microcoleaceae; genus Microcoleus. The sequence goes on along the minus strand of NZ_JAAFKG010000023.1, from coordinate 86,021 downwards.
CGGCAGTTGTGCAAGTATGGAATTAAGAATTTAGCAGATCCAAAAATTGCCCAAAACATTGTAATCTATGCCAGCGCCGTGGGTGCGATGACAACAATGAAGCCTGGGGCAATTGCAGCACAACCAACTGCGGCTGAAGTAGAAGCTTTCTTGTATTTGTACAACAAAAATTAGCTAACTAAACCTCTATAGGTTCGTAGTGAGGACTTTAGTCCTCTTCAAATAAGATAGGACTAAAGTCATCACTACAAACCTGTTTTATTTAGGTTCGTAGTGAGGACTTTAGTCCTCTTCAAATAAGATAGGACTAAAGTCCTCACTACAAACCTGTTTGATTTAGGTTCGTAGTGAGGACTTTAGTCCTCTTGAAACAAGATAGGACTAAAGTCCTCACTACAAACCTGAAACAAGATAGGACTAAAGTCCTCACTACAAACCTGTTGTATTGTGGGCAATTAAGCGCAAATCAGATGGTTTTTAATTTGGCGTAGCATTAGCTCTAGCTGCTGCGAAGCATCTATAATAATTGCATTTTCAGGTTCTTCGAGAGTAGCGAACTGACTTAACAGCAAGTCCACTTTCATGTAGTGATTTTCGCGAGTTTTTAGCCTGGGTGCGAATAGCTCAAAATCACCTTTGAGATAAACTATTTTCATTCGCTGCTTGTCTCGAAAGAGCATTTCGCGGTAAGATGCTTTGAGGGCAGAACAAGCTAACACGACATTTTTATTTTCTAACAGCCACCTGTCTATTGTACCTTGCAACTGCAACAACCAAGGCAGGCGATCGCCATCTTCTAAAGGAATGCCCCGACTCATTTTCTCTATGTTTCCTGGCGGGTGAAAATCGTCGGCATCGCTAAAATCCCAATTGAGAGATTCCGCTAGCAACTTGCCAACAGTAGTTTTGCCCGAACCGGAGACTCCCATCACCATAACGCTCTTTCGTCACTCTCGTCATATAAAAACCTGGAACTTTTACACCGAGAGACTTTCCCCTTTTGAGCTTGAGGTATGGGTTCCTATCAGTTTGCGATCGCCAGATTGCCCATTGAGTATAAGTTTCATCAGTTGGCTGCAATTTTTATTTTTCTGGAGTGACAAAAGAGCGATAACAATCATCGCGACTTAAATTCATCCCGTAGGGTATGCCACAAGCACCTTCTGCGGTTGTGGCACACCATAAACCAACTACTTTCTAACGCAGGAATTCGCGCGGATCCGTTACGTGTCCAGTCAGCGCAGAAGCCGCCGCCGTATAAGGCGAAGCGAGATAAACTTGTGCTTCCTTGTTCCCCATCCGGCCGGGGAAATTGCGGTTAGTTGTAGACACGCAAATCTCGGGTTCGTTCATCCGCCCGAAAGTATCTTTTGGCCCGCCCAAACAAGCGGCGCAAGAAGGCGCTGCGGGTTCGATGCAACCGGAAGCTAAGAAGATTTCCGACAGCGTTTGACCGTCGTATTTAGTAACAAACAAATCTTCGTAAACCTTCTGAGTTGCTGGTACTAAATACGTCGGAACTTTGACTTGATTTCCCTTAAGAATTCGGGCTGCATTCAAAAAGTCCGAGGTTTTGCCGCCGGTGCAGGAACCGATGTAAACTCGATCGATCTTGACATCGCGGCAATTGCGGGCTAAGTCGCGGTTGTCGGGGGAGTGTGGTTTAGCGACAACTGGTTCTAGTTTGCTGACATCGTAGGTGCGATCGCTATAAAACTGAGCACCCTCATCAGTGTAAAATGCCTCAAACGGCACATTAGTGCGAGGATTAACGTAATCAAAGGTAGTTTTGTCCGGCGCAACGGTGCCGTTTTTGCCGCCAGCTTCAATTACCATATTGCACAGCGTCATCCGTTCTTCCATTGTCAAACGTTCCACTGTATCGCCCGCAAATTCCATCGATCGATAGTTAGCACCGGCAACGCTGATATCGCCTATAATTTGTAAAATCAAATCTTTTGCTAACAAATAATCTGGTAGTTCGCCGTTGAGTACAAAGCGCATCGTCGCCGGCACTTTAATCAGCAATTTGCCGGTTCCCATGATAAATGCGGCGTCGGTATTGCCGATACCGGTGGCAAATTGTCCGAAAGCGCCGGCATTGCAGGTGTGGGAATCTGTGCCGAAAAGCACTTCGCCCGGGCGCGTGTGGCCTTCTTGGGCGAGGGCGATGTGACAAACTCCTTTATAGTCGGGGTTGGCTTTAAAGTTCGATCGATCCGTGATGTCGTAAAAGTATTTTATCCCTTGTTCCTTGGCAAAATCGCGGAGAATATCGACGTTGCGGTTAGCGCGTTCGTCGTTAGTGAAAATGTAGTGGTCGGGAATTAAGACGATTTTGTCGGGATTCCAGACTTTAGCATTATCGCCGAATTCCTTTTTGAATACGCCAATGGTGCCCGGCCCGCAGACATCGTGGGTCATCAACACATCTGTTTCCACCCAGATGTTGTCTCCGGGCTCGACTTTAGTGCGGCCCGATGCTTTGGCCAAGATTTTTTCGGTGATGGTCATTCCCATAGTGCGATCGCTCTTTTTGCTTAGATGCTACAAGTGTATTGTATGCGAAATATTCCCTGTTACCGAGGATACAGAGGTATGGAAATGCCTCGAATCGTTCGTTTCAACTTAAGACTGAAACTCACAAGCGTCATATTCAACGATTTTTGACAAGGAAAAATTAGCCAAGATTAAGGAAGTCATAGAGAGGTTTTTAGGAATTGTGTATGCCTTGTGCGGTTATCCTCACGGCTCTTCGTGTAGAGTATATGGCTGCACCCATCTTGCCGACCTCCGATAAGAAAGCCACATCCCCATAAATAGGAGATGCGACATTTTTTGCCAGATGACGGGTACTACTTCTTAGAACCTGACTTGAGTACGTGAATTAGTAAGGCAATTGAGCGGATCAAAATTGCGATCGCCAAGAGGGTTTCAGGTACACTGCCTGTATGAGATTGCGGTGGCATATTGGGTTCGAGATGAGTTGGTACAGAAATGACTGGTTCGCTAGTGTAAGTCGTGGGTTGTGTTTGAGACATGGAGTTATTTGTCCTGTAAAACTCTACACTCCAATAGTCTGAAAAGGCTGAGTGAGGTCGAATCTGAGGGATACCTGACTTGATAACTGAGTTCGTAACTGAGCTGCGACCTAATTACTTTGTCCACATATCCGGAATTACCAGTACCAACTGTGTAATATCAGAGATAAGTACATCTTGTGGGATGAGCCATGCCAAGATCCGTCAAAATTCACCCAGACCGCAAGCAGCAAGTTATATCAGCTATTGAACGCAATGGGTTTCTGACTCAGGGAGACTTAGCCGCAAATCTAGGAATAGTCTTATCCACCGTCAGCAACTTTATCAACAGCAAATCGGTATCTATATCGACATTTGAACGGATTTGCGAAAAATTGAACTTAGATAAACGAGAAATTCTTAAACCTATTAACTCAGATAGTGATACTTCGCCCGAAGATTCTACTTCTCCACAAGGTTTTTATGCCTATGACAATGCTTGGGTAGGTCGAGAAAAGCTTGTAGCCGAACTAAGTCAGAAGCTTCGCGGGTCATGTCGGCTATTGCTAATCCTGGGACTCACGGGAATTGGTAAAACTGCTCTGGCTGAAAGATTAGCAGTGCAATTGCAAGACTGGTTCTCTGGAGATTGGAAGAACAAGTTGCGACGAGCGAATTTTGACTATGAGGACAAAGCCACAGACTTTGCCAGTGTTGCTGCTAGATGGCTGGAAGAGTGGGGAGAGAGACTGTCAGCAGAGGATAAAAAACCAGAAAAATTGTTACATAGATTAGTCAAACACCTACGTGAAAATCAGGTGTTGGTGCTGATTGATTCTCTCGAAAAACTGTTAACCGGAAATGAAGAGGATGGTTGGGGTGATTTTGCTGATGAGTGGTGGGAAAAATTCTTTTTGAGCTTATTGTCAGCAGAATCTTGCCAAAGTCGGTTAATCATCACTTCACAGGATTTGCCTGTGAAGTTGGTAGACTTCCGTTACAAAAATTTCTGGCATCGGGAAGTCTTGTATGGATTAAACGAATCAGAACAGGAAGCATTGTTCGAGACAACTGGATTAGAGGTAAACCAGGATTCACCTGATAAACCCCTCTTGTTACGAATTGGGAAAGCTTACAAGGGTCATCCTCTAGTTTTGCGAGTAATTATTGGGGAAATCTGTGAATCTTTTGATGCGAATGTCCAAGCTTATTGGAATGATATCAACAGCAAAATAGAGGAGGTAGAAACAGCTATTGCTGAGGCAGAGCAAGGAAATATATTAGGAGGAAAAGATGAATGGAGTCTGCATAAACTAACGTTGAAAGTGCAAAGAGAAGTCAACAAACAACGTTTGGAAGTTACATTTGACCGATTAGAAAAGCAGGTGAAGGATGCTTACATCTTAATTTGTGCGGCTTCAGTGTATCGCGCTCCAGTACAAGCAGAAGGGTGGCTGATGCAATTAGTCAATTTGGTGAAGCGTATAGAGAATAACCAGTGTAACGAGGAGCGTCAAGAGAGGGCATTAAAGGAATTGTGCGATCGCTTCCTCGCTGAGGGATCAGTTAACCACAATAATAAGCCCGTTTTGGGACAACACAATTTAGTTCGCAGTGTGGCGCTGGCTAACTATCAAAAGTTATTAACAAGTCTAAAAAATCAATCACAATCAGCATGATCTCTAACGAATCAACACCTGGTCAATTGCTATTTGCAAGGCTGGACATCGATTTGGATGAAGTTCCGATCGAGCAACTTACTGCTTATACGGCAGTGAAATATTACCTCACAGTTGAGGATGAGTCACCGCCTGATGCAGAGAATTTAGAGAAGGTAAAGCGGTACTTGGAATCATTTGAACATCTCAGCGATGTGGAAGATTGGGAAAAAGCCAGCGCCATCCTTTTTATTCACCTAGATACGCCGACAAAAGACGAATTACACAATCAACTAGAAACCTGGGGCTATTACCCGGAACTAAATTCTGTTTATATTAAAGTTTTGGGCAAATTAAACTCTAGAATAGACATTATTTGCCTCAAAGGACTGGGTAATAGTTACTACTTGCTGAGCAACTATCCCCAGGCAAAAAAGTATTGGCAGCAAAGTTTGACCATCGCTCGCCAAATTAGCGATCGTCAAAGTGAGGGAAGGGTTTTGGGTAATCTGGGACTTCTATATGACCAACAGGGTTATTATCTTAAAGCAATTGAATATCATCAGCAGCATTTGATTATTGCACGAGAAATTGGTGACTCTCAGCAACAAGGAAATGCTTTGGGAAATCTTGGTAGAACTTATGATTTTCTAGGTAACTATATCCAGGCTATTGAATACCATCAGCAGCATTTAATTATTGCACACGAAATTGGAGACTTTAAGGGAAAAGCGAGCGCTTTGGGAAATCTTGCTATTGCTCACGATTCATTGGGTAACTATCCGCAAGCCATTGATTACCAGCAACAAAGTTTGAATCTCACCCGCAAAATTGGTCATCGTGAAGGGGAAGCAACTGCCGTGGGAAATTTAGGTGCTACCTACTATGCTCTGGGCAACTATTCTAAAGCAATTGAATACTTTCATCAACTTTTGAAAATTACCCGTGAAATTGGCAATCGTGCAGGGGAAGGGAGAGCACTAGGCAATCTAGGTAGTGCTTACAAAGGTTTAGGTAACTTTGTTGAGGCGATTAAATACCAGCAGCAAAGTTTAACCATTAAGCAAGAAATTGGTGATCGTTACGGCGAAAGGATCGCACTGAACAATTTGGGAGAGGCTCTAATCCAAACAGAGCAATATTCAGAAGCTATGGATAATCTACAAGCAGCTCTGAAAATTTCGAGAGAGGCTGGTGCTCGTTCTAGTGAGGCTTATAACCTCAAGAACTTGGCAGAGATTCATCTCAAGTTAGGTAATAGCACTCTAGCTCTTGAGTATTGCGATCATGCTTTGTCCATTGCTACAGAATTAGGCATTCCGTTAGTGAAAGAGTGTCAAAAACTGAAGGAAAAATTGCTGAGTGAAAAAGTTTATAAGGAAGCAAATATGACAACTAACTCACAAACTCGTGGTCAATCACTTTTTGCCAGCCTGAAAATAGATCTGGATGAGGTTCCAATTGAGGAACTTGCTGACTACACAGCGGTAGAATACTATCTCATGATTGAAGACGAGCCACCATCTGATACAACTAATTTAGAGAAAGTGCGACGCTACTTAGATTCCTTGTATCATGTTTGTAAAGTGAGAGAATGGAACCTACTCAAGGCAATTTTTTCTATACCTATATGCATAAGCCAAGAAGAAAAAAATTTAGCGTTGTCTTTGGATGAATATTTAATATGGCAAGCACTTACTAATAGCCTACTAGAAATCATTCAAAATGCAATCTTTTGTTTTCAAGGAAACATTGACGATCTCAATTATATATTAATGTTAAAAGCTAGAGCATTATCTGGAAATAATAGAGCGGCAGCTCATAATATTTTTTCACAAATCATTGCAGAATCACCAGAGAATTCAGAAAATCATATAGAAGCTAATGCTCGTCTAGGAATATCTCTAATTTATTCTGCTGGTTATCAAGAAGGTATAGTATCTTCTCAAAAATCATTGACAATGATTGAAAACTTCATTAATTATAATTCTGAACTTAATATTCAAGTAAAAATGCTGGAATTAAAAACAGAATTACTTGAGACTATAGCTCTTTATGAAATGAGCCATAGTAAATTTAAACAGGCGATTGAGTTATATACACAAGCTTTGAATCTGAGAATACAAAATAAGATTATGCATAAAGTTATTAGCCCATTAGTCTATCTTGGCATTCTACATCGAAGAATGGGTGAATACAATCGCGCCATATCTTATTTGACCGAGGCTAAGCCGTTAGCAGAAAAATTTCAAGATGATAACGCCCTAGCTTGGATACCGCATCATCTAGCCTGGGTTTTTCTTAATCAAGGCAAACCTCTTTTAGCAGAAGAGCAATCCAATATATCTCTTGAAGGATATAAGAAAATGGAGTCTCAAAGTGGACAGGGCGGTATGGCTGATGTCTATGAACAATTAGGTTTTATTCATCTTGCTAAGAATGAAATTGATGAGGCATATGAAAAATTTGAGATGGCACTTAAGATCAGAATAGCTATTGAAAACCGTCATGGTGTTGCGAGTTGTATGATGGGATTAGCACTTGCTTCATGGCATAAAAGGCAGTATTTAAAGTTTATAAAATTTTCATTAGAAGGTTTTAATAAATATTACAAAATTGGGGTGTTAAATCGAGTGAGAATTTTCAGGATGATTAAGTTGGCGTATATTTGGACTGTAGGTAAACTAAATTGGACTATGTAAATATCAACACATAATAAACCGTAATTCTCATACCTCGAATACAATGTTTACCGCCTCGCTTACCAAGTTAGAGCGCAATTATCTTAGGGATATCTTGTTCAGACATCGCACTTTTCCTTTAAATTCCGGCGGACTGCTAACCTATGGTTTAAGAAAGCAACACAACTTTCTGGAGAAGATGTTTTACCTGGATTTGTGCTGGAGGTTCCATTATTTACAGATTGAACGAAATGTCGATCGCACTTAATTTTACGAAATTATACGTAATGTAATGTGTTGTTAAATAATCGTAGTTTATTCTCAGAATGTCAAGTATATTGGACATCTCCACAAATTAAACATTCAGTTTGGACAAAACCACTGTTTTGTAATAATTTGTGGATAGGTCGAATTGAGAACTACCATGATTTGCCAAAAGATTCAAAATTTCAAAGTGCATCTATTACAAAGACAGCGCACTCCCGAACGCGCAAAGCCGATCGCCCAAAAAACCCGATCGCCCAAAACATCCGCTGCGGGAATTGCGATCGCCACTCTGCTAATCCTATTAGCACCGCCAGTTCAAGCTGCTAATCTGACATTTGTGAGCGATCGCGCTACATTAGGAGCTACAGATCGCCTTGATTGGTCGGTTTTAGGGCCAGTGCAACCGCCGTTTAGAGTATTGCCCAACTCCTTCTCAGTCACCTCCGAACAAGGACTCGGAATTAATGTCAGCATTCCCCGCGCTGCAACTGGCGGAGTGACGCCTCCCTTACTTTTTCAAACCTTACCATCACCAGGTATTGCCACCAACTTTGCTAGTGGCGATTTCATTTTGTTGACAGGTTTAAAGCCAGGCCCGCCGCCAGCAGTCGGAAATCCAGGCCCGCTGACAATTACCTTCGATCGCCCTGTGGCCGCCGCCGGAACGCAAATAGCCGTAGATGATGTATTTTTATTCACTGCATCGATCTCGGCATTTGACAGTGCTAATAATTTGTTAGCCAGTTTCTCAACCCAAGGAACATCCTCATTAGCACTGGATAATTCGGCGCAGTTTCTCGGCGTTCGCAGCGATGTTGCTAACATCTCGCGGCTTGTTTATAGCAGTTCTGAGAATAATCGCGCTTTGGGAATCAACGCGCTCAGCATTGCCGAAGCAGTGCCAGAACCCAGCAATATTGCTGCCACGGCTGTTGCAGGTGCAGGACTGGCTTTATTTGCTTTCAAACTTAAAAGGAGCTCGCTCTCATTGAACAAATAATTGCACTCAGCCCGATTGGCGATCGCGATCGGGTTTTATCATTCTATTTTAAAATAATATAAATTGCAAAAAGCATCGCATTTTCTTGAGTTAAGTAGATCGTTGCCAAAAAACCATAGTATCTTTTAGGGGCGGGTGCCGCCTAATAATCTACGATTGAAGCGAGAAGATCGAGGCAAAACCCGCCCGACTTTGCTTTTTTATATCCAGCGTTAGTCTCGACATAAACCTAGAATGTAGCTAACACAACACAAAAAAAAGTGCAAGTCACTCGAACGTGCGACTGTTAACTCACAGCTAGCCAGTGTTATCAATTAAAAAAGAAACTTAAATCGTTCACAGTCAAAACAATCTCAGAGTGCATTTCTACAGCTGTAGAAATTAATGATAGTGAAATGAGCGAGATAGCCGGAGGTTGTGGCTATCTAGTTTCGCCATTCTCATCGTTTATGCAAATGGAGATTTTCCAGTGAATTCACAGAAACAAAGTCGGCAGCTCGAAGTTATTTTGACATCTCAAAATCTTGATAAACTCCCACCAGCAAAAGCTGAAGCTCAAAATTACGAACATAGCGACACACATTATACTATCGAAGTCACAGGCGATCGCAGCGGCTCAGCTCCAGATACTTTAGCACCGGTGGTACCCAAGAAGGCGATCGCCAAAGATGGTTGTGTCCTCAATCCGAGGATGCTGCACCAGATTCAGGCAGAGGCAAATAACCCAGGATTTAGCAAAATCTACCAAATACTCACACAATTCCAGCAAATGTTCGATCGCTTAGGTGCGATCGTTTTGGCTGTAGACGGACAAGTGCACTTCATCGCTCAACGCGCCGAACAACTGTTGAGCCAGTATTTTTTATCCCGCGCCCCGCACTCATTGCCAGAACTCTTACAACATTGGTTCAAGCAACAGATTTCGAGACTTAAATTCAACGGCAATGTTCCATCTAGCTGTTTACCATTGCACGTTCAGCAAGCAGGAAAACAGTTGAGCGTCCGTCTGATTCCCGAACCCATCGGCGAGCAATATCTCTTGCTGTTGGAGGAAAAAGAACTGCAAAGATTCTCTATTTCTGGTCTGGAATTGCTAGGACTCACCAAACGCGAAGCAGAGGTTCTTTTCTGGATTTCCCAAGATAAAAGCAATGCTCAGATTGCTAAAGTTCTCGGTTGCACTGAAGGAACAGTGCGAAAACATTTGGAGCACCTTCACTGCAAACTCGGCGTACAAACCCGAACGGCTGCTGTGATGGTTGCTCTGGAAAAATTGGGGATGCTGCCCGAGTAATTTGTTGCATTTTATTTACAATCCTATACGCGGATCGTCGTATTGTTGCCCAAGTTTAAGTTGAAGAGAATTAGAGCATACACAAAGCAAACAGCTTCAATGTAGTTGCTGTTAAAGCTGAGGTATTTAATTGACAACAATTCAACCTTAAATTCAGGAGACAAGATGATGGCAAACCATGAAATGATTGAACTCGACCACGATCCCTTGGAATTCCTAGATGGGGAAGGACTAGCCACCATGGTTAGTTCAGAAGGTGGAGCGGCAGCAGCGGAAGTAGCCGCAGCAGATGAGCAGATGGTAGCAACTTTAGAGCTTCATGAAGCCCTGGCTGGTTGCTTTAGTATAGTTGGCCCGATCGCAATTTGCTATACCAAAGTTGGGGCAGGCTTTAAAGTCTGCTTGAAACTAGCAGGAATTGAAGCAGCCTGCGCCAATATAGGTCTCAATAAGTGCCAGACACTTCAAGCCAATATCCTTTTAGCGAAGGCATCAATTAAAGTGTGCTTGCAAGGTAGCTGTCTCAAGTATGAGGCAAAGGCTTGTTATCGCACGACTCCTTTCTCCTCGTGGAAATGTGTTTCTAAGAGCGGCACGATTATCTGCGTGTAGCTAACTTTTTCGACGTAAATTCTGGGCGTGGAGTGTCAGGAGAAACTGCCTAAAAAATCTATTCCGTGTTTGAGTCTCTGGACAAAAATCGCGCGCTATAAATGCTAGCTGCTATCTTGTTCTAAGACCGAGCCAGAATCAAAAAAGCTACCCCTGACCTCTACCTTAAAAATTATCGGTCGAATAAGTAATCGAAGTCTTCTAGATGACTAGGAGACTTTTTTTAATAGCATATTCCCAGACGACGTGAGCCAGAGAATAAAAGGGTGCTTTAGTAAATATGTTTGTAGGGGCGAAGCATGACCGTAGTCAATATGGGATTATAACTAATAACTTATATGCGGTCATGCTTCGCCCTCTTCAAAAACCAGATGCACCCGAATACAACTTGTTATGCAAGCCATATTTATACTGCAATACGGTTCACTTAAAACAGATTCCTAACCCCCCTTAAAAAGCAAGGCCGTTTTATAGTCGGAAGGAGAAATCCCAAATTACAGAAAGCATCGCTCACAGCTTTGGTGGCGTATTAGACGCAACTATCATATTAATAAAAAAAGGTACGTAGTTGGGCCCCGGCCCTCTTTAGATCGAGACAAAGGTACGTAGTTGGGCTTGAACTCTCTTTAGACCAAGACAAAGGTACGTAGTTGGGCTTTAGCCCTCTTTAGACCAAGACAAAGGTACGTAGTTGGGCTTTAGCCCTCTTTAGACCAATACAGTTGACTTAAAAACAATCTGACTTGCAAAAAATGCCTGTATTGCCTATAAAATTGTGAGATGACATTTGTGAGATGATATTCGTCAAAAAGCGTTAAGTCAACCGTATTGCTCTTTAGACGTGTAGATAAAGGAGGCTCAAGCCCAACTACGTACCTATAAAACAAATCTGATTACCAAGGATTGCCAATCATTCTAAAAGCCGCCCAATAGTAGGGATGAGAAAAATTCCGAGTCCCTGTTTTTGTCATTTCCGGAGGTAGCTGCACATTACCCACAGAAGTCCGCAATATCCCCCCTTCAATGCGCACCTCTTGGCGCAACATCTCTAATTGCGCTTGCCGCAAGGCCTCAGCCTTCATCGGAGCAGTTTTCAACTGGCCGTAAAAGTCCGCCATCAATCCCAAACTGCCCTCGTCGCTGACATACCAGAGAGTCGCTAGAGCCGATTTAACCCCTGCTTGCACGGCTAACCCGCCAAAGCCCAACTCGGCTTCTCGATCGCCCACAGCAGTCCTGCAAGCACTCAAAACCAACATATCAACCTGCGGACTGCCCCATCCCATGTCCCGCAACTGATTCAAACGCAATTTAGTATCCCACAACTGAATGAAGGATTCGCTGGGGTTTCCCGATCGAAATTCGGCGTGAGTAGCCAAGTGAATTCTCCCAAAAGGGTACTGCTGGCGCTGCGATTTCAAATTTGCCAGAGTGAAAGCTTGGTTCAAGAAAGACTTACTGGGCGACTCCTGCGGGATAATTGTCGAAACTTCTATTTCCACCGCAGGTAAAGGACTCATATTGGGAAATTGTGACGCCCCCATTGCCAAAACTTGTGTATTTGGCAACTTAGTGGTGCTGGTATCTGTCAAACTCAGACTCGGCATTGAGCCGACGCTGTAACGCTCTATCAGAAAGCCTTTTCCGTCATGTAGCGCCGCCATCGGTATCGATCGCAACCCCATATCCGCAATAAAAGATAGATTCTGAATACCTTTGGCTTGTAACTCTGCCTCGATCGGCGCTATCATCCACTGGTAAAGCTGCTGAGCTAAAGGTAAATAAGTTTTAGTGTTGCGCTTTACCGGATTAGTCAGTTCGTTGCGAAATTTCCGAATAGTTTCCATTACCTCGGCGCGAGAGGTTCCAGCGATCCGCACGCGAAAGGGCGCGCTATCGGGGGCGATTACCATTACTTCGAGTTCGTCAGAGCTTTTAATTTGCTGTTCTACGCGCAACAGCGGCGAACTGTTGTAAGGTCGATCGAATGTAGAACCATTGGGTACAAAGCTCATATATACGAGAGCTGGTTTGATACCTGTGCCTTGTGCGACGCTGCGAAGAATTTTTTGAGACTCTTCCAGGGTGGCGCGTTTATTTGTTTGTGGCAAATTCAGGTAATCGACAAACTCCCTGGTAAATCTGTTTTCTACCGGAAAAATAATGGCGCTGGGGTTAACTGGCAAGCTGGAAACGTCAATAATATTCGAGGTTTCGCGACGTGAATTAGGCTGTTGCAAGGAATTAGATATCTGGTTTTGCTCTTGCAAGCTGGCAGAAAATAAAGGATTTGTGCTGGGAAGCCCGTTGCTGGAGAGCGCCGGAGCGAGTTCCGGTGTCGGTATGGGCGCGAGATTGATTGGTGCGGGAGCAGGGAGAATTTGAGTAATTGTTGGCGCTGGTGACAAATTTGAGTTCGGCGCTGGATTTTGAGCAATCGTTGGTGCTGGTGACAAATTCGAGTTCGGCGCTGAATTTTGAGCAATCGTTGGTGCGATCGGCAAATTCGAGTTCGGCGCTGGATTTTGAGCAATCGTTGGTGCGATCGGCAAATTCGAGTTCGGCGCTGGATTTTGAGCAATCGTTGGTGCGATCGGCAAATTCGAGTTCGGCGCTGGATTTTGAGTAATTGTGGGCGCTGGTGACAAATTCGAGTTCGGCGCTGGATTTTGAGTAATTGTGGGCGCTGGTGACAAATTCGAGTTCGGCGCTGGATTTTGAGTAATTGTGGGCGCTGGTGACAAATTCGAGTTCGGCGCTGGATTTTGAGCAATCGTTGGTGCGATCGGCAAATTCGAGTTCGGCGCTGGATTTTGAGCAATCGTTGGTGCGATCGGCAAATTTGATACTGGTACGCTGGGTTCAGTAATTGTCTGCCCAGGTGCAGGTGCTGGTGCAGGTGCGGTTGCTGGCGCAGGTGCTGGTGCTGGTGCTGGTGCTGGTGCTGGTGCTGGCGCGGGTGTCGGTGCAGGTGCTGGTGCTGGTGCTGGTGCTGGCGCTGGTGTCGGTGCTGGTGCTGGTGCAGGTGCGGGTGTCGGTGCAGGTGCAGGAGTTCGCCTGGGTGCTGGCGGAGGGTTGGGAGTCGGTGCAGGAGTCGGTGCAGGTGCTGGCGCCGGAGTTGGTGCGGGAGTCGGTGCAGGTGCTGGCGCCGGAGTTGGTTCGGGAGTCGGTGCGGGCGTCGGTGCAGGTGCTGGCGCCGGAGTTGGTGCTGGCGCGGGAGTCGGTGCAGGAGTCGGTGCAGGAGTCGGTGCAGGAGTCGGTGCAGGAGTCGGTGCAGGAGTCGGTGCAGGAGTCGGTGCAGGAGTCGGTGCAGGGGTTGGTGCCGGAGTTGGTGCCGGAGTCGGTGCAGGAGTCGGAGTCGGCGTCGGTGCCGGAGTCGGCGTCGGCGAGGTTGAAGAAGTTGTGATATTAATTTGCGTCGGCTGTACGATCTGAGTCTTTGAGCTGGGAAAACTTCCGGATGCAATAACATTTTCCTTCTTGTCGCTCCCAGTGGCAATGCTGCCAGCAGTACCGTTCAAGCTGTTATAGTTGGGCCCGACGCCGAAAATAGTGTTTGAGGCTTGGCCACCGTGGCTAATGGTGATATCTCCACCATTGGCGCTACCAGTCGCGGCGGCGGCAATGCTACAACCTTGCACCAAGCAGGTAAAAGTGCCTGTAGCTCGGAAATAACGGCCGGCTGCAATGTTAATATTTCCTCCGGCTGTTCGCCCTTGGGTGTTGATACGGGTTACTTCTATGTCATTGCTGGCCTTGAGGGTGACTTGACCGCCTTTTTTTTCTTCGGAGTTGGCGTCTATGAAGCCTGTTTGAATGCTGCTTGAGGCTGCAATACTAACATCTCCGGCGTTGCTGGTTTTGTCACTTGAGCCTGCGTTGATATTGCCTGTTTCTACTTTTCCTGTACGGCTGGTGACGCTGATGTTGCCGCCTGCTGCGGTGGTGGAGTTGGAGTTGAGAGCGAGTGTGCTAATGTCGCTGCTGGCTTGTAGGACGATCGCACCTTGGGTACTCGTCAGGTTGCCGCCGGCTGCAAGGGTGTTGGCTGCTTGAATTTCGATCGCCCGAGCGCTGGCACCTTTGACTGCAACATCCCCCGCAGCTACTACTCGGTTAGACGCTGTAAGTACCAATTGACCGCTAGCATTGACGCTGATGCCTGTAGCATTGGTTTGACCGACCCCTGTCAGCAGTTCCGGCAAGGATGCGACTGCTGTTCCAGGGCTGCTTGTCGCTGGCGACGGCTGGATGTCCAAACTCAGCAAACTGTCTGCTTGACTGATTCGCACTAAATTTGTCCCAGTGACTGACGCAACGGTAACTTTACCGCCCGGTGCCGAAAGATTTCCTGTGCTGACAACGGTGCCGCCGAGCAAAGTTAAGCTCTGCCCTGACTTGACTGCTAAGTCGGCTGTGTTGATAATTGCCCCAGCTCGATCGGCTCCAAAAGCAAAGGAAGTGGGCGCGCCCGTCAGAGATGTGTAGGTGTTAGTACCGACTGCGTTAAACGAATTAGAACCAAATCCAATACCGGTGGCCGTGGTTGCTGTAAAAGAAGCCGGCACATTTAAGCTGGCACTGTTGCCAAATATGATGCCCGAGGGATTCATCAGAAACAAGTTAGCATTACCGCCGGTTAATTGAATTGAGCCGTTAATAATCGAAGGGCTGCCGCCGTTAATGCGACCTAAAATGTTGCGAATGCTGGGATTTGAGATAAAGTTGGCTATCTGATTTGGCGACAAACCGAATTGTGTAAAACTGTGGAATAGATTTTGTTTGTCGTTCGATAATTGTCCGCCTTCAATGTCGAAGCGAGTTTGGGGTGTAGGAGTTCCGCTTGGGGTGGGAGTGACTTTAGTGCCAGTTCCATCGTTCGCTGGCACAATTTGAGCTTCGGCTTTTGCTTGCAAAAAGTAAATATTTATCAAGACTATTTGCACAGAAAGTGCCAGTTTGCTAATTCTTTGTTTTGACATGAATTTAGCCGATATTTGAAGATTTTTGGGGGTTTTCATAGTTTTAAAGGGTTTAATTTTTAATAAATCACAAAAATAACGTATCTTCTCCACACTCTCAATATAACTCGCAATGCCTAGACTCTGCATCTTTCGCCTGACACATTCAAAAAAATGGCATTTTAGACCCACTCCGACGCCGAGCAACTGATTTTTTTTTACTATTATTGAGACTTTAACGAAGGATGGGGTTAAAAATCCGGTTGTGCGTCCAAGAGCGATCGGGAAAATTTCTGGTCAAACATCTTTCCTTTCCTGGGTTCAAAAACAACAAAGCTATCTCCACGATAGCCTGTAACAAAAATTATGACAAGAAAAAGTATAGCCTTTCTCAAAAAGATGAGGTATGACTCATAGCTTATATAACCAGTTCCAGTAAGAGGGCTGAAGCCCAACAACGTACCTCATCTTAAGGTTTGAAGGTTGGTGTGTGTCCCGGACTGTTATTGCTTCTTCCTTCTTCCCTGGGCTACAAGCCAAATTTTTAGAGGTTGCTGCAACCCGGTTTTTTTTATAAACCGGGTTTGGCGGTTTCTTGGTGTGAGGTTTGGTGGCGTAAAACAACTTAAATCCGGCTCACTTTTCCTCTCAAAATCAAATCCGCTATTGTCGGTTTCGAGCTGCTGCTTTTCGGTTTTAATCGATCGCCATTTTGCTGTTTAAGGGGCTGTCATAGCGGATTTTTGGCAGGATTTAAGAGTTAATTCGGTGAAGTTTGGACGGTGGGCGAGGGACTGGGTGAATCAGGGCTTGGTGACGATGAACTCGGTGAAGGTGAACTCGGTGAAGGTGAACTCGGTGACGATGAACTCGGTGAAGGTGAACTCGGTGACGATGAACTCGGTGAAGATGAACTTGGTGAAGATGAACTCGGTGAAGATGAACTCGGTAAAGATGGATTCGGTGAGGGCTTGGGTGAAGGAGTCGATTGGTCAGATTTTTTGAGACCGACAAAAGCGTCGTAGCGGGTGGTACGATCGCCAATCACGGCCGCTGTAATGCCGATCGACCGCGTGGCATCTATCCAGATTTTTTGGTTGGGAGGAAACTCCGGCAAAGCGAGGTTTTTCGGGTTAAACGCACTCTCGGTGTCGATGAAAAAATTGCCGTTGTGAGGCTTAAGTTGCGATCGTACAGTTTTTTGGAACAATTCGCTACTTAAAAGCGGACTTGTCGGCGCCGGAACGATCGAGTCTACCACGGGTGCTCCTACTGTCATAAACATTACATCCTTCATCCAGCCGCGAGTTACAGTAATCCCTCCAAACGGCGATTTCCATTGAGTCGCAGGTTGCCCCCCCACTTGAATTTCCTCAACTCTAAACCCTTTAGTTTTCATCATTTCATCAAGCTGTTTCAGGGATTTGTTGGCGGCGCCGCGGTTGTTTGTTTCCACCATAAATACAAATCCAGCAGCAAATTTATCTTTCGGATTCTGCGCGGGGGCTGGTATTAATGATAGAGAAAATTCTCCCGCCATCCAGTTGATGAAATCTTTATCTAAATCCTGGCCAGTAGTCGATTTTAAACCAGTACGCAAAACTTGAGGATTAATCGGTGCAAGCGGGTTAGCATCGGCTCCCAATACGTAGTCTTGCCACAAACGCTGCAAGTTACCGCCCGATACCATCATGATTGTATTGTTTGGCAGGCGGTTAGCCATTTTTAGAGCATTATTTTCCACTGCTATACGAGTAGTAGAATCTGGTTTTAGCCAAGAGATTGATTTGAATCCAATTCCGTCTGCATCCAGCGTCGCTGTGGTGGCAAATCCTTGATTTTGTTGCAGTTTTTCCAGGTTTTCTACCGAAATTTCGCGGGATGAGTTGGCGGCTGTAAAGGCTGCTGCAACCGGCATATTCACGTAGATTTGACCGAAGGCACCGGCATCCTTAATTTGTTGGATGGCGTCTCCATAGCCCGGGGTTTTGGCGAGGGATGGTTCGCCTTTGTAGGTGTCAATTATTCTGTCTGTCGCGGTGGGATCTGTGGTGACTGCTATATAGTTGGTACCGAGTACCGCGACGGAGAAATTGCGATCGGGTATACCTTGAGTTTCTGTAACTTGCACTCCTTTGTAATTGCGCTCAACCATTTTTCCTTGGTTGAGGGGTCTGGGTTTTGCTAATAATTCTTTGGCTTTAATCGGGTTAGAAATCGGCAGGATAATTGCGACTGACTGCTGAATTGGCTGAGGTGGGGGCGCGTTGGGCGCGCGCGGAGGGACTGGTATCGCTGTTTTGTTGCGGAGAAACGCCACCATTACGGTGTTACCCACCCAAGGCTGAATGTCTTGCTGATAGGCGTAACCGTTGCTTGTGAGGATGCGATCGCGCAATTCGCTTAAAAACCTTTCAAACGAAGCTTTCGACTCCGGCGTACCAAATTGTCGCAGCCTATTCCACTGCGATTCATCGGTAGTGATGGATAGAGCCATCATCGCATCTTGGGGAACAACGACGGCTCCCGCTGGCAAATCTTTGGCAGGGCCTCGGGAAATGACGATCGAGTATGCGAGGATACCTAAACCGATCAGAAGTGTGGCGGCTCCGATCGTAAACAGCAGGGAAGATTTATCTTTCTTGAACATTATTCGTAAAGTTCTGGTACTCGCAATATCATAGATTATATTGGTTTGTAGTGAGGACTTTAGTCCTCCGATTTATGAGGACTAAAGTCCTCACTACAAACCTATTTTATTCAAGACTACACTAACCTATTCCCAATTCCCACGCGCCATACCCATATTTTAGTTTCTCGCCTTAAAGTCTTTAAAGATAGTTTGAAATGAGTACATCAGCCTGTGAACATCGTTTGTGGCTCTAGGAAAGATGTTGTGTTCCCATTTTTTGCGCGCAGTAGTCAGTAATTTTGCCACTGGTTGCGAGTAACTATTAGAAATGAAATAGCTGCCGCCTTCGTAGCGAATATCTGACGCCAATCCGATAAAAGCACCAGCCATTTCTAGTTGAAGCTCCGAGGTGCAATGTTCGGATTTTACTGCTAAAATTACCTGCGAGTGTCGGGGTTCCCGGTTGAGCAAACGGCACATATTCGCTTCTTTTTGGTACAGAATTAAAACGTTGCAGTTGTGCAGAACTCCGGCTCTACCTTGGACTTTGACTCCGAGGTGAATTTCCAGCGCAGGTTTGTCAGGAAATTCCACCACAGCATGAGTGTATGGATGTGCTGTTCCGTGGATTTTTCCGGCTGTTTTTCTAAACGTTAAATATTTCGGTGTTTCGTCGTCTAAAACATTGTTATAATAGATATTGCCGCCTTCGTTAGCAACTGCTTTGAGCAGGATGGTGAAGAGGTAAGCATCAAAAATTCTGGCTTGTTCTGCCACTCCGTTGAAATCTGGATCGATCGCGCTTTTCAACTTGCTCTTGATTTCGGAATTGAGGGCGTAGTTGCTCGGCCCGGAGGGCAGTTTTTCGAGTAATTGCTTGAGGGCGATCGCCTGTTTGTGGCGTGGGGCTGTTAAAGTGGACGTAAACTCGATGGTTTGGGCTGTTTTTGCGCCGGAATTGGCAAAGACAATTTTTGTGCCGAGGGGAGAGGTTTCCGATTCTACTTTCAAGAAATAAGCAATTTCGTCTTCCATTTCGGAAGTGTTCACCGTCGCTTGTTCGACAGCAGCAATTAACAGCAAAAGTTGTTCTTTCGCGGTATAATCTTCTATCTTGAGCAGCGGTGTCTTTCGTTTGAGCGATCGCTCTTCAATTACTTTACCTATCTCTACAGTATCGGCGACTTGTTGAACTACCCAACCTAAGTTAAACTCATTCAGAATCGCCGCCAATTCTTGACACAGTTTGGCGTACTCTATCTCATCCATAATTGGTTCTGGGTTGCACACTATATCTCATTATACAAGCTAGTTGATTTTTTTGTCAATGTGCTGTGTTTGCCGATCGATTAAGTAAAACTACCAACACAGGTAAAGATATGTTAAGAAATTTGACTCTTCCTTCTTCCTTCTTCCTTCTTTCTTCTTCCTTCGATAGAGAGTAAGCTATTGTACGACATTGAGAGCGATCGCACTATGGCAACTATCAACGACAACTACCTCAAACTCAAAGCCGGCTACCTGTTTCCCGAAATCGGGCGCAGAGTGAAAGCCTACGCAGACGCGAATCCCGGTGCACCCATCATCCGGCTGGGGATTGGCGACGTGACGGAACCGCTACCGGAAGCTTGCCGCGCGGCGATGGTGAAAGCAGTAGAAGACATGGGCGTGCGGGATACATTTAAAGGATACGGCCCGGAACAAGGTTATGAGTGGCTGAGAGAAAAAATTGCCCAGCACGACTTCAAGTCGCGGGGATGCGATATTGATGCTTCGGAAATCTTTATTTCTGACGGTTCTAAGTGCGATTGCGGCAACATTCTGGATATCTTTGGTGACAACAATACGATCGCCGTTACCGATCCAGTTTACCCGGTTTACGTAGACACGAACGTGATGGCCGGACACACCGGAGACGCCAACGAAAAGGGCGAATACGACGGATTTGTTTACCTGCCAATTACCGCCGAAAACAACTTTACCGCCCAAATTCCCACCGACAAAAAAGTCGATTTAATTTACCTGTGTTTCCCCAACAACCCGACGGGCGCGACTGCCACCAAGGAACACTTGCAAGCTTGGGTAAACTATGCTAAGGTGAACGGTTCGATTATCTTCTTCGACGCCGCCTACGAAGCGTATATTACCGATCCGAGCCTACCACACTCGATCTACGAAATTGAAGGGGCGCGCGATTGTGCGATCGAATTTCGTTCATTCTCCAAGAATGCCGGTTTCACGGGTACTCGCTGCGCCTTAACAGTCGTACCGAAAACTTTGACAGGAAAAGCAGCAGACGGTTCCGATGTCGAAATTTGGAAATTGTGGAACCGCCGCCAATCTACTAAATTTAACGGCGTTTCTTACATCGTGCAGCGCGGTGCTGAAGCGGTTTATTCCGAGGAAGGCAAATCACAAATTCAGGCATTAGTCAATTTTTACATGGAAAATGCGGCGATTATCCGCGAGAAATTGACAGCAGCCGGAATCGAAGTTTTTGGCGGCGAAAATGCACCTTATGTGTGGGTGAAAACGCCTCACGGTTTGTCGAGTTGGGATTTCTTTCAGAAGTTGCTGGAAACTTGCAATGTGGTGGGAACTCCTGGTTCTGGTTTTGGTGCGGCGGGCGAGGGTTATTTCCGTATTTCGGCCTTTAATAGTCGGGAGAATGTGGAGGAAGCAATGAGACGGATTGTGGAGAAGTTTAAGGTTTAATAGGGCGATCGATCGGTCTTTTTTGGCGATCGTATGTACTATTCGTGTCACAATAAATGTCGCTTGTAGTTGGGTTTCGATCCCCCTAAATCCCCCTTAAAAAGGGGGACTTTGAATGAAGTTTATTGCACTTCCCTTATGCAGGAATCACGGGGACTTTAAATGAAGTCTCTTGTCCCCCCCTTATTAAGGGGGGCTAGGGGGGATCGAGACTATACTACAGGCGTGTAGAACTCATATCTTTCAGAAAGATGTGAGTTATAATCTAATCCAGCCAACATTATTCTGAGCGTGAAAAGCAATGCCATATAGTGAATTCACCCTCAAAAAAGTCAAACAAGACTTTCAACTAACCCTAATAGAAGTACCTACTTTTATTGTTTCAGCGCCGCCGATTCAGCCGAGTCCAGCCCTAGCTGAGTTTATTGAAAAACGCCTACCTCTAGCCCTAGCCCTGAATACCGAAAAAGCTCGATCGGAAATGATTATCTGTCCGATCCTGCTAGAATTAAAAGATATTTTTAAACAAAAAATCAGCCTTTTTTCAGGCAATGAATTTACCGTCGATCAATCCATGGGACTTAACGGTGTCTGCGACTTCCTCATCAGCAAATCGCCCGAACAACTTTTTATCGAAGCTCCTGCTATGATTGTAGTGGAAGCTAAAAAAGAAGACATCAACGGCGGACTTGGACAATGTATTGCTGAGATGATTGCGGCTCAGAAATTCAATGAAAGAAATGGCGAGTTTGTCAACAAGCTTTATGGTTGTGTTACGACGGGTAACTTGTGGAAGTTTATCAAACTTGAAGAGCAAACTGTTACAATTGCTTTAAGAGAATACTCGCTACCGCCAGTTGATGAAATTTTGGGAATTTTAGTTAGCTTTATTACTTGATTCGCGCCAATACTAGGAGTTGATTATGCACTTACTACGAGTTCAAGTTCCTGATTTTCGGGGTTTAAAAAATATAGACATCACTTTTGAGAAAGATTTTTCTCCTAGTATTTTTCCGCTGGGCAGTCAAAATGGCGGTGGCAAAAGTACGCTGTTGCAGTTGATTTTTGTATTGCTGCACTGTTCTGTTGATGAGGATAAAAAACAGTTTTTACAAAATATGCTTGAGGGATTTAAAATTTGTGATGGGCAAGAAAAAAGAGTATTAGCAATTGTTGACATTTGGGATGGAGAAAAAATTGTCAAAATTGATTTTTTTTCTTATAACAATGATTTTTCACTCAAGCAAATATTAGCTTTAGAAAGTAAAAAATCAAATATCGATGAAGACTATTTCGATTTTTCGGTTCCGACATATTCGACACAATTAAAATCCGTTAAAAATAAAATTTCAAATTTGGAGGCACAAAAAAATAATTTAGTAAAAATTCTTAGGCGATTAGATATGATTACAGAAATTGAAGATAATGAAGAAAGAAGGCAGCGCATTAAAAGGGAAATCATCAACATTCAACAGTTGGGTTTAATTGCAGGATTTCCTGAATTAGTATCTGTCATGCGCCCCAGCGAGATTCTTTCTATTAAAGACGTTAAACAACTTCAACATCAAATTACACAAAGACTGGAATCATCCGAAATAAATCTTAGAAGATACCACAAAGAATGCAAGATAATTGAGGAGATTTGGAAGAAAAGTATTGAATATTTACAGTCTGAAAACATGAGACATATATGTAACTATTCAATTGACAGGAGTTCAAATGATAAGCGATATGAAGCTTTACTCTGTCATCTCAATAATATTGATAGCACAGAAATAGAAAATTTTTTGACACAAATATCATATAAAATATTTTTGGCAGCTCCGTCCACGCAAATTTTTCTATTTCTTCCGCCGGATTCTAGAAAACTATTATTTAGAAACTCAAGTAACGGGAATAGGAATTATTACGGGATACTCGAAGCTGCAAGATCTGAATTGCCAGGCTTGTTTACCTATGACTTTCTTGCTGTAGAGCTACTTATTGAATCATTTAAAGATGCTCGCGATCGCGATTTCAGAGAAGCGATAAAAACAGGTAGCTACGGGAACAGCTATCAATCTCTAATTAATGACTTAAATCTGCTGTTGGGAAATAAAAGGATAAATTTAAATGAAGATTTTTCTGGGGTCAATTTTCAATTGGATAATAATGGTGAAACTATAGAACTATATCCCGAAGATTTAAGTCACGGCGAACTCAAAAGACTTAGCATTTATATATGGCTCAAATCCCGCAACATAAAAGATGCTATTGTGTTGATGGATGAAGTTGAAATTGCTTTTCATCCAGATTGGCAATATCAAATTATATCAGACCTCAAAGAGTGGGCGCCCAGCAATCAATATATTCTGGCAACTCACTCCTACGCATTGTGTGAAGCTTTGACACCTGCTCATGTTAAAGAAATTGAGCCAAAACTAATCAAATCAGAATCTAATATTACAAATGAGTCTTAATACAGAACAACTAAAAGAACACTGCAAGATGATTCTTGAATCTCGCAGAATTAAGAATAAAATTGTGGTGCTATGCGAGGGTGTTATTTCAACAATCGATGGTATAAAATCGCCTCAAGCTTATAAAAACATGGAGAAAATGCCGGATGCAAACTTTTATAATGCTTGCGTTCCAAAATGGTGGACGCAACAACGACCACAATTTTTCAACTGTGGCGATCGCGCAACTGTAATCAATACTTATTTGAATCTTTTAACATTACACGAACAGGATACCACTAACTCGTATTTAGATCCAGATCGACTTTTTGCAATGATAGATTTAGACTTGCACTTGCAAGAGATTGATAATTACAGTTTTCCCGATACAGAAGCAATTTTTTGCAATCTTTACGAAAAATCGCAGGTGAAAGCACAAAATGCAAAACAGCACCGGATATGGATTACAGGTTTGATTCATAAAGAAGCTTATTTTATCACACCTGAGCTTCAATCAATATTTGATGATTATCCTAATTCTCCTATGTATCAGGATAATCCTGTTCAACTGAATAGTATTTATATGGATATGGGTGATAAAATTAGTAGCGATCCAGACTTGAAGAATAACCTTAACATACAGAGATCGCTCCAGCGCATAAATCATTGTTTAAATTGTACAGATTTAGATAAATTACAAGATTCATGGAAAACTGAGTTTCAAAATACGTCTGATGAAACACGGAAGCATCAGTTAATTAGGGCTTTGCTCACAATTAAAAAAGTTAAGAATGAGAAACAACCTGAGCATGATTATTGGGAAAAAATTAAGCCAGCCGGTGACTTTAGCCGGGGCGAGCGAGTATTTAGAGAGCAACTATCACTCAAGATTGGAGAATTTTATTCACACCAAAGTAGCGATGTTAATTGTCATATTCCTTTTTTTTTCAAAACATTGCATGAGTTCGTTTGAATAAAACACTTCAATTATAATTTTGCAAAATATCACATTACACCAAACCAGCTTGAAAAATCTGATTAGCAGTCAAGCTCAAATCGGGAAAAGTTTGCGACACAATCCGATCGCACTCCCGAAACTTGGATATTTGATATTCACCATCAACCAAGTTACACACAGAAATCGTCGGTTGTTTGGGATTGCCAATAAAATTACGTCCACCCAACGCAGCATAATCGACAATCCAATATTCAGGGATACCCATCTCCTCATAATCAGCATATTTCAAATAGTAATCATCGCGCCAATTGGTTGACACAACTTCGATCGCCAAAGGTATCGATGCACCTAAACTGAGGATAGACTCTTTTTGCCACAATGGTTCATTCACCAGGTTTGCACGATTCAGCACCAATAAGTCGGGGAAATAACCAGAATCTTTTTCAGGAGGTCTAACTATCACTTGGTTTGGGATACCATAGGGTAATCCCAAACGTTTGATTTGAACAGCAATTTCGATTGTCAGAAAACCTGTAACTTCCTGATGTTCGCCTACTGGTTGTACAATTTCAATAATATTTCTATTATGCAGTTCATACCGTACCGCCGAATTTTCTGGCAGCCACTCCACAAATTCCTCGAAGTTTACGAGCTTGGGTAAAGTTTGAGTCATAGGTTTTCAGAATGACTGATAATACTAATTATATCAGATATAGCTTTGATATCTAGCGATCGTAAATTGCGATCGCCCATCTCTTCTCCTTGCCCGTGCTACACTCAACAGATATCTTCAAAAACTCTTGTGGGGTAGGCATCCTGCCTATCTTTGGCACAAACTTAACAACTAGCTCTCAATTCAGCTTATGATTGTTATCGCTCCCGTCCTCAAACCTATTAGCCAGATTCAGCTTACTCCCGGCAGTGTCGTAACTATTCCCAATATAACTTGGCTGGAATTCGAGTCAATTTTGGAGGAATTGGGAGAAAAGCGAAGAAGCAGAATTGCCTACAGCAACAGTACCTTAGAAATTACGCTTCCCTTACTAGAACATGAAAGGCCGAAAGATTTAATCTCTGATATTGTCAAAATTTTACTCAAGTCTGCGGGTAGAAGATACGAACCATTTGGTTCTACTACTTTCAAGCGGGAAGGTGCAGCGGGAATTGAACCTGATGCTTGCTTTTATATTCTCAATTATCAGCGGATGATTAGCCGCCGCCGACTTTTGCCGGACGATCCGCCGCCGGATTTAGGAATTGAAACCGATGTAGCTTCTAAAACTACGATCGATGCTTATCTAGCTATTGGAGTTCCTGAAGTCTGGGTTTACGACAGCGGCAGACTTCGCATCTATTTGCTGCAAGAAGGAGAGTATGTAGAATCGGATATTAGTCCGAATTTTCCGGGAATTGCGATCGCCCAGATGATTCCTGCTACAGTGGAACGTGCTTGGCAGGTTGGAAGTTGTCAGGCGCTGGAAGAATTTGAAAGTGCGATCGGCTAAACTGGTAGGATGCGTTACGCTCTTCGCACTTCGCATCCTAAAATTTATACAATTACAGCTAAATTGTCAACCCCCATAGGTCGATAAATTGTATCCCTTTGCTGATAACTCCGGCCCAAAGAAGTAATCGCATTTTGCAAATCTTCTACCGATTGACAACCGCCACCAACCGCACCGGCCATTGTAGTAATGTGTTCTTCCATCAATGTGCCGCCGATGTCGTTGCAACCCCATTTCAGAGCCTCTGTAGCTCCTACTAAACCCAATTTAACCCAACTCGGCTGGTGATTGGGAATCGTATTTCCCAAGAAGATTCTCGATACAGCGGTGAGCAATAATGTATCTGCTAAAACTGGTTGATCGCGGCCGACTCGACTGCGTAAAGGAGCTGGTGCTTCTTGCCCGACAAAGGGCAGTAAAATGAATTCTGTGATGCGAGCTGGATAGTTGTTGTTAATGGCACTTTGTTGGAGCGATCGCACTTTTTCTAAATGCAAAACCTGCTGCCCTGCCGCCTCAATATGCCCGCAAAGCATCGTGCTCGTTGTCGGCAAACCTAAGCTGTGAGCAGTTCCTACGATTTCTAGCCAAGTTGCCGAATCTAGTTTTTCCGGGCAAATCACCCGTCGCACTGCATCGTCGAGAACCTCCGCCGCAGTACCGGGCATCGAACCGACTCCCGCATCCTGCAATGCCGAAATTACATAGCTGAAACTAAGACGATCTTGTCTGGCAATAAATTCTATTTCTTGGGGCGAAAAAGCGTGCAAGTGCAACTGCGGAAACTTATCCTTAATTGTTTTCACTAATTGCAGATAATAAGGCAAAGATTCACCGTTGAGCTTAGCTTGCAGATTTAAGCCGCCCTGCATACAAATTTCCGTCGCACCCCGCTGCACTGCATCTGTTGCCTTCTCTAGAATTTGGGCTGTATCTAACCAAAAAGCGCCCTCATCTCCGTCGTCGCGGCGGAACGCACAGAAACTGCAATGCTGCTCGCAAATATTGGTGAAATTAATATTTCGATTGATAACATAAGTAACAATATCGCCTGATTGTCGGCGGCGGAGCAAGTCAGCGGTTGTTTGAATAGAAGCGATCGCATCTGGCTCTCTTTGCTGCAAAAGTACCAATGCCTCTGCGCTAGAGATGTTATAAAGTTGTAAAGCGCGATCGAGAATTGCATCAACAGTTTTATTTTCCGATTCAGTCACAAAATCCACCACTAAAATTAACGGCTTTTTATATCTTAACAAATCAACTATGGACGAAACAGATTCTAAAGTATAAAGTCGTAAAAAAACATCTTTTCATTTTAAGAAACGGTAACTATGAGCGTCAACGAAGCAAATCACCTGTTGCCAGTGCCGTCTGGGCCTTTGCAAATTCCTGCTGTAGGGACTTGTGGTTCAACTTTTGCAGAAGATACACAGCCAATTTATTTTTCCTTGGTGATTCCCACCTACAACGAGTGCAAGAATGTCAAAAGTATTGTGGAACAATTGAGCAAGTTGCTTGATGGCAGCATTCCCGGCAACTACGAATTAATTGTAGTCGATGACAACAGCCCCGATCGCACCTGGGAAGTTGCCCAGTCGCTAACAGCCGACTATCCGCAATTGCGGGTGATGCGGCGCGAGCACGAGCGGGGACTTTCCACAGCCGTGATTCGCGGGTGGCAGGCTGCTCGGGGCGAGGTTTTGGGTGTCATCGATGCCGACTTGCAGCATCCGCCGGAGACGCTATTGCAGCTTTTAGCAGAAATTCAGCGGGGGGCAGATTTGGCCGCTGCCAGCCGCCACGTTGCTGAGGGTGGTGTGAGCGACTGGAGCGTTGTCAGGAGATTTTTGTCGCGGGGCGCTCAAACTGTTGGATTGATTATACTGCCTGGAGTCGTCGGCAGAGTTTCCGATCCAATGAGCGGCTATTTTATGGTGCGTCGCAGTTGCATTGCCGGCCAAACCATGAATCCTGCGGGTTACAAAATCTTGATTGAAGTGCTCGGTAGGGGAAATATCCGCTGGATTGGAGAAGTTGGTTATGTATTTCAGGAGCGGAAAGAAGGCGAAAGCAAAGTTACGGGGAAACAGTATATTGAGTATTTGCGACATTTGTTCATATTGCGGTTTGCCCGCTGGCCAGTGGGTAAGTTTCTGCGATTTGGCATCGTGGGTTTCAGCGGTGTGTTTGTCAACATGGGGGTTTTGTACGTCCTGCGAAATAGTCTGCATTTGGAGCTGACTCGCAGTCTAATTATTGCTGCTGAATTAGCAATTATTAGTAATTTTTTGTGGAATGATTTGTGGACTTTTGGGGACATTTCTAAGCGGCAACCGGGAAATCGCCAGCGCTTCAAACGCCTGTTGAAGTTTAATACAATTTGCTTGATGGGTTTGATTTTGAATGTGCTGCTGGTTAATTTGATGTTTAATGTTTTTGGGATGAATGAATATTTGGCTAACTTAATTGCGATCGTGGCTGTGACTCTGTGGAATTTCTGGATCAACATGAAGCTAAGCTGGCGGGTAACGGAAGTTGATTAGGGAATTGGGAATTGGGCATGGGGCAGTGGGCAGTGGGCGGTCAACTGACAACACATAACTGACAACACACAACTGACAACACACAACTGACTGAATTAATGATTAAGCATAAACAACTGTTGTTGCTATTACTGTGGACGGCGATCGCCCTAATGCTACGTTTTGCAAATTTGGACTCGAAACCGCTGTGGACGGACGAGTTTTCGACTCTGGTGTTTAGTTTGGGCAACAGTTTTCGCGGGGTGCCGATCGATCGGGCGATCGCACTTTCCACTCTACTACAACCGCTACAATTGGGCCCGGATGCTGGCATTGCAGATGTTCTCAAGCATTTGCTGGTGGAAAGCAACCATCCGCCAGTGTATTTTATGGTAGCCCACTGGTGGATGCGACTGTTTGCGCCGACTGAGGATAGTTTAGTGTGGATTGGGCGATCGCTTCCGGCATTATTAGGAGTGATTTCAGTTCCAGCTATCTACCTTTTAGGCAAATTTGCGTTCAATTCTCGTTTAGTCGGTCAATGTGCGGCTGCGATGATGGCAGTTTCTCCCTACGGCATTTATCTCGCCCAAGAAGCCCGCCATTATACCTTAGGAATCTTATTAGTTATTGCGTCTCTTTTTTGCTTGACATTAGCTGCAAAAAAGCTGCAACAGCGCGCTCCACTGCCTATCTGGACGGTGCTATTTTGGATAATTGTTAATTGTTTGGGAATTGCGGTTCACTACTTTTTTGCCTTGACTTTGTGTGCAGAAGCCATAGCATTAATTGCTGTAATCTGGCAGCAGTTTCATGGAAAATTGGCGCTTTCAGAGAGTCAGCAGCCGAATATTTGGCAATTTCAAATCCTCTGGCGGCTTTTTGCAGTAGCGCTGGGGACTGTAGCGGGCGGTTTAGTTTGGCTGCCGATATTTTTGTCGAATAAATACGGTAGCGAGCTCACGAATTGGATTGTCAGTGGCGATCGCACATTTGTAGATTGGATCGCACCGATTTTCCAAGCTTTGGCGGGATGGATCGCTGTGATATCGCTGCTTCCGGTGGAATCTTCAAATCTGGCAGTGGTGGTTGGATCTGCGATCGGCATGATAATATATTTCATCTGGGTGCTTCCCCTGCTGCAAAACGGTCTCAAAACTTCCTTAAAAACCACCGATACTCGTTTAGGTACTGTTATTTTTGGCGGGTTTGTGCTTGGGTCAATTTTCTTGTTTTTCAGCTTTGCATACATTTTAGGAATTGACCTAACTCGCGGCCCTCGATACAATTTCGTCTACTTTCCGGGAGTGATATTAATATTAGGAGTAACTTTAGCATTTATTTATGAGACACCTACAATAAAAACTCGATGGTTTAATTTACCTGCTGTAGAATTTACTGGCAAAAAAGCAGTGCTGCTAATTTTAGTAATGGGTTTTGTCAGCAGTGTAACAGTAAATTCCAATCTCGGCTATCGCAAATATTACAAACCAGATTTGTTAATTCCGATTATCCGCGAAGTCTCGAAAGTTCCAGTGTTAATTGCTACTACTCAAAAGACTCATGTAGAAATAGGAGAGTTGATGGGGATAGGATTGGAATGGAAAAAGAGTTCGGCAACGGATTTTGTAGCGGATGTAACGGATGTAACGGATGTAAAGGATAGAAGGAAGAAGGGTTCGGCAACGGATTCTGTAACGGATGTTAGGAATAGGAATAAGGAAGAAGTTAAAGCCTTTGATTCTCCACAGTTTCTTTTAGTTAAGCAGAGAAGGGAGGCGCCAGAAATTGTGGCGGGGATACTTGACAAGACACTCAGTCAATTGGAACGCCCGCTAGATTTGTGGTTGGTGAACTTTCGCGCGCCAGTAAATTTAGCAGCACAAAAGTGTCAGATTGAATCTCGCAATTTGTCACCTGTTGATGGTTATGAATATCAAGTTTATCACTGTTCTTAAATTACCATTTATTAGTTGAATATCCCCTCAATTCCTCTTAACAAGCAGGACGATTTTATTATTGTCAGACAAATAAGGTACGTAGTTGCGCTTCAGCGCTCTTAATAATCTCAGAAAAAAGTGCCCAACCCCAACCAGACAGCGCAGTTTTAAAATAAGGTACGTAGTTGCGCTTCAGCGCTCTTAATAATATCAGGAAAGAGCGCTGAAGCGCAACTACATACCTTAGATATTGCAGTACAATCAGGAATGTTCGATCGCACCCTAAGAGTCAGTGGCAAAATATTTAATTAAGACGCTCATCACTTCACCTCGATTTTGAGTTGGAACAAACGGACTCCAGTCAGTAGCGCAGGCAAAATTATCCCGGTGAAAAGAATGAATGACGCGGGAAACCACAGGGCGAGAACTGATAATGAACAGTTTCAGGAGTTCTCGGTTAACTGAAGTTGGCAAGTTTGGCTCAGCAGCAGGGGAGTCAATGAGTTCGGTGGTACGACTTTCGGCGCCAATCTCGAAAGCAAGTATTAAGTCGGTATTGGGTAGCAGTTGTCGGATGACTTTTAAGGAAGATTCTGCTTCGCTGCGGCTGCGAAATTGTCCGATGGGTAAGCGCTGAAAGTTGGGCAGCAGTCGGTAAATAATCCAGGAATTCGTAGTTTCTGGGGTGTTCATGGCTGTATTGTAAATTGGGTATGTTTGCCCATAGGAAAGTGACAGACTTGCACCTTTTATTTTTAGTGCAGTCTGTTTTGGCTATGGCTGTGCTTACTCCAATCAATCTAACCGCTCAAATTAGGCGCTTAAATCAAGCTTTTATAATGAAATGGTAAAAAAAAGGCAACGTCAACGGCAACCAGAAAATGAGTCGCCTTTTCGGAGACTGCGAGAGGACGCTAACTTGAGCCAAGAAGAGTTGGCTGTGCGGATGGGGGTATCGGCTTCGTCGGTGCGGCGGTGGGAAAAGGGAGACGAACCTACGATGACTGTTCGGCAAATGAGGGATTTTTGCCGTTTGGTACGGGTATCTTTTGATGACTTGCCGGATTATCTCAGTCGGCGAGTAGACGAGGAAAAGTTATCGGTGGATAGATTAGTCGATGGTAGCTTCGATGAAAATAATTAAAATAAGTGCAAGTGACAAATCGGTCACTATGCTCAACTTTCTGATTGAATTAAATCGTCGGCTGGAGGATGTCGTTTGATAGCTTTGTCAGCGGCGCGAATATTAATGACTCTCTCTCTATTTAAGAATAAGGCTGTAACTGTAGCTCGTCCAATAGGAGTCAAACCAACTATTGATAATCCATCAGCCGACCAAATAAAATGTTCGTTCCAACTATCTTGTCTGGGGTTAAACAAGGGTACTTCTACGTCTGACTGAACATCTATCGTTGTAGTTTTATCAGATTTCTTGCGGTTGCAGTGAAAGCAAGCTAGTGCCAAATTGTCAATATCGTTAGTCCCATTTTTAGTTAAGGGAATGATGTGTTCGATCGTAAATTCTACATACTGCCATTCTTCGGAAGCATGACAATATTCGCACAGACAGTTTGCTCTCTGACGAACTCGATCTTGGATATTGTCAGGGATTGGACGGCGAGCGGACATTTCTATACAGTAGACTGAATCTGGCTCAAGAAAAGATTGCGGACTGTCCGATTGACAAAACTAAGGTAATCGTCGATTTCTTCGTAAATATTTAGTTCTTGTTCTTCATCAGGATCGAGGGGTAAAGTTTGTTGTTTGTCCAGCAGTTCTGCTATGCGGTTTTTGACTGTGGTGGAGGCTCTAAACATGGGTATGCCTTCCACTAATTCAATGCGAACAGCTCCTTCTATGGGTAGAGTATCTCGCAGGTTTTCCAGTTTTGGCAGGATTAGCATAGTTGTGGATTTGATGGGTTTCCCTCTTGATTATATCAATAATTCTCAAGGGTAAATCAAGCGATCGCACTTTCGATCAAAATCAGTGCATTAGTGAAGCTGATTTAAGATGATGAAAGTGCAATTTTTGTCTGTTAAACGTGCGACATAAGCAATTAATCTATAAACTCGTCAAAGGGCGATCGCAATTGTGGAGAAATTACCAGCAGCTATGCTGGATGAAGCAGTTAAGTTTCTGGAATCTTTGTCTATCAAGGCTAATTTGCTTGAATAGCGATGTTTTTTTCAATCCTGTCTGACACTATCGGGCACACCAACCGCCGAAATACCGGATATTGCCCTTAAATTCTGACACCGAATCAATTCGTTAAAATCTAAATTGCGCTGTTCTATCTGCGCCACAGATTCGATCGCCCCCAGTAGATGTCCCGCCGCCTCAGATTCACTGTAACCGCGCCTTCCCGCCACTCTAATCGCCGTTTCGTCGGCATCTAACTCTACTTGCGAACTGCGGTTGTCGCGCCAAATTCGAGTCATCGCCAGCCCAGTCAACCCACCGGCGATCGCAATTCCGATCGCATCTCCCTGCAATAACTCTACAACAGTGCCGAGAATACCCGCCACAGCCGCACCTTGATAAATATCCGGCTTAAACCACTTGAAATTGCCCAGAAAGCTTACAGTACGCAATAGCAGTAAATCCCGCTGCGGCTTAGATAGCAGGCGCCACAAGTCAAAATTAATGTAAATCGGGCGAGATTGATGCCAAGGTAAAGGAAAATCGCAATCAATTACCGTAGATTGTTGAGGCTTATTAATAATTTTACAAGTCATGCGGCCGGAGGCGGGCATCACATCTAACAGGCGGCGGATTTCTGGTTCGGGATTCATAATTTAAGGAAGAAGGAAGAAGGAATTGGTGTGATAAATTGGGTGCATCTGGCGCAAGGCAAATATGTTTGTAGGGGCGAAGCATGACCGCAGTGAATATAAAATTATAACTAATAACTTATAGCCTTTCTCAAAAAGATGAGGTATGGCTGACAGCTTATAAACCACCCAGGCGTATAGGGCTGAAGCCCAACAACGTACCTTATCTTTCTGAGAACTGCTATATATGCGGTCATGCTTCTTCAGGCTTCAAAAACCAGATGCACCGGATAAATTTCGCTTATTACTTAGTCTAGATCTCCCTAAATCCCCGTTAAGAAGGGGGACTTTGAGAAGAATCTTGTCCCCCCCTTCTTAAGGGGGGCTAGGGGGGATCTAGCCTCGGCGGTAAACAGCAGTCTCTGACTACTTTTGACCTTGATTTGATTCTAATAGACATTGCCATGTCCTTAATTCATAGCTGATTTAAGGGCTTTTCTTGGACTCAGGAGAGGGAGATTTCTCATTAGCTTTCGGAACCACTTTTTCACCCTTCGGCGAAGGCTTCGGGCTGGCAATTGTTGGGGCAACTGACGGCTTCGGACTTGCGGCGGGGGATGCTTCCGACTTCGGCGAAGCAGGAGCGCTAATCGGGGCAGTCGGCGGTGTCTTAGTGCCTAAAATGCTGGAGTCTCCGGTGTCAAACAATCCGGCGATGCAGGCAATCATCATTGTAGCTAAAGTGCCGACAAATAAGGCTTTCCAACCGAGTTCGGAAATGTCTTTGCGCCGAGAAGGAATTAGGGCGATTGTACCGCCGACAAATATGCCGACGGAGGCTAAGTGGGCGAAACCGGAAAGGGCGTAACTGACAATTAATACTGTGCGATCGCTAATCAGTCCTTTGCCCGCCGCTTCTGCTAAAGTTTGGTAAGGTGGAATCGCCGTTTCCAACAGCCGCCGTCCGATGATGACTGAGGCTGTCCAAGAATCTTCAAAGGGAACTCCGGTTAACAAGGTTAGCGGATAAAATAATACTCCTTGAATGTTTTGCAGGGTGATAAAACTAAAGATTGTACCAATTGGAGCAGGTGCAACGGCCAGCCAGCCAAAGAATTGATTGATTAAGGAAACTAAACCCAAGATTAAAATCAAAACAGCGGCGATGGCGACTGCCATTTTTACACCGTCCAAAGCGCCAATAATTGCTGCATCCAAAGGGCTGACTCGTTCGATGGGTTCTCCGCCAACTGTCTCTTGTTTGCGGATCTCACCGTCATTTTCGCCAATTTCGTCGCCGATGAACTCGTGGCCTTGAGGTTTCGGTTGTTCCTTCGGAATGCCGCCCATTGTCACTGGTACGCCTGTTTCGGGTACTAAGATTTTGGAGAGGACAAAGCAAGCGGGAATGGCGATAATTGAGGCTGAAACTAAGTGTCCTAAAATATTTGGAAAAACAGGTTTGAGAAAACTGACGTAAATTGCTAATGTTGATGAAGCGGCAGTTCCAAAACAGCAGGAGAGGATTGCACAAAGTTCCGAGCGAGTCATTTGTGGCAAATAAGGCTTGACGACAATTGCTGCTTCGATTCCTACGAAAATATTAGCCGCGCCGCTGAGTGCTTCCGCGCCGCTCAACCGCATTGTCATGTAAAATATTTTGGCAAAAACTTCGGTGATAATTTGAATGACGCCGATGTTGTAAAGCAAGGCCATGAGGCCGGAAAAAAATACGACTGTTGGTAAAGCCCGAAAGGCGAAAATATATCCTAAATTAACTGGCGGGTCTTGACCGGGTATTGGTACAATGTTTCTACCGAATACAAATCTGGCACCGGCATCAGCAGCGGTGAATACTCCATCCAGCAAGCTGGTAAACCACTCTAGGGCGATGCGAGTTGGAGGGAACAGGAATACTAAAAATCCTAAGACTAATTGTAAGCCAATGCCCCAGATGATGACGCGCCAAGGTATATAGCGAACTTGGCGGTTTTCTGAGAAAATCCAGGCGATCGCACATAAGCCAAAGATGCCCAGAAATGAGATAAAGTTGTAGATAGACATGAGCCTAGTCCTTGAAATAGCTGAGAATGCCGATCGACGGCTGACACCACATCAGTTATACTATTCATCGGACGGCAAATGCCAAAAAAATAACTCGCAGATAAATTACGCACTCAACAGCGTACTTATGCCATTGCGAAATCTGCGGATGTTGAGGAATCCTTGATTTGCCGTATTAACAGCAGTTTAGATAGAAACACGCAACACATGGAAGCTTTTGCGACCCATCCTCCCGAATGGACTGCGGCGGCGGTTCACGCTACTGAGTTTTGCTGTCCCAAGTGCGCTGCTAGCTGCACGGATGCCCATGAGGTCTGGATTAATCGTCGATCGCCAGTATACACCGAGTCCAACCGCCGCAAGTGGCAAGAATTTTACCGCTGCCAGTGCGGCACCGTGTGGTGGGCTTGGAGTAATGACAGGCCTCCTTCGGAACTTGTACGCAGCGATGAGAGCTCCGATGAGGGCTCCGATGAGGGCTCCGATGATGATTTTTAGAAGCTTGAGTCGATTTTAGGTTCTGAGAAGGGATATACAGCGGTTCCCAGAAAGATTCGCGGACGTTGTTGGGCTTCAGCCCCCTTAGTTTCAGAGGTTATACAAGCTGTAAGGTATACCTCATATTTTTGAGAAAGGCTATATGTCTAGAAAAATTGGATTTGCTTTGCTTTGGATTGCATTCAGCACCTACGCCTTTGTATTTGCCCCACCCGACAACCCCGACACCATCACACTAATTACCAACCTTTCCACAGGCAAAATAGCAGGCATCAACCCTTTAATTGTAGCTTTGTTTAATATCATGGGAGTCTGGCCGCTGATTTACAGTTGTGTCTTATTTACCGATGGCAGAGGGCAGAAAATACGAGCATGGATTTTTGCAACTTTATCATTTGGCGTCGGTGCATTTGCCTTGCTCCCTTATTTAGCCCTGCGCGAACCGAATCCAGAATTTTCTGGCACTAAAAATATCTTCTTAAAAATATTAGACTCCCGTTTTACTGGGATTGTCCTAACCTTAGGTGCTGCTGCGTTGGTTGCTTTTGGCTTGACAAAAGGCGATTGGTCAGATTTTGTTGGGCAGTGGCAAACCAGCCGTTTTATCCACGTGATGAGTTTAGATTTTTGTCTGCTTAGCCTGCTATTTCCTGCTTTATTAACCGACGATATGGCGCGCCGAGGAATGCAAAATTCAATAGCATTTTGGGCAGTAACATTAGTGCCACTGTTCGGGCCATTGGCTTATCTGTGTACCCGCCCACCGCTGCCTGAAAATAATCCTAAAATTGTTACAAATTAGACAGCAGTGCAGGAAATGCTCAGTTTAATCTAAGAGTCAATCACAATTAATCATACAAGAAACAGGCAAGATGCCTGTTTCACAATCGCTGAATTTTCTGGTTGGAGTTTGCTCCCAGCACCGTCCCAGAAAAACTTATTGATAATACTAGGATATCCGACAAGAAATCTCAACCATTATCTCCACTTTCTAGGAAATGAAAAAACATCCCATCGTTGGCATCACAACTTACTGTCGCAGTCAAGCAGGCGAATATTGCCTCAACGGAGCATATATTGATGCAGTGCAGGCAGCAGGTGGTATTCCGATTTTACTGCCTCCCAATCAATTAGATCCGGCTAGTATTTTTGATGCCGTAGATGGTTTGATTTTTTCAGGCGGTGGAGATATCAATCCAGAACTTTATGGCGGTTTTGTCGATCGCACGGTTTACTCGGTTAACGCAGAACGCGACAACTTTGAGTTAAGCTTAGCTAAGCTAGCTTTAAGGGCTGACATACCCGTGTTGGGGATTTGTCGCGGAATGCAAGTCCTGAATGTAGCCAGCGGGGGCAATTTAGTGGTGCACGTACCGGATGCTTACGGAGATGAGGTGAATCACCGACAAGAAAACCCGATTTGTGCGATCGAGCATATCATTAAAATAGACCCCGACAGCCGATTAGCAAAAATCATGGGAACCACCTCAACAAACGTTGTTTCCTGGCACCATCAAGCCGTACAAACAATGATTCCCGGCTGGCAAATTGTAGCACGAGCACCCGACGGATTAATAGAAGCGATCGAATACAAATATCACCCTTGGATGCTAGCAGTTCAGTGGCATCCAGAAATGTCGCCAAAAAGTCTCCCAAACTGCGGAATTTTTCGGGCTTTCGTCGAAGCAGCAGCTTCCAAGTTCGTGAACTATACTATATCTGCATGAAAATTTTCAGCCATTGTTTGCATTTTTTTCGCACTCTCGCTTAGTGACTTCGTGGCGGTAGCGAAACATATCAGTTAACCGCATTTCTACCCACCAACCCAACAGCAAATCGACAATCGGGCCGCCCGGTATCGAAAATGCGATCGCATCCGTCAATCGGGTACAGTTATTTTCTGTAGTAAACTCGTGTCGGTGAGTCCAACCTGCCATCGGCCCCTCAGTTTGTTCGTCAACAAACAAGCGATATTGTTCGCATTCAGTGTGAGTCGCCACCCATTTTACTGGAATCGGCCCCAATAATAGCCGAAATTCTGACACAGCACCCACATCGAGTCCTCCTTCGCGGCGGATGATTTTCACCGGTTGCCAAGGCGGAGTCAGCATTTGTAGAATATCCGGCCTTTCGTAAAAGTTCCAGACTGTTTCAACGGTAGCGTTTATCAGGGACGAATATCTAAAATTTGGCATTATAAGAAGAAAGAAGAAGGTAACTAAATTATCACGAATAACTCACTACTAACTATTATAGCGGATCTAGCTCTCATATGAGGTACGTTGTTGGGAAGAGAGCCCTCTTTGTCTGGGAGGTTATGTAAGCTGTCGTCATACCTCATCTTTTTGAGAAAGGCTATATAGAACCCATTTGGCGTTGCTGAACCTTGGTATGATAAAATAGTCGTCGGAGCATCACAAATCACACACATTTAAGAGGAATATTATGCAATGCCCGGAATGTCAGTCAACTCATATCAATAAAAATGGTCACAAAAAAGGCAAGCAGAATTATATTTGCGTCAGATGTAAAAGACAATTTATAAACGATTATCAACTACAAAGAGGATATTCGGAAGAAGTGAAACACGAATGTCTAAAAATGTATGTTAACGGCATGGGTTTTCGAGCCATTGAAAGAGTCAAAAATGTACATCATACTACAATTATTAATTGGGTAAAACAAGCTGGAGAACTCTTGCCAAATTGTTACGATCCAGAAACGAATCCTTCGGTTGGAGAATTAGATAAATTACAAACATTTGTCGGTTCAAAAAAAATAAAACCTGGCTGTGGACGGCGGTAGACCATTTTAAGCCAGGTATTTTAGGATGGGCTTTGGGCGACCATAGCGCCAAAACTTTTGAGCCGTTATGGGAAATTGTTAGTAAATGGAACTGCTATTTTTATGTGACAGATGGCTGGAAAGTTTACCCAATGTTTATTCCGGAAGGGGATCAAATTATCAGCAAAACCTATTTGACTTGCGGTTGAAGGTGAAAATACAAGGCTCAGACATTACTTGGCACGGCTAAAAAGAAAAACTCTTTGTTATTCTAAGTCATCACAAATGCTAGGATATTCAATTAAATTACTAATTCATTATCTGAAATTTGGAGATGTTCCAATTCCCAATCAAAATAAGAGAAATCATTTTCGACCCCAATCTCATATTTTTTATTCTCTCATACCCTGATTCAGCAACGCCACACCCGCAGCAGAACCCCTCCCCGTTCAATCCACGGAAAGCAGCCTGACTCACTGACTTCAAGCACCCGATAAAGAAGCGACGGTCGGGTTTACCGTTGATTTGTCCGTCAAAGAGCTTTCGCGGGACGCGAACTTTCCGTTTGCGACGATCGCAGTCTGCTACTTACCGAGCCAACAAGTATAAATTAATACCTAAATTTTTTAAGAAAGATATGTGTAACAGGAAATAAAAATTAATAAAATTTTAAAGATCGAAAGTTTTTTTCAGCGCAAATTCAAGTAATCTATCTGTTGAGGCCGAAAACCAGCCAGACCTAACTATTTTTAGATTAAATGGCCGATTTAACCCAAATCCCAGGAATTCAAAGCCTTTGGGAAAAAACCTCTGGTGATTCTCAAATTTGTGTAGCGGTACTTGACGGCTTAGTAGACCGGACTCACCCTTGTTTTGCCGGATCTGACCTGAAACGGCTGCCGACATTAGTCCAGGAAGAAGTCTGCGTTACCGGTGCGATGTCTTTGCACGGTACTCACGTTGCCAGCACAATCTTCGGGCAGCACGGCTCGGAGATACCGGGAATTGCCCCTAGGTGTCAATGCTGGCGCTCACATTATTAACATCAGCGGCGGTCAACTGACGGAAATAGGCGAAGCCGAAGGCTGGCTGGAAAGTGCCGTGCAACTGTGCAGCGACAACAATGTGTTAATTGTTGCTGCGGCAGGGAACGACGGCTGCAATTGCTTGCACGTCCCCGCTTCGCTACCTGCCGTCTTGGCAGTGGGAGCAACGGACGATCTCGGTCGGCCTCTAAACTTCAGCAACTGGGGAGAAACCTACAGCAATCAGGGTATTCTCGCCCCAGGAGGAACTTAGATGTATTTTACGCTCTCTCTCTAATTTTTTGCGCTAAAATAATTTATTTGACTATTAATAAAATTAATAGTTGACTTTTTCGCGCCCGAGCTATATAATTTAATATTTTCATTCACACTTTTAGAATAGCTAAAATTCGATGATGAAACAGCCCCGCCCTCTGAAATATGATTTTTATAAATTTTACTTGACAGATTTCAAATGTTACTGTACTGTTGTAGAGGTATAGAAACACCAGTCAAACGGTAATATACATCTCAAAAACTTGATAGTCGGATCAAATAAACTTGTGACTAAGATTCTCAGAGTCCATATATTTGGTCGTAAAATCAGTGATACCGGGTACAAATAAATCTAAAATCCTTATCCTGCTTAGGCTTATCTATTTTAGACTTATCTGTTATTTAGGGAGATGTCTATTAAGTTTTACTCTTGGTAATCCTCAAATATCAGGGTTTTGATAATGATGGGTTAACCATTTTCTTCCCCAATTATCCGATGCCTTGCACAACTACCTGATTCTTTTAAGACAATAGTCCGGGCTGTTTTTAAATAGCAGAATGGCTTTTTTCCTAGAACTTTGAGCCATTATGAATAATTAAACTTATTTAATTTTTGTCCCTGACTTGTAATTGATTCAAAAATTTTATGCTCCTTGCCTTGTCAAACTTGCACGCTCGTTCCCCTAACTGTTCCGAGTCTTGTTAAATGCTAGATAGATTAAGCACCATATCCCAGGGAAATAATAGTATTTGTATTGCCGTTTTGGATGGTCCTGTCGATCGGAATCATCCTTGTTTCCAAGGTGCAGATTTAACTTATTTGCCCACCTTAGTTAAAGGGGAAGCTCAAACTAATGGCAATATGTCCATTCACGGAACTCACGTTGCCAGCATTATTTTTGGGCAACCGGGTAGTTCGGTGGAGGGAATAGCTCCCCGATGCAAGGGAATAATAGTGCCGATCTTTGCCGACGATCGCCTCAAAACTTCCCAGCTAGATTTAGCTCGGGGAATCGAGCAAGCGGTCAATGCAGGAGCACACGTTATTAACCTCAGTGGGGGTCAACTGACCGACTTTGGCGAAGCCGATGGGTGGCTGAAAAATGCCGTTCGTCTGTGCCGAGAGAACAACGTCTTGCTCGTGGCTGCGGCTGGCAACAATAGTTGCGATTGCTTGCACGTACCCGCTGCCTTGCCCTCTGTGCTAGCGGTCGGGGCGATGGATGCCCATGGCAAACCCCTGGGATTTAGCAATTGGGGCGAAGCCTACAAAGACCAAGGCATCCTTGCCCCAGGTGAGGATATTTTGGGGGCCAAACCCGGTGGTGGTACCGACCGTCTCAGCGGTACGAGCTTCGCTAGTCCGATTGTCTCAGGTGTAGCAGCCGTGCTGCTGAGTCTTCAGCGGGAGCGGGGAGAAACCCCCGATCCACACAAAGTTCGTCAAATACTGTTGCAGAGTGCTTTACCCTGTGACCCTGACTTGCCAGAAGAAACCCGTCGGTGTCTGGCGGGCAGACTGAACATCCCTGGAGCAATAACGTTACTAAAAGGAGGAAACATGGCTGAGGAATTTACATCAGTGAATGCATCAGAAATAGAAGCTGCCGGCTGCGGTTGTGATGGCAGCCTAAGCAATACGGGTGAAGCGATCGCCACCGCGCAAGGGCAATCGCCTCAAACCTCGGTTGCAACAGCAGCCACTGCGACCGCTGGGGCTGTCCCCAGCAACACCCCAAACTTGCAAGATTTGATTCAATCGTTTCCCACTGCTACAACCCAACAACCAATGATGCCAAACTTAACTGCTAATTCCGTCACCGCCAGCCAAGCTCCCAGCGAAGTCGCTGACATGGGTCAGCTTGTCTATGCCCTAGGAACCCTCGGCTACGACTTTGGAAGCGAAGCTCGTCGGGATTCGTTCAAACAACTGATGCCCCCTTTTAACTTTGGGACAACAATGGTTCCGGCGAATCCCTACGATGCCCGTCAGATGGTGGACTACCTGGACGCCAATATTTCTGAGTCGCGCTCGCTTATTTGGACGATTAATATTGAACTG
Organism: Microcoleus sp. bin48.metabat.b7b8b9.023; assembly: GCF_013299185.1. Taxonomy (GTDB): domain Bacteria; phylum Cyanobacteriota; class Cyanobacteriia; order Cyanobacteriales; family Microcoleaceae; genus Microcoleus. The sequence continues at coordinate 44,335 of NZ_JAAFKG010000023.1, read as the reverse complement.
ACCCCGGTCTATGCGATCGATCCTATGGGTCCCTTCGCCGCCGAATCCTACCGCGCTCTCCACGAACTCCTCGCGGGTCAAATCCAACCCGAAAGCGATGCCGAATACGTCGAGCGCGTCAGCATACCGGGCATCTTGACCGGGCGTAAAGTCAAACTATTCTCCGGTCAAGTTATTCCGGTAATTGAACCCCAAAGCACTCGCGGTATCTACGGATGGAAAGTTAACAACTTAGTCGCTGCCGCGATGAACGCGGTACAAGCTGAAGACGGCACTGCTGACGAAGAAAGCATCCGCAAAACCTTAGATGGCTTCCTCAACCGCATCTACTACGACCTCCGCAACTTGGGAACAACCTCCCAAGACCGCGCCCTCAATTTCTCCGTTACCAACGCCTTCCAAGCCGCCCAAACCTTCAGCGAAGCGGTTGCCGTCGGCATGGAACTCGACAGTATTACTGTTGAAAAAAGTCCCTTCTGTCGCATGGATAGCGACTGCTGGGATGTGAAATTGAAATTCTTCGACCCTGAAAACAGCCGTCGTGCCAAGAAGATTTTCCGCTTCACCATTGATGTAAGCGATTTGATTCCTGTTACTTTGGGCGAAGTTCGTTCTTGGTCTTCACCGTACTAAAGGGCAATACAATTTGGGTGAGAGTGCAACAACAAAATGCACTCTCGCCACGACATCTAGATTTATTCACCCTATCCATACGGAGAATCTTAAACCATGCGACTTCCTCTATTGTCTCCCCCCGTCAAACGTCCCCATTTCATCCAGCCTGCACTGTGCGTAGATGTGGAAAATGGTAATCCCGATGATTTGGTGCATATTCGGATGGATCTGATGCATGGCGCCAACTATAACGATCCTTCGGCCTATGCCAACCGCAGTTTCAACCAAGTGATGCACTCTAGTGCCAGCCAGAGTTCAGCCAGCCAGGGCTGGGGTGGCTTTGGGGGCATGGGACGATACTATTAACGACCCACTAGCCGCTAATCACCATGCCTCAGCAAACTGAAATCCTATGGCAAATCGGTCAACCTGGTAAAGGAAGTCAGGAGTTTTCGCAGGTAGGTGGGTGGCACGCTGAATTTACCTATGTTGTTGGGTCAGATAAAGACCCCATTAACCAGCCCCAGATGCCATCGCTGCTAGTGGTTCCAGCTCGCAAAACCAAACCGCAGAGGAAGGGAAAGCACCTTTTTTCCACCGACAAACTGAATATCCAATTCACCCTTGGCAAAAACTACAGCACAGGCGAACTTACACTTTTTTACAACTTTTTTGGCTCTCAAGTTGACACCCTTTTGGTTGATGGTGAGCCAGTGACCGAACTCGTCGGGATCGGGTCAGGCAAGCCAACCAAAACCCAGATTCCCTTGCCAGCCCTCAGCGCCGGGAAACATACCCTGACCCTGACCACCGCTGTTGGTTTGGGAGATGGGGCACACCGGATCGACTACCTCAAGCTAGAGGGGATGGTGGCTTCCCAGCCACCGCAAACCCTCCAAACACCCCAAACATCTAAAGAAACTAAGGAAACTAAAGAAACTATGGCTAATGAGAAAAAGGAAACGGCTAAGGAGAAAACAGAAGTAACACCCTCTGAAGTCTCCTCCACGCCAGAACAGAAAAAGTCTTACGTGCCGACTTCCCACACTGGGCTGCAAGATTATGCCTACTGGTGCGACTACGCCAAGAAGCAAGCCAAGAAGTCAGAAAAACACCCTAAACCCTTCCGCCGGGGCCGCATCTGGACTTAATCCCTAGCCTGTCTTGTTATCACCGTCCACTTAATGACTGACTGTTCGCTCTATGCAATCCACCACACTGCTCCAAATTCAGCCCCACTTTCATGTCGAGGCGATCGAGCCAAAGCAAGTCTACCTCCTTGGCGAACAGAGCAACTACGCCCTCACCGGGCAACTCTACTGCCAAATCGTGCCTCTTTTGGACGGGCAACACACCCTAGCGCAGATTGTGGAAAAATTTGATGGAGAAGTCCCCCCGGAACACATCGAATACGTACTCGATCGCCTCGCAGAGAAGGGCTATCTCACCGAGGTAGCCCCGGAACTATCCTCGGAAGTGGCGGCATTTTGGAGCGAGTTAGGGATTGCACCCTCCGTGGCGCTACAAGCGCTACAGCAGCCAGTGAATTTGACAAAGGTGGGCGAGAACATCAGTGAAGCTACTGTTGCTGCCCTCGCCACAGCCCTGCAGGACATGGGCATTTCGGTGCAAGCCCCCACGGATGCGGATTCTCCAGCAGCGCTCAACATCGTTTTGACTGATGACTATTTGCAGCCAGAACTATCTGCCATCAACAAGCAGGCTTTGGAGAGCCAACAAAATTGGCTACTTGTCAAGCCGGTGGGCAGTGTCCTGTGGTTGGGGCCGGTGTTTGTTCCTGGAAAGACAGGGTGTTGGGCCTGTCTGGCTCATCGGCTGGGGGGCAACCGCGAAGTTGAGTCGTCGGTCTTGCGGCAAAAACAAGCCCAACAGCAGCGCAACGGTCAAAACGGGAGTCTATTAGGCTGTTTGCCCACAGCACGGGCGACGCTGCCTTCGACCCTGCAAACGGGGTTACAGTTTGCAGCCACTGAGATTGCCAAGTGGATTGTTAAGTACCACGCCAATGTCACTGCACCGGGAACGGCTCGCTTCCCGACATTGGATGGCAAGATTATCACCTTCAACCACATGATATTGGACGTGAAAAGTCATGTCTTTATCAAGCGGCCGCAATGTCCGACCTGTGGCGACACAGGTATCCTAAAACGCCGGGGGTTTGAACCGCTGAAGCTGGAATCGCGCCGCAAGCACTTTACCCGTGATGGCGGTCATCGCGCGGTAACACCAGAACAGACGGTGCAAAAATATCAGCACTTGATCGGTCCACTGACGGGGGTGGTGACTGAGCTAGTGCGGATTACAGATCCGGCTAATCCGTTGGTACATACCTACCGGGCGGGGCATAGCTTCGGCAGTGCCACCTCCTTACGGGGTCTACGCAATACCCTGAAACACAAGAGTTCGGGCAAGGGCAAGACCGATAGCCAATCGCGGGCGAGTGGCTTATGTGAAGCAGTGGAGCGCTATTCTGGCATCTTTCAAGGGGACGAACCTCGCAAACGAACAACCCTGGTAGCACTAAAAGACTTGGCGATTCATCCACAGCAAAGTTTGTGCTTTAGCGAGGCGCAGTATGCCAACCGGGAGAGCTTGAACGCGCAAGCAACGGCGGCTCACGATTGGATTCCCCAGCAGTTTGATGCGAGTCAAGCCATTGATTGGACTCCAGTGTGGTCGCTAACAGAGCAGACCCATAAGTATTTGCCTACGGCGATGTGCTACTACCACTATCCCTTGCCCCAAGCTCATCGCTTCTGCCGGGGAGATTCCAACGGTAATGCTGCCGGGAACACCCTGGAAGAAGCCATTCTGCAAGGGTTTATGGAACTGGTGGAGCGCGACGGTGTGGCGCTGTGGTGGTACAACCGCTTGAGGCGTCCGGCGGTGGACTTGACGAGCTTTGATGAGCCGTATTTTGTCCAGTTGCAGCAGTTTTACCAGGAAAATAACCGCGATTTGTGGGTGCTGGATTTAACGGCCGACTTGGGGATTCCAGCTTTTGTCGGGGTGTCGAATCGGAAAACGGGAAGCTCGGAACGACTGATTCTCGGCTTTGGGGCGCACCTCGACCCCACTATTGCCATCATCCGCACCCTCACAGAAGTTAACCAAATTGGCTTGGAACTGGACAGAGTGCCAGACGAGAACCTGAAAAACGACGCAACGGATTGGTTACTCACTGCGAAGCTGGCGGATCATCCCTATCTGGTTCCTGATGCCACGCAACCCCTCAAGACAGCCCGGGATTACCCCAAGCGTTGGAGTGATGACATTTACACCGATGTCCTCACCTGCGTAGACATTGCCCAAAAAGCCGGTCTGGAGACCTTGGTGGTGGATCAAACTCGACCGGACATTGGGCTGAATGTGGTTAAGGTGACAGTGCCAGGAATGCGCCATTTTTGGTCGCGGTTTGGGTCGGGGCGGCTCTATGATGTGCCGGTGAAGCTGGGGTGGCTAGACGAACCCCTTGCGGAGGCGCAAATGAACCCCACACCGATGCCATTTTAAGTTTTTTAAAGTTTGCGGGCGATAGGTAGTCGCTACGTACCGGATGTCGCCCGACTAAGCTTCTTCTCACGAAGAAGGGGACTGACCCACCCCAACGGGTCAATACGCCAAATAACATAATGAGGATTATTCTCATGAACAAGAAGAACATTCTGCCCCACCAAGGCAAACCCGTGCTCCGTGGTATCAGTGGCAAACTCCCCAGCCGTTTGGCTGAACTCTCCGAGGAAGCTCTCGGTGGTACTGGTGTGGATGCCTCTATCTCGTTTCCTTGCGTTCCTTCCTACGATGGTGTGGATGCCTCTGTCACGGTTCCTTTCATTCCTTCCTACGATGGTGTGGATGCGTCTTTCACGTTTCCTTGCGTTCCTTCCTACGATGGTGTGGATGCGTCTTTCACGTTTCCTTGCGTTCCTTCCTACGATGGTGTGGATGCGTCTTTCTCGGTTCCTTGCGTTCCTTCCTACGATGATGCGGAAGCATAGAGGCAGAGAGGCATCTGTAGCGCTCGTAGCTTGAGTCTAGCGATCTTTGCCTAGCAGTTAACTGTTTAAGCATTTAGGCTAGGAGCAGAGGCGGGGTGAAGGATGAGCGATCAACAATCAAGCTTTTTCTAAGTTCTATTGAGGTTCCCTCATTCACCTCGTCTTTTTTGGAAAATCACATTAGCGCGATCTAGCTCTTTGCCCGCCATTACAACTTATCTTTACCCGTTTAGGAGTAACTCTTTTTTGACTAAAAATACGCTGCCTTTGAATATTTGAATGGATTATTTGAGATGCAAGTATACCTTTGTGAGGAAATGAGATTGTGACTTTAATGCCTATGCTTCAAAATAGTGGTCTGCGAGAACAGCGTATCCAGTATATGCGTGCTCATCAAGATGCTTTCGATGTAGAAAATATCTTTCCTCTTCCTCTTCTGGAAAAGCTAACCCTTGAAATAGAAAGTCTTTGCTTTATTGAGCCTTCTTGTAAGGTGGAAGGAAACCAGTTGTTTGGAGGACGTTTCACTGTGGGTTGTGACCGATCTACCTCATGGCCTGGATTTTTGACACCAGCCTTAAAGTTCCTAGATGATGTAGAGAGTCAAGTTGGTGTTAAAATCGATCGGCATTTATTTCAGAGGTTTCTGGGATTGCATATTAATTCCCCTAAGATTATTGATAATGGTGTAGGAATTGACCTGCGTCCACAATTGGAGAAGTCTAGCTTAAAAATCCATTTTAACGTTGGTGAAAATCCTGAAGAGCTAGTGAGGACAGCACTCGCTCTTGATGGTAGCCAATATTCAGCCGAGTTGATACAGGCTCTGATGAAAGATGTCTCTTTGATTGGGTTTGACTTTTTCTTGGATGGTCGGAGTGAAGTTGAACTCTATGCCGCTGCTCCGGGAGGGAAAGCTCAATCCCAAGGCGATCGTGGACTATTGATTAAAGCTTACATACAGAAAAATTTTTCATCAAGAGTAAATTTTCTCATGGATGTCTCCGATATTTTGATGGTGGGCTTTTCTCAAGCAAATTCAGAGCCAGTCATATATTTTGGATTCACAGATATTCAGGATATTCCGAAGTATTTTTTGTTCGACAACTTGGGAAACAGAGTTTATGACTTTTGCAAAAGTCGAGAGCATCTCAAACTTATTTGTGTAGGTGTCACCGAGCAAGATCTAGAAAGCAACAGACTGGAGAACTTTCGCCTTTACTACAACAGAGAAGGGTTCGCTTGAATCTGAAGATTCAAATCCCTACCACTGGATGCACTCATTTCTTTGTGTCGTCAGCAAGTTAAAATTTAAAACTATTCTTCTTCCAATGCTTGCTGCTGAGCTGAAAATATATTAGACATCTCGAGAAAACATTGTATTAATCTGTAGTATTTTGTAGGGGCGAAGCATTTGGGCGACAATTTCACGGAAAAATCAGAAATCTGGATATCCCAAATGCTTCGCCCTTCCCCGATAGGTAAGCCATAATTTATTTTTAGGAGATGTCTATTGAATATTGCGACCCTCCACATAGTTGAGTAGAGCTACCCCGCCAACCAACTTTGCCAACCAATACATAATGAATCTCTCGTTGGGTCAATATATCGAATAGTGCTTCAATAGTCCGAACAAAATCATCACCTTCTGAGATTACCCCTCCCAGTTTTTAACATCGAATAAGATCCTATTGCTGGTAATTTCACCGATCGCTGCTGTCATTGACTCACAGGCCCAATCATCGTTTCCTATTATCCATCACCATGAGCCACCACCCCTTCGCTGTTTCCCTCAACCCCGATATCCAAGTCAAAAGCACTAAAGACCACTACACCCTGCACTCAGCAGAATCAGATGCGACTGCTTTGCTAACCCTGGCTACCACGCCCGGAATCGGTATTGCTCTCGATCGCCTCAAGGCAGGCAACACCACCACGGAGGCGCTGGTGCAAGGGTTAGCCGAACTCGACGGTCAGGCAGCCGGGGAACAGTTTGCACTGACGCTACAAAAACTTGATGAACAGGGCTGCCTCTATTACGCTGTGTTGCCGTTGGCAGTAGCAATTTCGCTGGTGGAAACCGCAGAGCTCAACCCCAGTGAATCCGACTGGGTACACAGCAGCGTGGGTCTTGTCCGTTCTGCTTCCCTGCGTCCCCTCGCAGGCGTGATGGTACTAGAGTCACCTGATTCGCAGTTCCAAGTAAAACTTCTGGACTGGCGAGCGAACGCCCTTCTGGCTCAACTCGCAGAACCCAAGCCCCTAGCCAAACTCACGCCACCACCCAATATGGGGCCGGAAACCGCCTATCAATTTCTCAACCTGCTGCAGGCAACTGGGTTTCTCACCACCGGACATGAGCCGTCCTCATTGGTAGCCTCTGGCTCAGATGAATCAATGGGAACGTTTGCTACAGATGCGTCTGGGGAAGCTGAGGAAGTAGGGACTCAGTTGAATAAAGTAGATGAAGCTCTGACTGCAACTCACTTAGTTGATACAGAAATACCCGGGAATGAAGCTGAAACTACATCTGTTGATGTAGACGCTTCAACACCAACCACTGAGACCTTAGCATTCCCTAGTAATACACCAGTACAAGCCGAGGAGGCGACGACTGAAAATCCTGAGTTAGAGGCTTCAGAAGATCGGCCGATAGAAGTTACGGAGACAGATGGTTCAGATGGTCAAAGGGAACTCGATGCTGAAACTGAACAGGTTGTACTTGCGGCCTCCACTCAACTCACCAATGACGTTGAGGTTGAGAGTTCAGCAGCAAAAATAGGGGTAGCACTCCATCCCCATGACCTAGACGATAGCCTCCCCGGACTGGCTGACCTCCGCAACCAAACCCTCGGCGACCCCTGCATCACGATCGTAATTCTAGACGGCAACCCTGACCATACATTGTCGTGCTTTGAGGGAGCAAAAGTTTCTAAAGTCTTTCCCTACTGGCAAGAGACTTTAGAGCCAATTCCACAAGAAGACTATGCGACCTATCGAGAGATTGATGCGCGCGACATTGACGGGCATGAAAAGGCTAAAGCTATGGAAGCCGCTATCCCTGAATCAAACCTGATTCGTATTCATGGCGATAACCATGCTTGCCATATTACAAGCATGATTGTCGGTCAAGAACATACCCCCGCTCCCGGTCTTGCTCCTGACTGTCGTGTGATTAATATACCGATTAATTCCGTCAACAGTATGGAGGAGCTTATCTCGCCACTTAACCTAGCCCGCGCCTTTGACTTGGCACTGGATTTGGGAGCAAACATTATTCACTGCGCTTTGTGTCGTCCTACTCAAACCGGTGAAGGCGAAGAACTGCTTACCCAGGCTGTAAAGAAGTGTCAGGACAATAACATCTTGATTGTTGCACCCGCAGGCAATGAGCAGGGGAAGTGCCTGTGTCTACCTGCTGCATTACCTGGAGCATTGGCTGTAGGAGCGATGAAAGCAGATAGTACACCTTACCACTTCAGTAATTGGGGAGGCAACTACACAAAAGAAGGGATAATGGCTCCCGGTGGTGATATCTTAGGGGCGCAACCTGGTACAGACGAACCCATACGTAAAAAAGGTACGAGCGTAGCCGCTCCGGTGATGACCGGAATCGCCGCCCTGCTGATGAGTTTGCAACTGCAAGAGGGCAAACCCATTGATGCCGAAGCCGTCCGAATAGCACTGCTCAATACCGCGATTCCCTGCGATCCAAACGTTGTCGCAGACCCGGAACGCTGTTTGCGCGGCTTTGTCAATATCCCCGGTGCAATGAGGGCGCTGTTTGGGCAACCCTCCGTCACCATTTCCTTTGCAGGCGACCAAGTGACCCGCACGGAACGGGCAGGCTATGCCATTTCTACCGCTACGGTAGCCCCAGCAAGCATCATCGGCGCTATGGCTACGGATACCAGCCCAGCCGTGCAACCCGCCACTCCTGCTACACCCACGGAAGCATCCGTCACTGCTGCTGACTCCGCCACAGTGGAAGCTAGCACCGCCTATTCTGGCAATGTTTATGCCCTAGGGACTCTTGGCTACGACTTCGGGGATGAAAGCCGCCGCGACACTTTCAAGCAACTGATGGCTCCCTCCGAAATCAACGGTATCATGGTGCCCGCAGACCCCTACGATGCTCGCCAGATGGTCGAGTACCTCGATCGCAATCCTAACGAAGCCCACTCCTTGATCTGGACATTGAGCCTCGATGGAGACACAATCTATGTCCTAGAGCCAACGGGAGCCTTTTCAGCCGAGATATACGAGATGTTCCTGCTGATGCTGGCGGGGCAACTGGAGGCAGAAACCAGCGATGAATTTGTGGAGCGGATTAGCGTCCCCGCCCGACGTACCAACCGCACCGTAGAACTCTTCTCCGGTGAGGTTGTGCCCGTGGTGAAAGTACATGACGTGCGGGGGATGTACGGCTGGAAAGTGAATGCTCTGGTGAACGCGGCGATGGTGCGAATCTCTCGTCAATTAGACGAAGCCCAAGAACCCCTCGTCCGACAAGCTCTGACCTCCTTCCTCAACCGAGTCTACAACGATCTCCGGAATTTGGGGCAGACTTCGCGCGATCGAGCCCTCAACTTCGCCGCCACCAACATCTTCCAAGCCGCTGTGACCTTTGCTCGGGCGATCGTCCAAAGTCGTCAACTCGACACCATTACAGTCGAAAAAAGCCCCTTCTGTCGCCTCAACAGTGACTGTTGGGATGTCAAGCTTGAGTTTTTCGACCCAGAAAGCAGTAGTCGATCGCGCAAGGTTTTCCGCTTTACCCTTGATGTGGTGCAGCCGATGCCGGTCACTTTGGGTGAGGTGAGGAGCTGGTCAATCCCTGGTAAAGGGAGTGGAACGCAGCGGTGAGGGACTCACGCCACAAGAGTCCTTATGGCGTGAGGTTCTGGGCAATTCCAGAACTTCCTTCGAGGTACTCGTAATTTTAGGAATCATTGGTGTCAACTTAACGTCTAACCCAGTTAGAGACTGCTGTTTGACTATTAAGGCGAGATCCTCCCTAGCCCCCCTTCAGAAGGGGGGGACAAGAGTCCGATCGAAGTCAACCCCTACTCCCCTTCTTAAGGGGGATTTACGGGGATCTAGACTCGGCTGTGAACTAGATTTATCAAGGGTTTCAGTCTTAAGTTGACACCTATGTTCACAAATAATCCTAATACCTTTGCGCGACTTAAGCTAAAGAGTTTTTATGAACAGGCATCTTGTCTGTTCCACAGTTTGTATTGCTAAGGCTCAAGAAGTAAAAACATGGGAATAGAATTTAACCATTTATATATTACTCTCGACACAGAAACGCTAGAGTCAATAGCCAAATCAGAGTTCATCAGCCAAGAATTCTGCACAATATCCAGAGATACTGTAGAAACTGATACAGAGAGTTGGGCGGGAACCTATCTCAGAGGGAAACATAGCTATCTTGAGCTTTTTGCTCCGGGGGGTGCTGAAGGGTTTAGGGAAGGTTTTTCGGGTATTGGTTTCAATAGTAAACAAGCCGGACAGATTGATATTGTAGATGAAAAGCTAAAATCCTTAGTAGCTCAAGAAACGTTTTCTGATTTGCAAATTCGTCAAACCGAAGATGGAAAAGTACCCTGGTTTCATTATTTGGCGCTCAAATCAGAAAGAGAAGCCTTCAGTGCGTGGTTGATGGAATTCCATCAGGATTATTTAGATTATAAAAACATCCAACTTACCAGTGCTGGTTGCTTTGACCGTGCTGCTTATCTAAAAAACCTTGCTACCTCCGAAACTTCTTTATTTGACGACATTTCAGAAGTTCATCTTGAATTGACTTTAGCGGAACACGAGGAACTAGCATTACTACTTCGAGTCTTTGGCTATCACTCATCTTGCTCAGGAGATATTACTACCTATCGTTCTCATGGTTTTACTTTACAAGTATCTCAGACAGTTGCTCCAAGTTATCGAATTCGCAAGGTTGTTTGCACGATGAAGGCGATAGCTCATCAGGAAAGAAAGTTCACTTTCGGTGATAATGCACAGTTAAATGTGGGTGGAGAGTTGGCAATTTGGCAGTTTGGATAACTGAAGCAATAAGTTAAAAAATAGCGATACCCCTTTGTTTGGTAGCGCAACTGATAAATTTGGCAACCGCTTGCTACCCTATTTATCAGTTGCACCGCATCAAATAGCATCACTCCTCAAGCTGTGTATGAGTTAAATATTGATGCTGAGAGGAATTTTTGAAGGCTGCAAAAATCGATAAGACACCAGCCTTTGGGCATCGGCTTCGAGAATTTTTGCTTCGATGTCATTCAGGTTTACCTTGAATTTCTCGAAAGCTCTTTTCAATTGTGGCTCGACAAAAGATGAACCGGGGTAATCGAGCAGGTTCGTATAGTAAACTGAACCCAGCAGAAAAAGCACTTCTATTTGGAGTAATGCTCGCTCTAGTGGCGGTAGCGAACCCATGAAATTTTGCTGCTGTGCGGGGTTGGTAGGTGCTGGAGAATAGCAACCCAAAGGAAATGCTGGTGCGTAAGTCATCAAACCGCTTTGCGGAAAGTTAACAGCAGCGTGTTGGGCGCTAGCTGCAAAGATAACCGTAGAGATGGCCTCTACTAAATAATCTAAGCTTGCAATCCGACCGTCAGCATTTTCGCCAATATAGCAGTGTCCTTTAGCAAACAATTCACCAGCCCAATTTTGCAGTTGTCGATCGACAACTACGGACTCATCGCTAGAATAGTGCAGGCGCAGGTATTCGCCCACCCACTGATGAATGGCATCCCAAATTAGTTGTCCGTCATCTCGATAAGGATAAATCGGTAATTGCTGAGAATTATTGACACCGCGTTTTTCTAAAGTTCGGGGGAAGGCAACTTCATTAAAGTTAGCTAAGTGGCTCATCGCTTCTTTGATGGCTAGCTGGCCGTTACTGCCTATAGTGGCACTCAATAACAAGTCTATAGGCCCTTCTGGTGCTAATAAATTCTTATGCGCCCCGTAATTAATCAAGATAGTACCTTGCAAGTGAGGTTTCAACAAAACCATTACAGGATGACTATTATCGGTAAAGCAGCGATTAGTTGCCAGAACAAAAGGCTCAATAAATAAGTGAGTCTGAGCTAGGTGAGATATCAGCTCGTGGTAATTGCTATCTGCCATTTGCACGACGGTTTTAGCTGTCATCCAGTTGTCGCCATCTAGGGGCGTAAATATAGGATTGTTATCCCCCGGAACTGGCTGGCAGCGAATTGCTATTGGTCGTAAATTTCGATCTTGATATTGTTCGGGCGGTACTGCAAATAATGCGATTGGAGCATACATATACTTGGGAAGCCCACCAATATCGCTATTGACTAAACTATCGAGCTTGGAATAATCTGCCAGATAAAGTCGCCCGGATTGCAGTGCTGCTTCTAGATTATCTTCATGCAGAATCTCTCCGTACTGTTCGCTGGTAATTAACAGGCGCTCGTCTAGTTCTTGGATTTGATTGAGCATGACAGGGTTTGGCCCTGCTACTTGCATATAAGCAAAAACTGCATCTTGTTGGAAATTTCCTACAGTTGCCGGTCTGATTGTTAACGGATTGAGTAATTTTTCGTAATCTTCGAGAGTTGGATTGACAGTACCGCGTAGGAGGAACTCTGAAAATTCAACGGGCCGATCGATCAATTCTTCTCCCAAACATCTAGCAATTCCTTGAAGGTGCTTGTATAATTCTCTGTCAACTTCCTCAACTTCCTCAATTTGTAAAGAAGTTGCAGATTCTTCCTGTATGCTTAGGTTGAGCTGAGTCTGTATTTCTATATCGATTCGATCGAATACATTTTCAGCTTCACTGAAATCCCCCGTCAAGGGAGTGCTACTTTTAAGCTTGGGGGATACTTTTCGCTCCAAGACTGATTCTAGTTTTAAAACAGCATTAGTTAACTCTGCTTGTCCCTGGGCTGCCCTTATTTCTCGATCTATCGACTCTAAAGAATCAATTTCACTTTTGCTCGACTCTAACGAATCAATTTCACCTTCGTTTGACAGCGAGCTTTTGAGAAGATTAGCCGACTTTTCAGCCTCGTTCAAAATACTTAGCGTACTCAACACTAAACTCACCCATTTCAGGCTGGGAAGTTCATCGGCGTTAGGCAGTCTAGGCAGGTTGCCGATCGGACTAAGCGGCACCTCAGTCATAGCTAGAGGAGCTAAAACTGTATAGTCATATTCGTATTTATTAGATACAATCAACCTGCGAGCCAAAGGAACCGTCGCTAAAAAAGTGACTAAACGGTATAGCGTTTCAATGATTTGTTGCCTGGAAAAAGACATATTTTGCTCCAAAGACAAATATTACTAGATTGGGTGAATCGAGAAGTTACTAGATTGGGTGAATCGAGATTAGATTCTTCAGTATTGGTTGGTAACAGTTTGACTCTTAATTTTGTATTAGTTGCATCAGTTGATATAGCAATCCTAAATCATTTGTGAATTTCTTACTCCCTCCTTTTGCTAAGGAGAGGGTTGGGTGCCGGAAAAAATTTACGACTCCTGCAAGGATTGCTACAGATTTTTAGCTGCTTGCGACTGCTACCAATCAAGAACTGGCAAGTTGTCGGATCGGGATTAAAGTTGAAAGCCCAACCCAAAAATCCACTGTTTAACGAACTCAGCTAATATAGCATACCTGCTGAGCGACATCAGAATTCTCCTCACAGACCACCATCAGGAAGCCCGCAGGTGAAAGAAGGTCGATCGCGAGCGTTGTGGGTTGATGCTTGCTTGCAAGACGGCAGGCGCCAGAGAGCAATAGCGCCAGCAAAGGCTGGAAGCTAGTTCTCATCATAGTTCTGTGCTTGAAGCCGTATAAATTAATACACCAAATAAACAAGAAAAAAGATGACTGCAAGCCGGAAACAAAAGTTAACAAAACTTTTTAGCTAAAAAGTTTTTTTAGGCGCAAATTCAAGTAATCTATCTTTTGAAGCGAACAACCAGTCAAATCTAACTATTTTTCCAGAAAACGGCTGATTTAACCCCAATCCTGGGTAATTAAAGCGAGTCGGAAAAAACCGATGGCGATTTTCTTCCTTGTGTAGCGCCACCCGATCGACAAGTGGGTGGACTCAAAGCTTGAGATGGCCAAATATTTCTGATATTTTCCCTCTATAACTTATAGCTGGCTTCAGTTCTTACCACTTCTGCACGGCACCCCCAAACCTATTTACTTCTTTACTTCATAGCAAAAAATGGCAATCGAGGATCTTTTCGCAAAGTACAAAAAGCCCAACATCGTTATCATCATCACCGACCAACAGCGCGCCTTGCAGCACTATCCGCGGGACTTTGCCTACAGGCTCCCCGCGCTGAAGCAGTTGATGAGCAATGGTTTGAGTTTCGAGCGGGCATTCACCGCCGCTTCCGCCTGCGCCCCCAGCCGCGCGACTTTCTTGACCAGCCAGTATCCGGCCAAGCACAAAACAACGGATACAGGTCAGCTACAGCCGAAGGAGCCTCTGAACACGAATCTGCCCAACCTTGCCCATGTCCTAGAGAAGGCTGGCTACAAAACGCGCGCTTGGCTGGGCAAATGGCACCTTGGAGAAATTGATACTAGCCCCATAGAAGCTGGATTCACAGAGTGGGACGACCCGGACGCAGGCATCACCATCAGCGACTACAATACCCTAGGCGGCGGCGATGCAGATAACGACAGCCGTTACCTCGCCGATATGCTCAAGTTCATTGAACGACAGGACGAGAACGCTCTCGATCCGTTTTGCCTGGTTGCGTCCTTTGTAAATCCTCACGACGGGTTCGCAGCGTTCAGAGGGCTGGGCGGCTCGGGATACGAAAGTACAACTCTCACTAAAGTGCCTGTAGGTTTGCCGCCTAACTACAATGAGGATCTGGATAAAGAGAACAAACCCCGCGCCCAAGCCTCAGCGAGCTGGTGGACTTTCGCCAAGCCTGGCTCTAAGATGCCTCCCAAACACAGACCGCAGGATTACGTCAACTTCTACGCCTACCTCCAGATTTTGGTAGACAAACAGATCGAGCAACTCCTTGACGGTCTGGCGAAACAGAATCTGATCGACAATACCCTGATTATCCGCTTCGCCGACCACGGTGAAATGGCCATGAGCCACGGTCTCGTTGAGAAATTCTTTAACGCCTACGAAGAGAGCATTCGCATACCGTTCGTGTTCTCCAACCCCGTAGCCTGGCCTACAGCGCAGACTACCCAATCCCTTGCCAGCAGCGTTGATTTGACACCGACCATCGCCTCGTTGCTTGGTGTGGAGTGGCACAAACCGGAGGGACCGATTCCTGCGATTACCAACCCGACGATTTTTTACGGGCAAGATTTGTCGCCGATCCTCAAAAATCCAGCCTCCTTTGTCCAGGAATCCGTCCACTTCACATACGACGACAATCCAGCGGTTATACCCCCTCCAGAAGATAAACCGAAACAGAGGATTCTGTACCCCAGCATAGTTCGGACGATTCGCACGGACAAGTGGAAATACTCGGTCTACTTCAACGAAAAAGACGAGGCGAAGGCTGAGGGTGCCGAGGGGGACTGGGAACTCTATAACCTAGAAGCAGATCCTTACGAGGACAACAACCTAGCTGGTAATCCCGATCCCGAAATTAACAAGCAGCAGTGGGATTTGGAGCAGCAATTGCAAAAAGCCATGAATCGCCTGGGAACTATGCCCACTGCCTTCAAATGGCCTCCCCAGAAGACAGAGTTAAGCCGAGGCGCACCCGCCACCAAACCCACCGATATCTAGACTAAAACGCGAGTGGCAAAGTAAGGAGTTCCACCCAACCAGGAAGAGGATGGTGTTTTTCCCTCCTCTCTCTGATTTTCAAAATATTTCATCAGTCAACTAAAAAAACTTAATTACCCGTTGATTAACCTATGGAAGCAGTTTGGGATACGTTAAAAAATATCAATTACTCCGGCATACCGATTGCTAGAATCGCTATTGTGCTCATTGTCCTAACCTTGACACAGACACTAAGGCGATTTTTTGTGGCAGTAATTGTTAAAACTATTGAGAGTTTTACTAGCAAAACTAAAACAACACTTGATGATGAGTTGATTACAATTATCAAGCCTGCTTTAAGTTGGCTGATTCTCATAGGTGGATTTTGGCTGAGTAAAGAAATTCTGGCAGATAACTTAGGTTCTCAACTAAATCAAACAATCGGTAGCCTGCTCAACTATACAGTTATTTTCATAGTTGCCTATGTTATTTACCGATGCTCTTCTATTTTCGGTCAGATTATAGCCAACTTAGTGCTGCACACCGAAACAGAACTCGATGAATTGCTCAGACCTTTAATGCCCAAGATTTTTCAATCAGCAGCAATTATTGTCTTTATCATCAAGATCAGCGAGGCATTTTTAGGACAATCTGCTGCTGCATTGGTGGGGCTATTGGGCGGTGCCGGTATCACTTTTGGTTTGCTGCTGAAAGATATTGTTTACGATTGGTTCTGCACCTTGATTATTTACTCCGACAACCTCTACCGAGAAGGTGACTGGGTGGGGATATCCGGGGTCGAGGGTTTCGTGCAAATATTGAATATCGGATTCAGAACTACAACCCTGCACGTAACCAAATGGGGTTCCATCATCAAAATGCCCAATTCTAAAATGATTTCTGGAATTGTCGAAAACTGGTCGCAAAATCCGGGTAAAGAATTAAAATGGGGCTTAGTCTTAACTCTCAAAATAGACGGCATTTCGGCGGGGCAAACGGCTCGGATTTGTGAAAAGCTTGAAGAATTGCCGAAGTACATTCAAGGTTTGTCTCCATCCTGTACGGTGCGGTTCAAACAAATCGACCAAAATGCCCGGGTTATTGAAATTATGGCATTCGTCAATGACGATAATTTCTACTTTAATGCTGAGAAAAACTTAAATCTCGCTATATTAGAACTGCTCGAAAAAGAAGGAATAGATTTCCTGCACGTGGAACTGCAAACGGAGCCGGACAAGTACAAACGAAGCTTCCAAGCAACGAACAATTGAACGTTTCTGTTAACTCAAACAGTATCCGCTCAATAAATCGGGGTAAATCGCTCAATGATGAGCGTCAAACATCGCAAAATCGTTCCAAAAGCAGTAGTCTACCCCGAGTTATTGAGCGGATACCTCAAACATATCAATATGTAAAGATTTGGAGAAAAAGACATCCCGCCCATCCAACTAACTGCCGCGGGGATATCCTGTTAAATTAATTGCACGCAAGTCGAGGAAAGCCAAATGTCAGCCGCTTCTTTAACAACTCTAACAACTCTTCTAGATTGCCACTCCGCTCTTAAAAATGATGGTGAAGATGTCATTCAAGGATTGAGCAAAAACCAAAAAACTTTACCTGCTAAATATTTTTACGACAGTCGCGGTTCTCAGCTATTCGAGCAAATTTGTGAATTGCCCGAATATTATCCGACTCGCACTGAAGCTTCGATTCTGCGCCAATATGCCGGTGAAATCGCGCGGATAACAGGTGCTTGCGAACTAATAGAATTGGGCAGTGGCAGTTCTACGAAAACTCGCCTTTTGCTAGATGCTTACCAAGCTCTAAAATATGCCTGTAAGTACGTGCCTGTTGATGTGAGCGCCAGCATTCTCAAAGAGAGCGCCCTTCAATTGCAAGTGGAATATCCGACCCTGCACGTTCAAGGATTGATAGGAACTTACGAACAAGCCCTCGCTCAATTAATGCCTACATCGAGGTCATCGCGGATGGTTTTCTTCTTGGGCAGTTCGATGGGGAATTTCACCCCGGCCGAATGTGATATTTTTTTGAACCAAATCACCGATGTACTCACACCCGGAGATTACTTTTTAATCGGCATTGACTTGCAAAAACCCCAACATATCTTAGAAGCAGCTTATAACGACTCTCAAGGCGTTACGGCTGCTTTTAACTTAAATATGCTCGACCATTTAAACTGGCGCTTTCAAGGCAATTTTGATACGGGTTTGTTCGCCCATCAAGCTATCTACAATCAACAAGATAATCAAATTGAAATGTACTTACACTGCCAAACAAGTCATGTCGTTAATTTAGAGAGTCTCGGCTTGAATGTTACCTGGAAAACTGGCGAAAGTATCCTTACGGAAATTTCTCGTAAATTTGATTTAGACACTGTGGAAAAAGAACTAGACTCCAAAGGACTGAAAACCATAAAAAGCTTTACAGACCCCCAAAAATGGTTTGGTTTGATTCTGTGTCAAGCCACCAAATGAATCACCTCCGAGCCTTCGGTTTGGTTGGGCTCTCAACAAAGAGAAAAAACACAAATTAATCCATAAAACAGGTGAACGCGTGAAATCCACAGTTCATCATTTCCAGACAGCCAAAACTTTCTATCAATCAGAAAAATGGCATTTAGATTCCTGGTTTGAGGTAACTCACACGCGACAGCACCTACAAACAATTCCCAGTTGTCGGTGGCGGCAGAAGATTCCCAGGCAATACTACAATCATGAGGAGCGAGCTATCAAATTATGCCAATCCGTTGATTCAATCGCGCTATCAATTGCGGACGGCGTTGCGTATTAAAAGTATATTTGAACGCGTGCGTTATCGAGCGTGAGGTAGAGCGTGTATTATTCTTGTTTCAAGACTTGCTGTCAAAGTATTTGGTGGAGCGAGAAAGCAACCAATACAAGTTTCCCCAAAAGGTGAATTTGCTGGTAGCTGATAGCCATCTTTAAGGCACCGAGTTCTTTTAGCTTGAACAACCCCATTTTTGGATTGGTTTCGGGTCTAGTACGAGCCGCACTTTCGCTTGTCTAAAGCGCGTCACTCTTGTCTGGTTCGAGCTAATTAATTCCTCGCCTCTATTGCTCTAAAAGTTGTTTTTCGTGTATACTAATTTAGGCAGTTACAGCAATTGAGCTGCGAACAATACTGCGAAATACCCAATACTTCCAAAGGAGATATCTGAATCATGTGTACGAGAATTCTATACGTAGATGGACAATTAAATCCATTAATATATGACCCGAACGCGCCTAGTCCCAACGTCGTGACCGGTCGCAACATGGACTGGGCAAACTCGCTTAAAAGCGAGATTTGGGCATTTCCAGCAAATATGGAGCGCCAGGGGGGAACATACGAGCATTCCTTTACGTGGACATCCAAGTACGGCAGCGTAATTACCTCCGCCTTAGACGCTTGCACTACCGACGGTATCAACACTGAGGGTTTGGTTGCCAATTTGCTGTTCCTGGTAGAATCGGACTACGAACGAAAGCCAGAGCAACCAAAATTGACAAAAAAAATGTCAACTGCGGCATGGGCGCAATACTTCCTCGATAGTTTCGCCACGGTCAAAGAGGCGGTTGAAGCTATGAAACATGACGATTTGTTCGAGGTGGACGCGCCCGTCATACCGGACGGCAGCAATAAGAAAAGTACAGTTCACCTGTCAATTTCCGACGCAACTGGCGATTCCGCAATTTTCGAGTACGTAGGCGGCAAGCTACAAATCCACTACGGTAAAGATTATATCGTGATGACCAATTCTCCGACCTACGACAAACAACTGGCAATCAACGAATACTGGAAAAATAAGGATGGCATGATCGTGCTGCCCGGTACTAACAACGCCTCGGATCGATTTGCCCGTTGCTCGTTTTACCTATCGGCAGTCCCGCGCGGTCATATCAACGATGCACGCACAGCTATTGCAACCACCTTTAGCATAATTCGCAATGCCAGCGTGCCGATCGGGATCGCAGACCCCGAAAAGCCCAATCTTGCCTCCACACTTTGGCACACCGTTTCCGACCACAAGAACCTCGTTTATTACTATGCAAACACCCGCAGTGCGAGTGTCTGTTGGATCGACCTCAAGGAATTAAATCTTGCCGATGGTTCGGGAGTGCGGAAAATCGATATGCTCGAAGAGGTCAACGGTTCCTCAGAACCGGAACTAATCGAAAAGTGGGAGCTGGGCGGCGACCTCACCGAAAAGTTTGTACCGACCGAGCCGTTTGAATTCTTGCCTCACCCTTCTTCAGCGTCAACGCTTCCGGGTCAGGTATAGCCTTTCTCAAAAAAGTAAGGTATGCCAGATTTTAGGTACATCAAGGTTTTAAACCTTTGATACCTCATCTTCGAGAGCGATCGCCGAGCCAAAGCTTCTGGATCGGGTTTGGCTTTGGTACGGCGATCGCCATACCAACAGGGGTCGAGGTTTAATTCCCGCCATCAATGTTCTTACAGGACGGCTTGAGAAAGTTCTTTTCCAGAGAAGCCGCAGGAAACATAATGCCGGGCTTTTTTGTGGGATAGTTCAGCGTATTGAATACCCGATCCCAAAATCCTTGAATGCCGTAGTTTCCCTTAAAGCGAGAGTGGTGGAGATCGTGAAAATCCGAGTCAATGAAAAATATTGACAGAGAACTGTGACCTTCCAAATTGTAAGCATTGCCGATAACAGTCCAGGCGCACAATTGAGTAATATCGTATCCGAATACAAAAACAGGCAAAACGTCTGTAATGGTGACGATAGCATATTCAAGCAGGCTTTTATGACCGGCTACAAAACTGGATTAATCCTGGAATTCGTGATGTTTGAGGTGTATTTCCTGCAAGAACTTTTTGTGAAAGAGCCAATGAATAACGTAAAAGCAGAAATCCGCAGCAATTATTCTCATCAAGAACCATTCAAAATTTAAGAGCCAGCTATTTCCTCAATGAACTTCAGGATCTAGGGAGAGGATAATCGCTGCTGCTGCTAAACTTTTAATTTCTCCGACCAGGATTCCTTTAGCAGTAAATGCAGGGAAAGGTTGTTCTTTCACTTTCTTGATTCTGACATTGAATCTTTGCCGCCAAGTCTCGTTAGTTTTAATAATTTTTTCTATAAAAACACCAATGCTGTAGAATGAAACCGACCCAACAAGCCAGTACAGCAAAACCTCGGCGGTAAAGTTGAGATGGAATTTGTTCGAGAGCCAATAAATTAACTGCTGGACTATGGTACAAGCAACAGCTACTTTGATGAAAAACTCTATTTCAAAAAACAAATTAAAGATTTTTACTGTTAATTTATCCTTTGAAGACCCAGTTTTTTCAGGACAATTATTGAGTGGGTTCGGGAACTGAGAATTGGGTTCAAGCATTAGAATAACTTAGTATTTTTCGAGGTAAGCGAGCTAGATAATGTTTGTATTCAGTATTTCATTCTCCTATTCGCTTCATTCTATTTTATTTGCTGTACGACCAGCACCATCAATAAACGGAACCAAGCCGCACAGCCATCCCCTGCACAAAAAAACACTGCATCCTTTCAAGAACCTGCTGGAAGGGTTAAAATGCACCACTTCGGAAACAGATTTCAATCGAGTTCGTCCTTGATATTTCTTTACTTATAACTAATACAAAGAGTTGGTATCGCTTGCGCCTGTAACTGAGTCCCCAAAAATGCTGGTTGCATTTCCTTTTGTTTTTAGCGCATTTGGTCTCAGCAGAAATTTAACTTTAGCCGATACATTTTTTGGCGTGTCAATAAAAGCCCAAAAAACAAAAAACTGGTCGTTTGTTCGCTGCAACTGTTTTTGTCAATTTGTGCGGTATTAAAATACTCATACAGCAGTATAAATAATAAATTTTACGTTTGTCAAGTTAAAATTGTGCTGAGGGTATCATCTGCAAGCCCTACATATGATTTCTGCAAGTTTCCCATACCTTTCATTTGCGGGAATGCCAGCATCGGTTAGGTAAAGGCTTTTAACACTCCCGCACTACCCACAGGATTCAATTTTACCTGCAACTGATATATTGCTTTTCGCGCGTGCAACATCTCGAAAGCGGCTGAGGGGATTAGCGCTTCTGGGCGGTTTTGCAGTCTTCAATGCTACACGCGCACTGCACTCTCAAAATCTTGATAGTTTGACATACTCCCCAGCGTTAACGCACGGGGATTCTTGACACCTCACGCCCGATGTGCCACAAGTGGTCTTATCTTCTCTGTGTCCGTTTATAGTCGTGGAAATGCCCTATCCCGATTTTGTTTATATTCTTTGCTGCATTCTCATTTCGTAAGGATTCAGGTAAACAAGAGTGAGCGTGAGAGCCGAAAAATATGGTAATATAGTCAGATGAGCGAAAAGTCAGAGGTAAGGATTCAGGTCTAAAAACTTGCAGATCCAACGCTTGTCTGGTAAGGGCGAAGGGGTCTATGCTATCATAATCGCAGGAATTAGGAGTTAACTCGAATAAAGTTCCCTGCTGCGGTTGCTCGGTGCTAGCAAATTGCTGGCACTCGAAAATTCGATGTTTCCAAGAATGCAGGGCATCAACGCTCATCGCCAATTGAGATGCCGGAGGAGGATAGTTGGAGTTGAATTTGGGAAAAAGTTCGAGTTGTTTCACAAGTTTGGAAAGATTCGGACTACATTAATTTTTCCATTTCCACCGCAGCCAAACGAGCTTGAAGTACCAACAAGTTTATCGGATCTACGGCGATACGAAAGGTCATTACTTTCAAGTTTTTGGGGACGTATTTACTCAACAGACTCTCTACTTGACTCGAACACACTATCAAATCAAATTGATCCAGGTCGCATTTATTATTTTGAACGGTTTCGAGGGTAACTGCTTCTGAGTCTACGTGATGCACGTTGTACTCGATTATCTCCTTCATCGCTTCGCTGCTAATTTGTTCTTTACATACGAATAACAGCTTGGCATTGCGGGGCAGCGGTGAAATACAGCTTAACAATTGCATATCCGGTTGCACGTCAATTCCGATTACTTCTTTGTTGGGTTCTGCCAGCTTCGCTACATCCCACAAGTTTTTAATAGTTGTTACCACCAAATCTGCCGCCAACAACTGTTGAACCGATTGTGCTTCCTTATTTTTTAACGTGTTCCAATCAATTGATTCTAAAGCTAACCCGGTTGCAGATTGAATGCTGCTGCCAATATCGATACTATCTGGAAAAAAGTTCACAAATGCTACGTTGATTTGATGGCGATCGACAAGGACTGCTTGAGCGTAAGCCGCTGCTGAAAACTCCGACACGCTCAGCCCACTTTGAGATGCAGAGCGAAAAGCTTGACTGAGCAAGTCGTAGAAACTTTTCCGGGCTATTATTTGTTTCACAGACTGGGAATCGGCGATAAAAGTTCCTTTGCCCCGTTGACCTATCAAATATCCAGAATTAATCAGTTCGTTATACACCAAGGCTACAGTATTGTGGTTGACTCCTAAATGCTTTGCTAAATGAACGCCCGGTGGTAGTGGCTGGTTCGGCTTGAGATTGCCCCGCACGATCAATAGCTTAATCTGCTCGGTAATTTGAGCCGCAATTGTTAGTGGCGCTCCAGTATCCACAACAATAGGGAGTAAAACCGGGTCTTTCATGTAAGCTGGCATATTTGTGACTATTTTAGTAATTAATCTTTTTGACATTCAAGCAATTTCTAAAATTCAGTACGAAAAGGGCTCTGTCTCTTAAAATTTATGTTTACACTCC
This sequence comes from Microcoleus sp. bin48.metabat.b7b8b9.023, assembly GCF_013299185.1. Lineage (GTDB taxonomy): Bacteria > Cyanobacteriota > Cyanobacteriia > Cyanobacteriales > Microcoleaceae > Microcoleus. Next base: position 21,208 of record NZ_JAAFKG010000023.1, on the reverse strand, counting down.
GCTTTATGTAGTTACTTTTCTATCCATTAATTAAGTTTACATATCCACAGACGCCCGGCGTATTCCCCATCAGTCCACAACGGTTTAGAATAGCGTTCGATTGTGCGGCCGTCCCTCAGTTGAACTTTATCGTGAAATTCTAGCTGAGTCTGCTTGTAAATTTCTGTTATGTTCTTGAGAAAAACTTGGGGATTGTCGAATTGTTCGGCAACAAACTGCAACGCTAGGCGATCGGATAGTGACCTGATAATAAATTCAGGTACATTCCAGATTTTTAACACACTGGGAGTCAGCCCTGAAATTTGTCTCTGGCTGTTTACTAACAAAATTCCAGAGTTTGCATCTTGATTTTTTAACTGGTCTGAAATTGGCAACATCAAAAAGTGATTGGGGTTCGGGGTTACTTTTTATTAAGAAAAATAAATATTTAGTTTGTTTCTCCAATATTTAATTTTCTTATCACACTTTTAAAACTGTAGAAGGACAGTTTTACCTACTTACAATACATCCTACCACAACTGAAACACGAAAGTTCCCAGATAACACTGGTTGACTGGTACTACGGGGCGCTCCTGGCTATCCGGTGATTGATATAGCTTATGTGTCTCAGGGTAAGGATTTCAGCGATTTCATCGCCAAATCTTTGTGCTTTTCGATACAGTAGACCTCTCCCATAATTCCAATCCCTTCCCCCGCTTGGTTTTGGGAACCCGGCCCCCTAAAGGGCCCAGGGCTGTTTCATTCTCTTGTAGGGGCGGTGCCAAGAGTGCCCGCCCGATCTCTGAAACACCTACAAAATCGTGGAGGGGGAGGGTAGGCACGGGGCACTACCCCTACAAAACGATGATTCGTCTGAGAATGAAACAGCCCTGCTCAAGGGCCTGGCTGCCAAAACCAACGCTTCAATAAGGGTTTCAACGGTCGAGCGATAAAAACTGCCCGGTTTCATGACCTAAATTTTACTATTTTTTTTCAGCTTGTAGGGACTTTTATTGACACATAACGATCGCACCTATTCGCCATCTTACTAATTTACATACCACTAAAATTATTCGATCGTAATTTTTCGAGTTTCAGCGAAATCTTTCTGATGCTACTCTCCAGATTTTTAGTAATCTAATTAGATGTTCGACAAAGATTCTTTTTTGAGCCTTTGATTTATTGGCTCTTTTTGACGAGCATACATATTTTCGGCATTTGGAATTAGTTGTATTAATTGGTCGTAGTCTATGCCCAACATTCTTTGAGTCTCGGATGGATGCTTTTCAAGATATTCTCGAAGCTGGCTCATGTTGAGAGGGGGTAAAATTTCATTATACTTTAAGAGCGATCGATCAACTATTTCTTTTTGGGAGAGGTCTAAAAAAATCAGGGCAAATATAAACTATTGATTTTGGCTCATCAAATATGAATTTGTCAGGTTCGCGACTTTTCCAGACTCTCCCTACATATTGTTCTTCAATCCATTGCGACTGAGAAGATATCTCTAACAGCCGACCGCACTTAAATTTAATAATTGCATAAATATCCAATTCCGGCTTTTGGTATACTTCTGTTATTTGTTTGACAAATTTTTGAGGTTCTTCTAAATAGTGAGAAGCTAACTCTAAAGCTTGGAACTCGTTTTGTGAGTCTATAACGTATTTTGGGAGACTCCACAACTCTATAAAATTTCGATTTATACTCACTATTCTTCTGTTATTATCGACTACAAGAATTCCCGTATTAGATTGACTTTGCCCTTGATACAATTTGCTCATACTTGTGATGTTTGGGTATTTTTCATGAAGCATACCTAAAGCAAGTCTAACAGAGTTGGGAAGCAACTTGCTCTGGTTGCACGATCAGCCCATAAAATAGGTAGGTCGGTACGAATAAATTTCACTATGTCAGGACAGACGCAGAACTGACACTTTCACAAAGGCCTGGGATCGGTTTTCCGATCGCAACGCTTACGTGTCTGGCAATGAGAGAAAAAAGAATAGAACACGGTAGGGCCACTCAAGGGGCATTAGTCTACTTGACTGGTTTTAGTATACTGCTTTATTATAATATACTGGCGCTTAACAAATTTCGCCCCCTAAAGGCACCAAATCTAGTCAAAGTAAAATTATACGGCAGGAGTGGATCTATGCAGTGGCTGTTAAGTTTGGCAGAAGAATATCGGAGTCACCTCCGAAATGGACATTTTTACGAAACCTTGGCAGTGACTTCAAAGCCAGAGGAGATTAGAGGCTGGATTCGCCAGTTATATCACCTATCCCGCGATTTTACCTCTGCGCTATCTCTGCGCCATGCCATGTGCCACGACCCTCATTACCAAGGGTGCTTTGCCCGACATGCGATGGAGGAAGTCGATCACTGCGAACGGCTAATTGAGTGGATGCACACATATGATTTTCTGGAACCAGATGAGAATCCAACTAACGTGCCGGCAACCCTTGAAACCATATCAGTAAACGCATATTGCTTTCGTTCAGTCCTGCGCGAATCAAACGCACACCAAATCATTACACTGAATTTAATCTCAGAAGGGGTGTCCTATGACTTCTTCTGTGCAGCAAGTCCGAAGCTTGCAAAGCTGGGGCTGCAAGCGGGTCGCTACTGGCAAATCCATAATCAGATTGACCAACAGCACCTAGCAATGGGACTTGACCTGATTCCTCAATGCGAGAAAGACTCATCTTTGGGTAAGGTCTACGCTCGGATTGCTTGGGAAATGACTTGTTTGTACGGTCAGATGCTGGACTCTTGGAGCCTTCTCGGTAACAAAACTACCGGGGACAAACACGAGCTTTCAAAAGTTGCAGCTTTGACAAAGTAGTTGCGATCGCCCGCATTGATAGCAGCAAAATAAGCGGTGGCGCCCAGTGGTGGTTGTGTTTTCGATTAGCTTTTTGCTGCTATTCCACGCCTTGAGGTGAATGTTGCCATACCCGAGCCTTTCAGCCTTCAACCAACTTTGCGCTGCGATTCTCTCAAATGGCCTGCTACCAACAGCATTACTTGATTTTCCTCAGTCTCGTCCTTGAGCTCAGATAAGGCTCGTTCGATCCTCAAGAGCGGATGTTCTTCTCTCATCCTTCTTGTTTCAAAGTCATTCTCTTGGGAAACGATGCGAACCACGCTAGCGCACTCGCTACGCGGACGCAACCCGGCAATCACTTCCATGCACCGCCATTGATTGGGTAGAAGCTTTGCGGGAAGCAGCTTCGAGGGTGGGAGCAGCGCTGCCCGAACGCGAACACAGCCCTAGGGAAATAGAAATAGCAGCGAAGTGGGAGATGCGCCGGGGGATACTGGCTGCGGTGTACGCCCAGTGCCGGGATTGGCTGTGGGGCGAAGTAGGAAGTGGCGCCCTCAACCACTTGATTGCCGAGAGGAGCATGAGTCGAGAGGCGATCGCTCAGTTGGGGTTGGGCTACTACCGCAGCAAGGATGAAGTTGCAGCAGCGCTCAAGGAGCAGAATTACGACTTAGAGGTTGCCGAAGAAGTGGGAGTATTGACCCGCAAGTGGGAAGCATACGTTACTTTTCCCTGGCACACGGCATTGGGTCAACCGCTGACGGTTTACGGTCACTGCCCGACAAAACCCCTACCCCTCAAGAAAAACCACCGGGGGTGGAAGGGGGAGAGGGATGCGGCTTACCGAGTTTGGGGAAAGTTCTCGGAAGCTCAGAAGTTCGAGGAACCTTGGGTAGAACCGACAATCCCCAATAAATACGGCGTTGCTTAATCAAGGTATGAAAATCGATAACTTGAAAACTCAGCTATATTGATTGACTCGCTTGTTTCATTTTTTCATATTCAGTCGTTCATACCATAAATCAGCAACGCCGAAAATAGCAGTTCCATTTACTAACAATTTCCCATAACGGCTCAAAAGTTTTGGCGCTATGGTCGCCCAAAACCCATCCTAAAATACCTGGCTTAAAATGGTCTACCGCCGTCCACAGCCAGGTTTTATTTTTTTTTGAACCGACAAATGTTTGTAATTCATCTAATTCTCCAACCGAAGGAGTCGTTTCTCTCCTCGTAACAATTTGGCAAGAGTTCTCCAGCTTGTTTTACCCAATTAATAATTGTAGTATGATGTACATTGTTGACTCTTTCAATGGCTCGAAAACCCATGCCATTAACATACATTTTTAGACATTCGCGTTTCACTTCTTCCGAGTATCCTTTTTGAAACTGATAATCATTTATAAATTGTCTTTTACATCTAACGCAAATATAATTCTGCTTGCCTTTTTTGTGACCATTTTTATTGATATGGGTTGACTGACATTCCGGGCATTGCATAATATTTTTTTTAAATGTGTGTGATTTTTGACGCTCCGACGATCATTTTATCATACTCTAGTTCAGCAACGCCAAGATTCTATCATCAATCATAAAGCTCGATCGCCCTTCCAACCCGTTCCCGTCGGGTAAAGTCTCGTGTCGGCCCGATTTCAATCGCCCCCTACTCTGTCTAAACGCGATTTCAATCACCCGCTACTGCGCCGCTACCCCAATACTACTGCGATACTAATGGTAAAGATACGATCGAGCCTCCCCGCAAGACCCCCGCAAACCATGTCCAAGCCAAAAAAGACCCCAGCCAAAACCTACACCGAAATCAACCTCAGCGACCCTCAATACTACTTCAACCGAGAACAAAGCTGGTTAGAATTCAACAACCGCGTGCTCCACGAAGCCCTAGACCCCCGCACGCCCCTCCTCGAAAGACTTAAATTTCTCGCTATTTTTAGCTCAAACCTAGACGAATACTTCATGGTGCGCGTAGCAGCCCTCAGACAGCAAGTAGAAGCCAAAGTCAGCAAATTGACCTCCGACGGCAGCACGCCCCAACAACAGCTAGATGCCATCAACAAGCGGCTTTTGCCGATGGTGACTCAGCAACACGCCTATTTTGACCAAACTCTGCGACCCAAATTAGCAGCAAGCGGCATCCACATTCTTGACTACATTGACCTCAATCAAGAACAACGAAATTACTTGCACCGTTACTTCAAAGAACAAGTATTTCCCGTACTCACTCCCCTAGCAGTTGACCCCAGTCACCCATTCCCATTCCTCTCCAATCTCAGCCTCAATTTAGCAGTAGTTGTTAGAGATCCCGACACCCGCGAGGAATTGTTTGCACGGGTTAAAGTACCCCAGGTTTTGCCGAGATTTTTGCCCTTACCGGCAGATTTGCAGTGGCAGCAAAGGGGCAAAACTCCTGTGTGGACGGGGGTACCTTTAGAACAGGTAATCGCCCACAATTTAGAGGCTTTGTTTCCGGGGATGGATATTCAGGAATATCACCCGTTTCGGATTACTCGCAATTCCGATTTGACTGTCGAGGAAGATGAAGCAGATGATTTGCTGCTGGCGATTGAACAGGAACTCCGCAAGCGCCGGTTTACAGGTTCTGCGGTACGGATGGAAATTCCAGCGATTATGCCGCTTGCGCTGCGAGATATGCTGATGGATGAGTTGGAACTCGGCGAGCAGGATGTTTACGCCGTGGAGGGGCTGCTAGGCCTCAAGGATTTGATGTCTTTTGTGGGGCTGCCTGTGCCGGAACTCAAAGACCCGCCTTGGACTCCGGTGGTGCCGCCACGCTTGCGGAATTCGGAATCGCCAATGATTTTAGGCAAATCGATGTTGGATGTTGAGGATGGTGAGGATATTTTTACGGCCATCCGTCGAGGGGATATCATGCTACACCATCCCTATCACTCGTTTGCAGCGACTGTGCAGCGGTTTATTACTGAGGCGGCGAACGATCGCTCGGTGTTAGCGATTAAGATGACTTTATACCGCACTTCTGGTGATTCGCCGATCGTCAGCGCCTTAATTCAAGCAGCGGAAAACGGCAAGCAAGTAGCTGTTTTAGTAGAGCTCAAAGCCCGGTTTGATGAAGAAAATAACATTAATTGGGCGCGCAAGTTAGAACAAGCGGGAGTCCACGTCGTTTACGGTTTGGTGGGACTCAAAACCCACACCAAAGTTGTGATGGTAGTCCGCCGCGAGGACGGTTGCATTCGCCGCTACGTCCACATCGGCACGGGAAATTACAATCCCAAAACAGCAGGATTGTATACGGATGTCGGTTTGTTGAGTTGTCGCGAGGATTTGGGTGCGGATTTGACAGACTTGTTTAATTATTTAACCGGTTATTCGCGGCAGTTATCTTATCGTAAATTGTTGGTGGCGCCTGTCAATATGCGCGATCGTTTTTTAGCATTAATCCGCCGCGAGGCCGACGAATGCCGCTTGAATGCGGAAAGCGGCACTGGTAGCTGCGGCCGGATTGTCGCTAAAATGAATGCTTTAGTTGACCCTCAAATTATTGTTGCTTTGTACGAAGCTTCGCAAGCGGGAGTTAAAATTGATTTGATTATTCGCGGGATTTGCTGTTTGCGTCCGGGCGTTGAGGGTGTTAGCGACAATATCAGAGTTATCAGTATTATCGGCCGCTTTTTAGAGCATTCGCGGATGTTTTATTTTTTCAACCGTGGCAGCGAAGAGGTGTATATTGGTTCTGCTGACTGGATGCAGCGCAATCTTAGCAGGCGGGTTGAGGCGATCGTCCAAGTGGAAGATCCGACTATAGTAATGGAATTGCAAGAAATTTTAGGTGTGATGCTGGCGGACAACCGTCAAGCTTGGGATTTGCAGCCTGGGGGACACTATTCTCAGCGACGCCCGCCTGCTAATAACCCGGAAGTGAGCTCTCAACAGATTTTGATGGATATGGCGATGAATTAGTCTGTTGACTGTTGACTGTTGACTGTTGACTGTTGGCAGTTGACTGTTGACTGTTGACAAGTATGGTAGGATGCGCGCGCCGAGTTCAGAAACCGGGTTTCTTCCGAGATTTATCGTTACTCAACCCAAAACTCGTAGAAACCCGGTTTCTTACCTACCCGCACCGAGTTCAGAAACCGGGTTTCTTCCGAGATTTATCGTTACTCAACCAAAACTGGTAGAAACCCGGTTTTTTACCGTATTTAGTCAATAATTGACACGTCCGTTACTAATCACTACTAACAACTGTCAACTGTCAACTGTCAACTGTCAACTGTCAACTGTCAACTGTCAACTAACAACTGTCAACTAACAACTGTCAACTGTCAAAAGTGCGTTTGAATTCTTCTAACAAATCATCAATTTCCTCGATCGCCTGACTGACATCTATTCTCAGGGCTCCCAAGTCCGATCGATCTAACAGCCGCACGAGGGATTCCCGCTTGACTTCGATTTCTGCTACGCGCTCTTTGATTGTCTGTACATCCATTGTTTTTTGCCTTGGCTAGTATTAACAAAAATATTTGACTTTCCCCCCTGCGAACAGACGAGAATTCTTAATTCACCGACGTGCCTTTCGGCGCCAATCCTTTACTATTTTTATATAGAAGTGATGAGCGCGATCTGGTTTTTTTAGTCTGTGTTATAGTTTGATTGTACATCAAAACTTCAGCGCAGAAAAGGCGGACGTTTGCTATCTGCGGCTTTGTTTTTCATCATTTCAGCTAAAAATCGCTTCAGGGCCTTTTCGCGGTTTTTCATGAAAGCAGCCCAAAATCCAGGTTGATATTCATCCATTGTCTTGGCTAGAGCCCAGACATCGATCGCTAAAATATTATAAAGCCTTTCATCTTCGCGTTTGAGCGAGTTAATCTGGTCGAGAACAGACTTGTTGGCGACCGCAGTCTGTTTGTCTTCGTCTTTAATCATAAAAAAAACTCGGTAAGTGGGAAACGAGAGTGGCTTTAGCCTTGAGAGAAAAACGACACGGCGGTTGCAACCGCCTTGAATCTGTCCATTACCACCGGGCGAGTTGTAAGGGTTTAGTTAGTCCTCTTGTACTGTACTTTCGAGCTTGACAATTACCATCTCAAAATCTTACAACTCGCAATCGCATCATGTTCGTTCCGGCAGGAGCCTCCCTTAGGGGGGTAATGTTCGCTTCAACCTGGTTATCAAGGCTTTTTAGACCTGCAACACTGTTTAATTGCAGATGACAGAGCCCAAAACTAGCGTCGCATTCGCCCGTCTCCTGACCTAAATAACGTCTCCTTTTACAAGGTGTCCGATGGGAACAGCTTGCAATTTCTTACAAGCGAGCGTGGCTTGAGCCTCGGAGTTCCTGGCGTCCTAAAATTAGTTGAAAGGGCAAGAGCGTCGATCGCGATCGCCGCTCTCTATACTTTGATGATACTGCCGATCTCGATTACCTTCTGGAACCAACGGCACCCAATTAACCGGATCTTTATCGGTGGCGCCGCGGCGAGGGAAAGCGGGATATTTTTTTGAAGCTAGAGACAAGATTGTGGATGCACAGAGAACCCGCTCTCATAGATGCTAGCAGTTTTGACCGGTATTTTGGCAAAAAAACTAAATTTATTCAAGACTTCTTGCCCGATAATAATTAAAGTATATTGTTGATTCCAGCTACTTACCTCACTAATATGTTACGTAAAATTTCTTTAGCAAGCCTAGCCTTAGTGGTGGGCGGTATTTTAGCAGTAGTCGGGTTCTATGCCTACTTCACCGACCAAGCTACCCTCAACCTAGCCGGTTTTTTTTATGGAATTCCCCTGTTGCTGGGAGGTTTGGCCCTGAAAGCAGCCGAACTCGAACCAGTGGAGTTTACCGAACCGACTTCTCCTGAAGTTCTCCTGTTGAGAGAAAGTCAGGCTACGGATACTCAAAACCAAGTCCGCAAAGATATCACCCGATTTCGTTACGGCCAACCCGCCCACTTAGATGACGCTCTGGAACGCTTGGGAATGGCCCCGACAGACGAGGAACGCCCCCTCCTCCAAAGCTTGCGGGAAGTTGATATTGACGGTGCTTATGCGTTAATTCTAGAGTTTTATTCGCCGCTGCTGTCGATCGAACTTTGGGAAGAAAAGCAAGAAAAAATAGGTAAATTTTTTGGCCCAGGTTTGGACGCAAAAGTTACTCAAAAGCCTGATGACAAAATTGAATTGGCTTTAATTACCACTCCTAAAGCTTAAACCAGCCTTAAGTTGTGAGTGCGATAATTTTCAACTCACCCATTATATTATGTCCGGTCGATTGACAGCAATCTGTAACGGTTCGATCGTTCGGACTTTAGTCCTTCTTTCCCTAGGACTAAAGTCCTCACTACAAAACAATATGGTCGTTATATCTGACACGATCTTAATTATTAATCCTGGCAACGGTTCGATCGTTCGGACTTTAGTCCTTCTTTCCCTAGGACTAAAGTCCTCACTACAAACCAATATGGTCGTTAGAGCTGACACAATCTTAATTATGAATCCTGGCTCACTTCTAATACTGATTTTAGTGGCTGCTTGAAACCTGTGGCGATCGCCAAAAGCTCGTTAGCGAAGACCTCGAAGAGGATCGCCGATCCAGACCTAGCCCAAATCTTATTTTATGTAATTATAATATTACTTGAGGGCGATCGCAATCTTTAAATCAGGAGAAGCACAAATGGTTCCGTCCCAAACCAGGATAGGTATTATCGGCGCAGGAACATCAGGAGCTTATCTGGCAATTTTGCTGATTCAACAAGGGTTTAAAGTTGACTTGTTTGAAAAAGCATCCTATCCGCGTACCGATGGCTGTGGTATTCTGATCGTGCAAGCAGGCATGGAAGCACTGCATCAAGGCAACGCTCAAATTACCCAAAAAATTATCAACTCGGGCGATCGAGTTAAATTATTCGAGTTTCGCAACCTGCGCGGCGGTGTCATCAATTCCGAGCACGTCACCTACGAAGAAAGCGAAGTCCCAGCAATGCTGGTACACCGCAAAGCTATATTAGAAGCAATCCTTGACGACTTACCCCCCGAGTGCATTCATTTTAATGCAGAATTGGCATCGATCGCCCAAACCGACCACAGTGCGATCGCCCACTTTAAAGATGGCACAAAATGGGAAGGCGATCTATTAATTGGTGCCGATGGCATTGTCTCAAAAGTCCGTCAATTTATAGTTCCTAACGTAGAACTATTTTATTTAGGCGATGTCGTCTGGCGGGGAATAGTCGAAGATAACAGCTTCTGTCCCGAAGGAAACTTTTTTGTTTATGTACGGGGTAGGGGAATTTATGCCAACTTCTTTCACATCGGTGGAGGTCGCACTCATTGGGGTTTCTTTATTGAAAAAGAGCGCACTGAATCTGAAATCGGGAAACTGCAACCTACCAATATTACCATTCCTCCCGAAGAACTAGCAAAACTCCCAGAAGATGCCCGAAAAATTATAGAATCAACGCCTTTAGAAAATATTGTCTGTCGTTTTTCTTATGACATTGACCCCCTGCCGAAAATCTACGATGGTCGTGTTATCTTAATTGGAGATGCAGCCCACGCCAAAAGTTCCACACGCGCCAGAGGAATGACTTCCGGTTGGGAAGATGGTTTGTATTTAGCAAAACATCTCGCAAATAGTGCGAATATTCCCGAAGCCCTGGAAAACTTCCAAACTGAAAGACTCCCAATTGTCCACGAATATCAACGCAGCAGCCGAGAAATTAGTCAGAAAGTTGGCCGTCGTTAAGAAAGAGAGAGGGGGAGAGGGGGAGAGAGGGAGATGGGGAGAGGGAGAGATGGAATTGAAATCTACAATTTAATTAAATGCTGTACAGCTCAACAAACTCTAGGTGGTTTAATGATGAAATCAACTAGATTTCTGCGTCATATCATGTCCGGTCGATTGACCGCAATAAAATGGGTTCGTAGTGCGGACTTCAGTCCGCAAAAAGCTGCGGACTAAAGTCCGCACTACGAACTTTTATTATTGTAATTCACCCGAGATGATATCAGTTTTAAGTAAATCAGGTGTCGCAAAAAACTGGAGATCGAGTAATGAGTAACAATCCTGTAATTCGTGACAATTTAGTTACCCCTGTGAGTTTTCCCGATTTGGAGAAAGTACCGGAAATTTTTACCCGTCATATTGGCACTTGGCAAGGTGAGTTTATTAAGACCGATACTCGCGGACATTTCGATCGCAGTTTCTTCGCTAATTTTACCATCTGGATTCAAGGCAATCAGTACCATCAAGTTAACAATTATGAATACTCAGACGGTTCTCGCCTCCAGCTTAAGTTTCAAGGAGAGTTTGAAGAACGGATTCTGAAACTGTCTTCCGGTAGTTATTCTGATTTTTCGGCGATCGCCTGGGATGCGGGCCAGGATACCATGTGCTATCGGTCAAATAAAACTCAAGATAATACCCTGATTACCTTTGTGGAAATAATTACTTTAGTAGACGAAAATTATCGAGTTCGCAGCACTCAAGTTTTTAAGAATGGTTTTTTTGATGGGCTTTCCTTTATTGAGGAAACGCGCTTGCCCTAAACAAAGTACATCTAGCAAAAAACGCCGAGATTGTCAACATCAATAAGATATCTCTCTGTTCTCTTTCTCTGCGTTCTCTGGCGCTGGTGTGGTTCATTTAAAATAAAATTTCTTTAGTCCAAACAAGAGGCTAAACAGAGTTACCCAACATTGACAAACAAGCGAGAACGAGTAATAAAACGCTCTCCCTCGGGCCCTTCCAGGGAAAAATCGCTGCCTCCGGGCCCCTGTACTACGTCTAGGATTAACTGCGTGTGCTGCCAATGTTCGTATTGCTGTGCTGCAATATAAAAGGGACAACCGTCTAGTTTTCCCAGCAATACATCGCCATCGCCGACGATTAATTCCCCGTTGGGATAGCACATGGGAGAACTACCATCGCAGCAGCCGCCCGATTGGTGAAACATCAATTCTCCGTGCTGGGTTTTGAGGTATTCTATTAGTTTTAAGGCGGCTTCTGTGGCTGTGACTTTGGGGATTGTTTCCATGGGAGAAGTTATTGTATGGTAATTAAGTACGTAGTTGCGCTTTAGCGCTCTTGTTTGTATATCTAAGAGCGCTGAAGCGCAACTACGTACCTTTTTAGAAGAAGTTCTTGGTTTGGTTTTTTCGATCGAGCACTCTTTTTTTTAGATAATCTAAGAGCGCTGAAGCGCAACTACGTACCTTTTTAGAAGAAGTTATTGGTTTGGTTTTTTCGATTTGGCGCTCTTGTTTAGATAATCTAAGAGCGCTGAAGCGCAACTACGTACCTTTTTAGAAGAAGCCTAATGCTTTCGGGCTGTAGCTGACTAATAAGTTCTTGGTTTGTTGGTAGTGATCCAACATCATTTTGTGGTTTTCGCGGCCGATACCTGATGATTTGTAGCCGCCGAAGGCTGCGTGGGCGGGATACAAATGATAGCAGTTTGTCCACACGCGGCCTGCTTGAATGGCGCGGCCCATGCGGTAGGCGGTGTTGATGTCGCGCGTCCAAACTCCGGCGCCTAAACCGTAGAGGGTATCGTTGGCAATTTCTAAGGCTTCGGCTTCGTCTTTGAAGGTGGTGACTGCTAATACTGGGCCGAAGATTTCTTCTTGGAAAATTCGCATTTTGTTGTTTCCTTTGAAGACTGTCGGCTGGAAATAATAACCGTCTTTTAAGTCGCCGGATAAGATTTTTCTTTCGCCACCAATCAAGCATTCTGCGCCTTCTTCACGCCCGATTTTGACGTATTCGGCGATTTTTTCCATCTGGCTGACTGAGACTTGGGCGCCGAGGGCGGTTGTTGGATCTAGTGGGTTGTCTTGTTTGATTTGGCGGATGCGATCGATCGCCCTTTCTATAAATCGATCGTAAATCGACTCTTGAATTAACGCCCGCGAAGGACAGGTGCAAACTTCGCCTTGGTTGAAAGCAAACATCACCAATCCTTCGACGGCTTTGTCGAGGAATTCGTCATCTTGGGCGCAGACATCCTCAAAGAAAATGTTGGGCGATTTTCCGCCTAATTCTAGGGTGACGGGGATGACGTTTTGGGAGGCGTACTGCATGATCAGCCGGCCCGTGGTTGTTTCACCGGTGAAGGCTACTTTGGCAATTCGGGGGCTGGTGGCGAGGGTTTTGCCGATTTCGGCACCGGGGCCGTTGACGACGTTGATGACGCCATCCGGTACTAAGTCGGCGATGATTTCCATCAATACTAGGATGGATGCGGGGGTTGGCCCTGCTGGTTTGAGGACAACGCAGTTGCCGGCGGCGAGGGCTGGGGCGAGTTTCCACGCAGCCATGAGGATTGGGAAGTTCCAGGGGATGATTTGTCCGATGACGCCTAGGGGTTCGTGGAAGTGGTAGGCGACGGTGTTTTCGTCGAGTTCGCCGATCGACCCTTCTTGGGCCCGAATGCAGCTTGCGAAGTAGCGGAAATGGTCGATCGCCAGCGGGATGTCTGCTAGTCTGGTTTCGCGAATTGGTTTGCCGTTGTCCCAGGTTTCGGCGATGGCGAGGCGATCGAGGTTTTCTTCGATGCGATCGGCAATCTTGTGCAACACCCGCGCCCTGTCTGCGGGGGAAGTCTTACCCCACTTGTCTTTCGCAGCGTGGGCGGCATCCAGTGCCAATTCTACATCCTCCGCGCTCGATCGGGGAATTTGACAAATTGATTTTCCGGTAATTGGAGAAAGGTTTTCCGAGTATTTCCCCTTCACCGGTGCTACCCACTTGCCGCCAATAAAGTTGTCGTAACGAGCTTGAAAAATTGACTGACTGCCGGATTGAACAGGTGCTGCTACTACCATTTTATTACCTGATTTAAATTTGTTTTTGCGGGCGATTGAAGTCTCTTGAATACCCAGCATGATCTATTTTTAGGCAGTTGTGCTGTTTGCTATACAAAATTTTACATTTTGACATTGTTTGAAATTAATATTGTTTCTAGGTTTCTGGGTATGACTGGTGGTTGATAATATTTTTTTTATTAACCGCAGAGAGCGCAGAGTACGCAGAGAAAGAGAAAGAAAAAGAGTTTTTTACAAATCCTTTAAATCTGCTATTATATAAATATAAACTTGGCAATTTATCCAAATTACAAATCAAATGCCTGCATTAAATGCCGCTGTTTTTGATTCTGATGTCGGATCTGGGTCAAAGCATTTGAACGCTGCGAAAGTCCGGTGGTTCCGCCGCCGGCTGAAAGCTTGGGCCCAGGAGAATTTCCGCGATTTTCCTTGGCGCCGCACCTGCGACCCCTACGCGATTTTAGTAGCTGAGTTGCTGTTGCAAAAAACTACTGCTGCTACCGTTGCTCCGGTTTATCAAGAATTTGTCCGTCGATATCCAACTGTGGAGGATCTGGCGATCGCGCCTGTGGAAGAAGTTGCTAGTTTGTTGCAGCCTTTGGGTCTGTTTTTTCGGGCGCAAAAGCTGCGGGAGTCGGTGCTGGTGATCCTGGAAAATTATCAGGGAAATGTACCGCGTACTGAAGCTCAGTTGCTGGAACTTCCCGGAGTTGGGAAGTACATTGCGCGATCGGTTTGCGCTAATGCTTTCGGACAGCCAAAAGCCGTGCTCGATACGAATGTTGCTCGGATTTTGGAGCGTTTTTTTGGGCTTGATGGCGGCAAGGTAAAATCGCGCTCGCCCGAACTTTGGGAAGCCGCAGAAAGAGTCGCTCCCAAACGGGAAGTCGGGCCTTGGAATCTAGGATTGCTGGACTTTGGGGCGGCGGTTTGCACTGCCAAAAACCCCCGCTGCGACGAGTGTCCGCTGCAACAGCAGTGCGATTACAAATAAGGTACGTTGTTGCGCTTGGGCGCTCTTTATAAGATTAGGAAAAAGCGCTGAAATAACCTAATTTCTCAACTCAATTAACAAATAAGGTACAAGGTACGTTGTTGCGCTTCAGCGCTCTTTGCTTATCTAAAAAAAACAGCGCTGAAATCAGCTAATTGCTCAACTCAATTAACAAATAAGGTACGTTCTTGCGCTTTAGCGCTCTTTCATATATATCTCAAAGAGGGCTGAAGCCCAACAACGTACCTTAAGATTAACTGTGTCGCAGCGGAATTTCTAAAGGTATGTAGTTCGCTTCAGCGCTCTTTATAAAATTAGGAAAGAGGGCTGAAGCCCAACAACGTACCTTAAGATTAACTGTGCCTGAGCGGGATTTCTATCCGAAACTTAGTACCTTTCCCCGGCTCAGAAAAACACTTTAACTCTCCTTTGTGCTGCTCTACAATTATCCGATAGCTGATAGCCAGTCCGAAAAGGCTGCTACTTTCCGCAGCCGTCTCCCTCAAAAATTGATCGGAAAATTGGGCTGCGATATCTTCGCTAGTTGCCAGATCGTTATCAGCAATCTCAATCGCAATCCGCTGACCGTCGATTACATGAGTGCTAATCAAAATCACAGGCTTAAATTTAACTGATTCCGACTCTTCCAACTCTTGACTCGACTTTTCCAAAGCATCGATCGCGCGATCGATCACATTCAGAAAAGCTTGATTGAGCTGACCCGCGTAACACTCAACTTGCGGCAAATTTCCGTATTCCTTCATCACCTTGATATCCCGCCTTCCCTCCCGTGCCGGTAAGCGGTGCTGCAACAACAACAGAGTGTTTTCTAAACCGTCGGAAATATCGAATAACTGCCAGCCAGAGCGATCGCTGCGGGAAAAATCCTGTACCGATAAGATTATTTGGCGGATGCGATCGCTCCCGGTACGCATGGAACTCACAATTTTCAACAAGTCGTCGAGCAGGAATTCCACATCCATATCTTGCTGTTTTTGCATAATTTCCGCGTCAGGATTGACGAGCTGTTTTTGATACAATCGCAGTAGTTCAATTAAATCGGTAGCGTAACTTTGGACGTGGGTGAGATTGCTGTAAATAAAAGTAATTGGATTGTTAATTTCGTGGGCAATACCAGACACTAATTCCCCCAAGTTGGACATCTTTTCACTTTCCAGCGATCGATCGCGCGACAGTTGCAATTCTTGCTGAGTTCGTGCCAACTCTAGCCTCAACTCGCGCTCGCGCAATCCCGCCCGCAGCCTCCCCAAAAATTCTTGCTTCACTATCGGTTTCAACACAAAATCGTCAACCCGCGCGTCCAATTCTTGAACTTCTGCAAATTGCTCGGGTGTTATCAGCAGCAAAAAATAGCCTGTACTCAATTCTCGTGAAGCGAAGCTATCCCGTAGGGAATCGGCTTTCACCAGCCGACACACCTCCAACCAGTGAATTTGAGGCAAAGTCCCATCGCAAACGATCGCATCCGGGGAGAATTCCCTCGCCATATCAAAACCATCTTTGCCGTCGGAAGCGACTTTTAGCTGATGTCCCTCCTTTTCCAGTAACTCTTGGACGACTTCCCAAGTCACACTATCTGCGATCGTCAGAATTTTTGCCATAACACCAGCTCCACAACTTTCTCTTTAGGATACAACCGCCACAATTACCCGGACATATTTAAAACAAAATAGTTTAATCCCAGCAAAAAACAGTAGATGCTAGCTCCCTCAACAGCAAAAATGCTCATACCATTTGAGATTTTAGATTGGAGATTTGAGATTTGGCAGGACTTACTGGATAATGATTTGGATTGCGGGCCTACAGTTGCATCGTTTTGCCAAACAGGTATCAGTAGAATGTATAATTTGAGACGGCGAACCCAAAAATACAAATTCTCGCCTTGCTAATTTGTCACCCGCCCGCAAACAGATACCAGCCCCCGACAGGAGTCGTGGAGATCCCACAAATTTAGACCCCGTTAAAGTTCGCAGATTCACCTGTGCAATAAATCTCAAATCTCAAATCCAAAAATGGAAAATATACTGACGGTTATCCCAGATACTTTCTCAAGTTGCGCCCGGAAACCATAAAAAACTTTAAAATTAATTAATAGTATCGTCAAATCAACCTTCTCGGTCAGCGCCTGGGAATGCCAATCACCAACACCACCTCAACTTTGATTCAATCCGAAACACTAGAACTATTAGAATGGCCGCGCCTGTGTCAGCACTTGGCTACCTTCGCTGCTACTAAACTCGGCGTCGCGGCCGCCCTCGACCTCCAAATCCCAGCAACTCAAGCTCAAACAGCCGAACTCAAGGCCCAAACTCAGGAAGCTTACCAGTTAGAAAGCCGCCCTGGCGGTGCTTTGAGTTTTGAAGGAATCCAAGACATCGGCTCTGCCCTGCAACGAGCCGAACTTCAAGGTTTGCTCGGGGGCGAAGAATTGCTCGCAATTGCTACAACCCTGGCCGGAGCAAGGCAATTGCGCCGGATTGTTGACTCTGCGCCCGATGTGCCGACGCTCAAAGAACTGGCATCGCAACTGCGGACTTATCCCGAAATCGAGCAAGAAATCCATCGCTGTATAGACGATCGCGCTCAAGTAGCCGATCGCGCCACTCCTAAATTAGCAGGAATTCGAGTGCAAATGCGACAGTTGCGCGATCGCATTTATCAAATATTGCAAGGAATTTTACAGCGCCAATCCAACGCCGTTCAAGAACAGGTAATTACTCAAAGAAGCTCGCGCTTTGTGATTCCGGTAAAAGCTCCCCAAAAAGATGCTATACCGGGCATCGTTCACGACTCCTCCGCCAGCGGCGCGACACTGTACGTAGAACCCCACAACACAGTCAATCTTAACAACCAAATGCGGCAGTTGCTCCGGCAAGAACAAGCCGAAGAAGAAGCAGTCCTCCGCGCCCTCACCGAGCAAGTCGCAGCAGTCAAACCAGATTTAGACAGATTGGTGGTGGTAGTAACAACTATAGATTTAGCTGCGGCTAAAGCGCGCTACGGTTATTGGCTCCAAGCAAACCCGCCGAAATTTATCGATTTGGGAGAGCCAGAATTAGCACCAAAAAATACAGAAAAATTAGATGATGAAAATTCGGGTGATGAAAATTTAGATGAGGAACAAGCAGAAAAAAGCCAAGTATTAATTCGCAATCTGCGATCGCCAATTACCCTCCGTCAATTGCGCCATCCCCTATTAGTTTGGCAGCAACAACACGAACAAGGCTTTGCAGTCGTACCCGTCGATTTAACCATCAGCCCCCAGATCCGCGTAGTCGCCATCACCGGCCCGAACACCGGCGGCAAAACTGTCACCCTCAAAACCTTGGGATTGGCAGCTTTAATGGCCAAAGCCGGAATGTTTGTCGCCGCCCGCGAACCCGTAGAATTGCCTTGGTTCGACAATATTCTTGCCGATATTGGTGACGAACAATCTTTGCAGCAAAGTTTGTCTACTTTCAGCGGTCACATCCGCCGCATCAGCCGCATTTTAGAAGTATTGAAAACAGGAGAAAAAGAAGGAGAAAGGCAAGCAGAAAGAGCAGAAGAAGGGGAAGAAAACTCCGAATCCCCAATTCCCAATGCCCAATTCCCCATGCCCGATGCCCAATTCCCAATTCCCAAATCTTTAGTTTTGTTAGACGAAGTAGGAGCGGGGACAGACCCATCTGAAGGTAGCGCATTGGCGATCGCCCTATTGCAATATCTCGCCCAACATTCCCTATTAACAATCGCAACTACCCACTTTGGCGAACTCAAAGCCCTCAAATATCAAGACTCCCGCTTTGAAAATGCCTCAGTAGAATTTGACGACAGTTCGATGCAGCCAACCTATCGCTTGCTGTGGGGAATTCCCGGACGTTCCAACGCCCTAACTATTGCTAAAAGACTCGGTTTGCTAGCATCCATAGTCGATGAAGCTCAAACCTATGTCGGCGGAGCATCTCAAGATGTCAATCAAGTGATTGCAGGACTAGAAGCCCAGCGCCGGAGACAGGAAACCAAGGCCAGAGAAGCAACTCAACTGCTGCACCAAACCGAAAAACTGCACAAGGAAGTTTCTCAAAAAGCAGCGGCTTTGCAAGAGCGGGAGCGAGAACTAAAAATAGCTCAGGAAGTGGCAGTAAATGAGGCAATAGGATCGGCAAAATCAGAAATTGCTCAAATTATTCGTCGCTTGCAGGCGGGCGACCAAACGGCTCAAAATGCCCAAATGGCAACAGAAACCTTAAATCAAATTTCCCAAAAACACCTGCCCTCTCGGAAGCAACCGGCGAAACCAAAACCGGGTTTTATGCCAAAAACGGGCGATCGCATCCGCATTCCCAGCCTGGGCCAAACCGCCGAAGTCCTCAGCGGCCCCGATGCTAACGAAGAGTTGAGCGTGCGGTTTGGGATTATGAAAATGACGGTCAAACTGGCAGAAATTGAATCCCTCGACGGTCAAAAACCGGAAACCAAAGCTCAATTAGCCAAGGCGGCAGCTCAAGCAGCCGCTACCGCCAAAGCTAAACAAGCAGCGTCGGAACCAGCAAAACCCAATCCCGAAATTGCCATTCGGACTGCTAATAATTCGATCGACCTCCGGGGCGCCAGAGTCTCCGATGCCGAAATCGAAATCGACAGAGCTCTCTCCAAAGCAGTCGAATACGGCGCGCTGTGGATAATTCACGGCAAAGGTACGGGACAGTTGCGGCGCGGAGTTCACGAATTTCTGGACACTCACCCGCAGGTTTCTCGCTACGAGCTCGCCAGTCAAAAAGAAGGAGGTGGAGGCGTGACGTTGGTTTATTTGAAATAGTCAGGATTTAGGTATAGCGGTTATCAGAAAGATGAGGTATGTTGTTGGGCTTCAGCCCTCTTAGTTTAGGCGGTTATACAAGCTCTCAGTAATACCTCATCTTTTTGAGAAAGGCTATATTTCCGGTTGACTCATAATTATATGTTTGTATGCAGCAAAACAAGCTGCAATGAACCTATGATTTGGACTGCCTATAGGGAGTGTAAATGAGTTGTGGAAAAACAGTTTTAAACGAACCGCGAAGACGCAAAGAACGCGAAGTTCGGAAAGAGAAGAGAGTTTCACGACTCATTTAGATTCACTATATACTGCAAATGTGGCATAATTGAAGATTGATTTCCCACTTGAGTAACTGCCCGACTCATGAAAAAAGCTCCCTCAAATGAAGTTTTGGTTGGTGACTGTCGCGAAGTGATGAAAGCATTGCCAGAAAATTATATTTCTGCGTGTATCACTGACCCACCTTATAATTATGAATTTATTGGTCATAAATGGGATGACTCAGAAATTCAAAGGCGTATTGAAAAAGTCAATGGCAAGGGAAATAAAACTCTTGTTAAAAACATTCCCTATGGCAGTGGTTTAGCAGGTGGAGTCAGAAACGAAAAATGGTATCAAAGGAATCGTAACAACACTCTGGATTATGAGAAGTGGTGTTTTGAGTGGGGCGAGCAGCTTTTTCGGATTTGCAAACCGGGTGCGACAGTTTTAGTTTTCAACAGCACGCGAACTGTTGCTCACGTACAAGTAGCACTTGAAAATGCTGGATTCTATGCGAGAGATATGCTTGTTTATAAAAGATCCAGTGGTATCCCTAAAGGTGTCAATATCAAACAACAGTTCGAGAAGAAAGGATATGAAAATCCTGAAAAATGGGATGGTTGGCACAGTTGTCTGAGGAACGAATGGGAAGCAATCTGCGTTCTTCAAAAACCACTGGTCAATAATTACTTAGAAACTCTACAAGAGTATGGTACTGGTCTATTTTATACTAAAGATCGGTTCGGTGGTTTTCAGTCTAATATTTTAGAAGGTATACAGCGCGAGAAAACCGAGGAGTTTAACGTCCATTGCACAGTAAAACCGATCGCTCTCATGAGAAAGCTAGTTGAAATATTTGTACCGCGTTTGGAAAATTCTATTCTAATCGATCCTTTCGCAGGATCGGGAACTACATTACTGGCTGCACAAGAATTTGGGATTAAATATGTTGGTATTGAAATAGTACCTGACTACATAGAGATTATCAACAAGCGCCTTGATAGTTTTAGCGGTGTACAGGGAATTCTCCCACTCTTTCAGTAAGAAATGACTTTAAATCAAAGCCGCTTATTGTTTGTATAAACTCAAAGGAAGCATCGCCAGTGTAAATTCTCCAAGTCCCTACTTGGCAGCCTGTAATAGCTGCGGGCAAATTATCTTGTCTAAGTATTAAAAATACTGGTTCGTAATTAGAAGTCAATACGGTTTACTTAATGCTTTTGATTAATTTCATCTGACGATTTTTGGATGATAAAGAGGTGAAGTAGATATTAAGAAGATTTTACCGCAGAGAACACAGAGAACACAGAGAGGGGAGGGATAAAAGGTTTTTTACGACATCCAAAACCCTCGCAATACTCTTCCCTCTGCGCCAGGGCGAACGCATCTAAACTTTAGATTAGCAGAATATGGTATATTGGAGAATAATTGTTGAGTAACTACAAATTATTTAATTAGGGTTTACCTGTATGAAACTCAAACCTAAAATTACCATTGCC